>NZ_CP085530.1:1208750-1860000 GCF_020616155.1 Vogesella sp. XCS3 | reverse complement strand
CTAAGGCGAGGCTGAAAAGCGTAGTCGATGGGAAACGGGTTAATATTCCCGTACTTTTATGCAGTGCGATGTGGGGACGGAGAAGGTTAGGTTAGCGGCCTGTTGGAATAGGTCGTTTAAGCCGGTAGGCTGGTGCGGTAGGCAAATCCGCTGCACCTTAAGGCCGAGAGGTGATGACGAGGGTCTACGGACCTGAAGTAACTGATACCACGCTTCCAGGAAAAGCCACTAAGCTTCAGCTGCATAAGAACCGTACCGCAAACCGACACAGGTGGGCAGGATGAGAATTCTAAGGCGCTTGAGAGAACTCAGGAGAAGGAACTCGGCAAATTGACACCGTAACTTCGGGAGAAGGTGTGCCTCTGTTGGTGTAGGACTTCGCGTCCGAAGCTAGTAGAGGTCGCAGAGAATAGGTGGCTGCGACTGTTTAACAAAAACACAGCTCTGTGCCAACACGAAAGTGGACGTATACGGAGTGACGCCTGCCCGGTGCTGGAAGATTAAATGATGGGGTGCAAGCTCTTGATTGAAGTCCCAGTAAACGGCGGCCGTAACTATAACGGTCCTAAGGTAGCGAAATTCCTTGTCGGGTAAGTTCCGACCCGCACGAATGGCGTAACGATGGCCACACTGTCTCCTCCTGAGACTCAGCGAAGTTGAAATGTTTGTGAAGATGCAATCTACCCGCTGCTAGACGGAAAGACCCCGTGAACCTTTACTGTAGCTTTGCATTGGACTTTGAACAGACTTGTGTAGGATAGGTGGGAGGCTATGAAGCTGGAACGCTAGTTTCAGTGGAGCCGTCCTTGAAATACCACCCTGGTGTGTTTGAGGTTCTAACCTTGGTCCGTGATCCGGATCGGGGACAGTGCATGGTAGGCAGTTTGACTGGGGCGGTCTCCTCCCAAAGTGTAACGGAGGAGTTCGAAGGTTACCTAGGTACGGTCGGAAATCGTGCTGATAGTGCAATGGCAAAAGGTAGCTTAACTGCGAGACCGACAAGTCGAGCAGGTGCGAAAGCAGGACATAGTGATCCGGTGGTTCTGAATGGAAGGGCCATCGCTCAACGGATAAAAGGTACTCCGGGGATAACAGGCTGATTCCGCCCAAGAGTTCACATCGACGGCGGAGTTTGGCACCTCGATGTCGGCTCATCACATCCTGGGGCTGTAGCCGGTCCCAAGGGTATGGCTGTTCGCCATTTAAAGTGGTACGTGAGCTGGGTTCAAAACGTCGTGAGACAGTTTGGTCCCTATCTGCAGTGGGCGTTGGAAGTTTGACGGGGGCTGCTCCTAGTACGAGAGGACCGGAGTGGACGAACCTCTGGTGTACCGGTTGTGACGCCAGTCGCATCGCCGGGTAGCTAAGTTCGGAAGAGATAACCGCTGAAAGCATCTAAGCGGGAAACTTGCCTGAAGATGAGACTTCCCTGGAGGCTTGACCTCCCTGAAGAGTCGTTCGAGACCAGGACGTTGATAGGTCGGGTGTGGAAGCGCTGTGAGGCGTTAAGCTAACCGATACTAATTGCTCGTGAGGCTTGATCCTATCATTTGAGTTGCTTTGTTGATGATGAAGCGCTGGTTGATACAAGAAAATTCTACCGGCTGGAAGGTTTCCAGCCTGGCTTCTTTAAGTTTGTGACAGTTTATGTCTGGTGGCCATAGCGAGGTGGTCCCACGCCTTCCCATTCCGAACAGGACCGTGAAACGCCTCAGCGCCGATGATAGTGCAGATTCCTGTGTGAAAGTAGGACACCGCCAGACGCCCCATACGCAAGCCCAGCTCATACGAGCTGGGCTTTTGCTTTGGTGCCGCGAAAACACCGCATGCACCCCGCGGCCAACCTTGGCCGCAGCCTGCCCGCCCAACATAAAGCCCGCAAAAGCGGGCTTTATGCATGGGCCTTAGAGTAGCCGGTGAAACAGTTTGTCTAGTCGGAAGCGGTTTAGCCTGCTGAGTAGTTTCCTTACCTTTTCCGGATAGTGTTGTAACTTTTCCAGTTGCTGGTAATGGCTGACGATCCGGGTGTGTTGACGGATGTTGTCGAGCTCTTGTGCGGTGATGGCGGCCAGCTGTCCTTGTGGGTCGTGCAGCAGCAGGCCATTTTCCAGATCCAGACGGAAGGCGCGTGGGTTCAGGTTATTACCGGTGATCAGCTGCAAATGCTGGTCTATCCACAGGCCTTTCAGGTGAAAGCTGTTGTCGTTGTGCTGCCAAAGCCGAATGGTAAGTAGCCCGGCCTGAATGGCGCGCTGATATTGTTTGGCAAAGCGGCGCAGGTTCATTTCATACAGGTAGGGCAGGCCGCCAATGACCTTGAAAGGCTCACTGGGCGGGATGTAAAAGTCATTGGCGGTTTTGTCACCAACAATGATTTCTACTTTGACCTGCCGTGCCAGGGCTTTGTCTATGGCTTTGAGCAGCGGGCGAGGCAGGTTGAAATAGGGCGTACAGATGCTGATTTGCTGCCGTGCGCTATACAGCAGGTTTTCCAGCAGCTTGTTGAACGGGTTGCCTTTGCCGACACCGCAGACGGGAAATACTTGTAGCCCGCTTTGGCAATGCCTATCTGGCACGACTGTATAGCGGGTTTGTGCCAGGGTTTTGCGCAGCTGCCGAGTTGCACGGTTCTGGCTGGCTTTGTCTTGGGTAATGGGCTGGTCCAGACAGATGACTGCCGGGTTGGCCGCAAGGGTGTCGAGCATATAGCCTGACAGTACGTCGGCTAATGGTGCGCTGTTGATCAGGTGGTAGCGGTCAAAGCGGTATTTGTCTCCCACGTGCAGGTAGACATTGTTCAGGCTGGCACCGCTATACAGCACGGTGTCGTCGATGACGTAACCCTTGAGGTGCATCACACCAAAAAGCTCGCGTGTCTGTACGGGTACGCCGTAGATGGAGAGGTTGTCTTGTGGCTGTGCCTGGGCGCGCCGACGGTACCAGCCGGCATTGCCTTCTTGTTTGCCATGGCCAATAAGGCCACGGCGAGCCCTGTGTGCATCGACAAATACTTTTATATCGAGCTCAGGGTTGGCCGCAGCCGCCGCATAGAGGGCATCGAGAATGAGTTTGCCACCTTCGTCTTCTTGCAGGTATAGCGCGCAGAGGTAAATGCGGTGGCGTGCCTGGCGAATCATGCCGAGTAACTGTTCGCGATAATCGGTGGCGCTGTGCAGGATGGTCACGGCATCCGGACGCAGGGTAATGCCAGGCAGGGATCGCAGCGGATCGGTTGGCGAAAAAAACAGCATGAGGCGTGTGTGTGCGTATTAATGCGATTAACGCATCCTACCATCAGTGCCGTAAAAGTGGATTGGTTTTACACGCAGGCCTGCACTATTGCAGGGCTGTTCTTTAAAGGTAATTAAAAGCCCCTGGGCGTGAGCGCAGGGGCTGTGGCTGATGCGTGGATTACGCTTATTTACCGGTTTTGAACTCCTGCCATAGACGTGTGGTCAGGCGCTGGATTTTGGCATCCATGGTTGGCATCACGAAGCTCTTGGCCACGATGTCTTTGCTCGGGAAAATAGACGGATTGGCCAAGTGCTTCTTGTCGATGAACTGGCGAGCGGCCAGGCTGCCCGGTGCATAGGTAACGGTATTGGCATTGGCTGCCGAGACTTTTGGATCCAGCACGTAGTTGATGTAGGTGAGGGCGTTATCGACGTTTTTGGCGTCTTTCGGGATCACCATACTGTCGATCCAGATACCTACGCCTGTTTTGGGTACCAGCGGCTGTACTTTGACGCCGTTTTTGGCTTCCTCAGCGCGGGTTTTGGCGATATTCAGGTCACCGCCGTACCCCAGTACCAGACATAGCGAGCCACCGGAGAGCTCGTTAATGTAGCCCGAGGAGGAGAATCGGGTAATGTGCGGGCGCAGTGGTTTCAGTAGGGCTGCCGCTGCTTTGTAGTCGGCTTCGTTGGTGCTGGCCGGGTTTTTGCCCATGTAGTGCAGCACTACCGGGAAGACTTCTGCCGCAGAGTCCAGCATGCTGACACCGCAGCTTTTCAGCTTGGACACGTTCTCGACTTTGAACAGCAGGTCCCACTCGTTAGCTGGCAGCTTGCCACCTAGTGCTTTGTTTGCCTTGTCGGTGTTGATACCAATTGTATTCATGCCCCAGAAATAAGGGATAGCAAACTGGTTACCCGGGTCGAACTGGGTCATGAGCTTCATCAGCTCCGGGTCCAGGTCTTTGTAGTTCGGGATTTTGGCCTTGTTGACCGGCTGGTACAGGCCGGCCTGGATTTGCTTGGCCAGGAAGGTATTGGACGGGTGAACCAGGTCGTAGCCGGATTTGCCGGTCAGCATCTTGGCTTGCAGGATCTCGTTGCTATCGTAGACATCGTAACGAACCTTGATGCCAGTAGCTTTCTGGAAGTTCGGTACCGTGGATTCTGCAATGTAGTCTGACCAGTTGTACACGTTCAGCTCTTTGCCGGCGGCGAAGGCGCTGCCAGAGGCGGCGGTCAAGGCCAGGCTGATAGCCAGGGTCAGGGTCGATTTCTTCATCAGGTTCTCCTTGCAGTTAGTCTGCTTATTTCATCATTACGGCCTGGTTATCGCCGCTGTGTTAATTAGAAACCGGTGCGGGAAAATGCTCAACTACTCCCTTGGAACAGCTGCATTGTAGCGCGTGGTTTTCAGGCTTGGTGAGCTAAATATTGCCATTCCCACGCGGTGACTTGCTGCTGGAAATGTTGCTGTTCTACCTGTTTTAGCGCCAGAAAGGTGCGGGCGAAATCCGGCCCCAGAACATCATGCAGCGCATGGGCTTGTGCAAACGCCTGCATGGCGGTTTGTTGCGAGTCAGGCAAGGTCGCCGCTTGCTGATAGGCGCTGTCCGAGCGGGGGGGGCTTGCTTTGCAGCCTTGCTCCATACCAAGCAAGCCGCAGGCCAGTGTGGCTGCCAGTGCCAGGTAGGGGTTGGCATCAATGCCGGGCAGGCGGTTTTCTACACGCCGGGCCTGCGGGTGGCAAACCGGTACGCGCAGGCCGCAGCTGCGGTTGTCGTAACCCCACTCTACATTGATTGGCGCAGCACTATGGGCGCAGAGGCGGCGGTAGGCATTAGGGTTGGCCGCAAATAGCAGCATGGCTTGCGGCAAATAGCGTTGCAGGCCGCCGATGTAGTGATGAAAGCGTGGGTGTTCGCTACCATCCGCCTGCGAGAAAGCATTATTGCCCGGGCTATCCAGCAGGCTTTGGTGAATATGCATGGCACTGCCCGGTTGGCCGGGGAAGGGCTTGGCCATGAAGCAGGCCTGCAGGCCGTGCCGGCTGGCCAGCTGGCGCAGGGTGCGTTTAAGCAGGAATACCTGGTCTGCCAGGGCCAGCGCCGGGCCGTGTTGCAGGTTGAGTTCGTATTGGCCGTTGCCTACTTCGTGCAGTAGCGTATCGGTGGCAATGCCTTGCAGGTGGCAGGCTTGTTCCAGCTCGGCAAAAAAAGGCTCGTGCCGGGCGCTGTGGTCTACAGCGTAGGCGGGCCCGATTGCTTCGCGTTGCTGGCCTTGTGCATCCAGCAGGTAAAACTCGATTTCGGGTGCCACGACTGGAGTGAAGCCCAGCGCGTCAAAGCGTGCCAGCACACGCTTCAGTACGCTGCGCGGTGCCGTTTCCAGTAGCTGGCCGCTATCGCTGTAACAATCGTGGATAAGCTGGGCGATGCGGCGGCCAGGCCCCGGTTTGACGCTGAGTGTGGCCAGGTCGGGTAGCAAGCGCAGGTCGGGGTCGTTATCGGGAACCAGCTGCTGTTGCGGGTCGCCCATCCAGCTTTGTATCAGGCTGACTTGGGGAAAGCGCAGTTCGCCTTCTGCCGGGTAATGCGTAACAGGTACCAGCTTGCCGCGTGCTTGGGCATTCAGGTCCGGGATGAGGCATTCGATGTGGGTAATGGCGTGCTCACGCAGCCAGTGCAGCAGGGTAGTCATGATGAGGTGTCCGTAAGGGGTTGGCAGAGTCGCGTGCAGGTGTGGCGGCAGCGTTGCCGGCAGCGCTGAGCGGTTGCTCGAAGACCCCCAGGGACACATTGCAAGGAATGCGCAGGGTGCACAAGGTAAGGGTGTGACGCATGTCGCAGCCTTGCAAAGATTGAATGTCTATTTTTTTATTCCATATTGCGGCTATTCGTCAATTATATTTAACGAACGATGGGTGATTGCGGCGCTCATGTGACGTGCCAGCCACGGTAGCGCGTGGCGTGCGCGGCCGAAATGTGCAAAAATCGAGCCAACTAACGATATTGCAGGTTTTTCCATGCTGGACCGGGACGGATACCGCCCCAATGTCGGAATCATCCTCATCAATGGCAAGCATGAGGTGTTCTGGGGCAAGCGGGTGCGCGAGCACTCGTGGCAGTTTCCGCAAGGAGGCATCAAACCTGGCGAAAGCCCTGAAGCCGCGATGTATCGCGAGCTGCTGGAAGAAGTGGGCTTGCTGCCGCAACACGTCAAGATCCTGGGTCGCACCCGCGACTGGCTGCGCTACGATGTGCCTACCAACTGGGTACGTCGCGAGTGGCGCGGTAGTTATCGCGGGCAAAAGCAGATCTGGTTCTTGCTGAAGCTGGTAGGCCGGGATTGTGATGTATGCCTTCGTGCAACCAATCACCCTGAGTTTGACGGCTGGCGCTGGAATGACTACTGGGCGCCGGTTGATGCGGTGATCGAATTCAAGAAAGACGTCTACGAGCGGGCGCTCACCGAGCTGACCCGTTTCCTGAAAGGGATCGAGAGCCGTGGTGACTATCTGGCGCGTATTGCGCAGGGTACAACCGGGCAGCCAGACGAGGGCTAAGGCTTGACGACACACCATTTGCCACGGCCACGCTCTGCTTTTGCAGGCGTGGCCGTTGTTGCTGCCTGGTCTGCCTGGCAGCCTGCGGACATCACGACCTGGTGGATGGAAGCCATCCCGGCCCTAGTCGGCCTGCCATTGGCGTGGCTGTATTGGGGCCGCTACCCGTGGACCAGGTTGGCCGCATGGGCCATGGCATTGCACGCGGTGATTTTGCTCGTGGGCGCACATTACACCTACGCGCTCACCCCGCTGGGCTTCTGGCTGCAAGAGGCGTTTGACTTTAGCCGCAACCATTACGACCGCATCGGCCACCTGGCACAGGGTTTCTTTCCGGCCATATTGGCGCGCGAGGTGATTCACCGCGCTACCCGCCTGCAGGGGCGCTGGCTGGCGTTTCTGGCCACCTGTTTCTGCCTGGCTTTCTCGGCATTTTACGAATTGATCGAATGGTGGGCCGCGCTGGCGCTAGGGGCTGGTGCCGACGCCTTTCTGGCCACGCAGGGCGACCCGTGGGATACCCAGTGGGATATGTTCCTGGCGCTCTGCGGTGCCATTCTGGCGCAGCTGCTTCTGGCCGCGCGCCACAATCAACAACTCGCGGCGCTGCTGCGCCGTGCACCACACTGACAGACACATGACACAACAACATTACGACGAATCCTCGGTACGGGTACTCAAGGGGCTGGAGCCGGTAAAAGAGCGGCCAGGCATGTACACCCGCACCACCGACCCGACCCATATCTGCCAGGAAGTCATCGATAACGCCGCCGACGAGGCGCTGGGTGGCTTTGCCCGCAAGATCGCAGTCACCGTGCACCTGGACGGCTCGCTAACGGTAGAGGACGACGGCCGTGGCATTCCGGTGGGCCTGCACCCGCAGGAAGGCGTACCGGTGGTGGAGCTGGTGTTCACCCGCCTGCACGCCGGTGGCAAGTTCAACAAGAAAGACGGCGGTGCCTACGCGTTTTCCGGTGGCCTGCACGGCGTAGGCGTGTCGGTGACCAACGCGCTGTCCACCCGGCTGGAAGTAGAAGTCAAACGCGAAGGCGGTGTGCACAAGCTGGTGTTTGCCGGTGGCGACGTCATCGAGCCCTTGGCGCGTATCGGCGACTGCGGCCCGCGTACCAGCGGTACCCGCGTGCGCGTGTGGCCGGACGGCAAGTATTTTGAAAGCCCGCGCTACTCCATGCCGGAGCTGGAGCGCCTGCTGCGTGCCAAGGCGGTGCTGTTGCCCGGCGTGGCCGTGACCCTGACTATCGAGCGCCCCAGTGGCGACGAGGTGAAGGTGTGGCAGTACCCGGAAGGCCTGAAAAGCTATCTATCCGAGCTGTGCGGTGACGACGAGCCGGTTGCGCCGCTGTTTTCCGGCGAGGCCTATATCGGTGACGACCACGAGCAGTTCGCCCGTGGCGAAGGCGTGCAGTGGGCCATGGCGTGGTTTGAAGACGGCGCCAGCGGCGAAAGCTACGTCAACCTGATTCCCACCCCTAGCGGTGGTACGCACGAGGCCGGCTTGCGCGCCGGCGTGTTCGAGGCGGTAAAAAGCTTTATCGATCACCACAACCTGCTGCCGCGTGGCGTGAAGCTGATGGCCGAGGACGTGTGGAGCCGCGTGCGCTTCGTGCTGTCCGCCCGTGTGCTGGACCCGCAATTCCAGGGCCAGACCAAGGACAAACTCACCAGCCGCGATGCGCTGAAGCTGATTTCCAGCCTGGCGCGCGACCCGGTGGAACTGTGGCTGAACCAGCACGTAGAGGCCGGCAAGCGTATTGCCGAGCTGGCTATCCGCCAGGCGCAAAGTCGTTTGAAGTCGGTGAAGAAGGTCGAGAAGAAAAAAGGCTCCGGCGTGGCCGTGCTGCCGGGCAAACTGACCGATTGCGAAAGCGAAGACATAGAGCGCAACGAGCTGTTTCTGGTAGAGGGCGACTCGGCCGGTGGTTCTGCCAAACTGGCGCGTGACAAGGAATACCAGGCCATCCTGCCGCTGCGCGGCAAGGTGCTGAACAGCTGGGAAACCGATAAGGATCAGCTGTTCTCCAATGCCGAAATCCACGATATCTCGGTGGCCATTGGCGTAGATCCGCACGGCGTGGACGATACGCCAGACCTGTCCAGCCTGCGTTACGGCAAGATCGCCATTCTGTCCGATGCCGACGTGGACGGCTCGCACATCCAGGTGCTGCTGCTCACGCTGTTCTTCCGCCATTTCCCCAAGCTGATCGAGCAGGGCCACATTTACATTGCCCAACCGCCACTGTTCCGTGTGGACGTGCCAGGCCAGGGCAAAAACCGCCCGCCGCGCAAACTGTACGCGCTGGACGAAGGGGAAATGACTGCCATTCTGGACCGCCTGCGTAGTGAAGGCGTCAAGGAAAGCGCCTGGAGCATCTCGCGCTTCAAGGGTTTGGGCGAGATGAACCCCGAGCAGCTGAAGGACACCACCATGAACCCGGATACCCGTCGCCTGTCGCGCGTACAGGTACGCCCGGGGGCGCTGGCGGCCACGCGCGACATGTTCATCATGCTGATGGGCAAGGGCGAGGCCAGCAGCCGCCGCAGCTGGATGGAAGCCAAAGGTAACGAAGCGGAAGTCGATATCTGACCTTGGTGCTTGAACGCCGCTAGCAAGTTGGCCGCATCCCTTACCGGGTTGCGGCCAACTTGTTTATGGGCACCGTGCTGTTTGCGCCAAGGCAAAGTAGTCGCTGCATCTGGTACTACAATGGTCTTATCCATAAACAGGAGGCCAGCATGGCGCGTTTACTTTATCTGCAGTCCGGCGGCCCTACCGCCGTGCTGAATGGCTCGGCGCAAGGTGTCATTGAAACAGCCCGTGCACAGGGTGTGCCGGTGTGTGCGGCAGCCAACGGCCTGGCGGGTTTGCTGGCAGGCGAACTGTACGACTGCAGCAACGCGCCGGCCGACAGCATCCGGCGCCTGGGCTGGTTACCGGGGGCCAGTTTCGGCACCAGCCGCCATGTGCTGGCCGCCTACGACGAGGCACCGGAGCAATGGGCAAGGCTGGCACAGGTCGTGCAGCAGTTCGATATTGGCTACGTGTTGCTCAATGGCGGCAACGGTTCGATGGAAACCGCCTTGCGACTGGGCGAGCTGGCCCAGCGTTTTGACTTGCCGCTGCTGGCGCTGGGCGTACCCAAAACCATCGATAACGACCTGGAGGGCACCGACTTCAGTCCCGGTTTTCCCTCCGCTGCCAAATATCTGGCCAGCAGCCTGCGCGAGGTGACGCACGATATGCGCAGCATGGGGCGCGGCCGTGTGTTCATCATGGAAACCATGGGCCGGCACGTAGGGTGGTTGGCCGCAGCCTGCAGCCTGGCGGCAGGCGCGGGCGGGCCGGCCCCGCTGGTGTTACTGCCCGAGGTGGCGTTTGACGAAGCGCGTGTGCTGCAGGCAGTGCAGCACAGGCTGCAGCAGGATGGTTATTGCGCCATTGCGGTGGCCGAGGGCTTGCGGCAGGCCGATGGTCGTTTTGTGGCGCAAATGCACGCAGATGCCGTGTATGGTCACGAACAGCTGGGCGGTGCCGGCGCCTGGCTGGCGCAGCGCCTGCAGCAAGCGCTGGGTGTTCACGCCCACGTGGCACTGGTGGACTGCCAGCAGCGCGCCGCCATGCACCTGGCGTCGGCCACTGATGCACGCCTGGCGTACGAAGCCGGTGCGGCCTGCGTACATTGGGCGCTGGCCGGGCAGGGCGGGGTGATGGCTGGTCTGCAGCGCCAGGATGATGGCTGGCAGGCGGTGCCGGTACCGCTGGCGCAGGTTGCCGGGCTGGAGCGCACGGTACCGTCGCACTTCATTGCGGATGATGGCTTGTCGATGACACCGGCTTTTACCCGCTATTTGCAGCCCTTGTTGCAGGGCGAGGTCGCCATTCCCTATATCGATGGTTTGCCGGATTACCGGGTGCTGTCCTGGCCGCGGCTGGTTTTGTCCTAGTCGGAAAACTTGCAGCCGCACAAGATTTCATCGGTGGGTGGGGGTGGGGCACTGCAAAAACTGGCTTTGAAAAACTTGGGGTAGGTGATGGTTTCTTCTGGTGCCCAGCGGTTAGCAATAAACTGGATATCATGAATGCCAAAGCGTTGCATATCCTCCGGGCTGTAATAAAACCCCGGAGCCTGGGGGTAGGCCTTGATCCATTCTGGTTGTTGGCCGCATACGGTTATTAGCTGGCTGACACCGATGCGCTCAAAGAACGCTTTTTCACTGATGACCCACTGTCTGATATCTTCCCGTGCACGGTCTTGCTGAGCAGGATTGTGCTTCCACTTTGCCTTGATAAGCGCCTCCCAGTCGGGCTGCAGGGCCCCACCGTGCCATAGCAGGGCATCGCGTTCGCCCAAATACTTGTTACGTGCGGCAGGAAAGACATAGTTGGCACATGAGGACATGCACGCACCATTTACCCGTATGTCCAGCTGTTTGTCGTGAATGAAATCCCCCAGCGCCATACCTAGGTTGCTGCTTCCGCCATGGCTATTGATCACCAAGCGGGTTGGTTTAACAGTAGCTTGCGCGTAAATAGTCTGGACTTGTGCGATTGCGCTTGCATCCAACTCACCGTTGTAGACAATGTCACTACCATTTGGGGAGAGCGTGACGATCGGCTTATTGCTGTGCATGCTGGCGCAGCCAGCAAGGGCGACGAGTAGCAGGCTGCACATGATGCCTTGCAGGGTATTCATAGATTTCCCCTTGCTGAATTTATGTAATTGGAATTATTGTGATGTGCTTTTATCGCTGTCAACCGGTAATCCTGAAAAAAGCTATGCCATTCTGATGCTATTTCGAACCTTGCCTGCCAATACCCTAGGCCGCGACTTTGTCGTGGGGGATGTGCACGGCTGTTTCGATACCTTGGGTTTGTTGCTGGGGCAGGTAGATTTTGACCCGGAACGCGACCGCCTGTTGTCGGTGGGCGATTTGATCGACCGCGGCCCGCGGTCGTGGCAGGTGCTGGACTGGCTGGCGCAGATGTGGCTGTTTGCCGTGCGCGGTAACCATGAACAAATGGCCATCGATTACGACGCTAGTGACGCCTGGCGCGAACGCTACGCCCGCAATGGCGGCGAGTGGTTCATGGCGCTGCCCCCGGCGCAGCAGCAGCGTTACCGCAATGTGTTTGCCGCCATGCCGCTGGCGATCGAGTTACCAGTGGGCAACAGGCGGGTGGGTTTGGTGCATGCAGATTGCCCGGAGGACGACTGGGTGGTGTTCCAGGCTCGTCTGGCGTCGGGCGAGGGCGTGGCTTGCAGCAATGGGCAGACCGTATTGCACGAGGCGACATGGTCACGTGAGCGCATACGCGGCCAGGCGCGCGCGCGCGTTACGGGCGTGGATTTGCTGTGTGTAGGCCATTCACCGGTTAGCCTGGCGCGGCAGCGCGATAATGTGTTGTATGTAGACACCGGTGCCGTATACGGCCGCCAGCTTACCCTGCTGTGCCTGCAGGACATGAGCGTGCACACCCTGGCGTGCACCGAGAGTGCTTGTGTAGACGAATAGTTCGATAAATTTCCCGGATACCCTAGCGGCCAACTATGCTGAACTGGTACGCCAGTTACCGTGCGGGGTGAGCATGTCTTATCGCTACCATATCGCCTGCCTGCCATGGCTGCTTTGCCTGCCTGCCATGGCGGATACCGTGCGTTTTTATCTGCCCCCGATCCCGGCCCTGTATGAGGAGCGTGCAGGCCAGCCTGCCGGTTTGTACGTGGAGCTGCTGCAGCATATGGCCAGCCACGCCGGTATTACCTTACATCTCTATTTGGCCAGCCGCCCGCGCATACTGCAGTCGCTGCAACGGCAGGATGACGCCTGCACCGCAGTAACCCTCGCGGCCAACACGCCTCCCCCGGCCAGCATGCAGTATGTTTATGCCATGGGCCAAACGCAGGCCATGCTGTTTACCCGCCCCGGGGATACCCTGCCGCTGGCTGAGCTGGCACAGGTGTCGCCAGCCAAGCGCATGGTATTTGGCGAGGGGGTAGCCAGTGTGCTGCAGCAGCGCGGTATCGCGGTGCCACAGCGTAGCGAATCTTTACAGGAGGCGGTGGCCATGTTGCAGGCGCAGCGCATCCGTGTACTGTTTGCGACGCGTGCGGCTTTATCGCGGCTGGTGCCGGGGACGCTGGAAGCCGGTGCCGAGCTGGGGCCGCTGGTGTCATGGTTTGCTTGCACCACACAGATGCCAGCCGCCATGACTGCCCGGCTGGCCAGCGCCTGGGCCAAGGTGCCTTTGCCACGATTCTAGGCAGGCCATCGGCGGCCTGCCGCAGGGTCGGGGCTAGTTTGCCAGCGCAATCACCACGCGTTTGTTACGCGCGCCTTTACTTTCTATTTTCTTGACGACTACGGCGCCGATTTCACCGGTATGGCGCACGTGTGTGCCGCCACACGGCTGCAAGTCTACGCCTGCTATGGCGATCAAGCGGATTTCCGGCAGGTCTAGCGGGGGTGTCACCGACATGGTCTTGATCAGCTCGGGCTGCGCACGCAGTGCTTCGCCGCTGGTCATCTGTACTGATACGGCATGGTTGGCCGCAATCAGCGCGTTGAGTTCGCGTTCGATATGCGAGGCGTCCAGCTCCATGCCTTCTGGCAGGTCGAAATCCAGCCGGCCGCTATCGGCGCTGAGGTTGCCGCCGGTTACGCCTGCGCGCACGACACAGGACAGCAAGTGCAGGCAGCTATGAATGCGCATGTGGCGATAGCGTCTGGCCCAGTCCAGCTGCAGTGTCACCGTGCTGCCTGCGGCCAACTGCACACTACCCGGGGCGGGCTGGTGCAGTATCTCGCGGGTGGTTTTGTCACGGCGGGTGTCGGCGATGAGTAGTTGGCTACCATCGGCCAGCACAAGCGTGCCGGTATCGCCAGGCTGGCCACCGCCCAGGGGGTAGCACAGCGTATCGGCCAGCACGATGCCCCGCTCGTCATGGCTGACTACGGTGGTGTCTAGGCTGGTCTGGTAAGGGTCCAAGTAGAAACGTTCTGGCATAGCGGGCTCTCTGTTGTCGGGTTATCGGTATAGCGTGAGGCCGCCCGTCATACATTTCAATAGGGCGCGGCCAGTTTGCCGGGGGCGTTTGAAATGCCGGATAATCGGCACCTTCATTCCTTGCCCCCGCCCGCAGATGAGCGCTGTACACACACTGGACGACTACACCCCGCCGCCCGACACCGGCCTGCGTTTGCTCTATCAGGACGACTATTTGCTGGTGGTAGACAAGCCAGCAGGTCTGCTGTCGGTACCGGGGCGGGGCGAGGCACGGCAAGACTGCCTGAGCCTGCGCGTGCAGCAGCGCTTTCCCGACGCGCTGGTGGTACACCGGCTGGATATGGCTACCTCCGGCTTGTTGCTGATGGCGCGCGGGCTGGATATGCAGCGCCAGCTGTCGGCCAGCTTTGCCGGGCGTGATGTGCAGAAAACGTATCAGGCACTGGTGGCAGGGCAGGTATTGCCGGAGCAGGGCGATATCCACCTGCCGCTGATGGCCGACTGGCTGCAGCGGCCAAGGCAAAAGGTGGATTTGCAGGCGGGCAAGCCGTCGCACACCGGCTATCAGGTCGTGGCCTACGATGCGGTGCGCAACGCAAGCCGGGTAGCGCTTACCCCGCACACCGGGCGCACGCACCAGCTGCGCGTGCACATGATGGCGCTGGGACACCCGATACTGGGCGATACCTTGTATGCGCCACCCGCGGTGCAGCAGGCTATGCCACGGTTGTGTCTGCACGCTTGCGAGTTGCAGTTGCACCACCCGCTTAGCGGCGAGTTGCTGCAATGGCACAGCCCGGTACCGTTCTAGCCTGTTTGGCGTGTATCCGGCCTGGCTGGGGCTAGAACAGGGTTGCGCGGTAACGTTCGCGCCCATCCAGCAACAGCGCCAGAATGCCCGCCTTGCCGCGCTGGTCGATAGCAACCAGAACCGACACGGTCTCGCCGCCCTGTGGGCGTTCTATCTGTTGGCCAGTACCCTCCGGCACAAAATACTGTTCTATGCCATAGCGCACTTGCAGGGTGCGCAGGGGGGCGCCATTTTGCGCCTGCCGGGTATCGATATGCTGCACCTCGCCCGCCAGTACCAGCTGCCCTGCGGGGATGGCGCTGCGCTGGTGGTGCACGGATAGCGCTTTGACCCCGTCTGACTGCGGCTGGATGGCCACCCAGACACGGTCGTGCGGCTGAAAGTCCTTGTCACCGCCCAGGGCTTGTTCGCCGTCCAGCGCCAGCCGGTTGATAGCGTAGTTCAGCCGCGCGTAATCGCCCATGAACAGCGAGCGCGGGTCCACCGGCAAGGTGGGCAGTAGTACGGCAGTACCCGTCTGCAGCGTCCACTGCTTGTCGGCAACCATGGCGGCCAGAGCCAGTAGCTGCAGCGTGCAGAGCAGGGCGAGTTTTTGCCACAGTCTCATGGCTGCTCCTCCGTAGGGATGCGCGCAAGCAGGCTGCGGCGGCGCCGTTCCATCCACCCGCCTGCTGCCAGTAACAGGACGCCACCGGTCATGAAGAATAGTGAACGGTCCAGCAGCGTCCAGAACGCATCCACGTAGCGCGCCAGCAGCCAGCACAGCAGGGCACCAAAAACCTGGTTGATGATGGCCCGGTCGGCTTCGCGGATGCCGACGTCGGCCATCCAGCCCATCATGCCAAGGAAAACGGCATTCCATAACAGCGCAGGCCAGCTACCGCTATAGCTGAATAGAACCGTGCAGGCGACCAGCACGGCAAAGCTTGCCACCAAGAGCAGGCCGCTATAGCGCCGTAGTGGCGACAGCACCTGGCGGCGAGCCAGCAGTAGCAGGCCCATCGTGTACAGGCTGCCGCTGGCCAGCAGGCCTGCAAACCAGAGAAGATCCAGCACGGGCTGTTCGCCGGATGCCGAGACAAAATCGGGAAACGTCAACGCAAACGTGCCGCTTAGCACACCGGCGAGCAAGGTGCCGCCGCCGGTACGCATGCAGGGCTGCCGGCTGGTTTGGGTCATGGCCCAGAGACCTGCCAGCGCCAGTAGCTGCAGGGCAAACAGGCGCAGGTGAGCTTGCGGAGCATCATCCAGCAGCGGCCAAGCTTGGGCATGCCAGCCCGTTAGCCATAGCAGCAGGAGCGCGGCACAGCTACGGGCGGCCAACGCCCAACCTTGGCGCTGCACGACAAGGGCGGCCAGCAGCAGGTAGCCTGGCAGTAGCCAGTTCATCTGCGCGTATTCGAACTGCTCGTAGCCGGTCCAGAGTGCGGCCAACCCTAGCGAGATCAGCATGGCCGGCTGCGACTGTAGCAGGGCTGCAGTCAGCAGCCCGCCGGCAGCCCAAAGGGCAATGCCATCCGGAAAGTGCGCATCGATGTGGTAGAGCTGGCCTATCAGCATGATGGCGGCGCCGAACAGCAGCACCGACAGCACCGCCATGCCCTGTGCCAGTTTTTGTAGCCCGCGGGTCATGCTGAAGCCGTACGCTGCATGGCTGCTGCTCAGCGCCAGGAAAATCAGCAACAGTTTGCCCGGCTTGCTGATGGCGTCCCAGTTGGCGGCAAACCAGCTGAGCACGCCAATACCCAGCAACAGTGCCCCCATCTGCGCCAGCCCGCCAGGCCAGCTGAGGCGGCTTTGCCGTGTGGCCACGTCTGCCAGAATGGCTTGCCGGCCCTCTGCGCTAAGCCAGCCTGCCTGTTGCCAGCGTTCGGATTCTTTTGCCAGCCGCTTGCCGAATGCTTTGTCGTTCATCGCGCTTTACCCATTGCTGATGGCCAATCCCCATGACCCGCTGGCCGCTGGGCGTGCCAGGTCAGGGGCGAAGGCTGATGACGTTCAATTGTGCTCGGCGGCTATCCGGCTGTCCAATCCTGTTGTGTCGCGGGGCGTCAGAAAACCAGCGCGGCGACAAACACAGCCAGCATGGCAAAAGCGCAGGCAATCTTGATGACCGTGCCTGCCAGAAAACCGATGAAGGTGGCGATGCCCACTTTGCCCGCTTGCTGCAGCGAGCGCCGTGCCTGCAGCTCACCGATGACGGCACCGACGATAGGCCCGATGATGGCGCCCACCAAACCCAGAAACATACCCACCAGCCCGCCGATAAAGGCACCGATCAGCGCCTGGCGGCTGGCCCCGCTCTTTTGTGCCCCCAGAAAGCCGGCCAGGTTCTCCATCACCATGCCCAGTACGGCCAGCACGCCGATAATGATCAAGGCCGTGCTGCCCACGCTGGCAAAGTCGCCCAGCCAGGCCGCCAGCAGCATGCCGCCACCCAGTAGCGCCAGGCCTGGCAGGGCGGGGTAGATCGTGCCGGCCAGCCCGGCCAGCATCATGATGATGGCCAGCGCGTAGCCGGCCCAGCTCCAGTCAAAAGCCATGTTTACTCCTTGAAGGTGACCCTGCTAAGTAAAACGGCGCCGCCGGAAGTTCCGGGGGCGCCGTGTGCGGCCAACCTGGAGCCGGGGGTTAACCGGTGTATTCCTGTAACAGGATATCCTGCGCGCAGCGGCCTTTACCGCGGGCCACACGGCGGCGGTAGCTGCCATCCTGCTGCATTTCCCAGGCGTTGGTATTGTCTTCCAGATACACCTTCAGGCCTTCGCGGATCACGCGGCGCTTGAGCTTGGTGTCCAGAATCGGCACGCAGGTCTCGATACGGCGGAAGAAGTTGCGGCCCATCCAGTCGGCGCTGGAAATGAACAGGTTCTCTGCCTTGTCGTTGTAGAAATAGAACACGCGGGTGTGTTCCAAGAAGCGGCCAACAATGGAGCGCACCGAAATGTTCTCCGACAGCCCCTCTACGCCAGGGCGCAGCGCGCACACGCCCCGCACGATCAGGGTAATTTTCACCCCGGCCTGGCTGGCGCGGTACAGCGCACGGATCACTTGTGGCTCCAGCAGCGCATTCATTTTGGCAATGATCTGCGCCGGTTTGCCGGCCTGGGCGTGCTCGATTTCGCGGTCGATCGCGGTAGTGATCATGTTGTGCAGGGTAAACGGCGACTGGTACAGGTGCTTGAGCTCGCCGGCGCGGCCCAGGCCGGTAATCTGCACGAACAGGTCGTTCACGTCGGTGGCGATTTCCTCGTTGCAGGTCATCAGGCCAAAGTCGGTGTACAGGCGGGCGGTACGCGGGTGGTAGTTACCGGTACCCAGGTGTACGTAGCGGCGCAGCTGGCCTTCTTCGCGGCGCACCACCAGCAGCATCTTGGCGTGGATCTTGTAGCCGAACACGCCGTATACCACGTGGGCACCGGCGTCTTCCAGGCGGGTGGCCCAGCTGATATTGGCTTCTTCGTCAAAGCGTGCCATCAGCTCTACCACCACGGTCACCTGTTTGCCGGCGCGGGCGGCGGCAATCAGCGACTCCATCAGTACCGAGTCGGTGCCGGTACGGTATACCGTCATCTTGATGGCGACCACGGCCGGGTCGCTGGCGGCCTGGGTGAGCAGGTCGATCACCGGCTGGAAGGTCTGGAACGGGTGGTGCAGCAGCATGTCGCCCTTGCGGATGGCGTCAAACAGCGGGGTTTTCTTTTCCAGGATGTCTGGCAGCGAGGCCTGGAACGGGGCGAACTTGGTTTCCGGGCGGTCGACAAAGTCGGGCACCTGCATCAGGCGCACCAGGTTGACCGGGCCGTCCACGCGGAACACGTCGTGCTTTTGCAGGGCAAAAGTGTTCAGCAGGAATTCTTCCATGTGCGCCGGGCAGGTGTCGGCAATTTCCAGGCGCACGGCATCGCCATACTGACGCTGGCGCAGCTCGCCCTGCAGTGCGGTACGCAGGTTTTTTACGTCGTCATCGTCTACCGACAAATCGCTGTCACGCGTTACACGGAACTGGTAGCAGCCTTTCACCAGCATGCCGGGGAACAGCTCCTGCACGTGGGAGTGCAGGATGGACGACAGGAATACAAAGGTATCGGCGCCGTCTGCGGCCAACTCTGCCGGCAGCTTGATAACGCGCGGCAGGATGCGTGGCGCTTGCACGATGGCAATGCCGGATTCGCGGCCGAAGGCATCGGCACCTTCCAGCTCCACGATAAAGTTCAGGCTCTTGTTGAGCAGGCGCGGGAAGGGGTGCGACGGGTCCAGGCCGATAGGAGTGAGGATGGGCATCAGCTCGCGGAAGAAATAGTCGCTGATCCACGCTTTTTGCGCGGCGTCCCACTCGTTACGGCGCAAGAAAATGATGTTGTCGGCACGCAGCGCGGGGAAGATTTCTTCTCGCAGCAGGCGGTATTGTTCGCGCACCAGATCGTGTGCCGCCGCCGACACCTTGGCCAGCGCTTCGGCCGGGGTGCTGCCGTCGGCCAGGATGCGTTCCGGGGTGTTTTGTGCTGCATCTTTCAGCCAGGCCACGCGTACTTCGTAGAACTCGTCCATATTGGACGAAACGATGCACAGGTACTTCAACCGCTCCAGAATGGGCAGGTATTCTTCTTCCGCCTGCGCCATGACGCGACGGTTGAATTCGAGCAAACCCAGCTCGCGGTTTAGCAGATTGTCGTGTGGCATGGACATGATTAATGCTTCTTTGATAAAGGGTGAGGCAAAAAAAGCCCTCGAAAGAGGGCTGTCCTGTTATTGCTGCGGGGTGAAGCCGGCAACCTGGTCGGCACCCTGGCCGTAGAAGTAGGCTTCGAGCTGCGCTGCCAGGTACTGGCGGGCGCGGGCATCGGCCAGGCTCAGGCGGTTTTCGTTGATCAGCATGGTCTGGTAACGCAGCCAGCCTTGCCAGGCTTCTTTGGAAACGTCGGCGAAAACACGCTGACCCAGCGCGCCGGGCAGGGGCGGGAAATCCATACCTTCGGCTTCGCGACCGAGCTTAACGCAGTTGACCATTCTTGCCATGATGCATTCCTTGCAATAGTTGAGACACAATAGCCAGTAATTGTGTCACAGAGATGACGGGTAACCAACCGTGCGCGCAGTGTGGATGCTGCGCCAGATCAAGCCGCCAGTGGCTTGATCAGCACTTTCGAGCGGCGGTTATGGTTATACAGCTCACGCCGCACCGAGGGCAGGTCGTCCACGGTAGCGGGCTGGAAGCCGCGTTCGGCAAACCAGTGTGCCGTTTGTGTGGTGAGGATGAACAGCTTTTTCAGGCCGCACAGCCGGGCTTGTTCTTCGACGTATTTCAGCAGGCGGTCGCCAAAACCGGCGTTGCGGCGCTCCTGGCTGATGGCCAGGCACGCCAGCTCGGCCATGCCGTCTTCGTGGAACGGCAGCATGGCCACGCAGCCGTAAATGCGCTCGTCGTGTTCCAGCACCGCGTACTGGCGTATCTGCATTTCCAGGTGTTCGCGGCTGCGCTTGATCAGAATACCCTGCTCCTGCAGCGGGCGGATCAGCGCCAGGATATCGCCCACGTCTTCGATGCTGGCTTCGCGTACTTTCACCAGCGAGTCACGGGCGATCATGGTGCCGGTGCCAAAGTCGGTAAACAGCTCGACCAGCAGCGCGCCGTCTTCGTTGTGGCTCACCAGGTGCGAGCGCACCACGCCCTCGCGCGTGGCGCGGATGGCGTAGGGCAGGCTCACGCGCACCTCGTCGCTATCGATGCCGCGCTGGAAAATGGTTTCGGCCTGTTCTGCCGAAATGGCGCTGTGCAGGATACCGTCGGCATCTACCAGGCCATCGCTTTGCACCATGAAAATCAGCTTTTCCGCTTTCAGCTCGATAGCCGTCTGGCAGGCCACTTCTTCCATGGTCATGTTGAACGCTTCGCCGGTGGGCGAGTAGCCGATCAGCGACATCAGTACCAGCTCGCCCAGGTCCAGCCGTTTGTTGATGGCGAGGGTGTCGATCTTGCGCACGCGGCCACTGAACTGCATGTCTACGCCGTCGATCACGCCCAGCGGCTGGGCGGTGACAAAGTTGCCGCCGGCTACGCGCAGGCAGGCACCGTGCATGGGCGAGTTGGGCATGCCCATGGACATGAACGCCTCCAGGTCGTGGCGCAGGCCGCCCACTGCCGATTTGACGGCTTCCATGGTGAGGGCATCGGTCACGCGGCGGCCATGGTGAAACTGTGGCGGCGTGCCGCGCAGCCGTAACTGTTCTTCGATCTGCGGGCGGGCGCCGTGTACCAGCACAATGCGCACCCCTAGGCTGACCAGCAGGTTGATGTCTTGCGCCAGGCCGTACAGGTTGCCGCGTGCCAGGCATTCGCCATTGATGGCAATGACAAAGGTCTTGCCGCGAAAATTGTTGATGTAAGGTGCGGCTTCACGGAACGCCAGCACAAAATCGGGATGCAGCATGCACAGCTCCAACAGCAGAGGCCGGAAAAACGCAAGATTAGCAGGAATGCCGCCAGGCTGATATGGCGGCCGTGTTACACCTGCCAGGGTTGGCCGCAGGCTATTTTTCCAGCCGCAGCTCCTCTGGCGTGTCGTCACGGTCACCGTGCGGGTGCTGTTGGTAGATATGCGAAAACGCTTCGCGCCCTTTGGTGGCGTGCGGGGGGCATTGCAGGTTATCGAGCTGCACTTGCTCGCAGTAGCAGGCTAGCTGGCACTGCAGGCGGTGAATGGGGTGGCGGGCCAGGGTGATGCCGGCTTGTTCCAGATGGTGCACCAGCTGTAAAAGCGAGTGCTGCGGCAGGGTGTACAGCAGGGTGAGGTGGCCGCTTTGCGCATCGGCGCGGGTACGAATGCCGAAAGCCTCAGCCAGCAAGCTGGCCGCACGGTGCGTCTGCTCCGGTTTGGCCAGCTTGAGCGTGCGGCATTTGAAGTGATCGGTGCTTGGCATGGCGTACCCCTGACAGGGCACGCCATGCATGCCCGCTAGTTACTCGCCTTTTTCAGCAGGATTTGCTGTACTTTCAATACATTCAAGGCTTGATTGAGCTGGGTGTCAACCGGCTTGCTGTCATCGTCCACGGCTTTGGCTGCAGGCTTGACTGCCGGTGTGGCGGCTTTGCTGGCTGCAGGCTTGGCCGCCGGGGTGGCATCTTCACCGGCCGGGTTGCTCAGGTGTTTTTCCAGGTCGGCTTCGCGGATGCGCAGGCCGCTGGCTTCGCTGCCATCTTCGGCAATGATGTCCGGAGTAATGCCTTTTGCCTGGATGGAGCGGCCGCTAGGCGTAAAGTAACGCGCCGTGGTCAGCTTGATGCCGCCTTCGTTGGATAGCGGCAGTACCGACTGTACCGAGCCTTTGCCGAAGGTTTGCGTGCCGACAATCAGTGCGCGTTTGTGGTCTTGCAGGGCGCCGGCCACGATTTCGGAGGCCGAGGCCGACCCGCCGTTTACCAGCACCACCAGTGGCACGTTTTTCAGCTCGGCCGGGGCTTTGGCATAGTAGTCGGTGGCATTGCCGCGCATGTAGTACTTGCTGTTGGCGTACAGGCGCATTTGCGCGTCGGCGACACGGCCTTCGGTATACACCACCAGCGCGTCCTTGGGCAGGAAGGCGGTGGATACGCCTACCGCACCGTTCAGCAGGCCGCCCGGGTCGTCACGCAGATCCAGCACGATACCTTTGAGCGGTGCCTTGTTTTCCTTGTACAGATTACCCAGCGCCTGGGCGAAGTTTTCTACCGTATGCTCCTGGAACTGGGCCACACGCACATAGCCGAAGCCCGGCTCCAGCAGGCGCGATTTCACGCTCTTGGTCTGGATCACGGCACGGGTCAGGGTAAACACCAGTGGTTTGGATTCGGTCTTGCGGGCGATGGTAAGCGTGACCTTGGTGCCCGGTTTGCCGCGCATGCGTTTTACTGCATCGTTCAGCGACAGGCCGCGCACCGGGGTGTCGTCGATCTTCACGATCAGGTCGCCGCTCTTGATGCCGGCTTTCTGCGCCGGGGTGTCTTCGATAGGCGCCACGACTTTCACCAGGCCGTCTTCGGCGCCGATTTCGATACCCAGGCCGCCAAACTCGCCCTGCGTGCCTTCGCGGAATTCCTTGAAGGCCTGCGGATCAAAGTAGTCGGAGTGCGGGTCCAGGCCGGACAGCATGCCCTTGATGGCTTCGTTGATCAGTTTTTTGTCTTCTACCGGCTCGACGTAGTCCTGCTTGATGCGGCCAAATACTTCGACAAAGGTACGCATTTCATTCAGCGGCAGCACGCTGTCGCCTTTGTCGGCGAAGGCTTGCACGCTAAGGGTCAGTGCACCGCCCAGCAGTGCACCGGTGGTGAGCAGGGCAATCTTGCGTGTACGTGGTGTGGTCATGGTCCAGTGTCTCGCCTGGCCTAACGGGCCCAGGATTGTGGATTGATGGGTCTGCCCAGATAGCGCAGCTCGAAGTAAAGGCCGGTTTCGCCGCTTTCCATCGTGCCGCTGGTACCCAGTACGTCACCCGCCTTCACGCCGGCGCCGTTACCACGGGCCATGGCCGAGAAGCCGGTATACACGGTGAGGTAGTTACCACCGTGGTCGATAATCATGGCGTTGCCGAAGCCACGCAGCCAGTCAGCATAAACCACGGTGCCATCGGCGACAACGCGCACTGGCGTGCCAGGGGCGGTGCGGATGTACAGGCCTTTCCAGCTATTGCCTTCACCGCGAGCCGCGCCAAAGCGGCCGGCAATCTCCCCGGATACCGGCAGCTTCATGCGGCCTTGCAGGCTCTTGAAGGCGCGGCCGGAGGCACTGCCGTCTACCACTTCGTCTATCCGTTCCACCGGGGGAGCTTTAGGCTCTGGCGGCGGTTTTTTGCCCTGTTTCTTGGCCTCGGCGACCTGCTGGCGGCGTTTTTCTGCGGCCAACCTGGCGGCTTCTTCGTGTGCCTTTTTGGCAGCGGCGGCTTTCTTGATGGCTTCCTGGCGACGGCGCTCGATTTCGGCATTAATGCGTGCGATCAGCACCGTCAGCTGTTTTTCGTCTTCTTTCAGCTGCTGCAGCCGGGTTTGCTGGGCGCGGATGCTGGCGTCGAGCTGGCTGACTTGTACCTGGCGCTGGTTCTTGGCGGCTTCTATGCGGCGCTTTTGCTGCACTTTTTCGGCCGACATGCGGCCCAGGCGCACCAGCTCGTCTTCCAGGCGCTCGGTAATGGCCTGCAGCTGAATTTCTTGGTCGCGCAGCCTGGCAATCAGTTCCTGCTGCGCGCGTGAAATATGGGTGTAGTAGGTCAGGTCGCGGCTGGCCTGGTTCGGGTCGCCCTGGTTCAGCATCAGGTTCATGGCGTCGTGCTGGCCACGTTTGTAGGTGCTGGCCAGTAGTTTGCCCACGCGCTGGCGCGTTTCGGCCACCTTCATGCGGATGCCCAAGAGCTCGGCCTGATACTGCTCCAGCTGGTTGCTGGAGCTGCCCTGTTTTTGCTCTAGCGCGTTCAGCGCTTCGTGGGTGGCTTCCAGTGCTTCTTCCGATTGTGCGATGGCACTGGCGGTTTGCTGGCGTGCGGCTTCTTTCTGCGCAATGTCTTGCTGCAGGGTGGTAATGGCTTTGCGCACGCTTTGCAGATCCTGCTGCGGGGCAGCAGGATCCAGCGGTTTGCTGGCGGGGGCCGCGTGGACGGCGCCTGCCAGCAGGGTCAGGCACAGCAGCTTTTTCACTGGAACTCGATCAGCGATTGGCCGGTCATTTCGGCCGGTTGTTCAATGCCCATCATGGCCAGCAGCGATGGGGCGATATCACGCAGCGCACCGCCATCCTTGATGGTGGCCGTGCGGCCAACATACAGGAACGGCACTTTTTGCAGGGTGTGCTGGGTGTGCGGCTGGTGGTTGGCGTTATCAAACATCTGCTCGCAGTTGCCGTGGTCGGCGGTGATCAGTACTTCGCCGCCGGCTGCCAGCATGGCGTCCACGCAGCGTTGTACGCAGGTGTCCAGCGCCTCTACGGCTTTAACCGCAGCATCGAATACACCGGAGTGACCGACCATGTCGCCGTTGGCGTAGTTGCAGATGATGGCGGCGTACTGGCCACTTTCGATGGCTGTCACGATCTTGTCAGTAACTTCCGGCGCGTTCATTTCCGGCTGCAGGTCGTAGGTAGCGACTTTCGGCGATGGTACCAGGATGCGGTCTTCGCCCGGGTAGACCTGCTCTTCGCCACCATTGAAGAAGTAGGTGACGTGCGGGTATTTCTCGGTTTCGGCAATACGCAGCTGTTTCAGCCCCAGGCCGGACAGGTACTCGCCCAGGCCATTGCTGATTTTCTGCGGCGCGTAGGCCACCGGGTGTTTGTAGGCTTCGCCGTAGCTGGTGAGGCTGGTGTACAGCGCAAACTTGGGCTGGCGTACGGCAAAGCCGTCGAAAGCCGGGTCGGTCAGCGCGCTGGTGAGCTGGCGGGCGCGGTCGGCGCGGAAGTTCATGAATACGGCCACGTCGCCGTCCAGCATTTTCAGCGGCTCGCCGATCACGGTGGGTTTGACGAACTCGTCGTTCTCGTCGCGGGCGTAGGCGGCGGCCAGTGCTTGCAGGGCAGTATCGGCGTGGAATTCGCCTTCGCCTTCCACCACGGCGCGGTAGGCGCCTTCCATGCGTTCCCAGCGCTTGTCGCGATCCATGGCCCAGTAGCGGCCGCTGACGCTGGCTACGCGTGCATGCGGGCAGTCGGCCAGCACGTCCTGCAGGCGTTGCAGGTAGATTTCGGCGCTACGCGGCGGCGTGTCGCGGCCATCCAGGAAGGCGTGCACGGCGATGCGGCCAACCCCGGCCGCTTCGGCGGCGCGGATCAGGGCAAAAATATGGTTTTCGTGGCTGTGTACGCCGCCGTCGGACTGCAGGCCCATCAGGTGCAAGGTGCTGCCGTTGGCCTTGGCGGTAGCAATGGCCTGCGCCAGGACCGGGTTGCTGGCAAAGGTACCTGCTTCGATGTCGCAATCGATGCGGCTGATGTCTTGCTGCACGATGCGGCCCGCACCGATATTGAGGTGGCCCACTTCGGAGTTGCCGAACTGGCCGCCGGGCAGGCCGACGTTGTGCTCGGAGGCGTCGATGGTGCCGTAGGGGTAGCGTGCTTTCAGCGCGTCCCAGTGCGGGGTGTTGGCCGCCAGAATGGCGTTGTCGTCGCCTTCCAGGCGGTGGCCGAAGCCGTCAAGAATCAGCAGTAGAACGGGCGTTACCTTGCTCATATGTCTTCCGTGCGGGCAAATATCGGGTGGCGCATGCAGGCCAGGCTGCATACCTGTCTGACAGGGATAGTATTGTATCGCGCCTTGCCTGTCAGCGCCGAGCCGCACGGCTGTTGGTAACCGCCACGTTACAGGCTGCCGTGCTTGTACCGGGGTTAGCGGTTTTTCTTGCGCCGTATGTACAGCGTCTTGTGCACCTTGGCCACCAGCTCGCCCTGGCTGTCGACTACGTCCACTTCCAGCTCGGGCAGGTATTTGTCGCCGTTGGCGGTGGCGTAGCGGACTTCGTCCAGCCAGCTGTCGTGCAGCTGGAAACGGGCGGTAACCACGCCCTTGCCTGGCTTGACGTAGTCTACGCGGCCGGCTTTATCCCACACGATGTAGTCCTTGCCCAGGTTTTTCAGCGTCATCAGCATGAAAAAGGGGTCGGTCATGGCGTACAGGCTGCCACCAAAGTGCACACCCACGTAGTTGCGGTTGGTCAGGCCCAGGCGCAGGCGGACTTCTACCTGTTTCCAGTCTGGTGCGATGCGGGCTACTTTGATGCCGGCGCCCCAGAACGGGGGCCACAAGTTGAAGACGGTTTTGGCTAGGCGATGATTCATGATGTGTGTGTTGTGAAACAGCTGTTTGAATCATGCCATCGTCGGCAATTTACCCAAGCGCGTCAAGCACCTGGCCACTGGGCAGGGGGCCAGGTGGTGCCTAGAACGGTAGTTCGCTCTGCGTGCCGTGCAGTGGCTCGATGCGCGCCCCTGTGACGCCCTCTGCTAGGTGAAT
Organism: Vogesella sp. XCS3; assembly: GCF_020616155.1. Lineage (NCBI taxonomy): Bacteria > Pseudomonadati > Pseudomonadota > Betaproteobacteria > Neisseriales > Chromobacteriaceae > Vogesella > Vogesella sp. XCS3. The sequence continues at coordinate 1,833,397 of NZ_CP085530.1, read as the reverse complement.
CTGCACATGCTCGCCGTATTGCAGCTCGCCTGGCGAGCGTACCACCTGACCGGCGGCGTTTTGCACGATGGCGTAGCCACGCGCCAGTACCGCTTCCGGGTTCATGGCCAGCAGGGTGGCTTCCAGCCGGCCCAGCGCCAGCCTGCTGTGTGCCAGGCGCTGGTGGATGGTGGCCTGCAGGGCTTGTGCCTGGTGCTGTAGCCCGGCTTGCTGGCGGCGGATATCGGGCCGCTGCCGTTGCAGGCGGTGTTGCAGGCTGCCAATGCGCCAGCCTCGTTGCTGCAGGCCTTGCTGCAGGCTGCGTTGCAGGCGGGCTTGCAGCTGCTGCAGGCTGGCTTGCTGCCGGCGCAGTTTGTCGCCCGGGTGCTGCAGGCGTCGCGCCAGGTAGTCCAGGCGCTGGCTTTTGTCGGTGAGCAGGCGGCCCAGGGCGCGTGCCAGGTGGCGGCGTGTCAGGTCCAGGTTCTGCTGCATAGTCTCACGGCTGGGCGAAACCATCTCGGCGGCCGCGGTGGGGGTCGGGGCACGGCGGTCGGCAACAAAGTCGGCAATGGTAAAGTCGGTTTCGTGCCCCACACCGCTGACCACGGGCAGGGTACTGGCGGCGATGGCGCGGGCGACGGGCTCCTCGTTAAACGCCCACAGGTCTTCGATACTGCCGCCGCCACGGCATACGATCAGCACGTCTACCTCCTGGCGCAGGTTGGCCGCAGCGATGGCGGCGGCAATCTGCTGCGCCGCAGTCTGGCCCTGTACCTGGCAGGGGTAGAGAATCACTTCGATGGACGGCATGCGCCGGCGCAGCGTGGTGACCACGTCGCGCAGGGCGGCGGCGGCGGGGGAGGTGACGACACCCACGCGGCGCGGGTGATCTGGCAGCGCCTGCTTGTGCTGATTGTCGAACAATCCTTCTTTTTCCAGTTTCGCCTTCAGCCGCTCGTACGCTTCGTACAGGCGGCCCAGGCCGGCCGAGCGCATGCTGTCAACGTTGATCTGGTAATCGCCCCTGGCTTCGTACAAGGTTACCGTGCCGCGCAGCTCTACCTGCATGCCTTCTTGCAGGCGAAAACCCAATGCGGCCAACTTGTTACGAAACATCACGCAGCGTACTTGCGCCCCGGCGTCTTTCAGCGAGAAATAGCCATGACCGGAGGCGGCCAGGGTCAGGTTGGAAATTTCGCCGCCTATCCACATGGGCGGCAGGCCGCTCTCCAGCAGGTCGCGGGCCATACGGTTCAGAGAGCTGACGCTGATGACGTCGTTTTGTGATGCGCCGAAAAACATGCTTGTCAAGTCATCCACAGAGGGCGGTAAAACAAAAGCAGGCTGATTGCTTATGCATGCAGCGTGCGGCGGGGTAAATTGAAAAAATCAAAAACTTTTAAAAACAATGACTTAGATTGGTGGCGTAATTTGTGTGCAATAGGGCAGCAGGCTTGTTTTTACAAGGGGATAGGCCGTTGCACCAGCTTCATCCACAGGGTTATCCACAGCTTTTGTGGATGTTTGGTAAAAGCCTAGAAAAAATCGACACTTAGCACCAGAACTTGGGACAATGTCTCATCTGCGGGTGGTGATGCAATCGTGTTGCGCCGCTGCCGCCTACCCGATAAAGTTTAACGCTTGCTCAATCAAGGGAGAATCCCCTCGTGCTGTCTATCATTGAAGCCGCTGGCTGGCCGATCTGGACCATCATCATTGCTTCCATTATCTCCCTCACTATCACCATCGAGCGCTTTTATAGCCTGCGTGCCGCGCTGGTGGTGCCAAAAGGGCTGCTGGCGCAAACCCTGCAACAGCTACGCCGTGGTGGTGCCAGCCGCGACATGGTAACCGAACTGCGCGGGCACTCGCCCTTGGGCCGCCTGCTGGCTGCCGGGCTGCGCCAGGTGAACGCGTCGCGCGACGTGATGAAAGAGGCCATCGAGGACGAGGGCCGGATTGTGGCGCACGAACTGGAGCGCTACCTGACTACGCTGGGCACCATTGCCGCCATGTCGCCCTTGCTGGGCCTGCTGGGCACGGTAATCGGCATGATCGAGATCTTCGGTTCCCAATCCCCTACCGGTACCGACCCGCGCGTGCTGGCGCATGGTATTTCGGTGGCGCTGTATAACACCGCATTTGGCCTGGTGGTGGCGATTCCCAGCATGATTTTCTACCGTCACTTCCGCGCCCGCGTGGATGATTTCCTGGTGGAAATGGAAGCCCAGGCAGTGCGGCTGGTCGAAGCCATTCACGGCGACCGTCACGGCGACTAGGAGCTGGCATGAATTTTCGACGTCGTGGCCATCGTGAAGAGCCGGAAATCAACTTCATTCCGCTGATCGACTTGCTACTGGTCATCCTGATTTTCCTGATGGTGACCACCACCTACTCACGTTTTTCCGAGCTGCAGGTCAGCCTGCCGCAGGCCGAAGGCAAGGCCGAAGAAAAGAAAAGTGCCGAGCTGCGTGTAGAAGTAAGCCGGGAAGGGGAGTACCGCGTAAACGGTAGCCGCCCGGCAGACAAGTCGGTAGCGGCACTGAGTACGCTGCTGAAAACGCTGTCCAGCGGCAAGCAGAACCCGGTGGTGATTATCAGCGCCGATGCCCAGGCTACGCACCAGTCCGTGGTGTCGGTGATGGAAGCCGCGCGCTTTGCCGGGCTGAGCCAGCTGACCTTCTCTACCCAGTCGGTAGCACCGTGAGCAGGCTGGAACAGCACTGGTACCGCCCTGTCTGGTGGATGACAGCCCTTCTGGCCTTGCCCGAAGGGCTGTTTGCCCTGTTGGCCGCACTGCGCCGGCTGCTGTATCGCTGCGGCCTGAAAAGCGTCACCACCTTGCCGGTACCGGTGGTGATCATCGGCAATATCAATGTGGGCGGTGTCGGCAAGACGCCGCTGACCGAAAGCCTGCTGCGCGACTTTGCTGCCCTGGGGGTCAAGGTCGGGGTGATCAGCCGCGGTTACGGTGGCAGCCACACCACCGCCACGCTGGTGTCGGCCCGGACGCCGGCCAGCCTGGTCGGCGACGAGCCGCTGCTACTGGCCGCCACGGGGGCGCCGGTAGCGGTAGGGCGTAACCGTATCGCTGCCGCCCGGCTGCTGTTGCAGCAACACCCGGACCTGGCGCTGATCCTGAGTGACGATGGTTTGCAACACTACGCCCTGGGGCGCACGCTGGAAATCGCGGTACTGGATGGCGAGCGTGGTCTGGGCAATGGCCATTTACTGCCGGCAGGCCCCTTGCGTGAGCCTGCAGCGCGTTTGCGCAGCGTGGACGCTATCGTGGTAAACGGTGGCGACGCCAGCCGGCTATCGTTGCCGCCGGGGGTGCCCTGTTTTCGCCAGACGCTGGCGCCGGGCGCGTTTTACCGTGCGGCCAACCCTGCCAACACGCGCCAGGCACAGGACTTTGCTGGTGAGCAGGTGGCTGCGCTGGCCGGTATCGGCAACCCGCAACGCTTTTTTGACACCCTGCAGCGCCTGGGCGTGACCTTGCAGCGCAGCATTGCCCTGCCAGACCACCATCCGCTAGCGGATACTGACCTGCCGCAGGATGTCGACGCCGTGATTGTGACTGCCAAGGACGCGGTCAAGTTGCAGTGCGTCAATCATGCTAGACTATGGATTCTGCCCGTGGCCGCGCGGCTGGAGCCCGATCTGGCCCCGTGGATACTGTCCCGACTGAAAGAAACAAATGGACGCAAAATTTCTTGAAATTCTGGTTTGCCCGCTGTGCAAAGGCCCGCTGCAGCTGGACAAGGCCAAGCAGGAACTGATCTGCAAGGGCGACCGCCTGGCTTACCCTATCCGTGACGGCATTCCCATGATGCTGGAAAGCGAAGCCCGCGAGCTGGCCCCCGAGGAAGAAGTGCAATGAGCGGTTTCCTGGTGGTGATTCCCGCGCGGCTGTCGTCCAGCCGCTTGCCGGAAAAGCCGCTGGCCGATATCGGCGGTAAACCGATGGTGGTACGCGTGGCCGAGCGCGCCGCGCAGTCTGCCGCCAGCCGCGTGATCGTGGCCACCGACCACCCCCGCATTGTGGATGCCTGTCGCGCGCACGGCGTAGAGGTGGTGCTGACCCGTGCCGACCACCCCAGCGGCACCGACCGTCTGGCCGAAGTCGCCAGCCTGCTGGCGCTGCCGGACGATGCGGTAGTGGTCAACGTGCAGGGCGACGAGCCGCTGATCGACCCGGCGCTGATCGACGCCCTGGCCGCACAAATGCAGGATGGCGCGCTGCCGATGGCGACGCTGGCGCACGCCATCCATAGCGCAGAAGACATGTTCAACCCGAACGTGGTGAAGGTCGTGGTCAACAAGCAGGGGCGGGCGCTGTATTTCAGCCGCGCGGCCATCCCGTTTGCCCGCGACGCCTTCGCAGCCGACCGCAGCACCCTGCCGGCCGGCCTGCCGGTGTACCGCCACATCGGCATGTATGCCTACCGTGCCAGCCTGCTGCATACCTACAGCCAGCTGGCGCCCGCGCCGCTAGAGCAGTTCGAGGCGCTGGAACAGCTACGCATGCTGTGGCACGGTTTTGACATTGCGGTTGAATGTGTGGCCGACGCGCCGCCAGCCGGCGTGGATACGCCGGAAGACCTGGCCCGCGTACGAGCCATCGTTGCGGCCAACCTTTCCGAATAACACAACAAGTGAATGATGGGAGTAAACGATGAAGTTGATTCTGTTGGGCGCTCCGGGCGCTGGTAAAGGCACCCAGGCAAACTACATCAAGGAAAAGTTTGGTATTCCGCAAATCTCCACCGGCGACATGCTGCGTGCCGCCGTTAAGGCTGGTACACCGCTGGGTGTGGAAGCGAAACAGATCATGGACGCAGGTGGCCTGGTTCGCGACGACATCATTATCGGCCTGGTGAAGGAGCGTATTGCCGAGGCAGATTGTGCAAACGGTTTCCTGTTTGACGGTTTCCCGCGCACCATCCCGCAAGCCGAAGCGATGAAGGAAGCCGGCGTGGATATCGACTACGTAGTCGAAATCGACGTACCGGACGAAAACATCATCGACCGCATGTCCGGCCGCCGCGTACACGTGGCTTCCGGCCGTACCTACCACGTGAAATACAACCCGCCAAAAGCGGAAGGCGTGGACGACGAAACCGGCGAGCCGCTGGTACAGCGTGACGATGACAAAGCCGAAACCGTGAAAAAACGCCTGGACGTGTATCACGAGCAAACCGAAGTGCTGGTGGGTTTCTACTCGCAAATGGCGGCCTCTGGCGATGCCAAAGCACCGAAGTACGTGAAGATCGACGGTACCCAGGCAGTAGAGTCGGTACGCGATACCGTACTGGCGGCACTGGGCGCCTGATTCTGCGCGTGTTGCCATAAGAAAGGCGGGGAGCTTCCCCGCCTTTTTTCATGCCCGCTGCCTGCTTAGCGGTTTTCCAGCGGCCCCAGCAAGGGGGCTGGCAGGCGTCTGTCTTTCACTAGTTGCAGCAGGGCGTTGACCACATGCGGGTCAAACTGTGTATTGGCACGGCCGCTGATGTAGTCCAGCACTTCTGCCAGTGGCCAGGGCTCTTTATAGGGGCGTTTGTGCAGCAGGGCATCGAATACGTCCACCACCGCCACGATACGCGCCGATAGCGGAATGTCCTGCCCTTTGAGCTGGTGCGGGTAGCCGCTGCCGTCAAAGTACTCGTGGTGGCCGCCAGCAATATCGGCCCCCATGGACAGGTAACTGACGCCTTCTACCATGGTGCTGGCCTTGCGCAGGATGTTGGCACCAATGGTGGCGTGCTGCTCCATGATGCGGCGCTCTTCCGGGTCCAGCCGGCCGGGTTTGAACAAGATATGGTCGGGTGTGCCGACTTTACCCACATCGTGCAGGATACTGGCCATGCCTATCATGTCCATAAAGCGTGGCGTGAGGTCTTGCTCATAGACCCCCATGCACTGTAGCTCGGTGGCAATGGCATCGCTGAGCAGCTGCACGCGCAGTACGTGCTCGCCGGTATCGGTATCGCGGAATTCTGCCAGATCGGCCAGTGCCACCACGGTGGCTTCTTGTGAGCTGATCAGCTGCGAGTACAGGTAAAGATTGTCGTAAGCCGAGGAAATGCGCTGGCAGTACACCTCCAGCAGGCTACGCTCCACGTCTTCCAGCGGCCAAGGCGGCGAGAAGTGCACCACGAATTCACGCCCGTTTTGCGACGAGATATACAGGATGTCCAGCGGGTGGCGGTAGACGTTGCTTTTACTACCTAGCGCTTCTTTTATGGCGGTGTGCAATTCGGGGAATTGCTGGGCAATGGCGCTATCGTTCTTGTTCAGTAGTGATTCGAATGCGCCGGTGGCGGCCAGTACTTCCAGCTCCGGTCGGCCACCGTGATGGGTGTTTTCCATGCACAGCACGCCGTCGGTGCCCACATCCAGAATCGCGCTGATCTGCTTGAGTACGCCGGAGGCAAACTCCTTGAGCGAGCGTAGCCGGTACAAGTCGCTGGCACCTTCCAGGATTTTGGACAGACCCTGGCGGTTTTTTTCGATGGCGACCAGGTTTTCATAGGCGCGCAGCGAAGCAATAACGGTAGTAAACAGCTTTTGTACCGTCAGTTCGGTTTTGGTTTTGTAGTCGTTGATATCGTAGTTCAGGATCACTTCTTGCTCGGGTGCCTGGCCAGGCTGGCCGGTACGCAGCACGATACGCGATACGGTATTGCCCAGCTCATTGCGGATGCGCTCTACCAGGCGCAGGCCGGCATCGTCGGTTTCCATCACCACGTCCAGCAGGATCAGGGCAATGTCGGGCTGCTGTTGCAGGATGCGATAGCCTTCTGCCGCGCTGTAGGCACTCAATAGCGCCAGCGGGCGCTCTTTGTAGCGCAAGTCCTTGATGGCTAGCCGGGTGGCGCTGTGTACGTCTTTTTCATCATCGATGATCAGTACATTCCAGGGCCGGCGCAGCGGGGTATCCGGTTGTGGGGTGTCCTGGTCGTCCAGCAGCCAGTCGTTGTTGTCGGTGAGCTCGCTCATACTGGTTCCTTACGCTTGTTGTTCTGGTGCCACGCAGGGCAGGGTCAATGTAAAGCGGGTCCCCTCACCCACCATGCTATCCACATTGATATTGCCCCCCAGGCGTTTAAAGACGATGTTGAATACAATGTGTAATCCCAAGCCACTACCGCCATTGCCACGCTTGGTGGTAAAGAAAGGCTCGAAGATGCGCTCCAGGTTTTCCCTGGGTATACCGTTGCCATCGTCGCTGACCACCAGCCGCACTTTTTGTGATGACATAGCATCGGCTTTTATCAGGATAGTGCCTTCTTGCTCTTCATCATAGGCATGCAGCAGGGCATTCATCACCAAGTTTGTTACCACCTGGGATAGTGCGCCGGGGTAGCTGTCCATCTCCAGCCCTGCCGGGCAGTCGATTTCTACCTGTGTGTGGGTACGGCGCAGTTTGGGCCTCAGGCTGGTAATGACCTCGTGCAGGTACTCGTTCAGGTCGAAGGTACGGCGCGCTTCGCTGGTCTGGTCTACGGCCACTTGCTTGAAGCTGTGGATCAGGTTGGCCGCACGTTCGGCATTGCTCAGGATCAGTGCCGAAGACTCCTCTGCAGTATGCAGGTAGTCCTGTAGCTCGCTTTTTTTGATCTGACCGCTGGAGAACTGGCTAACGATTTGCTGGGTGGAGAGCGACAAATGCGAAGCCGCTGTCAGGGTGATGCCTACCGGCGTATTGATTTCATGCGCCACACCCGCCACCAGCCCGCCCAGCGAGGCCAGCTTCTCGGTGCGGATCAGCGTATCCTGGGTTTCTACCAGCTGCTGGTAGGCGCCTTCGGCGCGTTCTTTTTCTTCCAGCGCGTAGGATTCGGCATCACGACGGCGCTCCAGCTCGCTGCTTACTTTCTGGGTAATGGCGTTAACGCCATGCACCAGCTCGGAAAACTCCGAAAACCGCGCCTCGGGTAGCAAGATGCTTTCGTTACTTTCCAGTTGGGATGCGCGCAGCAGCGCCGCGTGCAGCTCTTGTATGGGGGAGAACACGTAGCTGCGTAGCAGCAGAACCAGAATGATGGACAGGCTTACCGCCACCAGTAATGCCTGCATGCCCAGGCGCAGTAGCTCGCTTTCCAGGCGGTTGTTGATGCGCGCGCGCGACAGGTAAACGGTAATCGAGCCCAGGTTGTCGCGCTGCTGGTAGAGCACGGGCAGCACCAGGGTTTCGTCGCTTTTGATCTGCTCGTCTTTTTTCAGGTTTACCACGCGGCCATCGGGCATGTTCTGGCGGCCAAGATAAAGACCCGCGTCCCCTTCTACCCGCATGCCCAACACGGCCATGGATTCCAGCTCGGCATCCAGAGTGAGGCGGATGAACTCGTCGTCCAGCTGCCAGACACCATGTGGCAGCGACAGGGCCAGCCGCTGTTTCAGGCCATCTTTCAGCGCCTGATAATCCTGCTCCTCTTGCGCCTGGGTACTGCGATAGGATGCCAAGCCGGTTGCGCCCAGCACCAGTAGCAGGGCGAACAGGATCCAGATCAGCAGTCTTGCCTTGATGCTATGCATGGCAGCTTTCCATTCATCAGGGGTCTATTTCATATTACGCCACGCTTTTATAGCTTTTATGCAGAATTAAGCCGAGCAGGGCAAGAGTTCGTGGTGGCGTATCCAAAATGCTGCAATGGCATTGCGGCCAACATGGTATTGAAATTGCCGCTGGCGGCCCTATTTAGTGCTTACCGTTGTTAACCTCACAGATAGACACTATGAGCGCACAGAAAGAAACCCTGGGTTTTCAGACCGAAGTCAAACAGCTTTTGAAGCTGATGATCCACTCCCTGTACTCCAACAAGGAGATCTTCCTGCGTGAGCTGGTTTCCAACGCCAGCGATGCGGCCGACAAGCTGCGTTTCGAGGGCCTGAACAATGCGGCCCTGTTCGAGAACGACCCGGACCTGAAAATCCGCATCGCGGTAGACAGCGATGCCAAGACCATTACCATCACCGACAACGGCATCGGCATGAGCCGTGACGAAGTGATCGCCAACATCGGTACCATTGCCAAGTCGGGTACCAAGGCTTTCTTCGAGCAGTTGTCCGGCGACGCGAAAAAAGACGCCAACCTGATCGGCCAGTTCGGTGTGGGCTTCTACTCTGCCTTTATTGTGGCCGACAAGGTCACGCTGACCACCCGCCGTGCCGGCACTGCGGCCAGCGAAGGCGTGCGCTGGGAGTCGGCCGGCGAGGGCGACTTTACCCTGGAGCAGGTAGACCAAGCCGCGCGTGGCACCGAGATCGTGCTGCACCTGAAAGAGGGCAATGAGGAGTTCCTCAACGACTGGTCGCTCAAGCGCATCGTGCGTACCTATTCTGACCACATCTCGATTCCTATCGAGATGAAAAAGGGCAACAGCTACGGCGAAAACGGCGAAGTCATCGTCAGCGACGACTTTGAAACCGTGAACGAAGCCTCCGCGCTGTGGGCCCGCAGCAAGAACGACATTACCGAAGAGCAGTACAAAGAGTTCTACAAACACGTTGCGCACGATTTCACCGACCCGCTGGCCTGGAGCCACGCCCGTGTTGAAGGCCGCCAGGAATACACCGAGCTGCTGTACATCCCGTCGCGCGCCCCGTTCGACATGTGGGACCGCGACCGCAAGCAGGGTGTGAAGCTGTACGTGCGCCGCGTGTTCATCATGGAAGACAGCAACAAGCTGATGCCGCAGTACCTGCGTTTTGTCCGTGGCGTGATCGACAGCAACGACCTGCCGCTGAACGTATCGCGCGAAATCCTGCAGGAATCCAAAGACATCGACGCCATCCGCGCCGGCTGCGTGAAAAAAGTACTGGGCCTGCTGGATGACCTGGCGGCCAACCAGCCGGAAAAATACGCCGACTTCTGGAAAGAATTCGGCCAGGTGCTGAAAGAAGGCGTGGGCGAAGACTTTGGCAACAAAGACCGTATCGCCAAGCTGCTGCGCTTCGTGTCCACCGCGAGCGAAGGCGACGTACCTGCCGTATCGCTGGCCGACTACGTTGGCCGCATGAAAGAAGGCCAGGACAAGATTTACTACATTACTGCCGACACCCTGTCCGCAGCGCGTAACAGCCCGCACCTGGAAGTGTTCAAGAAGAAAGGCGTGGAAGTATTGCTGCTGACCGACCGCGTGGACGAGTGGGTAACCGGCTCGCTGACCGACTTCGATGGCAAGAAACTGCAATCGGTAGCCAAAGGCGCACTGGACCTGGGCGCGCTGGAAGACGAGGCCGACAAGGAAGCGCAGAAGCAGGTGGAAGAAGCTGCCAAGCCAGTGGTAGAGCTGGTGCAAAAAGCGCTGGGCCAGCGCGTGAAGGACGTACGTGCCACCGCCCGCCTGACCGACAGCCCGGCCTGCCTGGTGGTAGGCGAGCAGGATATGAGCGCCCATCTGGAGCGCATGCTGAAGGCCGCCGGCCAGCCGGTGCCGGAAGGTGCCAAGCCCACGCTGGAAATCAACCCGGAGCACGTGCTGGTAAAACGCCTGGCTACCGAGTCTGACGACGGCCGCCGCGAAGACCTGGCCAATGTGCTGTACGACCAGGCACTGCTGGCCGAAGGCGGCAAGCTGGAAGACCCGGCAGCTTTCGTGAAGCGCATCAACAAGCTGATGCTGGAGCTGTCCGCCTGACCTTGCGCCCGGCTAGCGCCAGCGCTCTCCAATAAACCGCCAGCCTTTCGGGGCTGGCGGTTTTTTCGCGGCCAACCTGATATATCAGTCGAACGGGCAGGCGATAAACGCCGGGTGTAACTCCGCCTGTGCGCTCCAGGCGCGCAGAGTAGGGTAGGCGTCTGCCGCGACCAGATCAGGCACCCGCTCGGCGATAAAGCGCCAGGCCACGGCCATGCTCAATGTGGCCTGATTCAGCGTGCCTGCTGTCGGGGCGTGGCGTTGCAGTGCGCTTTCCATGCCAGCGCAGGCAGCGTTCAGTTGTTCGTTGACCCGTTCCAGCCATGGCGCGTGGCGCGCATCTGGCGGGCGCAACTGGCACTCGTAATAGGCTTGTACCGCTTTTTCCATGGCAGCCAGTGCCCACCCTACCTGGCAAAGAGCGTGTTGTCGTGCCGGCAAGCTGGCCGGCAGTAGCCGCTGCGCCGGCGGCACGTGCAGGTCGAGGTAGTCCAGGATCAGGCTGGAGTCCATCAGCACCTCGCCATCGTCACATACCAGTGTGGGAGCCTTGAGCACAGGGTTGATGTGGCGGAAGGCCGGCATATGGCGGAATACCGACAGCGGCTGGTGCTGGTGTGGCAGCCCCAGTAGTTGCAGAGAAATGGCCACCCGTCTGACGTAGGGTGAGTCCAGCATGCCGATCAGTTGCATGGTAGCTCCCTTGTTTGGTTGTGGATCGAGATAAAACCCAGCGGCAGCGTCGTATTGGTGGTTGCCGCGGTGGTTTGCCCGTGCAGATCCAGCCTGCCATGGCCTTCCAGTAGCAGTTTACCGGCGGGCAAGAGTGCCTGCTCGCCGCTATTCAGGCAGATGTCCTGGCCGTTGATACTCAGCCAGTGCGCACCGCTGAGCGCACGCACCTGGCAGGGGCGCACCAGTTGTAGCACCAACAACTCCCTCGCGTGTAGCGTCAGATGTAGTACATGTTCCATTGTGTTTCCCTCCCAGTAGTGTTACTACTTTAAGCCTATGAGAAACAAAGGAAAATTGATTAATTCTTCCGGGAAATGTTAGTTTTGCTTACATGAAGAACCTTCCACCCCTCACTGCGCTACGCAGCTTTGAAGCCGTTGCGCGCCTGGGCAGCATTACGCGTGCGGCCGAGGAGTTGCACGTCACCCATTCGGCCATCAGCCAGCAGATTCGCTTGCTGGAGGACCTGCTGGGCATCACCCTGTTTGTGCGTGAAGGCCGTGGCCTGCGGCTGACGGAGGAGGGGCGCATTTACGCCTTGCAGATCCGTAGCGGCTTGGCCGAGTTGGGCGAAGCTACCCGATTGATCCAGGCCAGGCCGCGCGAAGGCGACCTGGCGGTGGCGGTGTTGCCATCTTTTGGCGCGCAGTGGCTGCTGCCACGGCTGCACCGCTTTCAGGCGCTGCATCCGCACTACCGCGTTAGTATCCGTGCCAGCCTGGATATTCTTGATCTGCGCCAGGGTCTGGTGGACGTAGGCATCCGTATCGGGCAGGGCAATTGGGAAGGCTTGCAGCAGCTGAGGCTGTTCGACGACCAATTACTGATGGTCGCCGCGCCCGGTTTCAATGCAGGGCGGCTGCCGCAGACGCCGCAACAAGTGATGGCCGGCCCCTTGATCCGCTCGGTAGAAAGCTGGCAGCCGTGGTGCCAGCTCGCCGGCATCGAGGAGCCAGGTGAAGCCCTGTTGTGGATTAACGATTCCAACCTGATTCTGGAGATGGTGCGGCAAGGGCAGGGCATTACGCTGGAGCGGCGTAGCCTGGTGCAGCGCGATCTGGACACCGGCCGGCTGGTGCAAGTCACCGATATCGTGGCGCCGTATCCTCACCCCTGCTGGCTGGTGTGGCCACCGCGGGAAAGTGCCCGCCACAAGCAGGAAGTCTTTGCTGCCTGGATACAGCAGGAAGTGGCCGACTATCTGGCCGCATTACCTGCCGGTAGTGGCCCGGCCACGCGCTAGCCTGTACGGCCAGCGGTACATTTTTAGCCATGGGCTATCGCTATGGCGCCCGTTCTGCGCTACCGTATTGCCCCATGAAGATTACCCGCCATCTCCCCAAAGACGAAATCAAGGCGCTGCCGCCGTTTGCCGGTTTGACGCTGTCGCAGATCACCCTGGTGCAGGACGAGGCAGGCTTGCTGGCCGCGGTAGCCGCCCTGCAAGCCCACGACGTGCTGGGGTTCGATACCGAGTCGCGGCCAACCTTCCACAAGGGCCAGAAGCCCACCGGGCCGCATCTGGTGCAGCTGGCCAGCGCCGACCATGGCTGGCTGTTTCCGCTGGGCGAAGGCCCGATGCCGGCACCGTTGGCCGCACTGCTGTCGCGCCCCGGCCTGACGCTGGCAGGCTTTGACCTGAGCTCGGACCGTGCCCACCTGAAAAACCGCTTTGGTGTGACCGACCTGAACTTGCTGGACCTGGGCAATCTGTTCCAGTGCGAGGACAAGCGCCTGACCATTGGCGCGGTACAGGCCGTGGCCCAGCTGTTTGGCCAGTATTTCCGCAAATCGAAAAAGCAGTCCACGTCCAACTGGTCGTTGCGCGCGCTGTCCGAGGCGCAGCAGCTGTATGCGGCCAACGATGCCTGGGTCGCCTGGCGCGTATGGCAGGCACTGCAGGGGACTTGACCTGCCGTGGTGCTGTGTTAGTCTGCCCGTCCCACGCGTGGCGCGGGCTTGATCCCTGATTTTCCTGAGTATTTTCATGCTGTTTGAGCAACCTTGCGCCATTGTGGATCTGGAAACCACCGGTGGCCATATCACCCGCGACCGTGTCACCGAAGTGGGCGTTATCCTGGTGGATGGCGAACACGTAGAGCGCTTCGACTTCCTGGTGAACCCCGGGCAGACCATTCCAGCCTTCATCGAACAGATGACCGGCATCAGTAACGACATGGTGGCCACCGCGCCGCCGTTTGCCGACATTGCCCCGGCGCTGCTGGAAAAGCTGCAGGGTAGGCTGTTCATTGCGCATAACGTACGCTTTGACTACGGCTTTCTGAAGAATGAATTCAAGCGGGTAGGCCTGAGCTTTCGCAGCGATGTACTGTGCACCGTCAAACTGTCGCGCCGCCTCTACCCGCAGCATTACAAGCACAACCTGGACAGCATCATCGCCCGTCACGGCATTGTGCTGGCCGAGCGCCACCGTGCGCTGGCCGACGCCGAGGCGGTGTACCAGTTTCTGCGCCAGACCACGGCCAGCCTGGGCCAGGGCGTGGTGGAAGACGCCGCGCGCGAGCTGATGGCGCTGCCGTCGGTGCCGCCGGGCCTGGCCCCTGAAGTGGTGGACAATCTGCCAGATGTGCCGGGCGTCTACCTGTTTTTTGACGAGAAACGTCTGCCGCTGTACGTGGGCAAAAGCGTCAACTTGCGCACGCGTGTGCTGTCGCACTTCAGTGGTGATCATCGCCAGCACAAGGAAATGCGTATCAGCCAGGAAATCCGCCACGTGGAGTGGGTGGAAACCATTGGCGAATTCGGCGCGCTGTTGCTGGAGCTGCAGCTGATCAAAGACAAAAAGCCGCTGCACAACCAACGTGGCCGGCTGGAGCAAGAGCTGTGTACCTTGCAGCTGGCCGACGGGGCGGATGGCTTTCTGCTGCCGCGCATCGTGTACGCCCGCGACGTGGACTTTGCCCGCCTGGATGCCATTTACGGTTTGTTCCGCACCCAGAAAGAAGCCAAGAAGGCGCTGGGCGAACTGTGCGAAGCCAACGGCCTGTGCCAGACCTGCTTGCAGCTGGAAAAGCGTGGCGCGCGCAAGGGCGCCTGCTTTGCCTACCAGATCGGCCGCTGCAAAGGCGCGTGTATCGGGCGCGAGGATGCGGCCAACCACAATATCCGCCTGCTGCACGCGCTGGGTAAGGTCAAACTGAAAAGCTGGCCCTACGCAGGCATGATTGCGGTACGCGAAACCGACCCGGTGAGTGGCCAGTGGGAAGAGCATCTGTTCGAGCGCTGGTGCTATCTGGGTAGCCGCCGTAGCGAACAGGCTGCCCCGCAGGGCACGCCGCGCTTTGATGTGGATACCTACAAACTGCTGGCGGCGTTCATCAAGAAGCCCATGGAGAATACCGAGCTGCGGGAGTTGGCTTGAGCAGGCCGGCAGTACCATGCAAAACGCCACCGCAAGGTGGCGTTTTGCATGCGCTGGGGCGATAGCCCTTAGTCGTTGATACTGGCCAGGCTGCGCAGGCGGGCTTCGATCAGGCGCGGGTTTTCGCCATTGGCAATGGCGACGATGCCTTCCATTACCAGCTCCTTGGCCGTGCTTTCCAGGCGGATAAGGTGTTTGAGCTTGTTGGCCATCGGCAGGAACAGCAGGTTGGCCGCACCCACGCCATAGACCGTAGCCACAAAAGCCACGGCAATGCCGCCGCCCAGTTTGGACGGGTCGGACAGGTTTTCCATCACGTGGATCAGGCCCAGTACCGCGCCCAGAATACCCATGGTGGGGGAGTAGCCGCCCGCGGATTCCCAGATCTTGGCGGCCTGCTTGCGGCCATGTTCGTAGCTGTCGATTTCGGTTTCCAGCACTTCGCGGATGCTTTGCGGCTCGCCACCATCTACCAGCATCTGCAGGGCTTTCTTGTTGAACGGGTCTTTCTGGCCATTCAGGAAGCTTTCCAGCGCCAGCAGGCCGCCACGGCGGCTGGTCTGGCTCCAGTTGACGATTTCGCGGATCTGCTTGTCGTATTCAAACGGTGGCGGGCTGAACACCCAGCGCACCATACGCAGGCCGGTAACAAACTGCTTGGGCGTACTTTGCAGCATCACGGCACTGGCTGTACCGCCGATCACGATAAGAAATGCCGTGAGCTGCAGCAGGGACCCAAGGTGGCCGCCTTCGAGCGCCTGGCCAGCCAGGATGGCGGTAAGCCCGCCCAGCACGGCAACAATACTGATCTTGTCCAAGATTGGCTTTCGTTAAGGTTCAGGTCCACTCGCGCAGGCGGCTGCGCAAGCGGGTAATGGCCTGGCTGTGCAGCTGGCATACGCGGGATTCGGAAACGCCCAGCACAGCACCGATTTCTTTCAGGTTCAGTTCCTGTTCGTAATACAGGCTCATTACCAGCTGGTCGCGTTCCGGCAGTAGCTTGATGGCATCGACCAGCGCACTGCGAAAGGCGTCGTCACTGAGCACGGCCGACGGTTCGATGCCGTTTTCGTCGGCAATATTGTCGATGCCGTGCGTGGCGTTGCCGTCGTCGTCCTGAAAGTCTTCAAAATGCACCACGCCGATACCGCGACATTCGCCCAGCATGGTCTGGTATTCGTCCAGCGGCAGCTGCATGAAGTCGGCGATTTCGCTTTCGATGGGCGGGCGCCCCAGCTGTTGTTCCAGCTTGTGGATGGCGTCTTCGATCTGGCGGCTGTTGCGGCGCGTCTGGCGGGGCATCCAGTCCTCGCGGCGCAGCTCGTCCAGCATGGCGCCACGGATGCGCTGGCTGGCAAAGGTTTCAAACTGCACACCTTGTGCCGGGTCAAACTGCTTGGCCGCTTCCATCAGGCCGATCACGCCGACCTGGATCAGGTCATTGATATCCACACTGGCGGGCAGGCGGGCAATCAGCATGCTGGCCAGCTTTTTCACCAGCGGCGTGTACTGTTCGATCTGTATGGCCGGGCGATGATCCGCCACTTGGGCGTAGGCCCGCATTTTGTGGTGAGCTGCCATGTCAGGACCCTGTCAAGTCTGCTAGCGATTTGGTTGTCATGAGTAGGTGCTCCAGATAGCTGTTGCGCGGGGCGCTTTGGTCCGGTGCGTGCCAGCGTGGCAGCATGTCGGCCAGCTGGTTGTAGGCCAGCGCGGCTTCGCATTCGGCAAAGGCTTCTACCGTGGGGTGGCGCAGGGTCTGGCTTTTGCGCACGGTGCTATCGGCCGGGACAAAGCCCACCCAGCGTAGCGCTACCGACAGGTAGTCACCCGCTACGCTATTGAGGCGGTTGAATACGGCTTGGGCTTCTTCAAAATCCTGCGCACGGTTGACCAGAATATTGAACCGGCGGCGCGCATAGTCTGCGGCCAACCTTTTCAGGCTGGCGTAGCCTTGGGTCAGGCTATCGGCGTCCGGGCTCAGCACCAGTACCAGATTATCGGCGATGCACGCGGGGGAGGGGTCGTCGCTGATATTGGGGCAGTCGATCAACAGCACGCTGCTATCGGCTTCCACCGAGGCAAACTCGTGTGCCAGCCGGCGCCACAGCCGCGGCGACAGGCGCGTGCGCTCTTCGCTGCTGGCTGCCAGGTTGATCAGGTTCAGCCCGTAGCGGTTTGCCACCATCAGCTCGTTGATGCCGCCCAGGCTAATCGCCAGGCTGGCAAAGGTGCCGGTGGCCGGTAGGCCCAAGCGACGTGCCTGCTGGTGGCCGGGCTGGTGTTCGATCAGTAGCGGGCGGCCACCACGCAGGGCCAGGCTGGCAGCCAGCTCGCCCACCAGGGTGCTGACACCGCTGCCTTCGCCGCCGATAAAGGCAAAGCTGGGCGGGTAGTCGGCTTGGGCGCGCTGCAGGCGCAGGCTGGAGGCTTGATCGCTCATGTTTACCCCAGCCAGCCGGATTGTGCGGCGTTCATGATGGCCATTTCGTCCCCGGCGGGGTTGAAGGGCGAGTTGTTCTGGGCAGCGCGCAGGGCGCGGTCTATCAACAGCTCGGCGTGGGCGGCATGGATGTCTTCCGGTACGCGCTGGCCGTTGGTCACATAGAACAGACGCAAGCGGTTGCGGATCACCACGTCCAGGCTAGGGCCCAGTGACAGCGCTTCGTCGATTTTGGAAACAATGGCGCCGGTCAGGCCATCGCCCTTGTAGTGGCGTACCACGTCTTCCAGTGTGTGGCCGTCGGCGTTGGCCGCGAGCAACAGCAGGCGCTGTACCGGGCGGCCAGCCTGGTTGAACATGTCCAGCTGGGTTTGTACCCTGGCGTCGCGCTGGCCCATGCCGACGGTATCGATTAGGACCACTTTGCGTGGCGTCAGGTCGGCCAGCGTCAATTGCAGGTCGCCTTCGTTTTGTACCGAAAACACCGGTACGCCCAGAATCTTGCCGTAGATGCGCAGCTGGTCTTGCGCACCGATACGGTAGGTATCGGTGGTGATCAGTGCCACGCTTTGCGCGCCGTAGCGCATGGTGGCGCGTGCGGCCAACTTGGCCACGGTGGTGGTTTTGCCCACGCCGGTGGGGCCGACCAGGGCATAGATGCCACCGGCCTCGATCGGGTCGTGTAGCGGGTCCATGCACTTGAGGTTGTGGATCAGCGCCGAGCGCGCCCACTTTTGCGCCACGTCGCCGTCGTACTGCGGTGGCAGCTTTTGCGTGAGCTGGCGAATCAGCGCCGAGCTGAAGCCGGCGGTGAGCAGGTGGCGGAACAGCTCGGTGCGGTTGGGCGTGCGCTGTTCCATATCGGACCAGGCAAAGCCGGCCAGCTGGCTTTGCAGCAGGCTGCGCAGCTGTTTGATTTCGTCACTGATCTGCTTGAGCTCTTGCGCCATTTGCTCGCGGTCCGGCTCGTCCTGCGCGGGGGCGGCACGGCGCGGGTTGGCCGCAGCAGCGGGCTGCGCACTTGGCTGTGGCGGCGGTGCGGTGCGGCGCGAGCTGGCTTGTACGTGCTCCAGAAACGGTTGTGGCTGGTTACGCGACGGCTCAGGCGGCGGCGGTGGAGGAGGCGGCGCAGGCGGCTCTTCCAGCGGCTCTACCGGCATGGCGTAGGTACGCGCCAGCGCGCGGTTTACCGCCGGGCTGGCTGCCTGTTGCGGCGCCGGGCTGACCGGCGCGGGCTGTTGCGGCACATTACGCGGCGGCTTGGGCTGCGACGGTGGGGTGAGCGTGGTGGCCAGCGCAGACACGTCTGCGTCGGCTACGGCCATGATCTCTACCCCGCCGCCCAACGTTGGACGGTTGGACAGGATCAACGCGTCAGCGCCAAGCTCTTCCCGAACCTGGCGCAGTGCATCGCGTGTGGTTTTGCCGTAGAACTTTCTGACGACCATCTATTAGCCTTTGCTCCCCCCAATCACCGCAATTATACGAATGGATTTGCTGTCTGGAATCTCATTATGCGAAATCACACGCAGTTGTGGCAGTGCCCTGCGCAGAAAACGTGCCAGTAGTGGTCGCAAACCCGGCGGTGTAAGCAAGACTGGATTGTAACCCTGATTTTCAACATTTTCTGTTTGCTGTGCCGCATTAGCCAATAGATTCTCTGCAAGACCCGGTTCCAGCCCGCCACCAGCCTTGCTATTGACCGCTTGCAGCAGTATGCCTTCCAGCGACGGCTCCAGCGTCATCAGCGGCAGCTCCTGTTCGCCAGGGAACAGCTGTTGCACGATGGCGCGTGACAATGCAGTACGTACGGCGCTGGTCAGTTCGTCGATATCCTGCGTCATGCCGACATGGTCTGCCAGTGTTTCGATGATGGTACGGAAGTCGCGCAGGTTGATGCCGTCGGTCAGCAGCTGTTGCAGAACCTTTTGCAGTACGCCTACCGGGACCACTTTTGGCACCAGATCTTCGATCAGCTTTGGCGCTTCCTTGGCCACGTGGTCGATCAGCGCTTGTACCTCTTCGCGGCCCAGTAGCTCTGCCGCATGCGATTGCAGCAAGTTGGAAATATGGGTGGCCACCACGGTGCTGGCGTCTACCACGGTGTAGCCCATGTTCTGGGCGTCATCGCGGCGGCCGGCTTCTATCCATACTGCAGGCAGGCCAAAGGCCGGGTCGGTCGTCGCCATGCCTTGTAGCTCGCCGGTGACCTGGCCCGGGTTGATGGCGAGGAATTGCCCGATGTAGGCCTCGCCGGTGCCGATTTCTACCCCTTTGAGCAGGATGCGGTACGCGTTGGGGCGAATTTCCAGGTTGTCGCGGATATGTACGGCGGGCACCAGAAAGCCCAGCTCCTGGGCCATTTTTTTGCGGATGCCACGAATACGCCGCAGCAGCTCACCGTCCTGGTCGCGGTCTACCAAGGGTATCAGCCGGTAGCCAACCTCCAGGCCCAGGGCGTCGACGGCTTGCACGTCTTTCCAGCTTACCTCGGCCAGCGGCTGCTCCATCAGAGCGGGTGGCGGTGCGCTGGTTGCGGCAGGTGCTGCCGCTTTTTCTGCAGCCTGTTTGTCCATCCACCAGGCCGTGCCGGCCAGGGTGGCGGCAATCAGCAGGAAAGCCAGATGCGGCATATTGGGAATCATGCCCAACAGTCCGATCACGGCTGCGGTCAGGTACAGTACGGTCGGGTTGGCAAACAGCTGGCCTACCAGCTGCTCGGACAAGCCTTTTTCGGTGCCGACCCGCGCGACTACCATACCCGCGGCGGTGGAGATGATCAGGGCAGGAATCTGGGCGACCAGGCCATCGCCGATGGTGAGCAGGGTGTAGGTTTCTGCCGCGTCGGCTACCGCCATATCGTGTTGCAGGATGCCGATGATCAGGCCACCCACGATGTTGATGACCATGATCAGGATGCCGGCCATGGCGTCGCCGCGCACAAACTTGGAGGCACCATCCATGGAGCCGAAGAAGTTGGCCTCTTCCGCAATCTTGGCGCGGCGCTCGCGGGCTTCTTCTTCGCCGATCAGGCCGGCGTTCAGGTCGGCATCGATGGCCATTTGCTTGCCGGGCATGGCGTCCAGGGCAAAGCGTGCCGACACTTCGGCAATACGGCCGGCACCTTTGGTGATGACCACAAAGTTGATGATGGTGAGGATGATGAACACCACAATACCGATGGTGATGTTATCCCCGATCAGGAAGTGGGCGAACGATTCGATCACCGCACCCGCGGCAGCGGTGCCGTTATGGCCATCCAGCAGGATGATGCGGCTACTGGCTACGTTCAAGGATAGCCGCAGCAGGGTGGTAATCAGCAGTACGGTAGGGAAAGCCGAGAATTCCAGTGGTTCGCGCGTGTTGACACCCACCATCAGCACGATGATGGAGATCGCAATATTGAACGTGAAAAAGATGTCCAGTAACAGCGGTGGGAGCGGCAGCACCATCATCGACAGCACCAGTATGATCAGTACAGGCCCTGCCAGTGTGTTGATGTCGATCTTTTTCAGGAATTCCAGCAAATCATTCATGCCTTATAAATAGTTTCAGGTGGGCGCAGTATGTTGATTGTGTTTGGTTTCAGGGTCAAGCTCGGGCGGGACCTCCAGTTTTTCCGGAAAAACCGGTGAAATGCCCCCTTGCTGCTCATAGTGCTTGAGCTGGTGCACATACGCCAGTACCTGCGCGGCCGCAGTGTAGAGTTTATTGGGCACATCCTCGCCTAGCTCCACATTGAAATACAAGGCGCGGGCAAAGGGCGGGGCGCGTACGACCAATACTTTGTGTTCGCGCCCCTTTTCGATGATCTTTTCGGCCATCTTCAAGGAGCCCTTGGCAATCAGCTTGGGCGCGGCCATGCCGTCTTCGTAATGGATCGCCACCGCGTAGTGCGTCGGGTTGGTGATGATCACGTTGGCCTTGGGGATTTCCTGCATCATGCGCCGGCGCGCCGCTTCGCGTTGCAGCTGGCGGATACGGCCCTTGACCTCGGGCGAACCTTCCTGTTCCTTGTATTCCTGTTTCACTTCTTCTTTGGTCATGCGCAGGTTCTTGGTGTACTGCCATAGCTGGAAGGGTACATCCAGCAATACCAGCACCAGCATCGCGCCAACCACGATCTGGAAGGTATGCTCCATCAGGCCGATCAGATGAATCTGTGCGCGGTCCAGCGGCATGCTGACCAAGCCGATCAGGTCGCCACGCTCGCCCCAGATCACCCAGGTCGCCACACCGCCGATCAGCAGGCTTTTCAGCAGCGCTTTCAAGCCCTCGCTGGCGGCTTGTATCGAAAACAGCCGGGCAATGCCGCTGAGCGGGTTCAGCTTGCCAAAGTTGGGCATGATGGCCTTGGTGGTGAAGTTCCAGCCGCCAATCAGCAGCGGGGTCAGCGCGGCCACCAGAAACAGCCCGCCCAATAGCGGGGCCATGGCGTGCAGGGCATCGACCAGGCTGCCACGGAACTGCTCCAGGATAATGTCGGTGCTTTTGGCACGGGCGGCGTCAAAGCTCAGCCAGTCATGCATGACTTTCAGCAGATACTGGTAAATGCCTTCACCGGTGGCCATCAGCAGGCCCAGCCCGGTCGCGGTCACGGCGAAGGTAGACAGTTCGCGCGAGCGGGGGACGTTACCCTCTTCGCGTGCCTGGTCTAACCGTCGCCCCGAGGGGGCTTCTGTTTTATCTTCCTGATCGCTATCGGCCATGGTGCAGCGGCGTATCGGCTGAGTGGGTCAAGCGGGCATGTTAGCGGATTGCCGTGCACTGCGCTGCGACTTGGCGCAAAGGTTGGCCGCAGTCTTGCAGCTGGATGGTAAAATGGCGTGATCAACTTATTATCCGGCAGCTCCATGAAACAGTATCTCGACCTGATGCGCCACGTGCTGGAACACGGCACCGACAAGTCCGACCGCACCGGCACCGGCACCCGCTCGGTGTTCGGCTACCAGATGCGCTTTAACCTGGCCGACGGCTTCCCGCTGGTGACCACCAAAAAGTGCCATTTGCGCTCCATCATTCACGAGCTGCTGTGGTTTCTGTCCGGCGATACCAATATCCGCTATCTGAAAGAGAATGGCGTACGTATCTGGGACGAGTGGGCCGATGAAAACGGCGACCTGGGCCCGGTATACGGTTACCAGTGGCGCAGCTGGCCAGCGCCCGATGGCCGCCACATTGACCAGATCAGCAACTTGCTGGACATGATTCGCCGCAACCCCGATTCGCGCCGCCTGATGGTGTCGGCGTGGAACCCGGCGCTGGTGGACGAGATGGCGCTGCCGCCCTGCCACAGCCTGTTCCAGTTTTACGTGGCCGACGGCAAGCTGTCGTGCCAGCTGTACCAGCGTTCGGCAGATATTTTCCTGGGCGTGCCGTTCAATATTGCCAGCTACGCACTGTTAACGCTGATGGTGGCCCAGGTATGCGGCCTGCAGCCTGGCGAATTCATCCACACCCTGGGGGATGCCCACCTATACAGCAACCACCTGGAGCAGACCCGCCTGCAACTCACGCGCGAGCCGCGCGCGCTGCCGGTGATGAAGCTGAACCCGGCTGTGACCGACCTGTTTGCTTTCAAGTTTGAAGATTTCACACTGGAAGGCTACGACCCGCACCCGCACATCAAGGCCGAGGTGGCAGTATGAGCCCGCGCATTACGCTGGTAGCCGCCATGGCGCGCGGCAACGTAATAGGCATCGACAACACCCTGCCGTGGCACCTGCCGGAAGACCTGAAGCACTTCAAGGCGGTCACGCTGGGCAAACCGGTGATTATGGGGCGCAAGACGTTTGATTCGATCGGCCGCTCCTTGCCTGGCAGACTCAATATTGTGGTGACCCGCCAGGCAGACTGGCAGCACGATGGCGTGACGGTAGCGCACTCTCTACCGGACGCCCTGGTACTGGCCAGCGATGCGCCCGAGGTGTGCATTATCGGCGGTGCCAATCTGTATGCGCAGGCGCTGCCGCTGGCGCATGCCATGGCGCTGACCCATATCGAGCTGGATGTAGCGGGCGATGCCTGCTTCCCCGCCTGGGTGCCGGGCGAGTGGGGCGTAACCCTGCATGAGATGAATACCGGCGCTGGCGGCTTGCAGTACCGCTTTGCCGATTACGTGCGCCACGGTGCGCCTGTGGCGTAGCCGGCCGTGACATGAAAAAAGGGAGGCTAAGGCCTCCCTTTTTTATTGCTTGCAAGGTCTGAGTTTACTGCGCCAGTGCCTCGGCCGACGCCTGGGCCAGCTGGCTATAGGCGGCACCGAACTCGGGCACCATCTGGCGGATGGCAGCCTGGTCGCGGGCAATGATGGCTTTGAGCAGGTCGTCCAGAAACGCGTGCGTGCGGTCCAGCTGGCCTTTGCCCGCGCGCAGGATGGCATACAGGCTGCGCTGTGCCTGCGGCAGCAGGTCAAACAGCGTTTGCTGGGTGTAGCGGTTACCGGCGTGCTGGTACAGCAGGCTCAGAAAGCTGACCCCGGTATGGTAAAACGCCTCTGTATCACTTTTGCGGTGATGCTCGCCCAGCTCGGTCATGATTTCAATGAAGCCGGCCAGGTCGTCGTTTTGCCAGTGTTGCGACAGCTGCACGGCAACTTGCTCCAGTAGCAGGAACCATAGCTCGAACAGCTCGCGTACATCATCGCGGTTGATGCTGGAGACAATGGCGCCGCGGCGCGGGTAGATATCGACCAGATGGCGGCGCTGCAGAATCAGCAGGGCCTCGCGCACGGAGCCACGGCTGACATCCAGCTCGGCTGCAATGCGCAGCTCTTGTACGCGGGCACCGGGGGCAATGTCGCCAGAGACGATTTTATTGCCCAAGTACTGCGCAATTTGTTCGGTGAGTGAATCGTTAGCCTTGAAGCTCAAGTTGGCCTCCTGGTGGGGACTTATCGTTGTTTTATATTGTCCGGCAATCGGACTTTTGACAGATTCTAGCACTGCCAGGCTTGGCCGGGCTATTTGACCACCGCCTGTACATTTCGGCAGGTAGTCGGCCAAGTGTTGTGTAAAGCCATCATTGCACAGCAGAAATTTGCCGGCGCGCTTGTGGAGTATCAGGGAAAACCCGTACTATTCAAACGCTTGTTTAAGCAAGGCCGCGCGAGGAGATTCAGGGGCTAACACCACAATGTGGCTCGCAAGGTTTTTGTTTGGACAGCTGCTTCAAGAGTGATAGTGAATGCTATTGCGTGTTCCTTTGGGAACCTTGCAGGTACGACACGGGTGTTTGCCTCTCCCATTGCGGGGGAGGCATTTTTTTTGTCAGGGCCCGGCGTGTATCAGTTATCCACTTAGCGCTGGCGCCGCGCTTCTGCCGCCACCAGGTCGGACAGCAGGATGTTCAGCGCATCGGTGGACATGCGCAGCTCCAGCAGCGACATGCCCAGCGAGACAATCAGCAGCAGCAGGCTCACGCCAAAGGTGTACTGCGCCGCTTGCGGCCAACCTGTGTAGATCATGAACATGGCGACCACGCACAGAAACAGGCTGCCTACGCCCAGGCTTTGCATGCCCTTGATCAGCGCGATGCGGCGGCGCAAGTTGCCGATTTGCTGTACCAGCTTGTCGCTGGGGTTTTGCTGGTAGTCGTCGTACAGGCCGCGAATAATGCCGGCCAGCGCCAGATAGCGGTTGGTATAGGCCAGCAGCAGCAGGGAAATGGCGGGAAAAAGCAGGGCTGGTGTGGTGAGGTTCAGCATGGTTACAGGGTTTCGTTGATGAGTACGTCGATGCCGTTGGGGGTGATGTCGTACAGGTCGATGATGTCGTCGCCGCTCATGCGTACGCAGCCGCGCGAGGTTGGCGTGCCAAAGGCTACGTGGCTGCCGGCGCCGTGGATGTAAATGGCGCGGTCGTAGCTGTCCACGTCACCGCCCTGGTTCAGGCCGGGCTCCTGGCCGCATAGCCACAGGATGCGCGTCAGGATCCAGTCCTTGTTGGGGTACTCGGCGTGCAACTGCGGTGTATACAGCCAGGGGGTGATCTGGCGGCGGTAAATAATGGTGTCGCGCGCCACGCCATCGCCGATACGCTCGCATACCTTGTGCCAGCCGCGCGGGGTCTGGTAGCTGTTTACCCGCTCGCCGACGCCTTTGCTGGCTGTCGATATCACAAACTGCCGCACCGGTACGCCACGCTCGTCGTACAGTGCCAGGCTTTGGCTTTGCACGCCTACTTCTATCCACGGTGCGCCGGGGGTACGCGGGTTGGGCTTGAGCTGTACCGGCTGCACAGGCTGGTTTTGCAGCTGCAACAGCAGCGTGTGCTCGTTGGCGGTGGCCCAGCAGGGCAGTACCAGCAACAGCGCCGCAAACAGGGCTTTCATGATGTGCCTCCCGGGCGGCGATGGGCAAAAAAACCGGCCAGCAACGCGGCGCTTTCCTGCGCGGCAATGCCACCGTCGATGGCGGTATGGCTATTGAGCTGGCGCAGGGCAAACAGATCCACCACACTGCCGGCCGCGCCGGTACGCGCTTCGCGGGCACCGTATATCACGTGGTCCAGCCTGCTATGCAGTATGGCACCGCTACACATGGCGCATGGCTCCAGTGTGACATACAGTGTGCAGCCGGCCAGGCGGTAATTACCCAGCGTTTGTGCCGCCTGGCGTAGCGCCACCATTTCGGCGTGCGCCGAAGGGTCGTGGCTGCTGATGGGCTGGTTATAGCCCTGGCCGATAATCTGCCCGTCTTTTACCACCACTGCACCGACCGGCACCTCGCCCAGCTTGGCCGCTTCCCTGGCCAGGGCTAGCGCTGCCTGCATATGCTGCTGTAGCTGTGCCGCCGGGGGTAGGGGGCGCACCGGCGCATGGGCTGCGGCAGCCTGGCGCAGCGCCTGGCGGTCGCTATCGTTCAGTGCTGACCAATGCACGCCGCGCGCAGCGGCTTCCAGCGCAAACAGCAGCTTGTCGGTAACGGTGTGCCCGCTGGCTTTGAGCAGCAGGTAAGCGCGCACGCTGCCACACGCTAGCAGGTCGTGGCGGCTACTCAGGCCCAGCGCGGCCAGCCACTGGATGGCCTTGGGTGGGAGAGGGGGCGAGGTCAGCATGCGGGCTCCGTGAATGACATGCGGCCAACCTTGCCGCAAGGCAGGGTTGGCCGCAAGCCTAACCGTCGGCCTCAGGCCAGGCGGCGGGTGGCGATCAGGTAGTTCACATCGGTGTCGCTGCCCAGGCTGTAAATGCGGGTCAGCGGGTTGTAGCTCATGCCGGACAGGGTATCGATGCCCAGGCCCGCGTTACGCGCCATGCGCGACAGCTCGGACGGCTTCAGGAAGCGGCCATACTCGTGCGTGCCCTTGGGGAGCATGTTCAGCACGTATTCTGCCGCCAGCACCGCCAGCAGGTAGGACTTGGCGTTGCGGTTCAGGGTAGAGAAAAACACCCAGCCGCCCGGCTTGACCAGCTGCGCGCAGGCGCGCACTACGCTTTGCGGGTCCGGCACGTGTTCCAGCATTTCCATGCAGGTGACCACGTCAAAGCTGCCCGGCGCTTCGGCCGCCAGCTCTTCTACCGGCACGCAGCGGTAAGTGACGCTAACGCCGCTTTCCAGGCCGTGTAGCTGGGCGACTTTCAGTGATTTCTTGGCCAGGTCGATGCCGGTGACGCTGG
The DNA here is from genome assembly GCF_020616155.1 of Vogesella sp. XCS3. Lineage (NCBI taxonomy): Bacteria > Pseudomonadati > Pseudomonadota > Betaproteobacteria > Neisseriales > Chromobacteriaceae > Vogesella > Vogesella sp. XCS3. The sequence continues at coordinate 1,806,594 of NZ_CP085530.1, read as the reverse complement.
CGCCGCGCGCAGCCATGCTTTCGGCCAGAATGCCGCCACCGCAGCCTACGTCCAGCACAGTTTTACCGGCCAGGCCGGCGTGGCTGTCGATAAAGTCCAGGCGCAGCGGGTTGATCTCGTGCAGCGGTTTGAACTCGCTGTCCATGTCCCACCACTTGTGGGCTATCTGGCTGAATTTATCCAGTTCCAGTTCGTCTACATTGCTCATCGTGTGTCCTGCTTATTTGGCCAGAATGCGTACGCGCCAGGCGTCGGCACGGGCTTTCAGGTCGGCTTCGTCCAGGGTGGTCAGCGCGCGCTCGCTCAGTACTTTGCGGCCGTTCACCCATACGTGGCTTACCTGCTCGCGGCCGGCGGCGTACACGATGTGGGAGATCGGGTCGAAGCTCGGGCTGGTTTCGATCTGCGCCAGATCTACCGCGATCAGGTCGGCTTGCTTGCCAACGGTGACGCTGCCCACCTTGTCGCCGATATGTAGCGCGCTGGCACCCTGCTGGGTAGCCATGCGGATGGCGGTAGCGGCCGGTACGGCTACCGGGTTCAGCGTGCCGACCTTGGCCAGCAGCGCGCCCATGCGGGTTTCGCTCAGCATGTCCAGCTTGTTGTTGGAGGCAGCACCATCGGTGCCGATGCCCACGGTTACGCCGGCGTCCAGCAGCTTTTGTACCGGGGCAATGCCGGAGGCCAGCTTCATGTTGCTGGTAGGGTTGTGGGCGATGGCCACACCGCGCTCGGCGCACAGGGCGATTTCTTCATCGTTCAGGTGCACCATGTGCGCGGCGATCAGGCGCGGGCTGAGCATGCCCAGCTTGTCCAGGCGCGCCAGCGGGCGCACGCCGTGCTCGGCCACGCCGCCGTTCACTTCATCCTGGGTTTCGTGGATGTGGCAGTGGATCAGCATGTCGTGCTCGTCTGCCAGCGCCACCACCTTGCGGAAGGTGTCGTCGGACACGGTGTACGGCGCGTGCGGAGCCAGGGTGAAGGTGATCAGCTCGTTGCCCTGGTAGTTGGCCGCATCGGCCAGGCCTTTGGCAATGTAGTCGTCGGCGTTCTGGCCGTAAGCGGTAGGGAATTCCAGGATGGAACAGCCCACGAAGGTACGCATGCCCGCTTGCAGGCCGGCGCGAGCCATGGCGTCGTGGAAGAAGTACATATCGTTGATGGTGGTGGTGCCGCTGCGGAACATTTCGCCCATGGCCAGCAGGGCGCCGTCGAACACGAACTGGTCGCTGACGTGCTTGCCTTCGGCCGGCCAGATGTGGTTTTGCAGCCAGTCCATCAGCGCCTTGTCGTCGGCCATGCCGCGCAGCAGGGTCATGGCGCTGTGGCCGTGCAGGTTCACCAGGCCCGGCATCAACACATGGTTATCCAGCATCACGCGCTCGCCGGCATCTGCCGCTGCGATTTGCTCTGGCGACAGGATGGCGGCAATGCGGCCATCCTTGATACCCACGGCGTGGTTTTCCAGCACCACACCATCTTGCTCCACGGTGATGATCCAGCGGGCGCAGAGCAATTGGTCGAAGCGGTTGTTTTCCATGTGTTATCTGCCTTTTATAGAGTTAGCCAGAGATTGTAGGCGGGCTGTTCTGCATTCGGCAACCGGCCATCCCTGTGTATACTATGCATTCAGCGTCTTTGCACACTGCGCAAAGGCCGCTTATTCTGTGTAAATAACTGATAAAACCAGCGGCAAAGTGCCCTGGCGGTAAACGACTCCATGACCCAGAAGCCAGACAACCTCGATAGCTACCTGATCGGTTCTCGTTTGTCTTTGCGGCAGGTTTTCCTGATGGCGCTTGTGTTGGGCTTGCTGATTCCAGCAGTCATCATCACGGTGCTCAGCTACAACCTGCAGCGAGAACGCATGGAAAACCAGCTGGCCGTCGACCAGAAACGCCTGCTGGACATCGTTGCGCTGGGCATGCAGGAACCGCTGTGGAACCTGAGCAGACAAGCCGGCGCGCCCTTGGTTTCGTCGGTAATGGACGACACCCGCGTGATTTCCATCCGCGTGTCCGATACCCAGTCCAATACCGTCTTTCTGTCTACCCTGCGTAGCGAGCGCCGTATCGGCAGCGTAGCGTTTGTGCAAAAGGATGTGGTTTACCGTGGCGAGGCCATTGGCCAGGTCAGCATCGAGTTTGATACCGAGCACCTGGCGATAGACCAGCGCAACCAGCTGAAAAATCTTTTGATGATCGTGGTTGCGCAGCTGCTGCTGTCCGTACTGCTGATCATGACCATTCTGCACTCGCGCTTTTTGCGCCCCATCCGCCAGCTGTCCGAGCAAGCCACACAGTTGGCCGCACTCAAACTGGACGCCCCGTTTCACTGGGGCCGGCAGGATGAAATTGGCACCGTGGGCAAGCATCTGGAGTGGATGCGCGCCGAACTCAAGCGCCTGATCGACGAGCTGAAGTCCAAAACCCTGGCGCTGGAAGCCGATATCGAGCGCCGCCGCGAGGTAGAGGACGCGCTGCGCCGCTCGGAAAACAAATACCGCGAGCTGTTCTGGTCCAACCTGGACGGCATCGTGATCAGCTCGTTGGAAGGGCAGATCATTGACGCCAACCCGGCCTTTCTCAGCCTGCTGGGCTACAGCCTGGACCAACTGAAGCTGCAAAACTTCTGGGGTCTGCTGGACCGCGAAAGCGAACCGCAAGAACGCTATAACCTGGACCACAAGGTGATGCGCTTCGGTTTCTGCGACGAGTTCGAAGTGCAGTACATCAACCGTGTGGGTAACCCGATCCCGGTTAGCGTCAAGACGGTGGCCATGCGCGATGCCGCCGGCCGCATTACTGCGGTATGGCGCATGGTGCGCGACATCTCCGAGCGCCGCGCCGCCGAAGAGCGCATGCAGCTGGCTGCCAAGGTGTTCGAGAACACCGCCGAAGGCATCATGATTACCGACGCGGACGTGTTGATCCGCTCGGTAAACCGCGCCTTTACCGAGATCACCGGCTTTACCCAGGACGAAGTACTGGGCCAGCGGCCAACCGTGCTGACTTCCGGCCGCCACAGCAGCGACTTCTACGAAGCCATGTGGAAAGAGCTGCGCGAGGAAGGCTTCTGGCAAGGCGAAGTATGGAATCGCCGCAAAAATGGCGAGGTCTATCCGGAGTGGCTGGCCATCAACGTGGTGAAAAGCCCGGCTGGCGAGGTTACCCATTACGTGGCCATCTTCAGCGACCAGTCCGAGCGCAAGGCCGCCGACGAGCGTATCCAGTTCCTGGCGCACTTCGATGTGCTGACCGGCCTGCCAAACCGCGGCCACCTGCAAGACCGTGCGCTGCTGGCCATCCAGAACGCCGTACGCGACAACGGCAAGCTGGCCATCCTGCTGCTGGATCTGGACCGCTTCAAGACCGTTAACGAATCGCTGGGCCATGCCGCCGGCGACATCCTGTTGAAAATGGCTTCCGAGCGTATCCGCAAGGTACTGGGTGCCGGCGAGGTAGTTGCACGCCAGGGCGGTGACGAGTTCATTGTGCTGCTGCCACTGATCAGCGATGCCGCCGTGGCCGCCCACGTGGCCGAGCGCATCCTGTCCGAGTTCGGTGTGCCGCTGGAGGTGTACAACCACACGCTGTCCATCAGCGGCAGTATCGGTATCAGCATCTTCCCGGACGACGGGCGCGACTTTGACACCCTGGTGCGCAACGCCGATGCGGCGATGTACCACGCTAAATCCAGCGGCCGTAACAACTACAAGTTCTACACCGCAGACCTGAACGCCCGCGCCCGCGAAATTCTGGCCATCGAAAGCCAGCTGCGTTATGCCGTGGAGCACAACGAGTTCATCCTGCATTACCAGCCGCAAGTGGACATTGCCAGCGGCAAGATCATCGGTGCCGAAGCGCTGATCCGCTGGAACCACCCGTCGCTGGGCCTGCTGGGGCCGATGCACTTTATTGACGTAGCCGAGGAGCGCGGCTTTATCGTGCAGATCGGCAACTGGGTGATTCGCGAAGCCTGCCGCCAGATTGCCGCCTGGCATGCCGCTGGCCTGCCGCTGATTACCGTGGGCGTGAACCTGTCTGCGCTGCAGTTCCGCCACCAGGACCTGGTGCAGGTGCTGAGCAATGCGCTGGCCGCCTACCAGCTGCCGGGTAGCTGCCTGGACGTGGAGGTAACCGAAAGCGTGATCATGGACGATATGGACGCCACCATCCAGACCATCCGCGCCATCCAGTCCATGGGTATCCGCATGTCGATCGACGATTTCGGTACCGGTTACTCCAGCTTGTCTTACCTGAAGCGCTTCAAGGCCGACAAGCTCAAGATCGACCGCTCTTTTGTGCGCGATATTCCGGACGACCAGGACGACACCGCCATTACCTGCGCCATCATCAACATGGCCAAGAACCTGAACATGCAGGTAGTGGCCGAAGGCGTGGAAACCATCGAGCAATGGTCGTTCCTGGAAGAACACGGCTGCGACCAGGTGCAAGGCTACCTGCTGGCCAAACCGATGGCTGCCGAGCTGGTAGAGCCACTGCTACGCCAGGAAACCCTGCGCCCGCCGCCACCGGTATAGCGAGCAGTGCGGCCAACTACCCGGCCCCGGCCGGGTTTTTTCATGCCGTAGCGCCGCCGTGTGGCCACGTGGTTACACAAACTAAACAGTGGCAGATTTGATAGCGAGCCCTGTTCAAATTAGAATTCGAGCCATTAACCTAATTCGAGACCTGTTCAGTGAACGCACCGACCTCTCTGCGCGACCTCCCGCAAGGCAAACTTTTCCGTCAAGGCGACGTTTTCGTGCTGTTTGGCGAGCTGTTCGGCCGTGGCTACGCCAACGGCCTGATCAACGAAGCCCGCGCAGCCGGCATGACCATCATCGGCCTGACCGTTGGCCGTCGTGAAGCCGACAACAGCCTGCGTCCGCTGAATGCCGAAGAGCTGGCCGAAGCCGAAGCCCGCATCGGTGGCAAGGTGATCAACGTGCCGCTGATGGCCGGTTTCGACCTGGACGCCCCCGCCGGCGAGCCGACCCCTACCGAGCTGCTGTCGGTACTCACCCTGAAAAACTGGCAGGACGAAAAGCTGGACTGGGCGCAGATCGAACGTTGCCGCGAAGCCGGTGTCGCCCGCTTCAAGAACAGCGTGGCCGAAGTGATGGCGCAGCTGGAGCCACTGGTAGCCGACGGCAGCAATGTATTCTTTGCCCACACCATGGCCGGTGGCATCCCGAAAGTAAAAGTGTTCCTGGCCATTGCCAACCGCATCTACAAAGGCCGTGGCGACCGCTTCATGTCGTCGCGCGCGCTGCTGGACAGCGACCTGGGCAAGCTGATCCTGATGAACTTCGACGAAGTCACCGCCAACACCTTCCAGTACCTGATCGACGGTAGCGCCGCGCTGCGCCAGCGCCTGGAAGCTACCGGCGGCCAAGTGCGCTACACCGCCTACGGCTATCACGGCACCGAGATCCTGATCGACGGCCAGTACCAGTGGCAGACCTACACCAACTACACCCAGGGCGGCGCCAAGAAACGCCTGGAAGACCACGCGCGTGCTGCGTGGCAGCAGGGTGTGAAGGCCACCGTGTTCAACTGCCCGGAAATCCGCACCAACTCGTCCGACATCTTCGTCGGCGTGGAGCTGTCGCTGTTCCCGCTGCTCAAAGCCCTGCGCCAGGAAGCCCCGGGCGAGTGGACCGAGGCGCAATGGGCAGCCTGCCACGCGCTGCTGCAAGACGGTTACAGCATCGACGACCTGCTGGCACAGATCGAAGCCTACAACACCGACGCCACCATGCTGGCCTTCCGCGACTTTGCCGCCTGGCCGATGGACAACTCCCCTGCGCTGGCCGAGGTGATGATCGGCACCTCCGACGACATCACCAGCAAGCACAAAGAGCGCAGCGCCCTGGTTACCGACCACCTCAGTGCGCTGGTACTGGAAGGCACCGGCCCGCTGATGTTCGGCGAAGCGGCCAACCCGGCCGGCCCGGTGCTGTGGCTGAACCACGACATCATCGCCAAACAGCTGGCGAAGTTACATTCCTGACACTGTTGCGCTGAAATCGCTAGAAAAAACCCGATTTATATCGGGTTTTTTTGTTTTTTGATGTTTCCATGCTTGTTTCTCGTCGCTGACCGGGCACTGTTCAAGTGGCTAAAGCGCACGATGTCCCTCGTATCAATCGGTCGTTTCAAAATTTCTACCCGATCTGTCATTAAGCAATTAAATTTTAAATTTATAGCTTTTCTTGAGTCTTTTCTTTCATTAAGCCGGTTGTGTGGATTTTAGTGCTGCTTTCTGGCTTGTTTTTGACGATTGCCACGCAAGTTTTGTTCAGCATTGTCATCAAGGTGTTGCTATGCTGAATGCCAGTGCCATTTTATGCATTTGGTTTTCAAATAGCTTGGTTATTGCAATGAAAGCCTTGCCATAGCTGGCCCCTCTTTCTGGAGACCCGCCATGATGAAACCTGCCCGTCGCCCCACCACCGTGCCTTCGCCTGTACGGTCTTCTTTGCTGGTTCTGGAGCCGCGCATCATGTTTGATGCTGCGGGAGGCGCAGAGCTGCTGGACGCGCTGCTGACGCAGCATGTAGCCGAACAAGCCGCAGAGGCTGACCACGTAACTACCCTGTTAGCCGGGGCGGGCGGGGAGAACGAGTTGGCCGCAGCGCCGGTACAGGTGGTGTTTGTGGCGCCAGGTCTGGGCGAGCTGGGTGGTTTTGCGGCGGGTAGCGAGGTGGTTCGCTTGCAAGCCGGTAGCGACCCGCTGCAGCAAATGGCCACGTATCTGCAAAATCGGCAGGGTGTCGCGGCCATTCATATCTTGTCTCACGGCCAAGCAGGCCAGCTGATGCTGGGCGACGTGACACTGACTGCGGCCAACCTGTCGCAGTATCAGGCGCAGCTGTCTACCCTGGGGCAAAGCTTGTCGCCTGGCGGCGATATTCTGCTGTACGGCTGCAGCATTGGCGCCGGCGCTGATGGCCAGGCCTTGATCCAGCGCCTGGCCAGCTTTACCGGTGCCGATATCGCGGCTTCAAACGATGCCACCGGCGCGGCGTCACTGGGGGGGGACTGGGTGCTGGAAAGCAAGCAGGGCGAAGTGAATACCGATGCGCTGGCGCTGGCTTACGATGCGCTGTTAGCCCGGCCAGTAACAGGTACGACCGATTTCATCACCTCAAATGGCAATAGTTATAACCCGTCAGGTAATGTTATTAATACTGGCAACCTGCAGGGCTGGGATTTTACTCTGCAATTGGCTTCCTCCAGTAATGGTAATCAAGTAGTTATCGTGGGTGATCCTGGTACGGTTAACAAGATACTGGTGAATGGCTATAGCGACGGCACTCTGCTTATTTCATACATGGCGGTGAAATCTAATGATAATAGCCGCTTTACCTTGGGTAGCATCGCAGTAGCGCTGTCTGGTCATAGTGGTTCGGGCAGTGGTGGTAACGTGCAATTGGTAGGGTATGTTGGTGCTACAGCAGTAAACGGTGCAATTCTGACCCAGTATGTGACAGATACACTCGTCGATAACAGCAGCGTTGTTACGTTTGATGTAACGGCTAATTCGGCCTTTCGCGGTATTGATTCATTCCGCGTCATGGCTGATGGTGGTTATACTATTAACTACATGATTAGTATTGGCCAGATCAATGCTAATTTTAATGCACCAACCTTGACCAGCTCGGGCGGTGCCAGCGCATTTAGTGCCGGTTCCGGTGCAGCGGTGGTAGTGGATAGCGGTATCACGCTTACTGACTCGGACAGTGGTACCCAGGCCAGTGCCACGGTGTCCATTACCGGCAACTTCCAGAGCGCCGAGGATGTACTGGCGTTCAGTAATACCAATAGCACGACCTACGGCAATATTGCCGCCAGCTATAACAGTGGCACCGGGGTGCTCACCCTTACCTCCAGTGGCGGCAGCGCGACGCTGGCGCAATGGCAGGCGGCGCTACGGGCGGTAACGTATCAGGACAGCGCCCTGAGCCCCAATACCGGCGGCCGTACCATCAGCTTTGCGATTAATGATGGTACTAACAGCAGCGCCGTGGTGACAAAAACCGTCACGCTTACGGCCAATGCCGCGCCTGTGCTGAGCAACCTGGCCGGGGATAGCACGACCTTTACCGAAAAGGGCAGTGCAGTGCTGCTGGATACCGGTAGCGCGGTCAGCATAAGCGATGGTGATACCAGTAATTTCAACGGCGGCAGCCTGACGGTCAGCATCACGGCTAATGGCCAGAGCGGGCAGGATGTGCTGGGTATCAGTACCGGGGGGACGGTGTCGCTCAGCAGTGGTACCAGCGTGGGCAGTACGGTATCGGTAGGAGGTGTTGCCGTGGGCGTGATTGCGGCCAACGGTGACGGTAGCGGTGGCCATAATCTTATCGTCACGCTCAATAGCAACGCCACGGCAGCACGCATGTCCACGCTGGTGGCGGCACTGACTTACCAGAACAGCAGCACCACCGACCCGGTTACGGCAACGCGAACCATCAATATCAGCCTGAACGACGGCCGTGGGGGGACGGGTTCCAGTAATGTCAGCGTGGCACTGGCTGCGGTGAATGATGCGCCCACAGGCACCGCCACTGGCAGCACCCCTACCTTGAGTGCTGGCGGGGCTGCCGTATCGCTGTTTGCTAGTGCCAGTTTTTCCACGGTTGAATCATCGCAGAGTATCAGCCAGCTGGTTTTCACTGTAACGGGCCTGGCAGATGGCAGCAGTGAAATTCTGGCTATTGATGGCAGCAATGTGGCACTGACCCATGGTAACAGTGTGACCACTGTCGGTAACGGGGTGAGCGTTAGCGTATCGGTGTCGGGTAGTACCGCGACAGTCACGCTGGTGAGCGGGGCGGGTTTGTCTACCAGCACAATCGCCGGCATCGTCAACGGCATGACCTACCGCGACAGTAGTGCCAGCCCCACGGCGGGTAACCGCGTTATCACCCTGGGCAGCATCAAGGACAATGGCGGCACGGCCAATGGCGGGGCAGACACAAGTATCGTGTCGCTGGCTGCTACCGTGAATGTGCTCGCGGCCGGGCCGTCGATTGGCCTGAGCGGTGGTAGCGCGGCATTTGTTTCGGGTGACAATACCAGCTCCACACCAATTGCTGTCGATAGCGCCATCACGGTGGCCGACCCCGCCAGCCCGACGATCGCCAGTGGTACCGTCGCCATCACCGGTAACTTCCAGAGTGGCCAGGATGTCTTGGCGTATACCAATAATGGCAGCACCATGGGCAATATCACGGGTAGCTACAACGCGGCGACCGGTGTACTGACCCTGACATCGAGTGGTGCTACCGCTACCCTGGCGCAGTGGCAGGCCGCTTTGCGGGCGGTAACCTATACCAGCACCGCGATTTCCCCCAATACAGCCACGCGCACCATCAGCCTGCAAATCAATGACGGCAGTAATAGCAGTACGGTGGTTACTCGCAGCATCTCGGTAACTGCCACGGCACAGACGCCGATACTCACCGCCTCGGCTGGCAGTGCGGCCTTTACAGCTGCTGACAATGCAGCCTCTACGCCAGTGGTGGTCGATAGTGGCCTGACGGTAGCCGACCTGGACAGTAGTGCTTTCAGCAGTGCGCAAGTCAGTATCAGCGGGAACTTCCAGAGTGCGCAGGATAGTTTGGCCTTCAGTAATACCAGTGCGTCGGCCTTTGGCAACATCAGCGCCAGTTATAACGCTGCTACAGGTGTACTGACGCTGAGCTCCAGTGGTGCTACCGCTACGCTGGCGCAGTGGCGTGCAGCCTTGCAGGCCGTGACTTATGGCAATAGTGCCGTCACCCCCAATACGGCTACGCGTACCATCAGCTTTACCCTAAACGACGGTAGCAAAACCAGTGCGGCAGTGACCCGCACTGTAACGGTAGCCGCCACCGACCAGACCCCCGTTGTTACTGCCAGTGGTGGCAGTGCCGCGTTTGTGTCTGGCGATAATACGGCCTCCACAGCGGTAGCCATCGATGCTGGGCTGGTGTTGAGTGACCTGGATTCCACCACGCTATCTACGGCCAGGGTAAGCATTGCGGCCAACTTCCAGAGTGCCGAAGATGTCCTGGCATTCAGTAATACCAATGCCACTACGTATGGCAATATCGCGGCAAGTTATAACAGTGCCACAGGTGTGCTAACGCTTACCTCTAGCGGGGCGACGGCTACTCTGGCGCAGTGGCAGGCAGCATTGCGCGCAGTCACGTATACCGATACCGCCATTACGCCGGTAACAGCCAGCCGCACCGTCAGCGTGGTGGTGAGTGACGGTAGCAAAGACAGCGCCCAGGTGACGCGAACCATCACGCTTACCGCAATAGCGCAAACACCTGTCGTGACCGGGTCTGGTGGCAGTGCCAGCTTCGTCTTGGGGGGGGGCGCAATTGTGGTGGATAGTGGCGTGACCTTATCCGACCGCGATAGTGCTACATTGGCCAGCGCAACCGTTTCGGTAAGCGGCAGCTTTCAGGCCGGCGAGGATGTACTGGCCTTTTCGAACACCAATAGCAGCACTTTTGGCAATATCAGCGCCAGCTACAATGCTGGCACCGGTGTGCTCACGCTGACCTCTGCCGGTGCTAGCGCAACCCTGGCGCAATGGCAGGCTGCTTTGCGTGCCGTCAGTTATACCGACACAGCCATTACCCCCAATACGACCAATCGCACCATCAGCTTTAGCGTCAACGATGGTGCTGTCAGCAGTAGTATTGCTACGCGCTCCGTCACCATGCAGCTGCCTACGCCTACCATTGCGGGTTTGACGACAGCTACCGATACGGGATCTAGCAATAGCGATGGCCAGACCAGCAACGCTACGCCAACGGTAACCGGCAGTGCGCAAGCAGGCAGTACTGTCACCGTTTATATCGATGGCAACGCCGCAGGTACGACAACTGCCAGCGGGCTGGGGGCGTGGAGCTTCAATATCCCTTCAGCGCTAGCCAGCGGTAGCCACGCCATTACGGTGCGGGCAGCCGTTGGCAGTGTCAACAGCGCCCAATCCAGCGCCTACAGCGTCACCATCGACACCACCGCGCCGACCGCCCCGGCCATCAGCGGCCTGAGTGCCGGTAGCGACAGCGGCAGCAGCGCCAGTGACGGCATCACCAACCAGACCACCCCTACCGTGCAAGGCAGCGCCGAGGCCGGTAGCACGGTGACTATCTACGTGGATGGCAACGCCGTTGGCACCGCCACGGCCAACGGTAGCGGGGCGTGGAGCTACACGCTGCCTAGCGCACTGGGTAGCGGCAGCCACAGCCTGCGTGCCACCAGCACCGACAGCAGCGGCAACGTCAGCGCCCAATCCAGCGCCTACAGCGTCACCATCGACACCACCGCGCCGAGCGCACCGGCCATCAGCGGCCTGAGTGCCGGTAGCGACAGCGGCAGTAGCGCCAGCGACGGCATCACCAACCAGACCACCCCCACCGTGCAAGGCAGCGCCGAAGCGGGTAGCACCGTCACGATCTACGTGGATGGCAACGCCGTCGGTACCGCCACGGCCAACGGTAGCGGGGCGTGGAGCTACACGCTGCCTACCGCACTGGGTAGCGGCAGCCACAGCCTGCGCGCCACCAGCACCGACAGCAGCGGCAACGTCAGCGCCCAATCCAGCGCCTACAGCGTCACCATCGACACCACCGCGCCGAGCGCACCGGCCATCAGCGGCCTGAGTGCCGGTAGCGACAGCGGCAGTAGCGCCAGTGACGGCATCACCAACCAGACCACCCCCACTGTGCAAGGCAGCGCCGAGGCCGGTAGCACGGTGACTATCTACGTGGATGGCAACGCCGTCGGTACCGCCACGGCCAACGGTAGCGGGGCGTGGAGCTACACGCTGCCTACCGCACTGGGTAGCGGCAGCCACAGCCTGCGCGCCACCAGCACCGACAGCAGCGGCAACGTCAGCGCCCAATCCAGCGCCTACAGCGTCACCATCGACACCACTGCGCCGAGCGCACCGGCCATCAGCGGCCTGAGTGCCGGTAGCGACAGCGGCAGTAGCGCCAGCGACGGCATCACCAACCAGACCACCCCCACCGTGCAAGGCAGCGCCGAGGCCGGTAGCACGGTGACTATCTACGTGGATGGCAACGCCGTCGGTACCGCCACGGCCAACGGTAGCGGGGCGTGGAGCTACACGCTGCCTACCGCACTGGGTAGCGGCAGCCACAGCCTGCGCGCCACCAGCACCGACAGCAGCGGCAACGTCAGCGCCCAATCCAGCGCCTACAGCGTCACCATCGACACCACCGCGCCGAGCGCACCGGCCATCAGCGGCCTGAGTGCCGGTAGCGACAGCGGCAGTAGCGCCAGCGACGGCATCACCAACCAGACCACCCCCACCGTGCAAGGCAGCGCCGAAGCGGGTAGCACCGTCACGATCTACGTGGATGGCAATGCCGTCGGTACCGCCACGGCCAACGGTAGCGGGGCCTGGAGCTACACGCTGCCTACGGCGCTGAGTAGCGGCAGCCACAGCCTGCGCGCCACCAGCACCGACAGCAGCGGCAACGTCAGCGCCCAATCCAGCGCCTACAGCGTCACCATCGACACCACCGCGCCGAGCGCACCGGCCATCAGCGGCCTGAGTGCCGGTAGCGACAGCGGCAGTAGCGCCAGCGACGGCATCACCAACCAGACCACCCCCACCGTGCAAGGCAGCGCCGAAGCGGGTAGCACCGTCACGATCTACGTGGATGGCAACGCCGTCGGTACCGCCACGGCCAACGGTAGCGGGGCGTGGAGCTACACGCTGCCTACCGCACTGGGTAGCGGCAGCCACAGCCTGCGCGCCACCAGCACCGACAGCAGCGGCAACGTCAGCGCCCAATCCAGCGCCTACAGCGTCACCATCGACACCACCGCGCCGAGCGCACCGGCCATCAGCGGCCTGAGTGCCGGTAGCGACAGCGGCAGTAGCGCCAGTGACGGCATCACCAACCAGACCACCCCCACTGTGCAAGGCAGCGCCGAGGCCGGTAGCACGGTGACTATCTACGTGGATGGCAACGCCGTCGGTACCGCCACGGCCAACGGTAGCGGGGCGTGGAGCTACACGCTGCCTACCGCACTGGGTAGCGGCAGCCACAGCCTGCGCGCCACCAGCACCGACAGCAGCGGCAACGTCAGCGCCCAATCCAGCGCCTACAGCGTCACCATCGACACCACTGCGCCGAGCGCACCGGCCATCAGCGGCCTGAGTGCCGGTAGCGACAGCGGCAGTAGCGCCAGCGACGGCATCACCAACCAGACCACCCCCACCGTGCAAGGCAGCGCCGAGGCCGGTAGCACGGTGACTATCTACGTGGATGGCAACGCCGTCGGTACCGCCACGGCCAACGGTAGCGGGGCGTGGAGCTACACGCTGCCTACCGCACTGGGTAGCGGCAGCCACAGCCTGCGCGCCACCAGCACCGACAGCAGCGGCAACGTCAGCGCCCAATCCAGCGCCTACAGCGTCACCATCGACACCACCGCGCCGAGCGCACCGGCCATCAGCGGCCTGAGTGCCGGTAGCGACAGCGGCAGTAGCGCCAGCGACGGCATCACCAACCAGACCACCCCTACCGTGCAAGGCAGCGCCGAGGCCGGTAGCACGGTGACTATCTACGTGGATGGCAACGCCGTTGGCACCGCCACGGCCAACGGTAGCGGGGCGTGGAGCTACACGCTGCCTACCGCACTGGGTAGCGGCAGCCACAGCCTGCGCGCCACCAGCACCGACAGCAGCGGCAACGTCAGCGCCCAATCCAGCGCCTACAGCGTCACCATCGACACCACTGCGCCGAGCGCACCGGCCATCAGCGGCCTGAGTGCCGGTAGCGACAGCGGCAGCAGCGCCAGTGACGGCATCACCAACCAGACCACCCCCACCGTGCAAGGCAGCGCCGAAGCGGGTAGCACCGTCACGATCTACGTGGATGGCAATGCCGTCGGTACCGCCACGGCCAACGGTAGCGGGGCCTGGAGCTACACGCTGCCTACCGCACTGGGTAGCGGCAGCCACAGCCTGCGCGCCACCAGCACCGACAGCAGCGGCAACGTCAGCGCCCAATCCAGCGCCTACAGCGTCACCATCGACACCACTGCGCCGAGCGCCCCGGCCATCAGCGGCCTGAGTGCCGGTAGCGACAGCGGCAGTAGCGCCAGTGACGGCATCACCAACCAGACCACCCCCACCGTGCAAGGTAGTGCCGAGGCCGGTAGCACGGTGACTATCTACGTGGATGGCAACGCCGTCGGCACCGCCACGGCCAACGGTAGCGGGGCGTGGAGCTACACGCTGCCTACCGCACTGGGTAGCGGCAGCCATAGCCTGCGCGCCACCAGCACCGACAGCAGCGGCAACGTCAGCGCCCAATCCAGCGCCTACAGCGTCACCATCGACACCACCGCGCCGACCGCACCGGCCATCAGCGGCCTGAGTGCCGGTAGCGACAGCGGCAGTAGCGCCAGTGACGGCATCACCAACCAGACCACCCCCACCGTGCAAGGCAGCGCCGAGGCCGGTAGCACGGTGACTATCTACGTGGATGGCAACGCCGTCGGTACCGCCACGGCCAACGGTAGCGGGGCGTGGAGCTACACGCTGCCTACCGCACTGGGTAGCGGCAGCCATAGCCTGCGCGCCACCAGCACCGACAGCAGCGGCAACGTCAGCGCCCAATCCAGCGCCTACAGCGTCACCATCGACACCACCGCGCCGAGCGCACCGGCCATCAGCGGCCTGAGTGCCGGTAGCGACAGCGGCAGTAGCGCCAGCGACGGCATCACCAACCAGACCACCCCCACCGTGCAAGGCAGCGCCGAAGCGGGTAGCACCGTCACGATCTACGTGGATGGCAATGCCGTCGGTACCGCTACGGCCAACGGTAGCGGGGCCTGGAGCTACACGCTGCCTACGGCGCTGAGTAGCGGCAGCCACAGCCTGCGCGCCACCAGCACCGACAGCAGCGGCAACGTCAGCGCCCAATCCAGCGCCTACAGCGTCACCATCGACACCACCGCGCCGACCGCAACGGTGGTCTTGCTGGATGCCAACCCGAGCAGCAATAGCGCGTTGCGCTACCAAATCATTTTCGCCGAGGAGGTAGAGGACATTCCTTTATCCGCGTTTAGCCTGGCCGGGGAAGCCAGCGGCGTATTGGCAGGGGTGCAGCGGCTGGATGGCAAAACCTATCTGGTGTCGGTAGCGAATGCTGCAGGTAGCGGTGATTTGTTGCTTCGTATCGATGGCAACAGCGTGCGGGACAAGGCAGGCAATGCGGTAGCCGGAACGGTAAGCGGGCGTTACACCCTGCTACCTGTGGTGGTTGCACCTGACGACTTGCCCCCGGTGGTCAGCAGTGACCCTGCGCCAGTACAGGAAAGCGTGGCCAGTAGCCAGACAGTGGTGCTTGCCAGCGTGAGTGACAGTGATGCTGCTAGCCGGGCCAGTTTGCCGCTTTACGGTAGCGAGGCGCTGGGCCTGCCCCAGACCCTGGTAGCCAGTACCGGTGTGCAGGTGATTGCGGTAGAGGTCAACGAAAGGCAGGCGCAGGCCATAGAAGTGCGTATTGCACAGGTGACGCAGTCGATAGCCCTGCAGCAAAGCTTCAGTTTCACTTTGCCACAGGGTACGTTCAGCGTTCGTAGCGGCAGCAGTCTGTCGCTGGAAGCACGGCAAAGCAACGGCCAGCCGCTGCCGGCATGGGTCCGTTTTGACCCTGTCAGTGGCCAGTTCTCCGGCCAGCTGCCAGCCGGGTTTACCCGGCCGCTGGATATCGTGGTGACGGTTCGCGACAGCCAGGGCAACCAGGGGGTTGCTCGCATCAAGCTGGACCCGGGGGGGAATGGCAATACCGGTGAAGCTCCTGCCCAGCGCAGCGCGACCAGCCCGGTGTCACGCGCGCGGCCTGATGCGGCGCCGGATGGCAAGCCGGCACTGGTCGAACAGCTGGCACAGCAAGGCAGTAAAGGATTTGGCCAGGCAGTCAATGCGCTGTTGCACGCCGCAGCCAAGGTGGTGACTCGTGAAGGGTAATGACATGAAAACACAAGCAAATGCATGCAAAGGAAGCCAGCCCATGAACCAGACTACTCCACGCCCCAAGCGCTTTGTTTTGAGCAGCTTGGCCATTGCCACCCTCATGCTTGCCGGGTGCGCTGTCTTGCCGCAACCGTTGACAGCCAGCGAGCGTGCAGAAGGTGTCAGCACCGACAGGGCAACCCTGTTTGCGGTGCAGGAGCCGGTAAAAGGCGATATCGCCCTGCAAGAGGTCATGGCCCGTGCACTGAAGTACAACCTGGACTATCGCGTCAAACTGATGGAAGAAGCGCTGGCGCAGCGCCAGCTCGACTTGAGTAATCTTGATCTGCTACCCAAGCTGGCGCTGGGGGCAGGGTATAACCAACGCGATAGCGACGCAGCCTCGTCCTCGCAAGATGTGCTTACCGGTAAGCAGTCGCTGGTGCCTTCCATTTCCAGCGAGCGCACCCGCATCAATGCCGATCTGGGCCTGACCTGGAATGTGCTGGATTTCGGGGTCAGTTATTACGGTGCGCAGCAGCAGGCCGACCGCCGCCTGATCATGCAAGAGCGCAAGCGCAAAGTGGCACACCAGCTGTTGCAGCAAGCCAGGCAAGCTTATTGGCAAGCCGTTGGCGCACAACGGCTGGAGCCGAAAATCAGTGCCTTGCTGCTAGAGGCAGAGGCGGCGCTGGCGGATGCGCGCAAGGTCGAGCAGGAAAAGCTGCGCTCTCCGCAGGAGTCGCTTGGCTATCAGCGCCAGCTGCTGGATGTGATCCGCCAGATGACACAGATACGCAATGCCCTGGTACAAGCCAAGCCCAGGCTGGCGGCCATCATGAACCTTTCCCCTGGCCAGCGTTTCAGTGTGGTTGAGCCTGCTTTGCTGGATAAGCCCAAGCTGGGTTTGTCGCTGGAAAAAATGGAGGAAATGGCGCTGGGCAACCGGCCTGAGGTGATGGAGGCCCGCTACAACGAGCGTATCGGTGTACTGGAGACCAAGAAAGCCGTGGCCAAGCTGCTGCCGGGTGTAGAGCTTAGCCTGGGGGCGCATTACGACGATAACAAGTTCCTGGTGAACCAGGGCTGGGGAGATGCCGGCCTGCGTGTGAGCTGGAACCTGCTGAATGTGCTGAACGCCAAAACCATACGCGGCAGCGCCGACGCGCAGCTGCAGTTGGCGCGGGAGCAGCGCATGGCACTGAACATGGCCGTGCTGACCCAGGTACACGTTGCCTGGCTGGATTACCAGGGGCGCGAGCGTCAGTTTGCCCTGGAGCAAGACATGTATGCGGTAGAGCGGCGGCTGCAGGAGTACAGCAATAACGCCGCCTTAAGCAACGCACAAGGCAAGCTGCCCGCCATACTGGCCAGCGCCAATGCCGTATTGTCCGAGCTGCGCTTGTACCAGGGCTATGGTGATTTGCAAAATGCCTACGGCCAGATTGCCGCCACTATCGGGCTGGACCCGTTGCCGGCCGCGGTAAGCAGCCATGACGTGTCGGTGTTGGGCAGCGAGCTGGATAACGTCAGCCGCTATGTAGAACAGACTCTGGCCAGTGGGAGCATCTGATGTGGCAGGCAAACCGGTTTTTCGTGGTGGCTGCGCTAGGCCTGCTATCTCAGGGGGCTATCGCCGCCAGCCCGGCAGCGGCGCCTGCAACCGATGGCCGTATTCGAGCCCAGCTCATGTCCCGCGCGGCGGTCACCATCTCTAGCGAGCTGCCGGCCAAAATCGCGCGCTTGCCGCTGGAGGAGGGGGCGGCTTTCAGTAAAGGCCAAACGCTGGTCGAATTCGACTGCAGTACTTACCGTGCACAGATGAACAAGGCGCAAGCTTCGCTGGATGCGGCACAGCAGCTGGTGAAAGTGAATACCCGCCTGGCCGAGCTCAATTCTATCGGTGCACTGGAGCTGACCCAGGCCCAGGGTAAGGCCAAGGAAAGCGCCGCCGAGCTGAGCTATATGCGCAGTACGGTACAGAAGTGCGTGATTGTGGCGCCTTTCGCCGGCAGGGTGGCCAAGCGTACTGCTGCGCCTTACCAGTACCTGAATACCGGCATGGCAGTGATGGATATTGTGGATAGTGGCCCGCTGGAGCTGCGCATGCTGGTGCCGTCGCGCTGGCTGGCGTGGCTCAAGCCGGGGCAGCGCTTTACCGTGCAAGTGGATGAGCTGGGGCGCAGCTTCCCGGCCAGCATCGTGCGCCTGGGGGCGCGTATCGACCCGGTAAGCCAGTCTATTGCGGCTAGTGGCCGTATCGAAGCCCAGGATGCTGCACTGCTGCCCGGTATGAGTGGCTGGGCAACTTTCGCGGTGCCCAAGTAAATGATGCGGCCAACCTTGTTGTACGGGATGCAGGGCGATGCCCGGGTGGGCGCATGAACCCTTTACCCCCTCCTGTTATCGATACCGCGCGGCCACTGGCTACCTTGCTGCATTTGCTACACCGGGCAAGGGATGCCCAAACCGAGGCCGTCGTCGGTTTTGTCATGGTGAATGAAACCTTGCAGCTGTTGCCATTCCGGCAGGCTGCCTGGTGGCACCCGCACAGCCTGCCTGGGGTGCGTGCACTTTCCGGCTTGGCCGGCGTGGAAAGTACCGCGCCGTACGCGCAATGGCTGGATAGCGTATGCCGCGCACTTCCCGCAGGCGGGGCGTTAATGACGCTGACTGCCGGGCAGCTGCCGCCCGCACTGGGTGCCGACTGGTCCAGCTGGCTCCCACCCCATGCGCTGGTACTGCGTTTACAGATACCGGGTGGCGCCGACGCTGGCGTCTTGCTGCTGGCTCGCGACAGCGAGTGGAGCGAGTATGAGCAAACCCTTGCCGCCGAGCTGGCCCATGGTTATGCGCATGCCTTGCAACACTTTGCTGCCAGGCCAACCTTGCGCCACCGCGTGCTGCAATGGCGCCATATGCCGGTGATGCGGCGGCGGGTATTGCTGGGCCTGCTGCTGCTGGCGTGTCTGCCGGTGCGGCTGAGCGTACTGGCACGTAGCGAGGTCACCCCGCAGGCGGCGTTGCTGATGCGGGCGCCGCTGGCTGGCGTGATAGAGCGCATTGATGTGCAACCCAACCAGCCGGTGAAGGCTGGCGCCGCGCTGTTCAGTCTGGATGCCACCGTGCTGTCTGGCCAGCTGGCCCTGGCAAGCAAGGCGCAAGAGGCTGCAGCGGAGAGCTATCGCCAGCAGGCACAGCTGGCGGTAACCGAAGACAAGGCACGGCTGGATATGGCCAGCGAACAAGCCCGCCTTGAGCAAAAGCGCATCGAGGCCGATTACACCTCCCGCCAGCTGGCGCGCATCCATGTCAAAGCCCCGCGTGACGGGGTAATCGTGTATTCCGATCGTAACGACTGGCTGGGCAAGGCGGTATCGCCAGGCGAGCGCGTGATGCAGCTGGCCGACCCGGCCAAGGTGGAAGTTACCGCCTGGCTACCGGCGACAGAAACCCTGCGAGTGGTGCCCGGCATGTCCCTGCGGCTGTTCCCCAGCGCCAGCCCCACCCAGGCATATGATGCGGTGGTGAGCCGGGTGGCCTACCGGGCCGAGGTGGGCGAAGACGGCATCCTGGCTTACCGCCTTTACGCCCGTCTGCTAGACACCGGTGAGCGCCCGCGCATCGGGCAAGTAGGTACGGCCCGCATTTATGGTAGCTGGGTGCCATTGTCCTACTATGCGCTTCGGCGGCCTCTGGTATGGCTACGTCAATGGGTGGGCTGGTAATGCAGCCACAAGCATGGCCCGCTCTGCGCCAGGATTTGAGCTTGCATGATGCCGCGCCGGCACCGGATGGCAGCCCGGGCTGGGTATTGCACGATGTGGCGGTAAACCGGTTTTATCGCCTGGGCTGGCCGGCATTCGAAATCGTGTCGCGCTGGGCGCTGGCGGACGCCGGGCGCATTCTGGATGCCATCCACCAGGAAACCACGCTGCAGCTGGACACCCGCGATATCGAGGATGTGCTGGCATTCCTGCAGCAGCACCAGCTGTTGCAGGCCGGCAGCGCCGCCGATACGGCCAGGCTGTCCGGGTTGGCCGCACAGCAGCGATTAAAACCGGCCATGTGGTTGCTGAAACACTATCTTTTTTTCCGCATCCCCTTGCTCAGGCCTGCGGCATTGCTGGACAAGCTGGCTCCTGCCTTTGCCTATGTGTTTCACCCGGCGTTCTGGCAGGGTGTGCTACTGGCGCTGGTGCTGGGCTTGTTTCTGGTTTCGCAGCGCTGGGATGCTTTCCTGAATACCTTTGCCAGCTATCAGGGGCTGGCAGGGTTGCTGGGTATCGGCGTATCGCTGTCGTTTGCCAAAGTCCTGCACGAGTTTGGCCACGCCCTGACAGCACACCGCTACGGTTGCCGCGTGCCTGCCATGGGGGTGGCGTTTCTGGTGATGTTTCCTGTGCTTTACACCGATACCAACGAGTCCTGGAAGCTGCCATCGCGTCGCCAGCGCCTGCATATCGGTGCGGCGGGCATGCTGGCCGAGCTGGTGCTGGCCGTGCTGGCCACCCTGTGCTGGAGCCTGTTACCGGATGGCCCGTTGCGTGCCGGTGCTTTTATGCTGGCTACCACCACCTGGGTAGCCACGCTGGCGATTAATGCCAGCCCCTTCATGCGCTTTGACGGCTATTTCTTGCTGTCAGACTGGCTAGACATGCCCAATTTGCACGCCCGCGCCTTTGCCTTTGGTCGCTACTGGCTACGTCGGCAGCTGCTAGGGCTGGATGATCTGCCTCCCGAACCATTGTCACCGGGCAGGCAGCAGCTGCTGACTCTGTTTGCCTTTGCCACATGGCTTTACCGCCTGGTGCTGTTTCTGGGTATCGCCCTGCTGGTTTACCACTACTTTTTCAAGGCGCTGGGTCTGGTGCTGTTTGTGGTGGAGCTGGGCTGGTTTATTGCCTATCCGCTCTGGAGCGAGCTTGCTGTATGGTGGCAGCGCCGTCGCGAGCTACGCTGGCAGAAAGCCACTTATCGCAGTGCCGCTGTGCTGGTTTTGCTATTGGTCGGCCTGGTTTTCCCCTGGCGTGCCGAGCTTTCCGCCCCCGCAGTAATGGGCGCGGCGCGCGTGAGTGAGCTGTATGCCCCAGCCGAAAGCAGCGCAGAAGTAGCACATGTAGCCGTACGCGATGGCCAGCAGGTTCGGCCTGGCCAGCTATTGCTGGGCTTGCAGTCTAGCGAGCTGCAACAGCAGCTGCGCCAGGCGCAAGCAGATGCTGAAGCGCTGCGCTGGCGTGTGGCGCAGCAGCCATTTGCCGACCAGCTCATGGCGGAAGGGGCCGCCCTGAGCAAGGCATGGCAGCTGGCGCAAACCAAGGAAGAGCAGCTGCAACGCCAGGCGAGCAGGCTGCAAGTGCTGGCGCCACACGCAGGGGTAGTGCGTGACATGAGCGATGCGCTGCAGGCCGGCACATTTATCCCGCCAGGCGAGCGCCTGCTGGCTATCGTTGGTGCCGGCCCGCTGCAAGGTGATGCGTTTGTGAATGATGAAGACCGTAGCCGTGTGCAGGTAGATGGCCGGGCAGTTTTTATCAGCGATAGTGCCGAAACCAGCCGCGTAGCGTGCCGGATCGGCAGCATAGATCAGCTGCCGGTGCCTGCGCTGGACAAACCGGTGCTGGCTTCCCTGCACGGCGGTGCCATTGCCAGCCACTGGCACCACGACAGCCTGCAGCCGCTTACCGCCCAGTTCCGTATCCGGTTGGTACAGTGCCAGGGCCCGCAAACATGGCCACAGGAGCAAAGCGGGCAGGTGTGGCTGCAGGGCCAGCGCCAAAGCCTGGTACAGCGCTGGTGGCATGGCGCCATGGCAGTATTGCAGCGCGAAGCCGGGCTATAGCCGATAGCCCGTCCAGCCGGACGCCTGCTTGCACCGTTGTGCTTGGCTAGCGGCAGCGGCTTGTGGCTGGCCAGCCCGATTGCGCAATGCCATAGCGGAAGAAAGACAAACGCCTGGTCGGCAGGCCGGGGCTTGGGCTGCTGGCAGCGTATCTTTCAAGGTATTAGCCAGGCCAGCAGCACAGGCCCGCTTTGCTTTTTCCCCCGGTATTGGCGGCCTTTTGGCACACAGCTTCTGTTATCCATTATGTACCCCGGCCTACTGGCCGGGTTTTTTCATGCGCCCTGGCGCCGAGTGCGGTAGTGGTGGGTGTGCGTTACGGTACTTGCCCAGCTGCTGGGCAAGTGGCTCGACTGCCCGCTTATTTGTAACTGAAAGTGCTATTGAGGCTATTTCATTTAATGAATATGCATGAAATGAACGGTCATTGATTTGCCTGCTCGCCAAAACGGTAAGCACATGATGAGATGGCGGCGGGCTCATCAATACGTGTAATGGAGGGGGAGGCATGTTCAGCAACGAGCAGATGCTGCTGCTGGTGCTATTCGGGGCGCTGCTGCATTGCTGGCTTGGCGGTATGCTGCGCTACGTCTGGCGCCATCGCCAGACGGCACCGGGGTTTCAGTTCTGGGCATGGAGCGAAGGCTTGCTCGGCCTGGCCTATCTGGTGATGCTGGTATTTTTCCTGCTGCCCTACGATGCCATTCTGCTGGCCAGCACACTACTGCTCACGCTTAGCCCGCTGGCTTACGAGCACGGCTTGCGCCGCTTTTTTGACGATGCCCGCCTGCTGCCGGCCTGGGGGGGTTACGCCATTGCCAGCCTGGGTTTGCTGGTACAGCTTGCCGCGATAGGGTGGGTGGACGATGTAGCTTTGCGCCGTGCCACCGTCAACGGTAGCTCCTTGCTGCAGCTGCTATGGCTATGGCCACAAGTATGGCTGGCCAGACGGTCGCGCCCGTATGCCCACCCCTTGCGGGCCTTGCTGTGGGGCCTGGCGCTGTTGGCCGCGCTGCAAGGCTGGCGCGTGTACGACGACATCCGCCAATCGCTGTCCGGCCAGGTGGAAGCGCACGATACGCTGGTGGGGCTGGTGGTGTTGCTGTCCTTGATGGTGTCCATCATGCGCAGCCTCACCGACCTGATTCTGGTACACGCCCGTCTAGAAACGGCGTTGCTCGCCACGCAGGCCACCCTGGCGCAACGCGCCAATACCGACAGCCTGTCTGGCCTGGCCAGCCGCCACGCCTTTGAACACACGCTGAAACAACTGCCCGAAAGCCAGCCGCCACAACATATGTTGCTGCTGATCGATATCGACCACTTCAAGCACATCAACGACAGCCAGGGCCACCACGCTGGCGATCGCACACTGGCCTTGCTGGGCGGCCTGCTGCAAGCGCAGTTGGCCGCAGGCGAGCTGGCCGGCCGCCTGGGCGGGGACGAGCTGGCCGTACTGCTACACGGCAACCCGCAGCGTGCGGCCAACTTCATCCGCCAGCTGCAGCAAACCATAGCCGGGCAGGGCGGCGACTTCACCCTCAGCATCGGCATCAGCCCCTTGCACGGGGGTAGTGACTACCTGCGCGCCTACCAGCACGCCGACCAGGCGCTGTACGCCGCCAAACACGCTGGCCGCAACCGTGCGTACCAGCACGATGGCCAGCTGACGCTGCCGATGCTGCAGCCGGCGTAGTACTGCCGCAGCGCCGGGCACCGGCGGGTGATCAACGCAGGGCCGCCCCGCACGGGGCGGGCCAGTGGGCCACCGGCCGCGCAATGCGCCTTGCGGGTGGCGGCTGCGCCGGCCGCTGGCGGTATTGCCAACCCGGAGCCGGCCTGCGGCCAACCTTTGTCAATGCCACAGCACGATCGCTACCACACCGGCCACGCCGGTCAGCAGCGCGATCGCCAGCAATAGCACACTGCGCCACAGCACCCCCCGCGCCAGCGCCGGGTGCTCGCTTACCGCCGCCAGCGCCAACAACACAAAGCTCGCCGCCCACAGGTAATACGCACCGTGCAGCCGCAGGCTGGGCAGCAGCGCCACCAGCGGCCGGATCAGCATCACGTTATGCACCGCCACCGCCAGCAACAGCAGCAGCGCGCCCAGGCCGGTAGTTGGCCGCAGTGGCTGCCGCTGGTGGCGCAACTCGGCCAGCATCAGCCCGTTACTGAGCACCCCCAGCCATAGCCAGGGGGAGCTCAGCAAGGTAAGCGGCAGCCACACCGCCAGCAGCAGCGTGCCGCTAGCCAGTAGCTGGATACCCAGCAGCGTATCGCCGTGTGGCGAGATAGCCGCCGGCCACAGCAGGCTGGCCAGCCACAGGGCCAGCGCGGCCAGACGAAGCGCTTGCGTCATCGGTATGCACCATCAAAGGAACGCCGACAGCATACGCGATGGCGCTGCGGTTGGCAGGTGGTTGGCGGGATGGCTGGGTGTGCAGGTTATGGCGGAATAAGGTTGGCCGCATGGGCTGCATCGGGTATCTGGACGAGTGGCGGAGAATGATCCGCTGGTGGGCCGATTTTGTTAGGTGCGGATTAGTTAGTGGCTCTGGCAGTAGTTAGGCCAAAGCTGCCTTTCGAAGGATGGGTGGAAAACGACTGGTTTACACAGAATTACGGACAGGCTCGAGCGCGCAGCCAGTAGCCCGGATAAGCTAACGGCGCATTCGGGGTTGATTGTCTTGGTGCTGTCACTTGGTCATCTGACAGAATGCGGCCAACCTTGGGTATCTGGTTCTTCCCCGGATGCGGCTGCGCCTTATCCGGGCTACTTGCTGGTGGATGGCGAACAAGGACGTGCATCGCCTAGCCGCATGGAGTTGTTTAATTGACAATGTAGACACCTTCCCCTCTTGTGACTAAACCAACAAAGCCAAAAAGTCCAAGCCACCACAGCCAGCCAAGAGGCAACCAGCCCAGAGCGTTGAGGATGCCAAAGGCTCCGATGTGCGCAGCAGCCAAGGCGACGCCCGAGAGGGGAGGTAGTGCGAAACACGGTTCATGGCGATGGAGCTAAACGCCTAACGTGGAGCGGCTTTGTTGCACAAATCAGCCGTAGGTCGAACTACCCCAATCCCCAGACGGATTTATCCCATACGGACCGTTTGCGGCGTGCCCAGTGCTGTGAAGCGATTCAGAATCGCTGCACAGATTTGAAGCTCCGCTACTTGCCGGTCAAAGTCCCGTGACTTAACCCGATCTGCCAGCAATTTGAAACAGTGCATCTTCGTTTCGACCAAGCTGCGGCGATGGTAGCCACTCCACTTTTTCCAGAGCGCGCGCCCCAGATACTTCACCGCTCGTAGCGACTCATTGCGAGCCTGATTGCCCCGTAAATTCCCTTTCCAGAATTGGCCATTTCGACGTGGGGGAATGATGGCTGCCGCCCCACGCTCTGCAATCGCTGCGTAACATAGGCGTGTGTCGTACGCCCCATCCGTGGTGACGGTTACCAGTCCCTCTCCCGCCGGAATTTGCGATAGCAGCTCTGGCAGCATCGTGGCATCTCCAGTGCGATTGTCGGTCACTTCCATTGCCCGGATTTCCAGCGTTTGCGCATCTATGCCCAGATGCAGCTTGCGCCATTGGCGGCGGTAATCAGCGCCATGCTTTTTCACCTTCCACTCGCCTTCACCCATCATCTTGATGCCGGTGCTATCCACCAAGAGATGCAGACAACCTTGCTTTTTCTGTACCGGGATGCGGACTTGCAGGTCTTTCTGGCGGCGGGAAAGCGTGCTGAAGTCGGGGACGGCCCAGTCAAGGCCAGCCAGGCGCAACATACTTTCGACCATACCTGTGGCTTGCCGTAGCGCCAGGCCAAAGAGGCATTTGATGGTGAGACAGAACTGGATGGCAGCATCAGAAAAAGTTAGCTGCCGTCCCCGCCTGCCGGTAGCCGGTGCCAACCAGTTCATGCCTTTGTCGAGCCAGAGAAGGAGCTGCCCTCGTTGCTTGAGGGACTGGTTGTATGACTGCCAGTTGATGGTTTGGTACTTGGGAGGAAGGGGCTTGCTCATGCGGTCATTCTACCGGACGGACGCAAGCACTGATTTGTGCAACAAAGCCCATCCACTCTCTAGATGATCTCGGTAAGACTGCAAATAACGTTTAAGGCGGCCTACGCCCGGAAACCGAAAGCGTAAGAAACTACCACTTCCGGCCGTTCGCAGTCCGCTAGCGCATCGGCTAATGGGCAGCCCGCCTCGGCCCCACACATCCAAGAAACCAACACCGGGGATGAAGTCTGAAGCCCTTACCGTGAAAGGCTTTTGCATCCACGTTTTTGATCTGCATGCGGTGCTATCAATAACGCTAAAGCATATTCCAGTTTCGTTATATTGCCATAAACAGTTTTTTATTGTCATGAGCCTAACGTGGAATGCGCAACATATCGACATGGTTGTGCTGCAGAGAAGGCACAGCTGGCAGGCGCGTGCAGGGGTGCTAGCGGTATCGCCGGTAAGGTTGGCCGCAGTGGCCGACAGTAACAAAAATGCCCGTGTAGGGCAGGCTGGTGGCGTAGGGGGTAGAACGCTACTGCATGGCTGCCCGCTCTTAGGCTGCATTAGGGCGGCTTGCCGCAGCAGAATCCGGGCACGAAAAACCCCGCGTCGCACGGGGCGAGGCGGGGTTGGGTGCTGGCCTTGGCAGGTAAGGCTTAGGCTTCGTGGCGCATTTGCGGGAACAGGATCACGTCGCGGATGGACGGGGCGTCGGTTAGCAGCATCACCAGGCGGTCGATGCCGATGCCGCAGCCGCCGGTTGGTGGCAGGCCGTATTCCATGGCGCGGATGTAGTCGGCGTCAAAGTGCATGGCTTCGTCGTCGCCGGCGTCTTTCTGTGCTACCTGGGACAGGAAGCGGTTAGCCTGGTCTTCCGGGTCGTTCAACTCGGAGTAGCCGTTGGCGTGTTCGCGGCCCACGATGAACAGCTCGAAGCGCTCGGTGATGTTGGCGTCGGCGTCGGAGCCGCGTGCCAGCGGGGACACTTCCACCGGGTAGTCGATGATGAACGTCGGGTTCCACAGCAGGCTTTCCGCACATTCTTCAAACAGCGCCAGTTGCAGGCTACCCAGGCCAGGTGCCGGTGGCAGCTTGCCGCCCAGGCGCTTGATCTCGGCGGCAACCCATTCGGCGTCGGCCAGCTGTTCGTTGGTGTATTGCGGGTTGTAGTGCTGGATGGCGCCCACGATGGTGAAGCGGTCAAACGGCTTGCCCAGGTCGACTTCTTTGCCACCGTAGGTGACGGTGGTGCTGCCGGTGGCGGTGATGGCGCATTGGCGGATGATGTTTTCGGTCATCTCCATCATGCGCTGGTAGTCGCTGTAGGCTTCGTAGAATTCGATCATGGTGAACTCGGGGTTGTGGCGTGTGCTCATCCCCTCGTTACGGAAGTTGCGGTTGATCTCGAACACGCGCTCCAGGCCACCTACCACCAGGCGTTTCAGGTACAGCTCCGGGGCGATGCGCAGGTACAGCGGCATGTCCAGGGCGTTGTGGTGGGTGACAAACGGCTTGGCTGCGGCGCCGCCCGGGATGGGGTGCATCATCGGGGTTTCTACTTCCAGGTAGCCTTGGCCTACCATCACGTCGCGCACGGTTTGTACGATCTTGGAGCGCTTGATGAAGGTGCTGCGGCTCTCTTCGCTCATGATCAGGTCAACGTAGCGCTGGCGGTATTTCTGTTCCTGGTCGGTCATGCCGTGGAACTTGTCCGGCAGCGGGCGCAGCGATTTGGACAGCAGGCGCAGCTCGGATACGTTTACCGACAGCTCGCCTTTGTTGGTTTTGAATAGGGTGCCTTTGGCGGACAGGATATCGCCCATGTCCCAGTGTTTGAAGGCGGCGTGGATGTCGGCGCCTACGCCCTGGTCGTTGATGTACAGCTGAATCTGGCCGGCCACGTCTTGCAGGGTGGCGAAGCTGGCTTTGCCCATTACGCGCTTGAGCATCATGCGGCCGGCAACGGCTACCTGGATGTTCAGCGGCTCGAGCTCTTCTTTGCTCTTGTCGTTGTAGGCAGCGTGCAGGTCGCCGCTGAGGTGTTCGCGCTTGAAGTCGTTGGGGAAGGCCACACCGGCTTCGCGGATGGCTTTCAGTTTTTCACGGCGCTCGGCCATGATGTGGTTTTCGTCGTGCTGCTGCAGGCTGGATTCTTGTTCCGACATGGGGGATCTCCGTTAATGTAAAAGGTTGGCCGCTGTCCTGCGGCCAACCTTGGGTATGGCTTACACGCCTTGTTTCAGGCTGGCTTCGATAAAGCCGTCGAGGTCGCCGTCCATGACGGCTTTGATGTTGCCTACCTCGTAGCTGGTGCGCAGATCCTTGATGCGCGACTGGTCGAATACGTAGGAGCGGATCTGGTGACCCCAACCTACGTCGGTCTTGCTGTCTTCCAGCGATTGCTTGGCTTCGTTACGCAGTTTCAGTTCGCGCTCGTACAGCTTGGCGCGCAGCATCTGCCAGGCTTCGTCACGGTTGCGGTGCTGCGAACGGTCGTTCTGGCACTGCACCACAATGCCGGTAGGGGCGTGGGTCAGGCGTACGGCGGAGTCGGTTTTGTTGATGTGCTGGCCACCGGCACCGCTGGCGCGGTAGGTGTCGGTACGCACATCGGCCGGGTTGATGGTGATCTCGAAGCTGTCGTCCACTTCCGGGTACACAAACACGGAGCAGAACGAGGTGTGGCGGCGCGCGTTGGAGTCGAACGGCGACACGCGTACCAGGCGGTGTACGCCTACTTCGGTACGCAGCAGGCCGTAGGCGTATTCGCCTTCGATCTTGATGGTGGCGCTGCTGATGCCGGCCACTTCGCCTTCGGATTCTTCCAGGATCTCTACCTTGAAGCCCTTGCGTTCGGCGTAGCGCACGTACATGCGCAGCAGCATGCCTGCCCAGTCTTGCGCTTCGGTGCCGCCGGCGCCGGCCTGGATGTCCAGGAAGCAGTTGTTCGGGTCCATCGGGTCGTGGAACATGCGGCGGAATTCCAGCTTGGCCAGCTTTTCTTCCACGGCGTCCAGGTCGGCTTTTACCGCCAGGATGGTGTCGTCGTCTTCTTCGGCCTTGCCCATTTCAAACAGCTCGCCGCAGTCGGCCAGGGTGTTGGCGATGCCTTCGATCACCAGTACCACGTCTTCCAGCTGCTTGCGTTCACGGCCGAGTTCTTGTGCCTTTTTGGGGTCGTTCCAGATATCGGGGTCTTCGGTGAGGCGGCTTACTTCTTCCAGACGGTCTTTTTTACCGTCGTAGTCAAAGATACCCCCGGATATCGGTGTTGCGGGTAGTCAGATCGTCGATCTGAGCCTGAATTTGATTGAGTACTTCAGCTTCAATCATGGTATTGCGACCTCCAAAAAGAGCAATATAAACAAGATGACAGGGTATTTCAGTAAAGACAAAAAGCGCACCTTGCGGT
Organism: Vogesella sp. XCS3; assembly: GCF_020616155.1. Taxonomy (NCBI): domain Bacteria; kingdom Pseudomonadati; phylum Pseudomonadota; class Betaproteobacteria; order Neisseriales; family Chromobacteriaceae; genus Vogesella; species Vogesella sp. XCS3. The sequence continues at coordinate 1,777,313 of NZ_CP085530.1, read as the reverse complement.
GCGCTTTGGGCTGAACGGCTAGCTCATTAACCCAGCAGGTGGGCTACGCCGGCGCGCTCTTCTTCCAGTTCGTTCAGGGTAACGTTGATGCAGCTACGGCTGAATTCGTCGATTTCCAGGCCTTGTACGATGGTGTACTGGCCGTTTTCGCAGGTTACCGGGAAGCCGAACATCACGTCTTTCGGGATGCCGTAGGAACCGTCGGACGGGATACCCATGGTAACCCATTTGCCGTTGGTGCCCAGTACCCAGTCGCGGATGTGGTCGATGGCAGCGTTGGCCGCAGAGGCAGCAGACGACAGGCCACGGGCTTCGATAATGGCGGCGCCACGTTTGCCTACGGTCGGCAGGAACACGTCGCGGTTCCATTCGTGGTCGTTGATCATGTCTTTTACCGATTCGCCATTGATGGTGGCGTAGCGGTAGTCAGCGTACATGGTTGGGGAGTGGTTGCCCCATACGGCCAGTTTTTCGATGTCGGCCACGGCTTTGCCGGTTTTGGCAGCCAGTTGCGACAGGGCGCGGTTGTGGTCCAGGCGCAACATGGCGGTGAAGTTGTTCGGGTTCAGGTCCGGAGCCGACTTCATGGCGATGTAAGCGTTGGTGTTGGCCGGGTTGCCTACTACCAGTACTTTCACGTTGCGGTCAGCCACTTTGTTCAGGGCTGCACCTTGTACGGTGAAGATCTCGGCGTTGGCGGTCAGCAGGTCTTTGCGTTCCATGCCTTTGCTGCGTGGGCGTGCGCCTACCAGCAGGGCTACTTGTGCATCCTTGAAAGCCACTTCCGGGTCATCGGTAGCGACCATGCCGGCCAGCAGCGGGAAGGCGCAGTCTTCCAGCTCCATCATCACGCCTTTTACAGCGGTTTGTGCCTGTGGCAGGTCCAGCAGCTGCAGGATGACCGGTTGGTCTTTACCCAGCATTTCGCCACTGGCAATGCGGAACAACAGGCTGTAACCAATCTGACCGGCTGCACCAGTAACGGCAACGCGAACGGGGGCTTTCATCGATGTACTCTCCTTTGGACTTGGCGATGGATGCGTAGCGCATGCTCTTCCTTGCGCATGCTGCTTTGCAATACTGGCTTCGAGTGTAGCACGCCAAGTTCAATTTGTGGGTATCAAGGCAGGTGGTGCGGCGCAGCATGATTTTGGCTTGTCTTGTGTCTTATATAAGACTAACCTTTACGCTTGATTTATTTGATGTTAAAAAGAACACATGCACGCAAAGTCGCTACATCGATTACCGCTTTACCAGCAGGTAAAGCTGCAGGTGCTAGAACGTATTGCCGAGGGGGAGTGGGCCAGTAACGAGCTGCTACCCAGCGAATGGGACCTGGCAGACCAGTTTGCGGTAAGCCAGGGCACGGTACGCAAGGCTTTGACCGAACTGGTCAACGACGGTGTGCTATACCGCCAGCAGGGCAGGGGCACCTTTGTGTCGGCACCGCTGGATGACTGGGCCGGCCTGGCGATGGTGTCGCCAGGTTTGCTGGCTGAAAAGCCGGACCGCCTGCTACGCGAGTTTCTGGGTGTCAGCCGTGTGCACGCGCATGAGGAGTTGGCCGCAGCCATGGGCTTGCGCCGCAGTGCACCTTTGCACCGTATCCGCATGCTGTGGCGCATGCAGGGGCAGGTGGTGGCGCTGGATGATGTGATGCTGCCGGTAGAACGGTTTGATGCCATCGATACGCGCTGGCTGCGCCAGATGCCCGGTGTGTGGTCGCTACTGCAGCAGCACTTTGGCGTGCGCTTACGGGTGCAGGCCGAGCAGTGGCGGGCGATTTTGCCCGGGCGCGAAGAAATGCAGCTGTTGTCCGTGGCGGACGGTGTGCCGCTACTGCAGTATCTGCGGCTGTCTTGCGATATGCAGGGCGTGCCGGTGGAGTGGCGCGAGCGCTGGTGTGTGACAGACAAATTTGGCCTGATACGTCAGGGAAATCCCTGATTATGGGGCTGGTTTTGTGGCTGGATGGTCTTTGTCAGACTGTTTGGCGTCCGCAGCAGGGCGCGGTTTTGATAGAATCTCTGGGACATGTTGCACCTGCAGCATCGGTTCGACATGTTTTGATGGGTGGGGGTGCAGTGCCGGCTCCCGTTCCGATGGCCCCTGCAACCATGGTGGGGGCCGGGTATAACCACTTGGTACATGCACATCCAAGGAAGCTCTATGCAGAAGCAACGACCTAAGCACTTAGATCTGGGCAAGATCAGGCTGCCTCTTCCGGGCATCGTCTCGATCCTGCACCGAATCAGCGGTGTGGCACTGTTTTTCTCGCTGCCACTCCTGATCTATCTTCTGAGCGGTTCGCTCAGTTCCGCAGAAACCTTCGACAGCTATCGCGCCGTAGTTGCCCATCCCCTGATGAAACTGATCCTGATCGGCTTCCTGTGGGCATTCCTGCATCACGCAGTAGCCGGCATCCGTTTCCTGCTGCTCGATATTCATAAAGGTCTGGAACTGCAGACCGCACGCGCTACTGCCAAGCTGGTGCTGGTAGTCAGCCTGTCTCTGACTGTGATTCTGGGGGCCATCCTATGGTAAACCGCAACGTCGTTGGTGCTCACTACGGCCTGCGCGACTGGATCATGCAGCGTGTTACTGCCGTGATCATGCTGGCTTACACCGTCATGCTGGTGCTGTTCCTGCTGGCCATGCCGGCTGGCTACGAAGGCTGGAAAGCCCTGTTCAGCCTGACCTGGGTAAAGGTTCTGACCCAAACTACCCTGCTGGCGCTGTTCCTGCACGCCTGGGTAGGTATTCGTGACCTGTGGATGGACTACATCAAGCCGGTAGGCGTTCGCCTGACCCTGCACTCCGTAACGGCAGTGTGGCTGGTGTCCTGTTTTATTTATTCGCTTAAGGTTGTATGGGGGCTGTAATGACTGTACCCGTTCGTCGATTTGATGCAGTAATTGTTGGCGGCGGCGGCGCAGGTATGCGTGCTGCCCTGCAACTGTCTGAGTCCGGCCTGAAAACTGCCGTACTTTCCAAAGTATTCCCGACCCGCTCGCACACTGTTGCTGCTCAAGGTGGTATCTCCGCCTCGCTGGGCAACGTGCAGGAAGACCGCTGGGAATGGCATATGTACGACACCGTAAAAGGGTCGGACTGGCTGGGTGACCAGGATGCCATCGAATTCATGTGCCGCAAGGCACCGGAAGCCGTGATCGAGCTGGAACACTTCGGCATGCCGTTCGACCGTCTGGAAAACGGCAAGATTTACCAGCGCCCGTTTGGCGGCCACACCCAGAACAACGGCGAAACCCCGGTTCAGCGCGCCTGTGCCGCTGCCGACCGTACCGGCCATGCCATGCTGCACACGCTGTACCAGCGTAACGTGCGCGCCAATACCCAGTTCTTTGTCGAGTGGATGGCGCTGGACCTGATCCGTGACGAAGCTGGCGATGTGGTGGGTGTTACCGCCCTGGAAATGGAAACCGGCGAGGTTTACATTTTCCATGCCAAAGCCGTGCTGTTTGCTACCGGTGGCGCCGGCCGTATCTACGCCGCTTCCACCAACGCCTTCATCAACACCGGTGACGGCCTGGGTATGTGCGTTCGCGCAGGCATCCCGCTGGAAGACATGGAATTCTGGCAGTTCCACCCGACCGGCGTAGCCGGTGCCGGTGTACTGATTACCGAAGGTGTACGTGGCGAAGGCGGTATCCTGCTGAACGCCAACGGCGAGCGCTTCATGGAGCGCTACGCACCTAACCTGAAAGATCTGGCCCCGCGCGACTTCGTGGCCCGCTCCATGGAGCAGGAAGTGCTGGAAGGCCGTGGTTGCGGCCCGAACAAGGACTACGTGCTGCTGAAACTGGACCATCTGGGCCCGGACATCATCAAACAGCGCTTGCCAGGCATTCGCGAGATTGCCATCAAGTTTGCCGGCGTAGACCCGATCAAAGAGCCGATTCCGGTTATCCCGACTTGCCACTACATGATGGGCGGTATTCCGACCAACTACCGTGGCGAAGTGGTGATCCCGCAAGGTGACAACCCGGAAGCACGCGTTAACGGCTTCTATGCCGCCGGCGAATGCGCTTGCGCATCCGTACACGGTGCCAACCGTCTGGGTACCAACTCCCTGCTGGACCTGGTGGTATTCGGCAAATCGGCCGGCGACAGCATGGTCGAGTTCATCCGCAACGAAATGCCTACCTGGAAACCGCTGCCGGCCAACGCCGCCGAGCGTTCCCTGGCACGTATCAGCCGCCTGGACAACCAGACCAACGGCGAAGACGTGACCGAAGTACGTACCGCCATGCAGCGTACCGTTCAGGCACGTGCTGCCGTATTCCGTAACTCGGAAAACCTGGCACTGGGCGTGAAGGAAATCCAGGAAGTGGCCGAGCGCGTAAAACGCATCCAGATCAAGGACAAATCCAAAGTCTTCAACACCGCACGTGTCGAGGCGCTGGAGCTGGAAAACCTGATCGAAGTGGCTGTGGCTACCCTGATCTCCGCCGATGCGCGTAAAGAGTCCCGTGGTGCCCACGCCCACGCTGACTTCCAGCAGCGCGACGACGAGGTATGGATGAAGCACACCCTGTACTACGGCGATGACCGTCGCCTGACCTACAAGCCCGTGCACACCAAACCGTTGTCGGTGGATTACATCCCGCCGAAAGAGCGTACTTTCTAAGCGGCGACCAGGAGATCAAGATGACCAAAGCCCGTTTTTCCATTTACCGCTACGATCCTGACAAGGACGCCAAGCCGTACATGCAGGATTACGAGATCGAGCTGGGCCCGAACGACGTAAAACTGCTGGACGTGATCGTGAAGCTCAAAGCCATGGACGACACCCTGTCGTTCCGTCGCTCCTGCCGCGAAGGTATTTGTGGCTCTGACGCCATGAACATCAACGGCAAGAACGGCCTGGCTTGCGTCACCAACTGGGCTGACCTGAAACAGCCTATCGAGCTGCGCCCGCTGCCTGGCCTGCCGGTTATCCGCGACCTGATCGTGGACATGACCCAGTTCTTCAAGCAGTACCACTCGATCAAGCCTTACGTGATCAACGACACGCCACCGCCAGAGCGCGAGCGCCTGCAATCGCCGGAAGACCGTCTGGAGCTGGACGGCCTGTACGAGTGCATTCTGTGCGCCTGTTGTTCTACTTCCTGCCCGTCTTTCTGGTGGAACCCGGACAAATTCGTTGGCCCGGCCGGCCTGCTGGCCGCCTACCGCTTTATCGCGGACACCCGCGATCTGGCGACCAACGAGCGTCTGGACAACCTGGAAGACCCGTATCGCCTGTTCCGTTGCCACACCATCATGAACTGCGTGGATGTGTGCCCGAAAGGTCTGAACCCGACCAAGGCGATCGGCAAGATCAAAGACATGATGGTTAAGCGTGCCGTATGACCGACATCGATCCGGTTGAAATAAAACGGATCCGCTGGCGCTCGCGCCGTGGTTTGCTGGAACTGGACATTGTGCTGGAGCGTTTTCTGGCCAATGGTTTTGACCAGCTCACCATGGCCGAGCTTGCCGCGTACAGGAAGTGCCTGGAGCTGGGCGATAACGACTTCCTGGACTACGTAAACGGCAAAGCGGAAGTAGACGATCCCGAGCTGGCACACATCATCGGGATTTTGCGGGCGGTTTAAGGCCTGCAAGCAGCAAAACAAATTACAACGACCACAAACTGAACTGGGAGTATTGCTGTGGAAAACAATCGTAAAGTGACGCTCACCTACAACGACGGTAAAGACAATCTGGAGATGCCGGTACTGAAAGGTACCCTGGGTCCGGACGTAGTCGATATCCGCTCGTTCTCCAAAACCGGTATGTTCACCTTTGACCCCGGCTTCCTGGCTACCGCCAGCTGCGAGTCGCAAATCACCTTTATCGATGGTGACCTGGGTCAGCTGTACTACCGTGGTTACCCTATCGAACAGTTGGCCGAAAAGAGCGACTACCTGGAAGTGTGCTACCTGCTGCTGAATGGCGAACTGCCTACCGCAGAAGAGCGCAAGGTATTCGAGCGCGGCATCATGCGCCACAACATGCTGCACGACCAACTGATGAGCCTGTTCAAAGGCTTCCGTCGTGATGCCCACCCGATGGCCGTGATGGTGGGTGTGGTTGGCGCGCTGTCTGCGTTCTATCACGACTCGCTGGACATCAATAACCCGGAACACCGCAAGATCTCGGCTCACCGCCTGATCGCCAAGCTGCCTAACATTGCAGCCCAGGCGTACCGCTACAACAAGGGCCTGCCGTTCTCGTACCCGAAAAACGGCCTGACCTACGCCGAGAACTTCCTGCACATGATGTTCTCTACGCCGTGCGAAGAGTACAAGGTGAACAAGACCCTGGCCCTGGCCCTGGATCGCATCTTCACCCTGCACGCCGACCACGAGCAGAACGCTTCTACCTCTACCGTACGTCTGGCTGGCTCCTCCGGTGCCAACCCGTTCGCATGTATCGCCGCCGGTATCGCTTGCCTGTGGGGCCCGTCCCACGGTGGCGCCAACGAGGCTGTACTGAAGATGCTGGACGAAATCGGTTCGGTAGAAAACGTACCGGCGTTCATGGAAGGCGTGAAGAACAAGACCCACAAACTGATGGGTTTTGGTCACCGCGTGTACAAAAACATGGACCCGCGCGCAGCCATCATGAAAGAGACCTGCGACGAAGTGCTGAACGAGCTGGGCCTGCACAACGATCCGAAGTTCAAACTGGCCATGGCGCTGGAAAAAATCGCCCTGGAAGACCCGTACTTCATCGAGCGCAAACTGTACCCGAACGTAGACTTCTACTCCGGTATCGTGCTGTCGGCTATCGGTATCCCGGTATCCATGTTCACCCCGATCTTCGCCCTGGCACGTACCGTGGGCTGGATCTCCCACTGGGCTGAAATGATTGCCGACCCGGCAATGAAGATCGGCCGTCCGCGTCAGCTGTACACCGGTGCCCAGCGCCGCGACTACATCCCGCAGGAACAGCGTTAATCGCTAACAAAAGGTTGGCCGCTATGCGGCCAACCTTTTTGCGGTGGAGAGCGTTCTGTCAAAAAGAGGCGTGTGGGCAATCACATAGCTCTTTTTGTCAAAACGGTTTTTGCAAAGCAGCAACGCAGACAAAAGGGTCGAATAATGATGCAATCCATGTACAGTCATTCCCACCTGTTTGGTGGAAATGCACCGTTCATCGAGGAACTGTACGAACAGTATCTCGCTGATCCGAACGTGGTTCCGGCGGAATGGCGGGATTACTTCGATAAGCTGGCAATGGCACCGGGTGCGGCAGAGCGCGACGTAGCGCATCAGCCTATCCAGGAGTCGTTCATCCAGCTGGCCAAGAAGCCGCTGGCTGGCCAGCGCAGCAGCGATGTGGCCAACTGGGAGTCCATGCAAAAGCAGGTAGGCGTACTGAAGCTGATTTCGGCTTGGCGCGTACTGGGTTCCCGCCAGGCTAACCTGGACCCGCTCAAGCGTATGGACCAGGCGACCATGCGTGAGCTGGACCCGGCTCAACATGGCCTGTCCGACGCCGATATGGCTGTGCAGTTCAATGTAGGTTCGCTGGTTGCCCCGCAAAAGCTGCCACTGTCCGACATTCTCGCCCGTCTGAAACAGACCTACGGCGGCAATGTGGGCGTGGAATACATGCACATCACCACCTCTGAAGAAAAACACTGGGTACAGAAGCGCTTTGAAGGCGACCTGTCCACCCCGCGTTACAACGCAGAGAAAAAACAACGCATTCTGAAGCAGATCACTGCAGCAGAAACGCTGGAACGCTACCTGCATACCCGCTATGTAGGCCAGAAGCGCTTCTCGCTGGAAGGTGGCGAATCCGCCATCGCCGCGCTGGACCACCTGATCCAGAACGGTAGTGCCTACGGCGTAGAAGAGCTGATTATCGGCATGGCCCACCGTGGCCGCCTGAACGTGCTGGTAAACACCCTGGGCAAGCTGCCGCGTGACCTGTTTGCCGAGTTCGAAGGCAAGGCCGCACAAGAGCTGGCCTCGGGCGACGTGAAGTACCACATGGGCTTCTCGTCCGACATCCCTACCGCCAACGGCCCGATGCACGTATCGCTGGCGTTTAACCCGTCCCACCTCGAGATCGTGAACCCGGTAGTAGAAGGTTCCGTGCGCGCCCGCCAGGAGCGCCGCAACGACGTGGAAGGCAAATCGGTCGTGCCGCTGCTGATTCACGGTGACTCCGCCTTTGCCGGCCTGGGCGTGAACCAGGGCACCTTCAACCTGTCGCAAACCCGTGGCTATCGTACCGGCGGTACCATCCACCTGGTGATCAACAACCAGGTAGGCTTTACCACCTCCGATACCCGCGACATGCGTTCCACCCTGTACTGTACCGACGTGGCCAAGATGATCGAGGCACCGATCTTCCACGTGAACGGTGACGATCCGGAAGCCGTCTGCTACGTGATGCAGGCTGCGCTGGAATACCGCATGCAGTTCAAGAAGGACGTGGTTATCGACCTGGTGTGCTACCGCAAGCTGGGCCACAACGAAGGCGACGATCCGTTCCTGACCCAGCCGATGATGTACAAGCGCATCGCCAAGCACGCCGGTGTGCGCGCCATGTACGCACAGCGCCTGGTAGCCGAAGGTGTACTGAAGGCCGAAGCCGCCGACGACCTGATCCGCGCTTACCGTGACGCGCTGGACAAGGGCGAACACGTCGAGCAGACCGTACTGTCCAACTACCGCCGCGAACACGCGCTGGACTGGAGCCAGTATCAGGGCACCCACTGGGCTCACCCTACCGATACCAGCCTGCAGCAAGCCGACGTACAGCGTCTGGCCGAAAAATTCACCCACGTACCGGCCGACTTCAAGCCGCACCCTACCGTGAAGCGCGTTATCGAAGCCCGCCAAGCCATGGCGCGTGGCGAGCAGCCGCTGGACTGGGGTATGGCAGAGACCCTGGCCTACGCCAGCCTGGTAACCAACGGCTACGCCGTACGCATCTCGGGTGAAGACTCGGGCCGCGGTACCTTCTCGCACCGCCACTCGGTACTGCACGACCAGAACCGTGAAAAGTGGGACCAAGGCACCTACATCCCGCTGGCCAATATGAGCGAAAACCAGGCCGACTTCCGTGTGATCGACTCGATCCTGAACGAAGAAGCGGTACTGGCCTACGAGTACGGCTATGCCTGCTCCGCCCCGGACCAGCTGGTGATCTGGGAAGCCCAGTTCGGCGACTTCGCCAACGGCGCCCAGGTAGCCATTGACCAGTTCATCTCCTCTGGCGAAACCAAATGGGGCCGTCTGTGCGGCCTGACCACCATCCTGCCGCACGGCTACGATGGCCAAGGCCCGGAGCACTCCTCCGCCCGTCTGGAACGCTGGCTGCAGCTGTGCGCCGAGCACAATATGCAGATCGTGATGCCGTCCGAAGCTGCGCAGATGTTCCACATGCTGCGTCGCCAGGTACTGCGCCCGTATCGCAAGCCGCTGGTGATCTTCCTGTCCAAGCGCCTGCTGCGCTACAAAGACTCGATGAGCCCGATCGAAACCATCACCCAGGGCTCTTTCCGCCCGGTGATCGGCGACGCCAGCATCCAGGACCCGAAAAAGGTGAAACGCGTACTGCTGTGCGCTGGCCAGGTGTACTACGACCTGGTCAACGGCCGCAAAGAGCGTGGCATGGAAGAAGACGTGGCCATCATCCGTATCGAACAGCTGTATCCGTTCCCGACCGAGCTGCTGCAAGCCGAGCTGGCCCAGTTCTCGCACGTGAAAGAGCTGCTGTGGGTACAGGAAGAGCCGCGTAACCAGGGTGCCTGGTACCAGATCCGCCACCGCCTGGAAGGCCTGCTGCAAGCCAAGCAGACGCTGGACTTTGCCGGTCGCCCATCGTCGGCATCCCCAGCCGTAGGCTATATGAGCAAGCACGTTGCCCAGCTCAAGTCCTTCGTCGAAGAAGCGTTTTCGCTGAACAAATAACACCTGCACAAAAGAACGGGGCGGCAGCAAGCCGCCCCACAACGGAGAAGAACAATGGCCATTATCGAAGTCAAAGTCCCCCAGCTCCCGGAATCCGTGTCCGAAGCCACCCTGATGACCTGGCACAAGCAAGTAGGCCAGGCCGTAGCCCGCGATGAAAACCTGATCGATCTGGAAACAGACAAAGTGGTACTGGAACTGCCAGCGCCACTGGCAGGCGTAATCGTGAAAATCATCGAGCAGGATGGCGCCACCGTGACCTCCGGCCAGCTGATTGCCCATATCGATACCGAAGCTACTGCTGGTGCATCCGCGCCTGCCGCCGCCGCACCGGCTGCTGCTCCGGCTGCCGCCCCGGTACAGGCTGCTGCCACCGGCGGTGCTGCCATGCCGTCCGCTGCCAAACTGGCCGCCGAAACCGGTGTGAACCTGGCCGACGTAGCCGGCTCCGGCCGTGACGGCCGTATCCTGAAAGAAGACGTGGCTGCCGCCAAACCGGCTGCTGCCCCGGCCCAGTCTGGCCCGGTGATCGCCGCTGCCGCACCGTCCGCTGGCGTTGCCCTGTCGTCCACCCCGGCTGTTAACGCTGCCGCGCTGACTTCCGGCCGTCCGGAACAGAGCGTGCCGATGTCCCGTCTGCGCCAGCGTGTAGCCGAGCGTCTGATCCTGTCGCAGCAAACCAACGCGATTCTGACCACTTTCAACGAAGTGAACATGAAGCCGCTGATGGACCTGCGCAACAAGTACAAAGACAAGTTCGAAAAAGAGCACGGCGTGAAGCTGGGCTTTATGGGCTTCTTTGTGAAAGCCGCTGTTGCCGCCCTGAAGAAATACCCGATCGTGAACGCGTCGGTAGATGGCAACAACATCATCTATCACGGCTACTTCGACATCGGCGTGGCAGTGGGCAGCCCGCGTGGCCTGGTGGTACCGGTGATCCGTAACGCCGACCAGCTGAGCCTGGCCGACATCGAGAAACAGATCGCCGACTTCGGCAAGCGCGCGCAGGAAGGCAAGCTGACCGTTGACGAGCTGACTGGTGGCACCTACACCATCTCCAACGGCGGTACCTTCGGCTCCATGATGTCCACCCCGATCATCAACCCGCCGCAATCCGCCATTCTGGGCATGCACGCTACCAAAGAGCGCGCTGTGGTAGAAAACGGCCAGGTTGTGGTACGCCCGATGATGTATCTGGCGCAGTCCTACGACCACCGCATCATCGACGGCCGCGAAGCCGTGCTGTCGTTGGTTGCCATCAAGGACGCCATCGAAGATCCGGCTCGCCTGATCCTGGATCTGTAATCACCGCAGGCGGAGGCAGGCGCAGCCTGTCATCCGCCATTCACGACGAACTGGCAAGCTGGCCGCCTGCGGCCAACTTGCTACAGGATAGAGAACACCATGTCCCAACAATTCGACGTAGTAGTGATCGGCGGCGGCCCTGGCGGCTATGTAGCTGCCATCCGTGCAGCCCAGCTGGGCTTTAGCACCGCTTGCGTAGACGCTACTAAAAACCCGGAAGGCAAGCCTTCGCTGGGTGGTACCTGCCTGAACGTAGGCTGCATCCCGTCCAAAGCCCTGCTGCAGTCGTCGGAAAACTTCCACGCCGTACAGCACGACTTTGCCAAGCACGGTATCAGCGTAGAAGGCGCGCAGATGGACGTGGCCAAAATGCTGGCCCGCAAGAACGACATCATCACCAAGAACGCCGGTGGTATCAGCTTCCTGTTCAAAAAGAACAAGGTTGCCAATATCCACGGTCTGGCCACGCTGAAAGCCCGCCAGAACGAAAAATGGGTGATCGAGGTTGCCGATAACGGCGCCGAGGTCGATACCTTGGAAGCCACCCACGTCATCATTGCTACCGGTTCCAGCCCGCGCCAGCTGCCTGGCCTGGCTACCGACAACCAGATCGTTCTGGACAACGAAGGCGCACTGGCGCTGACCGCTGTACCGGCACGCCTGGGCGTGATCGGCGCCGGTGTGATCGGCCTGGAAATGGGTTCGGTATGGAAGCGCCTGGGCGCCGACGTCACCATTCTGGAAGCCGCACCGACCTTCCTGGGCGCTGCCGACCAGCAGATCGCCAAAGAAGCCTTCAAGACCCTGACCAAAGACACCGGCCTAGATATCAAGCTGGGCGTGAAAATTGGCGAAATCACCAAGGCTGACAACGGCGTGGTGGTGAACTACGAGCTGAACGGCGAAGCCGTAAAAGCCGAGTTCGACAAGCTGATCGTGTCCATCGGCCGTGTGCCGAACACCCAGGGCCTGGGTGGCGCCAACGTGAACCTGCAAATGGACGACCGCGGTTTCATCGTGGTAGACGACCACTGCCACACCAACCTGCCTAACGTATGGGCAATTGGCGACGTGGTACGCGGCCCGATGCTGGCGCACAAAGCGTCGGAAGAAGGCGTGGCCGTAGCCGAGCGTATCGCCGGCCAGAAGCCGCACGTAGACTTTGGCGTGATTCCATGGGTGATCTACACCAGCCCGGAAATCGCCTGGGTCGGCAAGACCGAAGAGCAGCTGAAAGCTGAAGGCATCGAGTACAAGAAAGGCACTTCCGGTTTTGCGGCCAACGGCCGTGCGCTGGGTCTGGGCCAGGCACAAGGTACCGTCAAGATCCTGGCTTGCGCCAAGACCGACCGTATCCTGGGCCTGCACATGATCGGCCCGATGGTGTCCGAGCTGGTGACAGAAGGCGTGGTATCCATGGAGTTCAAAGCTGCCAGCGAAGACCTGGCTCGCATTGTCCATGCCCACCCGAGTCTGTCCGAAGTGGTACACGAAGCCGCCCTGGCCGCCGACAAGCGCGCGCTGCACGGCTAAAAGAACAGGCAGCAGGCAGGGCACTTTCAAGGTAAAGTGCCGGCCGGCTGCCTCTATGGTTTTGTTGCCGATATCGATAGAACACACCGCTTGTAGCCCAGGCGGTACAATCGCGACATCTCAGGCATAGCAAGGTTGGCCGCAAAGCCAGCCAACTATCCACCCGAAAGGAAACTTAATGAACCTGCACGAATACCAAGCGAAAGAGCTGTTGGCCAAATACGGCCTGCCGGTGCAAAAAGGCATTCTGGCCACCACACCGGAAGAAGCCGCTGCTGCCTACGACCAGTTGGGCGGTAAATTTGCCGTTGTAAAAGCCCAGGTCCACGCTGGTGGCCGCGGCAAAGCCGGTGGCGTAAAAGTGGTGAAAACCCGCGAAGAAGCTGCCGAAGTAGCCAAAACCCTGATCGGTACCAACCTGGTAACCTATCAGACCGACGCAGCCGGCCAGCCGGTAAACAGCTTGCTGGTATGTGAAGACATGTACCCGGTACAGCGCGAACTGTACCTGGGCGCCGTCGTAGATCGCGGTTCCCAGCGCGTGGTATTCATGGTGTCCACCGAAGGCGGCGTGGAGATCGAAAAAGTAGCCGAAGAAACCCCAGAAAAGATCATCAAGATCGAAGTGGACCCGCTGGTAGGCATGCAGCCGTTCCAGACCCGCGATGCGGCTTTCGCCCTGGGCCTGTCCGGTTCGCAGATCGCCGCATTCAGCAAACTGATGCTGGGTGCTTACAACGCTTTCGTTGAAAACGACTTTGCCCTGTTCGAAGTGAACCCGCTGGCGCTGCGCGAAAACGGCGAACTGGCTTGCGTAGACGGCAAGATCAACCTGGACTCCAACGCCCTGTACCGTCACCCGGCGCTGCTGGCCCAACGCGACAAGTCGCAGGAAAACGAACGCGAAGTGAAAGCTTCCGAATTCGACCTGAACTACGTAGCGCTGGAAGGCAACATCGGCTGCATGGTAAACGGCGCCGGTCTGGCCATGGCTACCATGGACATCATCAAGCTCAAAGGCGGCCAGCCTGCCAACTTCCTGGACGTGGGCGGCGGCGCTACCAAAGAGCGCGTGATCGAAGCGTTCAAGCTGATCCTGGCTGATACCTCGGTACAAGGCGTGCTGATCAACATCTTCGGCGGCATCGTACGTTGCGACATGATTGCCGAAGCGATTATCGCTGCCGTGAAAGAAGTGAACGTGACCGTACCGGTAGTTGTGCGCCTGGAAGGCAACAACGCCGAGCTGGGTGCCAAGATCCTGGACGATTCCGGTCTGAAACTGACCTCCGCCCAGGGCCTGAACGACGCAGCCGAGAAGATCGTTGCTGCTGTTGCCGCCCTGTAATCACCTGCACCGCATAAGGATTTCAAAATGAGCGTATTGGTAAACAAAGATACGAAAGTGCTGGTGCAAGGCTTCACCGGCAAAAACGGTACTTTCCACGCCGAACAGGCGCTGAAAGTAGGCACCAAGGTGGTTGGCGGTGTAACCCCGGGCAAAGGTGGCAGCGAGCACCTGGGCCTGCCGGTGTTCAACACCATGAAAGACGCTGTACGCGAAACCCAGGCTGACGCTTCGGTTATCTACGTACCGGCAGCTTTCGCCAAGGATTCCATCCTGGAAGCGGTAGAAAGCGGCGTTAAGCTGATCGTGTGCATCACCGAAGGCGTGCCTACCCTGGACATGCTGTACGTGAAAAAAGCCGTGGACGAAGCCGGCATCCGCCTGATCGGCCCGAACTGCCCAGGTATCATCACTCCGGGCGAGTGCAAGATCGGCATCATGCCGTGGCACATCCACAACCCGGGTCGTATCGGTATCGTATCCCGTTCCGGCACCCTGACTTACGAAGCTGTGGCACAAACTACCGCTTTGGGTCTGGGCCAGTCCACTTGCATCGGTATCGGCGGCGACCCTATCCCGGGTACCAGCCACATCGACGCCCTGCGCCTGTTCCAGGACGATCCGGACACCGACGCTATCGTGATGATCGGTGAAATCGGTGGTTCCGCCGAAGAAGAAGCTGCCGAGTTTGCCAAGCAGTACGTGACCAAGCCGGTAGTAGGTTACATCGCCGGTGTTACCGCACCAAAAGGCAAACGCATGGGCCACGCTGGCGCCATCATCTCTGGCGGCAAAGGTACTGCCGAAGAGAAGTTCAAGGCTTTCGAGCGTGCAGGCATCGCCTACACCCGCAGCCCGGCCGAAATCGGCAAGACCATGTTCGAACTGCTGAAAAGCAAGGGCATGATCTAAGCTTTCTGCCTGTCAGAACAGCACAACGCCACCGCATGCGGTGGCGTTTTTTATTGCCTGCGGCCAACCTTTACGGTTGGTACCACAGGTTCTTCTGTGCCAGCGGTGTATCGGGCGGCAGCAAGGGGTTGGGCAGGTGGATAATCTGGCGTTTGTCCAGTTGTAGTGCCTGTAGCGTATGGCCATGGTACTGCTGGAACAGTGTATCGAAGCTACCGTCGTTCACGGCTTGCTGCAGGCCATCCCGCAGCATGTGTGCCAGCCTGGGGCGGTTCGGGGTGATGAAGAAATAGAAAGCCGTAGGGTAGTGCAGCAAAAGGTGCGGGTCGATTTCCAGTTGCAGGTCGGCGTGTGTCTGCTGTTCGTCCAGAATTTCGATCACGCTGCGCGGAAAGTAATCGAAGCGGTGTTTCGCCAGCATGGAGAACAAGGGTTCGTAGTCCGGCGTGCTGACTACCGGCAGCCCGGCGGCTTGTAAAATGGCGGTGTCCGGCCAGTCGTGCTCCTGGCCGGCGGTGAATCTGGCCAGGGCTTTCAGGCTGTTCACGTCGGCCAGCAGGTGGCCTTTGCCTGGCGGCACAAGTGCGATGCGCCAGCCTATCAGGCCTTTATCCAGCGGGATGCGGATAGGTAATAGCAGACGCTCGCGGTCATGGCTGGTCATGGTCCACATGACATCGATACGGCTTTGCTTGCGCTGTAGCTCCTGTATGGCGCGGCCTTGAACCATGGCGGGACCCGGGCGTAGCAGGCAGTTGGCCGCCGCTTTATTGCAGGCCAGCTTGAGCAAAGACAGCATGTAGTGCAGCTGCGGGTCGCCCTTGGCGGGCAGGATGGGGTAGTTGATGATTACCGGGGCGGCGTGGCAAGCGGCCCCAATGAGTAGACCAGATAACAACAGCTTAAGGCGGGCTGGCATGATGGCTATCCAGTAACAGTTCACGGGTCAGTGTGATCCAGGCCCGGGCTGCGTGAGACAGATAGCTATCTTTTTTCCAGATCAGGCCGATGTGCCAGATGATGCGCTCATCATCTACAGGGATCACATCGAAGCGGTGCGGCTCCAGCTGGCTGGCAATGGCCTGGGGCAGCAGCGCAATACCCAGTCTAGCTTCCACCATGGCAACGATAAAATCCCAGTGTGCACTGCGCCCGGCGATATTGATGGTTTTGCCCGTGGTGCGGAAGGCATCGCTGATGCGGGTGGTGAGCGAGAAGTCTTCCGGGTAAAACACGATGGGCTGATCCGCTACATCAGGCAGTGTCACGAAGCTACGCCCGTGCCACGGGCTACCGGCTGGTGCTACCAGGCACAGGCGGTCGCGTACCAGGCTCAGGCTGTTGAACGTATGGTGGTCTACTGGCAAGACGGCGGCACCGATTTCCAGATTGCCCGAACGGATGCTGCTTTCAATCGCCAGGGCGCCGTCTTCTACCATTTTCAGCTCAACCCCTGGGTAACGGTCGCGAAATGCGCCCACCACCGGTGCAAAGAAAGCACCGCCGGCCATGGGGGGTAAACCTACCACCAGCTCGCCGCGCGCCAGCGAGGCCAGGTCGGCCAGCGCGTTTTTCAGGCGCAGCTGCGCCGCCAGTACGTCTTGCCCGCGCAGGTACACCACGCGGCCGGCATCGGTCAGCTGAAAACTCTTGCCCTCGCGGATCAGCAAAGGCGTGCCCAGTTCTTCTTCAAGCTGCTTCACCATTTTGCTGATGGTGGGCTGGGTGACAAACAGTGCCTCTGCCGCCCGGGTGAAGTTCTGCTGGCGTACCAGCTCGGCAAAATAGCGCAGCGCCTTGATGTCCATTTTCATTCCAAAAAAGAATAGTTTTAATAATTTTAATTCATTTTTAGAATGTAATAAACCTACGTATACTCCGTATCACTCTCTGTGTTGTGTTGTGGCTCGTAAACACAGCAGGTGTTGACCGCTTAAGGCTGCCAAGGATTCTCCTCCCGACGCGGCTGCGAGACACCCGCTGTCTGCCACAGGTGGCTCTGCCACTTTTGGTACAGGCACCAGCCTAGTGCTGGTTCAGGATTATCTGGTGCCTCGTACATCCGGGGATTGTGTACGAGGTGAATCCTCTGTTTTCCCCTTACGAGCGTTGTTCGGCCGGCTATCAAGCCGGCTTTTTTTTTGCCTGCCGGTTTTGTGTGGCACGCTGTGCGGCCAAGCTGGCTAAGGCGTGTCGTGGCAAGCGCAGGCTTCGCCGCTAGCCGCGTCATCCAGTGTTTTCAGAATGCCGCAGTCGGCCAGGGTATGCGGGCTATCGCAGCGGGCACGCAGCTGCAGTAGCTGCTGTTCCAGGCGCTGTAGCGCTTCTATCTGGCTGTGTACGCGGCTGATTTGCTGGTCGATCAGGGCATTGACGCGATCGCACGGCTCGGCGGCCGGTTGCTGGTGAAAACCGGCCAGCAGGCGGATATCGGCCAGCGGCATGCCCAGCGAGCGGCAGTGCAGAATAAAGGCCAGCTGTTCCAGGTGGCGCTGTTCGTAGCGGCGGTAGCCGCTGCTGCTACGTGCCGGTGCCGGCAGCAAACCTTCGCGCTCGTAGTAGCGGATGGTTTCACTCTCGCAGCCGGTGCGTTTTGCCAGTTCGCCGATTTGCATCATTTTCTCCTCAGGGCTTGACCTTATAGTAGCTACAGGGTTTGCAATAGCACAAGCACGCTTTTGTGGAGACCAGCATGGCCCTGTATCAACCCAAACCCGGCAGCAAAATCATTCCCGTCACCGTGGCGCAGCCGCACGCTGCCGACCACGACCACGACCACGACCACGACCACGACCACGACCACGACCACGACCACGACCACAGTCATAGTCATGATCACAGCCACGACCATGCGCAGGCTGCCTGCTGCAGTGGCGACGCCTGCAGCAGCACGTTAACTGCCGCACCTCAGCCCGCCGACGTACCGGCCGGTAGCAGCGCCTGGCGGCTGGCGATTCCGGCCATGGATTGCCCCACCGAGGGGCGACTGGTGGACAAGGTGCTGGCCAATATCGACGGTGTATTGCGCGTGGACTTTAACTACATCGAGCGCACGGTGACCGTGCACCAGCGCGACGCCAGCCTGGCGCAGGTGCAGGCCGCCATTGCCAGTACCGGCATGCCGCCACGGCTGCTAAGCGCGGAAGAGGCCGACACCCCCGCAGCGCCGCCGGTAGAAAGCCGCGGCCAACTATGGCTGGCAGGCCTGCTGGCTGCAGCGGCCGAAGGCGCCGTGCTGGCCGGTACCAGCGATGGTGCCTGGTGGGTGGCAGCGCTGGCCATTGTCTCGATGCTGGCCGGTGGTCGTACCACGGCACGCAAAGGCTGGTACGCGCTGAAGCTGCGCACGCTCAATATCTATTTCCTGATGAGCCTGGCCGTGGTCGGCGCCATGGTGCTGCAACAGTGGCCGGAAGCCGCGATGGTGCTGTTCCTGTTTGCGCTGTCGGAAAAGCTGGAGGCGCTGTCGCTGGCGCGCGCTGGCGAGGCAGTGCGCAGCCTGATGGCGCTAAAGCCCGACACCGCCTGGGTAGAAGTAGAGGGCCAATGGCAAGCTGTCCCCAGTGACAGCCTGCAAGTTGGCCGCGTGGTACGCGTACGCCCCGGTGAGCGCGTGCCACTGGATGGCGTGATTGTTAGCGGCCGTAGCGACTTCAACGAAGCGCCGATTACCGGCGAAAGCCTGCCGCTGGATAAGGGCGAGGGCGATGCCGTGTTTGCCGGCGCCATCAACGGTCAGGGGCTGGTACAGGTGCAGGTCACCGCGGCTGCCGACGGAAGCGTACTGGCGCGCATCATCCGTAGTGTGCGCGATGCGCAGGCTGGCAAGGCGGCGACCCAGCGCTTCATCGACCGTTTTGCCGCGGTGTATACGCCGATTGTGGTGGCGGTAGCGGTGCTGCTGGCGCTGGGCCTGCCGCTGGCCGGCGTGATGACCTGGCAGGCGGCGTTGTACCAGGCGCTGGTGTTGCTGGTGATTGCCTGCCCGTGCGCGCTGGTGATTGCCACGCCGGTTACGTTGGTGTCGGCGCTATCGTCGGCGGCGCGGCGCGGCATGCTGGTCAAGGGCGGCGTGGCGCTGGAGGCGGCGGCGCGCATTCGTTACCTGGCGCTGGACAAGACCGGCACGCTGACCCGTGGCGAGCCGGCAGTGGAGGAGGTATTGCTGTTACAGCCCGATATGGGCCGCGATGCCGTGCTGCAAGTGGCCGCTAGCCTGGAAGCGCACTCCACCCACCCGCTGGCGCGTGCTGTTATGCAGGCGGCGAAGGGCTTGCCCTTGCTAGCCGCCAATGGCTTGCAAGAGACAGCGGGTGAGGGGGTGCAGGCCACTGTTAACGGCCAGCGCTGGGCGCTGGGTAACCGCCGCCTGCTGGCGCGGCTGGGGGCGGATATCGCGCCGTGGTTGCCGCTCGTGCCCGAGGGCAGTGGCGAGATGTGGCTGTGCCGTGATGGCACACCGCAAGCGCTGCTGCTGGTGGCCGACGCGCTGCGCCCCGATGCTGTGGCGGCGGTAGCACAGCTGCAGCAGATGGGCATCACGCTTACCGTTTTGTCTGGCGACCAGCAGGCGGTAGTTGGCCGCACGGCAGCGCAGGTCGGCATCGCCGAGGCGCTGGGTGGCCTGCTGCCGGACGACAAGCTGGCGCATATCCGCCGCCTGGCGCAGCAGGGGCCGGTGGCCATGGTGGGGGATGGCGTAAACGATGCGCCCGCGCTGGCGCAGGCCGAGCTGGGTATCGCCATGGGGGCCGCTGGTTCGGATACCGCGCTGGAAACCGCGCAGGTGGCGCTGATGGAAGACCGCCTCGACAAGCTGCCGCAGCTGTTTGCCCACGCCCGGCGCAGCATGGCGGTGCTGCGTGCCAATATCGTGCTGGCACTGGCCATCAAGCTGCTGTTCTTTGTGCTGGCGCTGGCCGGTGTGGCCACGCTGTGGATGGCGGTGTTTGCCGACGTGGGTGCCAGCCTGCTGGTCATTTTCAACGGCCTGCGCCTGGCGCGGGTAAGGCAAGCAAGCTAGAGCCAGCGCTGGCGGTGTGGCGGCTTGGCTAGCTGGCCGCTACACCTTCATGCCACGCATGCCGGTAACGCGGAAAGGGTAGAGCTCGGCCACCATCACCCCGCCGCTTACCACCGGGTCGGCTTGCATGATGGCGCGTGCCTCGCTTTCTATCCCCGTCATTACCAGCACCATGGCAAACGCCTGGGCATCATCGGCTGTGGTGCGGCCGAACAGGGTGACCTTGCCTGCCAGGCACAGGTCGTCCAGGTAGCAGGTGTGCTGGCTGATGCACTCGGCCTCGTGGTCGCTCAAACCGGCGCGCAGCATATCGGGGCGGGTGGGGCGTAGCAGGTAAAGGTAGTGATGCATGGTGTCATGCCTGTGTATCAATGCCGCGACCTTGCAGGGCGGGGGCCGTGCTGTCTTGCGGCTGGTAAGTCTGTTGCAGCGGGCTGCTACCGCGCTGCGCGGCGGCTTGCTCGGCCATGGCCTGTAGCGCCATCTGCCGCGCTTGTGCCGCTACGGCCTGATCTTGGCCGGATGGCTCGGCAGGTGCCAGCGCGGCACGCTGTACGGCCTGGGCCTTGCGCAGGGTATCTTCCGGCGTACGCCCCCGGCTAACGTCGATGTTGACGTGGCCACCCACCGCGTAACGCTGCCCATCCGGCCCTTGCTGGTAGCTGTAGCTAGGGGCGCTAACGCTGACACCGCCGGCGGCAGCCATGTGGGCTTGTTCGTGGGCGCGCACTTCGCTGTCGCGGGCCTTCAGCTGCGTGACCTGTTTTTCTTCCTCTTCACTCAAGGCAGCCGTACCGTTCTGGCTGCGGCCGGCGCCACTACCGGCGCTGGCTTGCTGGCCCGTTATGCTGCTAGCCAGGCAGCGGCTGCACTGGCAACCCGGGTCGCAGCTAGCCGCCAGCCTGCTGGCTGGGGGGCTGTAGGCGCTGCCATAGTTGGCCGCAGAGGTGGCGCTGATACTCATTTTTATCGGGTGATACGCTGTTGCCTATAAGCATAGACCATAAAAAACGGCCTGCTGTAAGCAGCAGGCCGAGTAGGGCAGTGTGTAGGCAGCTCAGCTTTGCCGCTCGCCCGTTTGCAAGCGCCACAGTGCGGCGTAGCTGCCGTTCTGCGCCAGCAGCAGCGCGTGGGTGCCCGATTCCACAATCTGGCCGTGCTCCATCACGTGGATGCAGTCGGCGTGGCGCACGGTAGACAGACGGTGGGCAATCACCAGTGTGGTGCGCCCGCGCGATACCACGTCCAGCGAACGCTGGATGGCGGCTTCGGTTTCGTTGTCCACCGCGCTGGTGGCTTCGTCCAGTATCAGGATGCGCGGGTCTTTCAGGATGGCGCGCGCCAGGGCCAGGCGTTGGCGCTGGCCGCCGGATAGCTTCTGGCCGCGTTCTCCCACCGGGGTGTCGTAGCCCTGCGGCAGGCGGGCGATGAACTCGTGCGCCTCGGCGGCGCGGGCAGCCGCCTCGATGGCGCTGCGGCCAACCTCGCCCATGCCGTAGGCAATATTGTCGGCCACGCTGCCATCGGTCAGGAATACATCCTGGCTGACGTAGCCAATCTGGCGGCGCAGGTCGGTGAGCGACAGCTCGCGAATATCGTGCCCATCCAGCTTGATCGCCCCGGCCGGTGCCTCATAAAAACGCAGTAACAGTTTGACCAGCGTGCTCTTGCCCGAGCCAGTGGCACCCACAAAAGCCACGGTGCGGCCGGCAGGCACGGTAAGCGACACGTTGTGCAGTACGGTGAGGTCGCCGTAGCCGAATGACAGGTTTTCGAAAGCCAGGCTGCCGGATACTGTAGCGGTTGGCAGCGCTCTGCCGTCGTACGGTATCGAGACGGGTGTGGAGAGCACGTCAAGCACACGGTCGATGGCGGTCATCGAGCGCTGGTACAGGTCGGCAATATCGGCCAGCCCCACCAGTGGCCATAGCAGGCGCTGGGTGAGGTATACCAGCACCGAGTAGCTGCCAACACCGATTTCGCCGTGTAGCGCCAGCCAGCCGCCGTACACCAGCGTTACCACGAAGCCGGCCAGAATGGCCATGCGGATCACCGGGATAATGGCCGACGACAGGCGGATGGCCGCTGCGTTGGTCTGGCGGTAGTGCTCGCTGGCCTGGCGGATATGTTCGGCTTCAAACGCTTCGGCGGTAAACGCCTTGATGGTGGCAATACCCAGCAGGTTGTTGCTGAGGCGGCCGTTGATCACCCCGGCGGCTTCGCGCACGGCGCTATAGCGCGGGGCAATGCGTTTCTGGAACCAGAACGTGCCCACCAGAATCAGCGGTACCGGGAACAGCGCCAGCATGGCCAGCTGCGGTGCCAGGTAAAAAAACACGGCACCCACCATAATGGAAGAGCACACCACCTGAATGATGCTGTTGGCGCCACCGTTGAGAAAGCGCTCCATCTGGTTGATGTCGTCGTTCAGGATGGACATCAGGCTGCCGGTACGCTTGTCTTCAAAGTAAGACAGTGGCAGCTTTTGTACATGGCCGTAGGCGTCCAGGCGCAGTACGTGCTGCAGGTTTTGCGCCAGGTTGCGCCAGCGCAGCTGGTACAGGTACTCGAATAGTGATTCGCCCGCCCAGATCAGTACCGTGAGCCCGCCCAGCCACAACAGCTGGTCAAAGCTGTCGGTAATGCCCAGGCGCGCCAGAAAGGAATCCTGTTTGCTGACCACCACATCGACGGCCACGCCGATCAGTACTTCGGGCAGGATATCGAAAAACTTGTTGATGGCAGAAAATGCCGAGGCAAGATAAGCATCCCGCCGATACTGGCGGGCATAATGGAAGAGCCGTGACAGGGATGACATGGTATCTGGGTGGTATGAGGGGACCGGCGATTGTACGCCGCCATGCAACAAGAATGAAATGGGAATAAGTAGCAATGACTGAACACTCTGTTAACCAGCGCGAGCTCACCATGTCGGTGCTGATGACGCCTGACATGGCCAATTTTTCCGGCAACGTGCATGGTGGTGTACTGCTGAAACTGCTGGACCAGGTGGCCTACGCCTGCGCCAGCCGCTACGCCGGCTGTTATGTGGTGACGCTGTCGGTAGACCAGGTGCTGTTCAAGCAGCCCATCCACGTGGGCGAGATGGTTACCTTTCTGGCCAGCGTGAACCACGTTGGCCGCACCTCCATGGAAGTAGGCATCAAGGTGGTAGCCGAAAACATCCAGCAGCGTACCGTGCGCCATACCAATAGCTGCTACTTCACCATGGTGGCCTGGGCGGACGGCAAAGCCATGCCGGTGCCGGCGCTAGCGCTGGAGAGCGACACCCATAAAAAGCGCTTTCGCGAAGCCGAAATCCGCAAGCAGATGCGGCTGGAAGCCGAGCAACGCATGCAGCAGGCAGGCCATGCATGAATGACGGCCTGATCCCGCTGACGGCGCTGGACAAGCCGCGCGCCTACGCCATCTACTGCGCCGGTATGCAGGGCAAGCTCAGCCGCTGCGCCGGCTGGGATCCGGTGTTGCAGCGGCAGGGCTTCGAGCAGAGTTTTACCGCCGGGACGCTATTCTGGTACCGCCACCAGGGCCAGGAGGTGGCCTTGCTGAGCCTGTCGCGCCGCGATTATGGCCTGCATGTACACTTGCTGGTGGTGCTGGATCAGTGGCGCCGCCAGGGCATGGGGCGGCGCGTGCTGGCGCATTTGCATGGCCTCAGTAGCGGCCGCGTCACGCTAAGCTGCCTGCGCGACGACAAACCGGTGCGCGCCTTTTATGCCGAAATGGGCTACCACATCGCCGGTATGGAGCCGGATTTTCTCAATCTGGAGTGGCCAGGGCCGCAAGCCAGAGCCGGCTGATACCGTAGCGTACCGGCTTGGGATGGCTGCCGCTTTACCCTACAATGCGCGCCTCATTACCGAAAGCCTGCCATGTCTGCCTACCAGCTCGTTCATACCCACCCGCAGTTTTACGTGATTCACAAGGCACCGGGCGTCAGCTTTCACCGCGAAGACGACGCCCCCGGCCTGATGGATGCGCTGCGCGATGGCCTGCAAGACGACGCGCTGTGGCCGGTACACCGCCTGGACCGCATCACCAGCGGCCTGATCGTGGTGGCGCGCAGCCAGGCCGCTGCCGCCGAGCTGGGCGCGGCTTTTGCCGGGCGCGAGGTGGAGAAGTACTACCTGGCGCTGTCCGACGCCAAGCCGGCACGCAAGCAGGGCCTGATCAAGGGCGATATGGACAAGGGCCGTGGCGGCGCCTGGAAGCTGTGCAAGAGCGCGGCCAACCCTGCCGTAACCCAGTTTTTCAGCTACAGCCTGGCGCCCGGCCTGCGCCTGTTCGTGCTGCGCCCGCGCACCGGCAAGACCCACCAGTTGCGCGTGGCGATGAAGTCGCTGGGCGCGCCCATCCTGGGCGATGCGCTATACGGTGGCAGCGCCGCCGACCGTGGCTACCTGCACGCCTACGCGTTGGCCTTCACGCTGGCGGGCGAAACGCACCGCTTTGTGTGCCCACCGGGGTGGGGCGAACGTTGGCCGCAAGACGCACTGGCCGACTACCTGGCGGCCAACCCGCCGGCCGGCCTGCCGTGGCCGGTGCTGTAAGCGTTTGCTCGCGTCGAGGCAGACATGAAAAAAGCCGGTCGCGTGCGCGAACCGGCTTTTTTGCAGGTGGCTTGTGATTAACCCAGACCGTGCATCATTTTCTTCAGCTTGCCCGACAGCAGGAACAGCACCAGCGCAGCGCCGCCAGCCATCAGCACGAACAGCATGAAGAAGTCGTGCAGGTTGGACACGGTGTAGCCCATGAATACCGGCAGCGGCTTGCCCGGCTCCGGGTACAAGCCGGACAGTACGCCGGCAAACTTGTTGGCCAGCGCGCTGGACAGGAACCACACGCCCATCATCATCGACACCAGGCGTGCCGGCGACAGCTTCACCACCAGCGACAGGCCGATAGGCGACAGGCACAGCTCGCCGAAGGTGTGGATGCTGTACAGGCTGATCAGCCACAGCATGCTTACTTTCACGCCCGGCTCCAGGCCGGTCACACCCAAGGCAATGATCAGGTAACCGATGGCCAGCAGCAGCAAGCCGATGGCCATTTTCATCGGCGAGTTCGGCTCCAGGCCCTTCTTGCCCAGCGTCAGCCACAGCCAGGCAAACAGCGGTGCGCACACCACGATCACCACCGGGTTGATGCTCTGGAAGAACGACGCCGGTACCGTCCAGCCCAGCAGCTGGCGGTTGGTCTGCTCTTCGGCAAAGAAGGTCAGCGAGGCGCCGGCCTGCTCGAAGGCAGACCAGAAGAAGATCACAAACGCCGACAGCAGCATGATCACCGCCAGGCGGTCTTTTTCTTCGCGCGTCAGCGGGGCATGGCGGATTTTCTCGCCGCTTTCATGATGGCGCTTGGGCGGCAGGCCGATGGCCGCGCCTTCCGGTGTCACCAGGTAGCGGTTACGGAAACTCAGGAACAGCGCCAGCGACACCAGCATGCCGATGCCGGCGGCCAGGAAGCCCCATTTGAAATCGGCCGGGTGGCCGGTATCGCCCAGCGTGCCGCACACCAGCGGCGCCAGCAGCGCGCCGGCGTTAATGCCCATGTAGAACAGCGTGAAAGCGGAATCCACACGCTTGTCGCCGGCAGGGTACAGCTGGCCCACCATGGACGAAATATTCGGCTTGAACAGGCCATTACCCGCAATCAGCAGCGCCAGGCCGCCAAACATCAGCGGGGTGGCGGTAGCCGGCTGCTGGTACAGCGTGGCGGCAAAGAACATGGAAAACTGGCCGGCAGCCATCAGCAGCGCACCGCTGACGATGGCGCGGCGGTTGCCCCAGTAGCGGTCGGCAATGTAGCCGCCCAGCAGCGGTGCAAAGTACACCAGGCCGGTGTAGCTGCCGTAGATTTCGGAGGCGTAGGCCTTGTCGAACATCAGCGCCTTGACCATGAACAGCACGAAGATGGCGCGCATGCCGTAGTAGCTGAAGCGTTCCCACATTTCGGTCACGAACAGCAGGTACAGACCGCGAGGGTGTTGTCGGTACATGAGGGTCTTTCTCTAGTGGTGAGTGAGGTGCACAGCCCTGTTTTTATATGGCGGACTTTGGCAAGGGGTCGGATTGTGCTGATGCTTTGGCGTTAATGCAATAGAAAAATGCGCATAAATGAACATTTATGGCGTTATATTGTAATAAATAGATGAAACTTACTCGTTATGCATATTCGTATAGTGTAATTATTCCAGTACGGATCAATCTGTTTCGTTATCGAATTGCTGCGCTGTAACATCGATAAATCTTGCTGGCTGGCAGCAGCTGGCGTACGCTGCAGTGTGGCCCGCGCGGCCACCCGACACACTGGAGAACGTGCATGAAACCGCTAGTTTGCCCCGCAGCAAGCAGCACTTGCCGCAGCCTGCTGCCTAACTGGTATAACCTCGACGTTGTACTGGCCAACGACTTTCCCCGCGCCTGATGCCCCTTGGCAGCCACCCGGCTGTCCGTCTGTTTTAAAGCCAATCTAAACAATCAATCGACACCTGTGGCCTTGCCACGCTGCGTTGCTGCGCGCTGTTGCCGCGCCCGCAGTGTGCCGTCGCGTCGCCCGTGCACGCCTTGATGGCGTGCGTTTGTGGCCGCTGCGTCTGCAAGGTTGGCCGCAGGCATGGAGCATCAACATGGCACGACGCATCCCCGAACCTTTCCGCATCAAGATGGTAGAGCCCATCAAACAGACCACGCCCGAATACCGCCGCGAGGCACTGGCCGCTGCCGGCTGGAACCCCTTCCTGCTGCGCGGTGAAGACGTATACATCGACCTACTGACCGACAGCGGCACCGGCGCCATGTCGGACCGCCAGTGGGCCGGCGTGATGATGGGCGACGAAGCCTACGCCGGTAGCCGCAACTTCTACGAGCTGGAAGCCACGGTGAAAGAGGTGTTCGGCTACGCGCACACCATGCCCACCCACCAGGGCCGTGGCGCCGAGCAGATACTGTTCCCCGAGCTGGTAAAACGCTGCGGCAGTCAGCAGCCGGTGTTTTTGTCCAACTATCACTTTGATACCACCAAGGCGCACGTCGAAATTGCCGGCGCCCGTGCCATCAACGTGCTGACGCCGCAGGCGCTGGACACCACCACTGCCTACGACTGGAAAGGTGACTTCGACCTGCCGCGCCTGGCGGCGCTGATCGAAGAGCACGGCGCGGCCAACGTGGCCGGCCTGATCATCACCGTGACCTGCAATAGCGCCGGTGGCCAGCCAGTGAGCATGGCCAGCATCCGCGAGTCGGCCGCGCTGGCGCGCCGCCACGGCATACCGGTGATCATCGACGCGGCGCGCTTTGCCGAAAACGCCTGGTTCATCCAGCAGCGCGACCCGGACTACGCCAACATGTCGGTACCGGCCATCGTGTACGAGATGTTCAGCCACGGTGACATGTTCACCATGTCGGCCAAGAAGGACGCGCTGGTGAACATCGGCGGCCTGTGCTGCTTCAAGGATGACGAAGACCTGTTCCGCAGCGTGCAGGTACGCTGCGTGGCGATGGAAGGCTTTGTCACCTACGGCGGCCTGGCCGGCCGCGACATGGCCGCGCTGGCGGTGGGCCTGAAAGAAGGCATGGACGAAGGCTATCTGGCCTACCGTATCGGCCAGGTTGCCTATCTGGGCGACAGGTTGGCCGCAGGCGGTATCCCTATCCAGACGCCTACCGGTGGCCACGCCGTGTTTGTGGACGCCAAAAAGCTGCTGCCGCACATCCCGGCCGGGCAGTTTCCGGCGCACGCGCTGGCGTGCGAGCTGTACCTGGAAGGCGGCATCCGCGGCGTGGAAATCGGCTCGCTGCTGCTGGGCCGCAACCCGGCTACCGGCGAGCAGGAACCGTCGCCGTTCGAGCTGCTGCGCCTGACCATCCCGCGCCGCGTGTACACCAACGACCACATGGACTACATCGCCGACTGCCTGATCGACATCCAGCAGCGTGCCAGCAGCATCCGTGGCCTGGGTTTTGATTACGAGCCGCCTATCCTGCGCCACTTCACCGCGCGCCTGCATCCGCTGTAAGCCCTTACCTGCCCACACCCCGCTGCACGCAGCGGGGTTTTTCTTGTGCTTGTATAGTGCTGGCAGGAGGCAAGGGCATGCATATCAGGATCATTGCGGCGCTGTTGGCCGCATTACTGGCTGCGAAGGCGCTGGCGCAAACCAGCGTTACGCTGTCTTACGCGGGCGACGCGCTGGTGTACGACGGCGAGCTATCGGCGGCGGCCAACCAGCGCCTGTTTACGCTATACGATGCGGCGACGGTGAAGCCGCACACGCTGGTGATCAGCAGTAGCGGCGGCGCGTTCAACCTGGGGCTGGCGCTGGGCGAGTGGGTGGCGCAGCACCGCTTGCGCGTGTACGTGCCGCGTTACTGCAATTCGTCTTGCGCCAACTACGTGTTTACCGCCGCCAGCCAGCGCGAGCTGGGTTACCACGCGGTGCTGGCTTTTCATGGTGGTATGGACGAGGCACACCGCCAGCGCGATAGCTATCTGGCGCGCTTTGCGCCGCAGCGCCAGGCCGAGGCGCGGCAGCGTTTTGCCGCCGAGGTAAAAGAAGCCCGCCAGCGCGAGCTGGCTTTCTTTGCCCGCATTGGTGTCGATGCGCAGATCACCAGCTACGGCTACCGCCACTTTCCCCGCATCATGCGCCAGTACAAGGCCTGGAGTTATTCGCTGCCCATGCTGCGCCGCTTTGGCGTAGGGGCGGTCACCATCAGCGATAACGAGCGCTGGCTGCCGCGCCCGGCCGACCATGGCTTGCTGATGATCGTGGCACCGCAGCGCTACGGCTGCCTGCCGGCTGGCCGCGTCACCGACCTGCTGTACGACTGCGCTACCGACCAGCCGCTGCCGCTGTCGGTATTGAGTGATTGATAGTTATTCCCATCTGGGGTAGGGTGGCGCTTTGCCTGCTGCCTTACCGCCATGACCCCGCATCTGGACCATATCCCCGCCGACCTGGTGTCCGCCGCCGACTACCAGCGCTACGCCCAGCGCATGATGTCGGCCAACGCCCGCGCCTATATCGATAGCGCCGCCGCCGACGAACTGAGCCATGCGGCCAACCTGCAGGCCTTTGCCCGCCACCGCCTGCACCCCCGTGTGCTGGCCGACGTGCAGGGCGGCCACAGCCGCTGCCGTCTGCCGGGGCTGGAGCTGGAGCTGGCCATGCCGATTTTGCTGGCGCCGGTGGCCTACCAGAAACTGGTACACCCCGACGCCGAGCGCAGCGCCGCTTACGCCGCCAGCGTGATGGGCAGCAGCATGCTGGTGAGCACGCTGGCCAGCACGGCGCTGGAAGACATCGCCGCGGCCGCGCCATCGCCCTTGTGGTTCCAGCTGTACTGGCAGCACGACCGCGCCGTGGTGGCACAGCTGGTGCAGCGCGCCGAAGCCGCCGGCTATCGCGCGCTGGTGTTGACGGTGGACGCGCCGCTGGCCGGCGTGCGCAACGCCGAGCAGCGTGCCGGCTTTGCCCTGCCCGACGGCGTGGCGGCGGTGAACCTCGCCGGCATGGCGCCGTACCAACCGGCGCTGGCCGCCGGGCAGAGCGGGGTGTTCGACGGCATGATGGCCATCGCTCCGCGCTGGGCCGACATCGCCTGGCTGCGCAGCCAGACCCGCTTGCCCATCTTGCTGAAAGGCATCCTGTCGCCGCACGACGCCGAGCTGGCGTTGCAACACGGTGTGGACGGCTTGATTGTGTCCAACCACGGCGGCCGCGTGCTGGACACGGTACCAGCTGCGCTGGACGCACTGCCTGCGATTGCCGCCGTGGTGCAGGGCCGCGTGCCGCTGCTGCTGGACGGGGGTATCCGTCGCGGCAGCGACGTATTCAAGGCCTTGGCGCTGGGCGCCAGCGCGGTGTTGATCGGTCGCCCGTTTATCCACGCGCTGGCAGTGGCCGGCGCGCTGGGCGTGGCCCACTTGCTGCGTACGCTGCACGAAGAGCTGGAGGTGACCATGGCGCTGACCGGCTGCCGCACGCTGGCCGACATCGGCCCGCACTGCCTGTGGCCGGCGCCGCCTGCCGCGTAGTGCGGGTGGCTGGCGGCAAAGCTTGGCCGCGTGGATAACAGCAAGGGCAAGCCGCAGGCTTGCCCTTGTGCTTTGCCAGCGCCGCAAGCTTGCGCGATGGCCGCCGCCTGAGTGGTGCGGCCCCTGGCTGCCGTCATCCGCATGCCCGCTCTCATGCGCTGCTACCCGCCTGCGGCCAACCTTGCCGCTATGCAGCCTCACGCCGCGCTGTCGAACCACAGCTGGCGGAAGTCCATCCAGCCGCATTGCGATAGCGCGATACCGCGCAGCTGCGGGTCGAACTCCAGCCGCATGGTGCTGTGCTGCAGCGGGATCAGCGCGTGCTCACGCACCAGCAGGCTGGCGGCGGCGGCGTAGTGCTGCCAACGCGTGGCGCTGTCCGGCTCGGCCTGGCTGCGGCCAACCCACGTGTGCAGCGCGTGGCGGGTGGCGTCGCTAAGCCAGGGGTGAAAGCCGGATGCGCCGGCCAACCACTGGTAGCAGCTGTAGTCTAGGTCGTCGCCCAGCACCTCGCCGGTCAGCATCAGGTCGGCGCTGTGGCGCCAGTGGTTGGCCGCAAACTCGGGGAAATCCAGCACCTGCAGCGTGACCTGGCAGCCGGCGGCGGCCAGCCGGGCACACACGTGCTCGGCCAGCCCGATGTGGGTGGCCAGCTTGTAGGTGACCAGCCGCAAGCGTGGCGGCAGCGCCGGTCGCGGGGCCGCCTGCGGCGCCGGCCAGTGCTGCCATTGCGCCAGCATGCCCAGCGCACGTTGGCCGCCCAGGTCGGCGGGCCAGTGCGCCGGGTGCAGCCAGGCGGCGAGGGCGGCACGCTGGCCGGCGTCCAGCGTGTCCGGGTTGGCGCACACATAGCTGCAGCCGGGCTCGGCTTGCAGCGTGTACTGCCCCTGCGGCGGCGTCTGGCCGTGGTAGCCCAGCCGCACGTCCAGCCGGGCGCGGGTGGCGTCGTCGTTCACCACCCAGATGTCCACTTCGTCCAGCAGCGGTCGTGCCTGCCAGTAGCGCTCGAAGGCGCGCAGCGTGGCGCGGTGGGCGTTGTTGATGCTGAGGCGGAACGGGCCGGTGCCGCTGGGCAGGCGGCCAAAGTCGGCTTGCGGCCAACGTTCGCGCGGCAGGATCACCGCGCAATGGTCGGCTAGCCGGTGCGGCAGCAGCGCATCCGGTTGCGACAGCGTGACGTGTACCTCACGCGGCGCGGGCAGCTGCACCGACTGCACATGGGCGAACAGGCGCTGGAACGGGCCGGGCTCGTCGCGCAGGCGGTACAGCGTCTGGCGCACGTCTTCGCCCTCCAGCGGCCGGCCGTGGTGGAACAGTACGCCGGGGCGCAGCACGAAGCGCCACTGCTGCAGGCTGGCGTCGTGCTGCCAGTGGTGCGCCAGCGCCGGCTCGATGCGGCCGCTGTCGCGTTGGTAGCAGGTCAGGCCGTCGAACAGCTGGCGGATCAGGTGGCACTCGGTGCGGCGGTTGATCTGCACCGGGTCCAGGCTGTGCAGCGGCCGGTAAAACGGGATGCGCAGCCGCTGCTCGCTGCCGGGCTGCACGCCCAGGTAGGCAGGCAGCAGCTCGCCCAGCCGTTGCCGGCTGGCGGGGGTGAGCTGCTGCATGGCGCTTTCGATGTCGCCGCGCGCCAGGTGTTGCTGCAGCGCGTCGGCCTCCAGCGTGGCCGGGTGGGTGTGGAACTGCAGCTGCGACAGTTGGCCGCGCCCGCGCCCAGCCTGCCATTGCAGCCAGCCGTGCGCGGCCAGCGTGGCCAGCACGGCACGGGCGTGGCGCGGGCTGCAGCACAGCTGCTCGGCCACCTGTTCCAGCCGCGCCGGGCCGCTCTGGCCGTGGCGGGCATGGTACAGGCGCTGGTAGTACTGACGGGCTTTGTGCATAAAAGCGGAACACCGTGTTGATTTGTCTCCTGTTTAGCTTCCGCTTTTTGCCGGCATGCTGTCCAGCCATATCGATCATCAGGAGTGCAGCATGCAACAAGCAGGGCAGGGCGGGGGGCTGTGGCAGCAGCCGGTATTTGTGGGGCTGTTTGCCAGTACGCTGTTTCTGGCACTGGGCAGCCAGATCTATCAGCTGGCCTTGCCGCTGATCTTGTACGAGCTGACGCATTCGCTGAACGCGATGAGCCAGCTGCGCGCGGTGGAGTTTCTGCCCAACCTGCTGCTGGCGGTGTTCATCGGCGTGTGGGTAGACCGCGTGTGCTGCCGGCGCTGGGCGCAGCGCAGCTTGCTAGTGATGGCGCTGCTGCTGGGGCTGGCGGGCGGTTTGCTGGCGCAGGGCTGGCTGCTGGTGTGGGGGTTTTATCCGCTGGCTTTTGTGATGATGCTGTGCAATTACATCACCGCCATCTGCCGCTTTGGCCTGGTGAAGCACAGCGTGCCGCCGGCTTTGCTGATGCCGGCCACCAGCTACCTGAATACGCTGTTCAACCTGTTTGCCGTCACCGGGCCGATGCTGTCTGGCCTGCTGATTGCCTTTGCTTCGTTGGCGTGGGGCTTGTGGCTGCCGGCGCTGCTGTTCGTGCTGTCGTCGCTGGCGCTGTTGCGGGTACCGGCCACGCCGCCGCAGGCTGCTGGCGAGCGCCATTTTGCTAGCGAGTTGGCCGCAGGCTGGGCGGCGCTGCGTGCCAACCGCCCGCTGTGGCAGCTGGCGTGGGCGGTGGTGCTGGCCAATGGCGCCAGCGGCATGGCCGAGGTGTTGCAGCTGTTCCGCCTGCGCGACAGCTTGGGGCTGAGCCCGGCGCAGCTGGGCGTGCTGTACGGCGTGGCCGGCGTCGGGGGCATTGCCGCCGGTTTCAGCGTTACGTGGCTGCGGCAGCGCTTGGGTTTGGGGCGGGTAGTAATGCTGGCCTTTGCGCTGGAAGGGCTGGGCATGGTGGCGCTGGCCACGCTGCAGCAGGTATGGCTGCTGGGGCTGGTGATGCTGGCCAGCAGCTTTGTGGTGGTGTGCGGCAATGTCTGCGTGTGGAGCTACCGGCAGGAAAGCACGCCGCTGGCGCTGATCGGCCGCGTGTCGGGCATCACCGGTTCGCTGTTCAAGCTATTGATGCCGCTGACGCTGTGGTTGTCCGGCGCCCTGGCTGGCAGCTGGCCGCTGACGCAGCTGATGTTGGCCGCAGCAGTATTGTCTTTGCTGGCGGCGCTGTGTTGCCGGCTGGGCGCGGTGTACCGGGTGGTGTGAGGCTGGTCGGGCAGCTTGCGGCCAACCTTGCCTTGGCCCAGACAATGAAAAAGGCAGCCTGGTGGCTGCCTTTTGCGCTGCGTGGCGGGCTTACTGACCCACCATCACCAGGCGGATATCCAGCTTGTTGGCCAGGTTGGCTACCGGCTCGGCGGCCTGCATGCGCAGCTCGCCATCGACAAACAGGCGGGCGTCCACTGCGTACTGGCGGCCGGGCTTGATGGCGGCGTAGTCGTAGCACAGCGAGAAGGCGATGGGCGTGGCGACCTTTTCCAGTGTCTGCTCGGCCAGCACGGCGGGGGCGCCGCTGGTGACATCCAGCAAACGTACGCGCAGCGTGGTCTTGTCTTGCGGGTAGGCGATGCGTTCCAGGTAGAAAGCGCTACCGTTGACATAGCCCATGCCCGGGCGGGTGGCGCAGGCTGCCAGGGTACTGGTGGCCAGGCCGAGTAAAAGATGACGTCGGTTGATCCGGCTCATGCTGCGCTCCTCATTGTGCTGGCTGTTCCAGTTTGGGGTTGCCCAGTTGCACCATGGCACTTTCGCCTGGGCGCCACTCGCCTTGCAAGCGCCACTTGCCGGCTTTGTCTTCCAGGCGCACATACCAGTGCTTGGCATTGCCGGCATTGATGCGGGCCTGGTAGATATTGTCGCCCTGACGGGCCAGGGTGACGTGCTGGTCGTCTTGCTGGCGGGTAGGGTGCAGCAGGGTAAGGACAAGGTCGCCCTGCAGGGGTGTCTTGCTGGTGGTCAGGACGCGTACCGACTGACCGTCGTCACTGAACATGGCTTGTGCATCGATACCCAGCTCGATGGCCGCCTTGTCGCGGCCCAGCTCCAGATTGATGTCCTTGCCGCGCTTGTAGTAGTCGTCGGTCACCATGTCATCGGCCGTTACAACAGCGATGCGGAAGGTGATGATACCGGCGACGACAGCCAGGAAAGGGCCGGCCATGAGTAGCCATGGCCAGCGGTCTTTGTACCAGGGGCGCGGGGCCCCGGTGTGGTTTTGCATGCCTTATTCCCCGATAAAGCTGGATTTCTCTTCAATGCTGGCCTCGTTGGTCAGCGACTCGATGGTGAAGTGAATCTCGTGGCTGCCTTTGGTGGCAATTTCCGGCGCAACCTGGGCGCGTACCGACACCAGCTCGTTGCTCATGCCTTCTACACGGATTTGCGGGTGCTCGCTAACCAGTTTGATTCCTTCCAGACCTTCCACTTTGATGCGGAATGTCTGCACTTGTTCCGATACGTTCATGATACGGATGCTGTAGGTGTTTTCCAGCAGGCCGTCGTTGGTTTCACGTACCAAGGATGCGCGATCCCGAATGATATCCACCTTGAACGGTTTGCGCATGCTGAGCGAGGCGATGGCGGCAATGAAGATGACCGACAGCACCAGCATGTACATCACGACCCGTGGCCGTTTCAGGCGAGAAACAATGGCGCTTTCCGGGTATTTGCCTTCCAGGGCAGCTTCTGTGGTGTAGCGGATCAGGCCTTTGGGGCTGCCTATCTTCACCATGACTTCGTCGCAGGCGTCGATACAGGCGGCACAGCCGATGCACTCGTATTGCAGGCCGTTACGGATGTCGATGCCGGTAGGGCAGACTTGTACGCAGATACCACAGTTGATGCAGTCGCCCAGGTTGGCTTGCTCCTGGCCTTTTTTACGCGCGCCGCGTGGCTCGCCGCGTTTTTCGTCGTAGGAGATGATCAGCGTGTCTTCATCGAACATGGCGCTCTGGAAGCGGGCGTACGGGCACATGTACATGCATACCTGTTCGCGCATATGGGCGGCCAGCAGGTAGGTAAAGCCGGCGTAGAAGAACATCCAGAAGGTTTCCCACGTACCGTAGTTGAACGTAGGCATGGCCTTGAGCAGGTCTTGCATCGGCGTGAAGTAGCCCACCAGGGTAAAGCCGGTCCACAGCGAGAACAGGATCATGATGCCGTGCGAGGTGCCTTTGATGCGCAGTTTGCGCAGGCTCCATGGTTCTTTATCCAGTTTGATGCGTTTATTGCGGTCGCCTTCGATTTTTTCCTCGATCCACAGCATGATCTCGGTATACACCGTCTGCGGGCAGGAGTAACCACACCAGAGGCGGCCGGCGATGGTGGTCCAGGTAAACAGGCCGAAGGCACAGCACATCAGCAGGGCAGCCAGATAGACAAAGTCTTGCGGCATGATGGTGAGGCCAAACAGGTAGAACTTGCGGCTGACCAGGTCAAACAGTACGGCCTGGCGGCCATTCCACTGCAGCCATGGCAGGCCGAAATACACCAGCTGGGTAGCAATCACAAACAGGATGCGCCAGTTGGCAAATACACCTTTTGCGCTGCGCGGGTAGATCTTCTTTTGCGCTGCATACAGCGAAACCGTTTCACCCTGGGGCTTTTCTACCTTGACCCCGATATCTTTCAGCTTGTCGCTCATCTGGCTTTCCTTGGAGAACGCTTCATAAAGCACCCAGCTTATTCTAGGGTCTTTATGAAGCATGCTTGATGCTAAAACAATTCACAAACAAATAAAATGTTAGCACAAAAGATACTGCCCGCTTGCGCGGGCAGTATTGAGCAGGGTCAATTACTGGGCTTTGGCGTTATTGGACAAGCCATAAACGTAAGCGGTCAGCAGGTGAACCTTGCCATCACCCAGGAAGTCTTTCCAGGCTGGCATCTGGTTGTTGCGGCCGTTGGTAACGGTTTCGATGATGGTTTTTTCGGTACCACCATACAGCCATACATTGTCGGTCAGGTTAGGAGCACCCATCGCCTGGTTACCTTTACCGTCTGCACCGTGGCAGGCCGAGCAAATGGCAGCGAAGGTTTCCTTGCCACGCGCAGCGCGGTCGGCATCGTGTTTCTTGCCGGACAGCGACATAGCGTAGTTGGCAACGTCTTTCACCTTTTCTTCACCGAATGCAGCGCCGAAGGCCGGCATCTGGCCCTGACGGCCACCTGCGATAGTGGTGTGGATGGTTTTCGGGTCACCACCATACAGCCAGTCGCTGTCCGTCAGGTTCGGGAAGCCTTTGGCACCGCGTGCATCAGAGCCGTGGCACTGTACGCAGTAGGTCTGGAACAGGCGTTTGCCCATGGCTTGTGCTTCCGGATCGGCAGCGACAGCCTTGATGTCCTGTTTCAGGTACTTGTCGTACAGCGGCTGGTATTTGGCTTCTGCAACGGCTTTCTCTTCTTTGTACTGGCCTACCGAAGTCCAGCCGCGAATACCCTTCCAGGTACCCAGGCCCGGGTACAGTACCAGGTAAACTGCAGCAAAGATCAGGGTCAGATAGAACATCAACATCCACCAGCGTGGCAGCGGGTTGTTGTATTCAGCCAGGTCATCGTCCCAGATATGGCCGGTGATCTGAACTTCTTCACCTTTCTTGACAGTGGTTTTCGATTGCGAGAACAGCAGGAAGGTCAAGCCCACCAGACCCACAATCACCACTACGGCGATATATACGCCCCAGAAATCACTCACAAAATCACTCATTGCTTCGCTCCGTTGGAAGCGTTATCCGCTGCTGGCGTGTCGTCCTCGTCCATCACGAGGTTGGCCGCTTCGTCATAACGCTTCTTGGCTTTTTTACCGAAGGCACCCAATGCAATCACGATAAACACGGTAAAGCAGAATACCGTGAACAGGATGCGCCCCAGATTAGTCCAGTCCATGGCTTAACGCGCGTTCTTCAGTGCAAGGCCCAGGCCTTGCAGGTAGGTAATCAGCGCATCCAGCTCGGACTTGCCCTCTACCTGGGCTTTCGCCTCGGCAATTTCCTTGTCGGTGTATGGCACGCCAACCTTGCGCAGGGCGGTCATCTTGGCAGCTACGCCGTCAGCATCGGCCAGGTTGCGAGCCAGCCACGGGAAGGCAGGCATGTTGGACTCTGGTACCACGTCACGCGGGTTGGTCAGGTGAACACGGTGCCATTCGTCGGAGTAACGGCCACCTACACGGGCCAGATCCGGGCCAGTACGTTTGGAGCCCCACTGGAACGGGTGGTCGTATACCGATTCGCCGGCTACGGAGTAGTGGCCATAGCGCTCGGTTTCCGCACGGAACGGACGAATCATCTGCGAGTGGCAGGTGTAGCAGCCTTCGCGGATATAGATGTCACGACCGGTCAGCTGCAGGGCGGTGTAAGGCTTCACACCGGCTACAGGCTGGGTGGTGGACTTCTGGAACATCAACGGTACGATCTCGATCAGGGCGGCCACACTGATAACCAGCAGGGTCAGCACGATCAGATACGCTACGTTTTCTTCAATCAGTTTCTGGATCTTTTCCATGATGTTTCCTTGGCTCCCTTAGTGCGCGTGCGCGGTAACTGCCGGGATCTTGGCATCTACCGGACGACCTGCTGCTACGGTACGGAAGGTGTTGTAAGCCATCAGCAACATACCGGACAGGAACAGGAAACCACCCAGGAAGCGGACAAACAGGTACGGGTAGGACGCTTTAACGGCTTCTACAAACGAGTAGGTGAGGGTGCCGTCGGCGTTCAGTGCGCGCCACATCAGGCCTTGCATCACACCGGCAATCCACAGGGAGGCGATGTACAGCACCACGCCAACGGTAGCCAGCCAGAAGTGAGCTTCGATCAGTTTCACGCTGTGCATGCTGTCACGGCCGAACAGGCGCGGCAGCAGGTAGTACATGGAACCGATAGAGATGAAGGCAACCCAGCCCAGGGCACCGGAGTGCACGTGGCCAACGGTCCAGTCGGTGTAGTGCGACAGGGCGTTAACGGTTTTGATGGACATCATCGGGCCTTCGAAGGTGGACATACCGTAGAAGGACAGCGATACCACCAGGAACTTCAGTACCGGGTCGGTACGCAGTTTGTGCCACGCGCCGGACAGGGTCATGATGCCGTTGATCATGCCGCCCCAGCTTGGTGCCAGCAGTACCAGCGAGAACGCCATACCCAGCGACTGGGTCCAGTCAGGCAGGGCGGTGTAGTGCAGGTGGTGAGGGCCGGCCCACATGTAGGTGAAGATCAGCGCCCAGAAGTGCACCACGGACAGACGGTAGGAGTACACCGGACGGCCAGCCTGCTTCGGAACGAAGTAGTACATCATGCCCAGGAAGGCGGCAGTCAGGAAGAAGCCTACGGCGTTGTGGCCGTACCACCATTGCACCATGGCATCCACTGCGCCGGCGTAAATGGAGTAGGACTTGGTCAGCGATACCGGGATAGCCAGGCTGTTTACGACGTGCAGCAGGGCTACGGCCAGGATGAAGGCACCGTAGAACCAGTTGGCTACGTAGATGTGCTTCACCTTGCGGATGGCCAGGGTACCGAAGAACACAATGGCGTATACCACCCAGATCACGGTGATCAGGATGTCGATAGGCCATTCCAGCTCGGCGTATTCCTTACCGGCGGTAATGCCCAGCGGCAGGGTGATGGCGGCCAGTACGATAACCAGTTGCCAACCCCAGAAGGTAAACGCAGCCAGCTTGTCGGAAATCAGGCGAACGTTACAGGTACGCTGCACCACGTAGTAAGACGTGGCAAACAGCGCGCAGCCGCCGAATGCAAAGATCACGGCGTTGGTGTGCAGGGGGCGCAGACGGCCGTAGTGGAACCAGGGCCCAAAGTTGAGCTCCGGCCACACCAGCTGGGCCGCAATAATGACGCCAACCAGCATCCCGACAATGCCCCAAACCACGGTCATTATCGAGAACTGGCGCACCACCTTATAGTTATAAGTGGATTGCGTATCCATTTAGGGTTTTCTCCAAGGTTGCGAACTAGAACGTGTAAAACTGGTGACTTGAATTTTGTGTACCAGCCCAAAACTGGGGAGGTGTATCAAGTTCTTGGGTGTTGATCAAAACCCCTGTAGCTGGTGCGCCCCGCTTTGCACCACTGCCTTGCCAGGCAAGAACAAGTGCTTTAATACACCCGCGTATTCAACAGGCTATTCTAATCAATTCAGGCACCAGCCACCAGTCAAGAACGCGGGGCTGTGTACTGTTTCCCCCGCCCATGCTGGCTTTTTGGCCTTTTTAGCCTTTTGACAGATGTGGATTATATTGTCATCGGTAGTACTGCTATTGATGAAGATCAAGACTGAAGGTCAGGGGTGGTTTTGTACAGCCGGTGCTAGAATCCAGCATCTTTCTGCCACAGAACGGTTTCAGCACTATGTCTTCCTCTGTTAGCTACCGCCTTTGCGTACTCGACCCGCAAGCCCACCTTTTCGAGGTGACCGTCACCGTTGCCCAGCCTGCCGCCGTCGGGCAAGTACTGCGCCTGCCAGCCTGGATACCGGGCAGCTATATGGTGCGCGAGTTTGCCCGCCATATCGTGCAGATCAGCGCCAGCAGCGGCAAAAAGGCGGTAGCCCTGACCAAGCTGGACAAGCACAGCTGGCAGGCCGCCCCGGTGAAGGGCGAACTGACCGTGCGCTACCAGGTGTACGCCTACGATTTGTCGGTGCGCGGGGCCTATCTCGATGCCAACCGCGGTTTCTATAACGGCACCAGTGTTTTCCTGTCGGCAGATGGCTTCGAAAATGATCCTTGC
Organism: Vogesella sp. XCS3; assembly: GCF_020616155.1. Lineage (NCBI taxonomy): Bacteria > Pseudomonadati > Pseudomonadota > Betaproteobacteria > Neisseriales > Chromobacteriaceae > Vogesella > Vogesella sp. XCS3. Next base: position 1,737,470 of record NZ_CP085530.1, on the reverse strand, counting down.
ACTGTCGATATCGATGCCCCGGCCAGCAAAGCTTTGTCTGACTGGCAAGTGGCCACCAGCTTGCCCGCGCTCGACGTGCACAAAAAGAGCGGTTTCGGCCGCTACCGTGCGGCCAACTACGACGAGCTGATCGACCACCCGGTAGAGCTGGGCCGTTTCCAGCGCATCACATTCAAGGCCTGCGGCGTGCCGCACGAGTTTGTGGTTTCTGGCGTCTGCCAGGCAGACCTCAAGCGCCTGGCTGCCGATACCAAGCGTATTTGCGAGTGGCAGATCCGCTTCTTTGGCGAGCCCGCCCCGTTCGACCGCTACGTGTTCATGCTGTTTGTCGGCGCCGACATCTACGGCGGCCTGGAGCACCGCGCCTCTACCGCGCTGGTGGCCAACCGCGACGACCTGCCGGCGCCGGGCCTGGCTGAGGGCGAGATCGGCGACGGCTACCTGCGCCTGTTGGGCTTGATCAGCCACGAGTATTTCCACAGCTGGAACGTGAAGCGCATGAAGCCGGCCGTGTTCACCCCTTACGACCTGAACCGTGAAGGCCACACCACGCTGCTGTGGGCGTTCGAGGGCATTACCTCGTATTACGACGATCTGGCGCTGGTGCGCAGTGGCCTGATTGACGAAAAACGCTACCTGGGCCTGCTGGCCAAAACCATTACCGGCGTCATGCGCGGCAATGGCCGTACCAAGCAGACCCTGGCCGACTCCAGCTTCGATGCGTGGACCAAGTATTACCGCCAGGACGAAAACAGCCCCAACAGCATTGTCAGCTACTACACCAAGGGTTCGCTGGCCGCGCTGGCGCTGGACCTGCACATCCGCCACGAAACCGGCGGCGCCAAGAGCCTGGATACCGTGATGCTGGCGCTATGGCAAAAATGGCTGGCCGACGGCCAGGGCTTGGCCGAGGGCGAGTGGGAGCAGGTAGCCGAGCAAGCCACCGGCCTGAAACTGGGCCAGTTCTTCGATAAAGCTATCCGTAGTACGCAAGACCTGCCGCTGGCTGAACTGCTGGCTACCCAGGGGGTCAGTCTGCAGATGGTGCCATCCGATAGCCCCGCAGATAGCGGCAGCGTCGTAGACAGCATCCAGCCTGCCGCAGTGCGGCCAACCTTTGGCGTGAAAGCGGCTGCCGATACGCTGGGCGTGCGTCTGCTGCAGGTGCTCGATGGCGGTGCCGCTCAGGCCGCGGGCCTGTCCGGCGGGGACGTCATCGTGGCGGTAAACGGCCTGAAAGCCAGCGATCTTGATAAAGCCATCGCCCGCCACCAAGTAGGCGATGCCGTCAAAGTACACGCCTTCCGCCGTGACGAGCTGGCTACCTACAAAGTCACACTGCAAGCCACGCAAGCCGACACTTGCCGCCTGAGCCTGGCACCCGGTGCCGCCGCGTGGATCAAACAATAACCAGGGACGCTTTGCGTTGATAAAGACAAGGAGGCGGCGCGCGCCGACCCGCCTTGCAAGCCTACTGAGGATGCCCGTTCATGAGCCAACAACAGCCACAGATCAAATATCGCCAGGATTACCTGCCGCCAGCCTATCTGGTAGACAAGGTAGACCTGACATTCGACGTACTGGAAGACACGCAAACCCGTGTACGCTCCCGCATGGTGATTCACCGCAACCCGGAATCCACTGCGGCCAACGTACTGCAGCTGGATGGCAGCGCCACGCTGCTGTCGGTGGTACTGGATGGTGACCAGCTGCAGCCAGGTGCCTACCGCCAGCACGCCGAAGGCCTGGAGATTTTCGATGTGCCGGACAGCTTTATCCTGGATATCGAAACCGAAATCGACCCGGTAGCCAATACCAGCCTCAATGGCCTGTATGGCTCCAGCGGCAACCTGTATACCCAGTGCGAGCCGGAAGGCTTCCGCAAGATTACCTACTATCCGGACCGCCCGGACGTGATGGCCAAGTTCAGCACCACCATCATTGCCGACAAGCAGAAGTACCCGGTACTGCTGTCCAACGGCAACAAGGTGGGCGAAGGTCAGGCCGACAAAAAGCGCCACTGGGTTAAATGGGTAGACCCGTACCGTAAGCCGGCCTACCTGTTTGCGCTGGTGGCCGGCAAGCTGGTGGCGCTGAAAGACAGCTACACCACCGCCAGCGGCCGCAAGGTGGCACTGGAAATCTGGACCGTGCCGGCCGACCAGGACAAGGTGGATTTCGCCATGGGCGCAGTGAAGCGCTCCATGCAGTGGGACGAAACCCGCTTTGGTCTGGAGTACGACCTGGACATCTACATGATCGTGGCCGTTGGCGACTTCAATATGGGCGCCATGGAAAACAAGGGCCTCAATATCTTTAACACCTCGGCCGTGCTGGCGCGCCAGGACACCGCCACCGACGCCGACTTCGAGCGCGTGGAAGCCATCATCGGCCACGAGTACTTCCACAACTGGACCGGCAACCGCGTGACCTGCCGCGACTGGTTCCAGCTCAGCCTGAAAGAAGGCCTCACCGTGTTCCGCGACCAGGAGTTCAGCTCCGACCTGCACAGCCGCCCGGTGAAGCGTATCGAAGACGTGAAAAAGCTGCGCCAGCTGCAGTTCCCGGAAGACGCCGGCCCTACTGCGCACGCCATCCGCCCGGACAGCTACATCGAGATGAACAATTTCTACACCATGACGGTGTACGAAAAGGGTTCTGAGGTGGTACGCATGTACCACACCCTGCTGGGGGAAGAAGGCTTCCAGCAGGGCATGAAGCTGTACTTCCAGCGCCACGATGGCCAGGCCGTGACCTGCGATGATTTCCGCGCCGCCATGGCAGACGCCAATGGTGTGGACTTTAGCCAGTTTGCGCTGTGGTACAGCCAGGCCGGTACCCCGCTGCTGCAGCTTAGCGGCGAGTACGACACGGTAGCGCGCAGCTACACCCTGCACGTCAAGCAAAGCTGCCCCGACACCCCGGGCCAGAGCGGCAAGCAGCCGTACCACATTCCGCTGGCCGTCGGCCTGCTGGGCCGAGACGGCCAGGACCTGCCATTGCAGCTGGCCGGCGAGGCCGACGCCGGGGCGACGACCCGTGTGCTGGACGTCCGTGCTGCCGAGCAAAGCTTTACCTTTGTGAACGTGCCGGAGCTGCCGGTGCCATCGCTGCTGCGTGGCTTCTCCGCGCCGGTACGTCTGCAGTTTGACTGGCGTGACGACGAGCTGTCGTTCCTGATGGCCAACGACAGCGACGCTTTCGCCCGCTGGGAAGCTGGCCAGGCCTACGCCGAGCGCCTGTTGAAAGCCCTGCTGGCCGACCAGGCTGCCGGCCGCACACTGCAGCTGCCGACGGGCTTTGTCGACGCGCTGCGCGCGGTACTGAAAGACCACGCCGCCGACCCCGCGTTCAAGGCACTGATGCTGAGCCTGCCATCCGAAGCCGATATTCTGGAAATGGTAGATGTTGCCGACCCTGGCCACATCCATACCGTACGCGAATTCGTGCTCAATGGCTTGGCGCAGGCGCTGCGTGGCGAGTGGCACGAAGCCTACGACCTGAACCAGACCCAGCGCTACCAGCCGGCCGATGGTGGCCGCCGCAGCCTGAAAAACCTGGCGCTGGCCATGCTGACCCGCCTGCAGGATGCCTGGCCGCTGGAGGCCGCCGAAAAGCAGTGCCTGGAAGCGGACAATATGACTGACCAGATGGGTGCCATGCTGGCGTTGCGCGACCGTGACGTGGCCGAGCGTGAAAACTGCTACCTGTCGTTTGCCAGCCGCTGGCAGGGTGACGCACTGGTAATGGACAAGTTCTTCAGCCTGGTTGGCAGCAGCCAGCTGCCAGGCGCGCTCGAGCATGTGAAAGCCGGCATGAGCCACCCGGCCTTTACCCTGAAAAACCCGAACAAGGCGCGTGCGCTGCTGGGCAGCTTTGGCCGCAATATGCAGCATTTCCACGCGGCGGACGGCTCCGGTTACGCCTTCCTGGCCGACCAGGTGCTGGCGCTGGATGCCATCAACCCGCAAGTAGCCAGCCGTATCGTGTCGCTGTTCAACCGTCGCCAGAAGCTGGAAGCACAGCGTCAGGTGCTGATGACGCGCGAGCTGCAACGTATTCTGGCCAAGGATGGTTTGTCCAAGGACGTTTACGAAATCGTATCGAAGAACCTGTCGGCATAAGCAGGTATACTGTTGTTTTGCCCCAAGCCGGTGCATGCACCGGCTTTTTCTTTGCCTGCTACCATGTTCGCTTCCGCTTCGCCTGTTACCAGCGCTGCCATGCTGCTGGCCCTGTGGTTCTTCTGGGGAACCAACTGGGTGGTCACCAAACTGGGGCTGGCTTACGCCAGCGCATTTCAGCTTGGCCTGTTCCGTACCATATTTGCCATTGCCACGCTGGCCGTGGTGCTGCGCCTGCGTGGCGGCAGTTTTCGCCCCACACCGTGGCGGCCAACCTTCTGGCTGGGGCTAACGCAGACCGCCGGCTTCGTGTTGTTCACCAACCTGGCGCTAGTCGCAGGCGGTGCCGGCAAGGTATCGGTGCTGTGTTACACCATGCCATTCTGGACGCTGCTACTGGCGCGGGTGTTCCTGCACGAAAAGCTGGCACGCAGCCAGTGGCTGGGCGTGGTGATGGCCTTTATCGGTTTGCTGGCCATTCTGGAGCCATGGGACCTGCACGGCAGCTGGCTGTCCGACCTGCTGGCCATTACCGGCGGCCTGGTGTGGGCCAGCTCGGCCATCATCGCCAAGCGCCTGCGCGCGCAGCACCAGGTAGACACCTTGGCGCTGACCTTGTGGCAGATGGTGTGGGGCACACTGCCCTTGCTGGTGTTGCTGCCGGTGTTTCCGGGCGGCGAGCCGGTATGGGGTTGGCCGCTGCTGGGCGTGCTGCTGTTTTCCGGCGTGCTGGCCGGCGGCCTGGGCTGGCTGATGTGGATGATGCTGCTGTCGCGCCTGAGCGCCGGCATGGCCGGGCTCAGTATCCTGGCTATTCCCGCTGTGGCGGTGGGCATGGCGTGGCTGATTCTGGACGAGCTGCCGTCGCCGTCGGAGGCCGCCGGCATGCTGCTGATCGGCAGCGCGCTGGTCCTGATCTCGTGGCAGGCGCTAAAGCGGCGCTAAGCCGGTTTGCTTGCTGGCAAGGTTGGCCGCAACGGCTTGCGGCCAACCCTAGTCGCCCATTGCCTGCTGCAAGGGCAGGCGCTGGCTGTGCTTGATCGGCTCCAGTGCCACCGTGGACTTCACGCTGCGTACCAGCGGCAGCGTCATCAGCTTGTTCATCACAAAACGCGATAGCGACGGCAGGTCGGCCACCACGATGCGCAGCCAGTAATCGGCCTCGCCGGCCACCGCGTAGCACTCCAGAATTTCTGGCAGGTTGGCGATGGCGGCGGCAAATTCGCGGATCGACGCCTCGCCGTGCCGCTCCAGGCTAACACTGGCAAAGGCGGTAACCGACAGGTTCAGCAGGTCGGGGCGCAGGCTGATGTGGTAGCCCTGGATCACCCCGGCTTCTTCCAGGCGCTGGATGCGGCGGCCTATCTGCGACGCCGACAGCGCCACCTCCTGCGCCAGCTTCTGGTGGGTGGCGCGCGCGTCGCGCTGCAGGGCCTCCAGAATCTGGAAGTCAAAGCGGTCAAACTCCAGTTTGCGCATATCGTGCATTTCCGTCGATTTGGTGCGGCAAGTATGCGAAAAAAGCCGCTGGCAAGCAAATGATGCGGCCAACGCGCACGCTGCTGCTTCTACACTTGTGGTACTGGCACCTGCCGCACACACAAGAGAAAAATGATGGAGATGAACACCTTTACCGTACCGGACATCACGGTGCGCAAGAACGCCGGCCTGAGCCATGGCGCCGACTTTACCCTGCCACAGCCGCTGGACCGCTACAGCGACGACGACCACCGCACCTGGGCCACGCTGTACCAGCGCCAGTGCGCACTGCTGCCGGGCCGCGTCTGTGACGAATTTCTGCAAGGCCTCGACCTGCTCACCATCGACGCCGACCGCGTACCCGATTTCAACCGCCTGAACGAAAAGCTGGCCGCCGCCACCGGCTGGCAGATCGTGGCCGTGCCGGGCCTGATCCCCGACGACGTATTTTTCGAGCACTTGGCCAACCGCCGCTTCCCGGTCACCTGGTGGCTGCGCGAGCCGCACCAGCTGGACTACCTGCAAGAGCCGGACGTGTTCCACGACCTGTTCGGCCACGTGCCGCTGCTGGCCAACCCGGTGTTTGCCGACTACCTGCAGGCCTACGGCCGTGGCGGCATGAAGGCCAAGGGCCTGGGCTACCTGCCGCTGCTGGCGCGCCTGTACTGGTACACGGTGGAGTTCGGCCTGATCAATACACCGCAGGGCATGCGCATCTACGGTGCCGGCATCGTATCCAGCAAGTCGGAGTCGGTGTACAGCCTGGATAGCGCCAGCCCTAACCGCGTGGGTTTCGATCTGCAGCGCATCATGCGTACCCGCTACCGCATCGATACCTTCCAGAAGACCTACTTTGTGATCGACAGCTTCCAGCAGCTGTTCGATGCCACCGCGCCGGATTTCACGCCGATCTACCCGCAAGTGGAGGCTGCCCAGGTACTGGGTGCTGGCGATATCGACGCAGCGGACAAGGTATACACCGTGGGTAACCGCGAAGGCTGGCTGGATACCGAAGACGTCTAGGCGTCGGCCCGGCTAAAAGCAACACCCCCTGCGGCCAGGCTGCAGGGGGTGTTGCTTTTATTGCGGCCAACTAGCGGACGGGTTCGTCTACGGGCGCGCCGGCTTGCTGTAGCCAGTACAGCATCTGGTGGCGGGCACTGATGAAGTCTAGTGCCTGCAGTGCCGTGGCCAGTCGCTGGTTGGCCGCCGTATCGTAGCTATCCAGCTGGCCGGCTATGTCGTGGTAGACGCGTTTGGCGCGGATATTGCGCTCGCGCAGTAGCTGGTCCAGTGTCTGCAGCGCAACCAGGGGCAGGCTGCCAGCGGGGGGGGGCTTCTATATTTTGTGCCGGCTGTTCGCCTGGCAGTAGCGCCAGGCTGGCATTGGTTTCTTCCATGGCGCGCAGCAGGGCCGGCATCAGTATGCCCGCCCCTTCGGTATCGCCATTGGCCAGGGCAAGCTCCACCGACGCGGCGGCTTTTTGCAGTTGCGCAATGTGCAGCGTGGCTGCTACGCCCTTCAGCGAGTGCGCCAGGCGCATGGCTTCTTGTGGCTGACCTGCCGCCAGCGTTGCCTGAATCTGCAACGCTGCCTGGGCATAATCCTGACGCATGCGTAGCAGCAGCTTGTATAGCAAGCTGGTTTTGCCGCCCAGCTGCTGCTGCGCCGCTTGCAGGTCGAAACCGGGCAGGTCGGGCAGGGTAGGGGGGCTTTCCGTCATTGGCATGGCTTTGCCTTTTGCGGTGGCCTTGGGTGCAACCCAGCGTAGCAGGGTCGTCACCAGTGCTTCAGGATTGATCGGCTTGCTCAGATGGTCATTCATCCCGGCATCCAGCGAGCGTTGCCGTTCACTTTCCATGGCGTGGGCTGTCATGGCAATGATGGGTAGCTGGCTGGCGCTGTATTGCTGGCGGATATGGCGCGTGGCCAGCAGGCCGTCTACTTGCGGCATCTGGATATCCATCAGAATGGCATCAAAGCGTTTGTTCGGGTGCAGTGCCGCGGCAATGGCTTGCTGGCCATTGCTGACCGCCTCTACCCGGGCACCAAGCGAGCGCAGCAGGTGGCATTCAAATTCCTGCAGCAGCTCATTGTCTTCCGCCAATAGTAGGTATAGCCCAGCTAGCGCCTGGTCGTGTATCAAGCTTGGCGCCAGTTGCGCGTCCGCAGGGTTGGCCGGCGGCTCACCGGGCTGCAGGCGTATGCTGAAACGGAAAGTCGAGCCCTCGCCTGGCACGCTGGTGACGCGAATATCACCCTGCATCAGCTGCACCAGCTGGCGGCAGATCACCAAACCCAGGCCAGAGCCGCCAAAGCGGCGGGTGGTGGAGGTATCGGCCTGGCTGAATGACTGGAATAGCCGGTCGACCTGGGCCGGTGTCATGCCGATGCCGGTGTCGCTGACGGCGCAGTGCAGTGTGTAATCCTGGCCGGGGCCGGGCTGGCCATGGATGGCAATGCGCACCTGGCCATGCTCGGTAAACTTCAGCGCATTATTGCTGAGGTTGAGCAGTATCTGCCCCAGTCGCAATGGGTCGCCACGCAGCCATGGCGGAATGCCCGGGTCGATGTCCAGTGTCAGCATCAGCTTCTTCTGTGCTGCCTGCATGCGGATGATGTCTTCCAGATTCCGGATCACATCGTCCAGGGCGAAGCTGACGTTTTCCAGTACCAGCTTGCCGGCCTCGATTTTGGAAAAGTCCAGGATATCGTTGATGACGCCCAGCAGTGTCTTGGCCGCCGCATCCACTTTCTGCAGGTTTTCCCGTTGCTCGGGCTGCAGTTTGCTATCCAGCGTCAGGTGGGTATAGCCCAGCACAGCGGTTAAGGGCGTGCGGATTTCGTGGCTCATATTGGCCAGAAAATCGCTTTTGGCGCGGGTGGCCGCTTCTGAGGCTTCTTTGGCAAGGTGCAGGGCGTCGGTTTTTTCGTTCAGCTGCAGCATCACCTGGCGAAACGCATCCAGTGACTGCGCCATGCTGCCTAGCTCGTCCGGGTGCGTATCGTCCAGCGCCTGGCCAGGCTCACCCTGCTGCATTTGCTGCATGGCACGAGCCAGGCGGCGCAGGCGGCTGCCCAGCACGCGCTCCACGTAGTAGTAGGCCACGATCACCGTTAGCAGCAGGCCGGCTAGCACCACTAGCCAGAGGACGGCGCTGCCTTGCTCCAGCAGTGTCTGCAGTGCGGCCAGCTGCTTGGTATCCGGCTGGCTGGCCAGTAGCTGCACCACGTGCCGATAGCCCCATACGGCCACCCCTGCAGTCAGCAGAAGGGGCAGCAACAATACCAGAATGGCGCGCTGGAGCTGTCTGGTAAGGCTATGGGTGGCTGGGCTGGGGGTGGGCAAGACTGCTCCTGTATGCAGATGGCTTTTGCTATGCAGCCGTAACGCTATAGCTTATCGACATAGCTGGCAAGGCACCCTTGATCTGGCGCACGATTTGTCGGGTTTGCTTGACACTGTTACAGCGGCATTGCACAGATGGCCTCCAGTCTCGGGGCAATGTCGGTAAACAGCGGGCGTTGAGAAGGCACCGTGGCCAGGCAGGCGGCTTGCAGTGTAGCTAGTGCGCTCCGGGCAGGCTGAGCCACGTATTCTGCCGGGCAGTGTGCCAGCAGTTCCTGTAACAGATAGCCAAAAGCCCGTACTTCTATCTGTTGCAGTGCCACTGCTATTGCCTTGTCCGGGTCATAGAATGATGCCGCACCGAAATCGCTGAGCAGTGTGCAGCCATCCTGGCGGTACAGCACATTATGGCCATACAGGTCGCCGTGCAGTATGCCGCGCTGATGCAGGTGCCGTGCTACCGCCGCGATCGTGCTGGCGATACGCAGTACAACAGGTAAGGAGAAGCCGCGATCGGCAGGGTAGACGTCTCGCGTACAGCTGGCCAGGCTAGGGGGCTGCGCCAGGTTGTCAAAGCCTTCGTCTATTTGTGCCATTACCAGGCCTTCGCGCATTTGAGGGTGGCCACGCAGCCGCCCCAGTAGCGGAATCAGACCGGTATGTTGCCCTGCCTGCAGCGCCGCGGCCATTTCGCACCGCGGCAAGCCATCGCTGGTAATACCGCCTTTAAACAGCTTGAGCGCGACGCTCGTTTGTTCGCCGGGGGTGAGCGGGTCTGCCAGACCGGCCTGGTAAATGTGGCCGGAGGCACCTTCACCCAGTAGTGCGCCCACTTGCAACTGGTGCCAAGGGATATCGCTCAGCTCGTCTGCCTGGCTGGCATCTTGCTCCAGCTGTAGGCAAAACGGGTTGCCAGCGTAGGCTAGCCACGCCAGTTTTGGCAAAGAGGCAAGCCAGTCCGGCAGGCCGCCCAGCTTGTTGGCCGCAATACGCAGCAACGCCAGTTGCCGGCACTGCGCCAGGGTGTCTGGCAGGCTACGCAAGCGGTTACCTGCCAGCATCAGTTTTTCCAGCTGTGTGCACTGGCCTAGCGCATCGGGTAAGGCTTCAAGGCAGTTGTCGGTGAGTATCAACCAGCGCAGGCCTGCAGGTAATGCCGCCGCGGGCACCTGCTCGATACGGCAGGATTTGAAACCTATCATGGTGAGTGCGGGGCAGCGCCCCAGCACCACAGGCAAGGTGGTAAAGGGGTTGTTCGAGCAGAAGATTACCCGCAGTTTGTGTAGTCGTGGCAAATCGTCCGGCAGCGTGTAAAGCTGATTATCGGACAAGTCCAGAATTTCTAGGCTGTCGGCCAGGCTATAAATTTCGGGAGGGAAGGTGTTAAGCCCGGCGCGCAGGCTTAGCCGGGTAATGCCGGCCAGTGCGCCGCTGCGCAGCTGTTCGAGTGTGTGCATGGGTAGCCTGTATCAGGGCAAGACAAAGCCCGCCATCGGGCGGGCTGGGTGAGTCGGGCTGGTGTTGCGGCCAACCTCAAGGTTGGCCGCAAGGGCTTATTCCCACTCGATGGTTGCCGGCGGTTTGCCCGATACATCGTAAACCACGCGGTTCAGGCCGCGTACTTCGTTGATGATGCGGTTGGACACGCGGCCCAGCAGGCTGTATGGCAGCTCGGCCCAGTGGGCGGTCATGAAGTCGCTGGTGACCACGGCACGCAGGGCGCATACGTAGTCGTAGGTGCGGCCATCGCCCATCACGCCTACCGATTTCACCGGCAGGAATACGGCAAAGGCCTGGCTGGTGAGTTCATACCAGTTTTTGCCGGTTTTTTCGTCGATGGTGTTACGCAGCTCTTCGATGAAGATGGCATCGGCGCGGCGCAGCAGGTCGGCGTATTCCATTTTCACTTCACCCAGAATGCGCACGCCCAGGCCCGGGCCCGGGAACGGGTGGCGGTAAACCATGTCGTGCGGCAGGCCCAGGGCCACGCCCAGCTGGCGCACTTCGTCCTTGAACAGGTCGCGCAGCGGTTCCAGCAGCTTCAGGTTCATGTCGTCCGGCAGGCCGCCCACGTTGTGGTGGCTCTTGATGGCGTGTGCCTTGCCGGTTTTGGCGCCAGCAGATTCGATCACGTCCGGGTAGATAGTGCCTTGTGCCAGCCATTTGGCGTTGGTGAGCTTGCCGGATTCGCGCTGGAATACTTCGACGAATTCACCGCCGATGATTTTGCGCTTTTTCTCCGGGTCGGCTTCGCCGGCCAGTTTGCTCATGAACTGTTCGGTCGCATCGACGTGGATCACTTTCACGCCCAGGTTCTGCGCGAACATTTCCATTACCATCTTGCCTTCGTTCAGGCGCAGCAGGCCGTGGTCAACGAAAACGCAGGTGAGCTGGTCGCCGATGGCGCGGTGGATCAGTGCCGCGGCTACGGACGAGTCCACGCCGCCGGACAGGCCAAGGATGACTTCTTCGTTGCCCACCTGGTCGCGGATTTTCTGTACCGCTTCTTCGATGTAGTTCGGCATGGTCCAGCTAGGCTTGGCGTTGGCCACATGCAGTACAAAGCGGTGCAGCATTTCGGTGCCGCGCTTGGTGTGGGTCACTTCCGGGTGGAACTGTACGGCGTAGAAACCACGTGCTTCGTCGGCCATGGCGGCGATCGGGCAGGACGGGGTTTCGGCAATCACGTTAAAGCCGGCTGGCAGCGCGGTGACTTTATCGCCGTGGCTCATCCACACGTCCAGGAAGCCGTTGCCGGCGTCGTCTACGTGGTCTTGCAGGCCTTCCAGCAGCTTGGAGTGGTGGCGGGCCTGGATCTGGGCGTAGCCGAACTCGCGCTTGTCGCCAGCTTCTACTTTGCCGCCCAGGGTCTGGGCCATGAACTGCATGCCGTAGCAGATGCCCAGTACGGGCACGCCCAGCTCAAATACGGCCGGGTCGGCCTGGTAGTCGGACTCGTACACCGAGTTGGGGCCACCGGAGAGAATGATGGCTTTCGGGGCGAAGGCACGGATCTCGTCTATGGGCATGTCGAACGGGTGCAGCTCGCAGTAAACATGCGCTTCACGTACACGGCGCGCGATCAGCTGGGTGACCTGGGAGCCGAAATCGAGGATGAGGATTTTGTCCATGACTGTCCTTGAAGGTAAAAAACTGGCAGGTAGCCAGTAATGCTTGGAATACGTTTACTTTAGTCGTTACCGGCCACGCGGCGCTGGCGTCTTTCCGGTATGCGTTCGCTGCGGGCGATCAGCATCAGCAAGCCCAGCAGGATCATGCCCAGCGACAGCATGTGGCTCAGGCGCAGCTTGTCTTCGTCAAACAGGTAAACCGCTACGCCGGCATACATCAGCATGGGGGCGGTAACGACAGTGGATTTGGTCAGGCCATCTACTACCAGCAAGACGACGCCGCTGGCGGCCAGCAGCAGGGCCAGCAGGGTAGTGGTGTCGGGCAGCAGGGCGCTGCTTTTCAGGAACCACAGCAGGCCCAGGACGATGAGGATAAGCGGCTGGAAGGCGCTGGATTTCATGGTTAGCCCTTGTTGCGGATCAGGCGCTGTTTTTCGCGCTGCCATTCGCGTTCTTTTTCGGTTTCACGCTTGTCGTGCTGCTTCTTGCCTTTGGCTAGGCCGATATCGGCCTTGATATTGCCTTTGCTGAAGTGCAGGTTCAGCGCCACCATGGTGTAGCCGGCGCGTTCCACCTTGCCGATCAGGCGGCTGATCTGCTCTTGTTTCAGTAGCAGTTTACGGTCGCGCACCGGGTCGGGTTTGATGTGGGTAGAGGCGGATTGCAGCGGGGTGATGTGGCAGCCAAACAGGTAGAAAGCGCCGTTACGGTAAATGACGTAGCTTTCTTTCAGCTGTACGCGCCCGGCGCGAATTGCTTTGACCTCCCAGCCTTCCAGTACCAGACCGGCTTCGAGTTGTTCCTCGATAAAGTAGTCGTGGAAGGCCTTGCGGTTGTCGATAATGCTCATGGCTGCCAGATAAAGAGGTTTGCAGGGAATCGCACATTCTAGCAGATTCGGTGCTTTCGCCAAAGTGCCGAAAATTCAGGGGCTTGTCCTGGCGGCTTGCCCGCAGGGGCGGGCATTGTGTAACCTTCCACCTTTCTTTTGCCGGTTGAACCATGCAAGTCGTCGAAAAAAACGTGCTGGTGGCGCATACGCCCGAGCAGATGTTCCGTCTGGTGGACGAAGTCAGCCAGTACCCGCGCTTTTTGCCGTGGTGTGCCAGGGGCGAGGAGCACTCGCGCGAGGGCGACACCCTGGTGGCCAGCCTGCATATCGATTACCTGAGAGTGAAGCAGCATTTCACCACGCGTAACGTGAACCAGCCGCCGTCTACCATCCTGATGCAGCTGGTGGATGGGCCGTTCAAGTTTCTGGAAGGGCGCTGGCACTTTCATCCGCTGGGCGAGGTGGGGTGCAAGGTAGAGTTTCGCCTGAGTTACGAGTTTTCCAGCAAATTGCTGGAAACCATCATCGGCCCGGTGTTTGGCCACATTTCCGGTACGCTGGTAGACGCGTTCATCAAGGAAGCCGACCGGGTGTACGGCGATGACTGAGCGCATTGCAGTAGAGGTGGCCTACGCGCTGCCGGCGCGCCAGAAAATTGTTCGCCTGACGTTGGCCGCAGGCAGTAATGCGCTGCAGGCGGTGCAGGCTTCGGGGTTGGCCGCAGAGTTTGCCGACATCGATATGGCCAACCTCAAGCTGGGTATTTTCAGCAAGGCGATCAAGGTGGATACCGTGCTGCGCGAGGGCGACAGGGTAGAGATCTACCGCCCGCTGCAGGCCGACCCGAAAGCGGTGCGCAGACAGCGTGCCGAAGCCGGCCTGGCCATGAAAAAGGGTGGCGACTAGCCCACTTGCAGGGCACGGCCAACGGTTGGCCGCAGATAAAGCAAAACGGCGCCGTGGCGCCGTTTTGCTTGGGTAGGTCTGGCTTAGTTTTCGGCCGATAGCGTACGGTTTTTGCCCGCCAGCTTGGCCTGGTACATGGCGCGGTCGGCGCGCTCGATCACATCGCAATCCTGTTCGCCACGGTGCCACAGCGCCACGCCGGCACTGAAGGTCACCACCAGCTTGTCCTGGTTGGCCAGGAAAAAGTTCTTGGTGAGCTCGCGCTGCAGCCGTTGCACCAGCTCCACGGCTTCGTTTACCGGCGTGTCCGGCAGGATCACTACGAACTCTTCGCCACCAAAGCGGCCCACGATATCGGACGTGCGCAGGCTGTGGTGCATCATGTCCACCAGGTACTTCAGTACGTCGTCACCGGTCAGGTGGCCGTAGCGGTCGTTCAGTTGCTTGAAGTTGTCTACGTCGATCAAGGCTACCGACAAGGGTTGGCCGCTGCGTTCGGCGCGGTGGATTTCGCGGTCGAAGTGTTCTTCCAGTCCACGGCGGTTGAAGGCACCGGTGAGCTGGTCTTCCTTCACTTTTGCGCTGGCGGCTTCCAGCGCTTTTTCCAGCTCGCCGATACGGCTTTGTGCCGACTGCACATCCTGCTTGGCGGCCAGCAGTTCGCTGTGCGACTGCTTGAGGCTGTCTTGCATATTGGCGGTGTCGGACAGCAGGTCTTGCAGGATGCCGGTGAGCTCGCTGGCATTCTGCGAGCTCTTGATGCGGTCGCTATGGCTGCTGATGCGCTGATGGAAATCACCGGTGTGGTCGGTCATCAGCGACAGCTTGTCCAGGAAGGTATCCAGCAGGGCGCGCAGCGAGCTGGTGGCTTCGTCCAGCGAGTGGCGCAGATTACCCTGTTTGTGGATAACCTCTTTCAGGCTGGATTCCAGCTGGTAGATGTGCTGGATCGAGATATTGGGTTGCGACAGGATTTGCTGCAGGCTGGCGATCTGGCCCACCAGGTAGCTGTCGGAGCGGTTCAGCTCGGCCACATTTTGCAGCATCAGCTGCATCAGGCCGGACAGGCCGGATACCAGGCGCTTGTCATCCTGCGAGATCAGCTCCAGGCGGATCAGGAAGGCACGCAAACGCGGGAAGAAACTGCCGATCTCGTCATCAGCTTCAATGTGTTGCAACGCCTGCTGTACTTCGTCGAACAGCGGCATCATTTCCGGGTAGTGCACCAGACGCGGCTCTATGCCGAACTTCAGCGCGTATTGCAGCACTTCCATCCAGGCGCGCCACTGGCTGCTGGCGATCACGACGTTGCCTGTCGCGGCGGGCAGCGTGTCGGCTGCTGCGGTGTCGGTGTCGCTCTCCAGGCCGGCAACTTCTATGCCGACGCTGTTGTTGCTGCCAGACTGTAGCCAGGTTTTGGCGAGGTTGACCAGTTTTTCGTTGAGCTCGTCAGGCGCATTGCCAAAGGTGGCAATGACCCGTTCCAGCGCCGACTGTTTGTAGCGCTGGCCCATATCGGGTGTGCGGGTTTCCCAGGCGCGGATCAGGTCCAGCACCAGCTGGCCCCAGCTCTGGGTGACTTCGCGGCTGCGCTGGTGCAGGGTAGATAAATCCATGACCAGCTGCGGAATAAGCTCCCACTTTTCATCTTCGATGGCTTTGCGCAGCTTGGTGAGGGCGATCTTGTAGCTGGAATCTGCGGAAGGCAGGTTTTCAAAGGCACGTAGTATCAGCTCGGCCAGCTTGTTCTTGCGGGTTTCCTGCGGTACTTGAGCGATTTCGCAGTAGACGCGCTCGAAGTTGTCCGGTGTGGGCAACAGCTTGCGCATGGTGAGCTGTTTGAGGGTTTCCCGTGCGGTATCGATGGGATTGTGTGTCGTCATAGACCAGACCCTGTAGCCTTTGTAGCCTGCCATTTATATCGTTATCGGTAGTGGCCTGTGGCGCGTCAATATACGCTATTGCTGCGCGGGTGGTGCATTGGCCGTATCAAGAAGCTGGAAAAATACCTCACCTTTGCGGATCATGCCAAGCTCATTGCGTGCACGCTCCTCAATTGCGGCGGTTCCTTGCTTCAGATCACGCACTTCTGCATCCAGAGCAGCGTTGCGGCGCACCAGCAGCTGGTTGGCCGCACGCTGTTCTTCAACCTGTTTATCAAGCTGCCAGACCCTGAGCCAGCTGCCTTTGCCCAGCCATAACGGCCATTGCAAAGCAGAAAGCAAGATGATCAGCATCAGGGTCAGGCGGCGCATGATTATTTCTTCAGGTGGTAAAAGGCGTTGCTGCCCGGGTAGTAGGCGGCATCACCCAGCTCTTCTTCGATACGCAGCAGCTGGTTGTACTTGGCCATGCGGTCGGAGCGCGACAGCGAGCCGGTCTTGATCTGCATGCAGTTGGTGGCCACGGCCAGGTCGGCGATGGTGCTGTCTTCGGTTTCGCCGGAGCGGTGGCTCATCACGCTGGTATAGCGGGAACGCTTGGCCAGATCAACCGCTTTCAGTGTTTCGGACAGGGTACCGATCTGGTTTACTTTTACCAGCAGCGAGTTGGCCAGGCCGCCTTCAATGCCTTTGGCCAGGATGGACGGGTTAGTCACGAACAGGTCGTCACCTACCAGCTGGATACGGTCGCCCAGGCGGTCGGTCAGTACTTTCCAGCCAGCCCAGTCGTGCTCGCTCATGCCATCTTCGATGGAAATGATCGGGTAGTTGTTGGCCAGGGTTTCCAGGTAGTCTGCGAACTGTTCGGAGCTCAGTGCCAGGCCTTCGGCGGTCAGGTGGTACTTGCCGTCTTTGTAGAACTCGCTGGAAGCGCAGTCCAGGGCCAGCATCACGTCCTGGCCGGCTACATAACCGGCGGCGTCGATGGCTTCCAGAATCAGCTTGATGGCTTCTTCGTGGCTGGTCAGGTTAGGGGCAAAGCCGCCTTCGTCGCCCACAGTGGTGGCGTAACCTTTGCTATCACACAGCTTTTTCAGCGCGTGGAAGATCTCGGCGCCACAGCGCAGGGCTTCGCGGAAAGTAGCGGAGCCTACCGGCACGATCATGAACTCCTGGATATCCAGGGTGTTGTTGGCGTGTGCACCACCGTTGATCACGTTCATCATCGGTACCGGCAGCGCCATTGGGCCAGCGCCACCCAGGTAGCGGTACAGCGGCAGGCCGGCGTCTTCTGCGGCTGCGCGGGCTACAGCCATGGACACGGCCAGCATGGCGTTAGCGCCCAGGCGTGCTTTGGTTTCGGTGCCGTCCAGCTCGATCAGGGTCTTGTCGATGAAGGCTTGGTCAGAGGCGTCCAGGCCGATGATGGCTTCGCAGATTTCGGTGTTGATGTTTTCAACCGCTTTCAGCACGCCCTTGCCCAGGTAGCGGCCTTTGTCGCCGTCACGCAGTTCCAGCGCTTCTTTCTCGCCAGTGGAGGCGCCGGACGGTACGGCAGCACGGCCCATCACGCCGGATTCCAGCAATACATCAGCTTCAACAGTGGGGTTACCGCGCGAGTCCAGGATTTCGCGGGCAATCACGTCGATGATCGCACTCATGAGTGTTTCCTTCAGGGTGTCAAGGTTAGTCAAACCGGATACGGTGCGGCCAACCTTGGGGCAGGTTGGCCGTGGAGTCAACCTGTTACAGCGATTGTTCTGCGAAGGGCTGGCCCTTTACCAGGGCATCGATCGCTTGCAGCGTGGCCAGCAGTTCTTTCATGCGGCCCAGTGGCCAGGCGTTGGGGCCGTCGGACTTGGCGCAGGCCGGGTCCGGGTGGGTTTCCATGAACAGGCCGGCTACGCCGGTGGCAATGGCAGCGCGCGCCAGCACCGGGACGAATTCGCGCTGGCCGCCGGAGCTGGTGCCCTGGCCGCCGGGCAGCTGTACCGAGTGGGTGGCGTCAAACACCACCGGGCAGCCGGTTTCGCGCATGATGGCCAGACTGCGCATGTCGGATACCAGATTGTTGTAGCCGAACGACGCGCCACGTTCGCAAGCCATGAAGTTGTCGGCGTTCAGGCCGGCTTCCAGTGCGGCTTCGCGCGCTTTGTCGATCACGTGTTTCATGTCGCCAGGCGCCATGAACTGGCCTTTTTTGATGTTCACCGGCTTGCCGCACACGGCTACGGCGCGGATGAAATCGGTCTGGCGCGCCAGAAAGGCTGGCGTTTGCAGTACGTCCACCACGGCGGCCACGTGCGGTACCTGTTCTTCGGTGTGCACATCGGTCAGGATGGGCACGCCGATCTGGCTGCGTACATTGTCCAGAATGCGCAGGCCTTCTTCCATGCCAAAGCCCCGAAAGGATTTGCCGGACGAGCGGTTGGCTTTGTCAAAGCTGGATTTGTAGATGAAGTTGATGCCCAGCGCGCTGGTGATTTCCTTCAGCTGGCCAGCCGTATCCAGGGCCAGCTGTTCGCTTTCGATCACGCAGGGGCCAGCAATCAGGAACAGCGGCTGGTCCAGACCTGCTTCAAAACCGGCGAGTTTCATGGTGTGTCCTTTCAAGGCAAGGTTGGCCGCAAGTCCTGCAGGGGTCTGCATGAGCTGCGGCCAACCGTTAACAGGCTGAATAAGGCAAAACGCTTATCAAGCCTTGGCTTTGTCCTGCTGATGAGCCAGTGCTGCCTTCACGTAGGCAATGAACAGCGGGTGGCCATCACGCGGGGTAGAGGTGAATTCCGGGTGGAACTGGCAGGCGAAGAACCAGCGGTGGTTGGCCAGCTCGATGGTCTCTACCAGTTTCTCGTGACCGGCGGACACGCCGCTGATGGTCAGGCCGGCTTCCGACAGGCGCTGTACGTAGTGGTTGTTCACTTCGTAGCGGTGACGGTGGCGCTCGGTGATCTCGGTATTGCCGTACACGCGTGCGGCCAGCGAACCTGCGGTAAGGTCACACTGCTGGCTGCCCAGGCGCATGGTGCCGCCCATATTGGAGTTCTCGTCGCGTTTTTCGATCTTGCCGTCGTGGTTCACCCACTCGTCGATCAGCGCAACAACCGGGTAGT
Organism: Vogesella sp. XCS3; assembly: GCF_020616155.1. Classification (NCBI taxonomy): domain Bacteria; kingdom Pseudomonadati; phylum Pseudomonadota; class Betaproteobacteria; order Neisseriales; family Chromobacteriaceae; genus Vogesella; species Vogesella sp. XCS3. The sequence goes on along the minus strand of NZ_CP085530.1, from coordinate 1,718,652 downwards.
CGGTTTCCAGGTCGAACTCGGTGGAGTTGGCGCCCTGCATGCCGGCTACGTCACGCGCGTATTCGATCAGCGCGATCTGCATGCCCAGACAGATACCCAGGTAAGGGATATTGTTTTCGCGGGCAAACTTCACGGCCTTGATCTTGCCTTCCACGCCGCGCTTGCCAAAGCCGCCCGGTACCAGGATGGCGTCCATGTCTTTCAGCGACTCGGCGCCGTCGCGCTCGATCTCTTCGGAATCGACATAGATGATGTTGACGTTGGTGCGGGTGTGCACGCCAGCGTGCTTCAGCGCTTCGGACAGCGACTTGTACGACTCGGTCAGGTCAACATACTTGCCGACCATGGCGATGTTGACAGCGTGGTCCGGGTTCTCGATGGCGTCGATGATGCCTTTCCATACCGACAGGTTGGCCGCAGGCAGGTCCAGCTGCAGCTGCTCGGCGATGATGTCGTCGATACCCTGTGCGTGCAGCATGGCAGGCACTTTGTAGATGGAGTCTGCGTCGTAGCAGCCGATAACGGCGTTTTCTTCCACGTTGCAGAACAGCGCGATCTTGCGCTTTTCGTCTTCCGGCAGCTCGCGGTCCATGCGGCACAGCAGGATGTCCGGCTGGATGCCGATTTCGCGCATCTCTTTTACCGAGTGCTGCGTCGGCTTGGTCTTGATCTCGCCAGCGGTAGCAATGTACGGCACGTAGGACAGGTGCACGAACAGGGTGTTCTTGCGGCCGAGGTTGGAGCGCATCTGGCGGATGGCTTCCAGGAACGGCAGCGACTCGATATCGCCCACGGTACCGCCGATTTCCACGATGGCGACGTCAACGTCGCCAGCGCCTTCGCGCACTTTCAGCTTGATCTCGTCGGTAATGTGCGGGATCACCTGCACGGTACCACCCAGGTAGTCGCCACGGCGCTCCTTGGTGATGACGGATTCGTAAATCTGGCCAGTGGTGAAGTTATTGCTTTTCTTCATCTTGGCGTGGATGAAGCGCTCGTAATGGCCAAGGTCGAGGTCGGTCTCGGCGCCGTCTTCGGTGACGAAAACCTCACCGTGCTGGAAAGGGCTCATGGTGCCCGGATCGACGTTGATATACGGATCCAGCTTCAGCATGGTGACTTTGAGCCCGCGGGACTCAAGAATGGCGGCGATGGACGCGGCGGCGATGCCCTTGCCTAAGGAGGACACCACGCCACCGGTAACGAAGATGTACTTGGTCATGGGATTACGGCTCTATGAGAATCCGGGATTTTAACCGAAAGCGACCTTTTTTTGAATGGGGCAAGGCGCCTTCATCGCAATCTATTCGACTGTCGTGCCGGTTTCCATGCGAAGCAGAGGGTGGTTGGCGGCCGGCAGGCTTGGCGGCAGTATAGAAGCTGCACGCAGTAGCGCCAGCAAAGGGGAGGCCGGCAGGGCGAGTGTGTTGCTGCAGTCATGCTGTAGCAAGGTTGGGCAGGGTAAGTCTTTGCTTGTTTTGCCTTTTTGTCTTGCCGTTTGCCGGCGGCGGGCTGCGGTTTGCTTGCAGTTTTTTGCTGCGTGAACGGCGGCAATGCGGTATCATCCGCCTCACTTTGGGTTGGGGTTCTGGCAACAGCTTACCGCTGCAGCATGTAATTGCCGTGGCAGGTGCTTGTATCCGGGCCTCTTAATATGGTATAAGTCTTTCTTTTACCGGCTTTTGGGAGTGATTAACCATGGCGCGTGTTTGCAAAGTCACCGGCAAGCGTCCGATGACCGGGAACAATGTGTCCCACGCCAATAACAAAACTAAGCGTCGTTTTCTGCCGAACCTGCAGTATCGCAAGTTCTGGGTAGAGAGCGAAAACCGTTGGGTACGTCTGCGTATCTCCAACGCTGCTCTGCGTACTATTGACAAGGTAGGCATTGATGCAGTTCTGGCCGACCTGCGTGCTCGCGGCGAACTGTAATTAACTCGACCGAAGCTTAAGGATTAGCCATGCGCGACAAGATCAAACTGGAATCGACTGCAGGTACTGGTCATTTCTACACCACCACCAAGAACAAGCGCACCATGCCGGAAAAAATGGAGATCAAAAAGTTTGATCCCGTTGCCCGCAAGCATGTTCTGTACAAAGAAACCAAACTGAAATAATTTGGCTTCTTTACGGTGGCGCTCCTTCGGGAGAGCACCTGTTGATAACAAACCCCCGGCCTAGGCTGGGGGTTTGTTTTTTCCGGGTGCTTGTGTGGAGATTCGATAGCCATGCACGCTGTTTCTTGCCCCTATTCGGTAGTGTGGTGCAGGTATTTGTTCTGTTGTCATTTATACTGCCAGCCTGAATAGGGGGAATGGCATGCGTTTGCTTGGGATGGTGGCCTTGTTGGCCGTAGCTGGGGCGGTGTCGGGTTGTGCTGTGGTGTCGGTGGCGGGTGCTGCCGTGTCTGTGGCTTCGACTGCAGTATCGGTAGGGGCTACCGTGGTGGGCACGGCGGTAGATGTGACGGCGGCAGGCGTGAAAGCGGTGGCCAATGCCGGTAGCGGCACGCCCGAGCCTGCGGCTTGCCCCACCGGTATGGTGTGTACGCCGGCACCTTGAGCGGCTGCTGTTGTGTCATGAAAAAAGCCTGGCGTATGCCAGGCTTTTTTCATGGTGGCTTTACTGGCCGCGCATGAATAGGGCGTCCAGGTCGCGCATGCCCAGGCGGCTCCAGGTCGGGCGGCCGTGGTTGCATTGGCCGGAGCGCTCGGTGGCTTCCATGTCGCGCAGCAGGGCATTCATTTCCGGCAAGGTCAGCTGCCGGTTGGCGCGTACCGCGCCGTGGCAGGCCATGGTAGCCAGCAGTTCGTTGCGGCGCTCGGTCATGACTTGTGTCAGGCCGTGCTCGCGTACGTCTTTCAAAACGGCGCGAGCCAGCTCGACAGCATTACCTTCCTTTAGCCATACCGGCATGCCGCGCACGGCAATCTGGGTGGGCGAGAGTACGGCCAGCTCGACGCCAAGGCGTTTCATGTCCTCTGCGCTTTCTTCTACCGTGGCTACCTCGAAACGGTCTGCGGCAAACGACACCGGCAGCAGCAGCGGCTGCATGGGGATGGCATCGGCTTCCAGTGCTGTTTTCAGGCGTTCGTATACGATGCGCTCGTGCGCGGCGTGCATGTCCACCACGATCAGACCGTCTTCGCACTGGCTCAGAATGTACACACCGTGCAGCTGCGCCAGGGCAAAACCCAGTGGCGGGATGCCTTCACTGGCTGCGGGTAGCGTGACGGTCGGGCTGGCTGTGGTGGGGGCGAGTGCCTGGCTGATGGCAGGCTGCTGCCGCTCTTCGTCACGCAGGCCGGCAAACTGCTTGTCGTATACGCCAATAGCCTCGCGCGCTACATGCAGCGGGATGCTTTGCTGCTCGTAGTGGTAGGTTTGCGGTAGCGGTGTGCGGCCAACGTTAGCCGACGGGCGTGCCGGCAGCAGGCTGGCTTGCTGCGGGGTGTGGTGTGGCGGTGCGAAAGCGGCTGCCGTTGTGGCCGTGGCGCCAGACTCGGCCACAGGCTGCTCGTGCAGCTGTACTGCCGGGCTGGCGCCCGCGGTGGTGCTGGCCAGGGCGCGGTGCACGCTGTGGAACAGAAACTGGTGGATAGCCTGGCTTTCGCGAAAGCGCACCTCGATCTTGGTAGGGTGCACGTTCACGTCTACGCCGGCCGGGTCTAGCGTGAAAAACAGCGCGTAGGCCGGGTGGCGCTCGTGGTGCAGTACATCGCGGTAGGCCTGGCGCAGGGCGTGCTGCGCGGTTTTGTCACGCACAAAACGGCCGTTGACGAAGAAATACTGCGCGTCACGGCTGGCTTTCGAGTAGGTCGGGCTGGCCACAAAGCCGGTCAGACCCAAGCCGGCGGCCTGGGTATCCAGTGGCAGGGCTGCCTCGACAAAGTCTTTGCCGAGCAGGGCGCCGACGCGCTCGGCCACGGTTTGCTGCGGCAGGCGCCATACCACCTTGCCGTTGTGGCGCAGGGTAAATTCTACCTGTGGGTGCGCCAGGGCGATGCGCTCGAAGGTGGCGGCGCAATGGGCGTATTCGGTGTTGTCACTCTTCAGGAATTTGCGCCGTGCCGGGGTGTTGAAGTACAGGTCTACCACTTCCACGCTGGTGCCGGCCGGGTGCGCGGCTGGTTCTACCGGGTGCAGGGTGCCATCGATGGCAATAATCTGATGCGCGTGTTCGGCGTCGTGCGGGCGGCTGGTGAGCGTCAGGCGCGACACAGAAGCCACGCTGGCCAGCCCCTCGCCGCGAAAGCCCAGGGTGGACACGCTTTCCAGGTCGTCCAGGCTGGCGATCTTGCTGGTGGCGTGGCGATCCAGCGCCAGCGGCAGGTCATCAGCAGCAATGCCGTTGCCGTTGTCGGTAACGCGAATCAGCTTGATGCCGCCCTGTGCCAGGTCCACGGTAATTTTGCTGGCGCCAGCGTCCAGGCTGTTTTCCAGCATTTCTTTCAGGGCCGAGGCCGGGCGCTCGACCACTTCGCCAGCGGCAATCTGGTTGACCAGGTGGTCGGGCAGTTTCTGGATGCGTTTCATGCGCTGAAGCTCTAGGTTGGCAACGGAAAAATCAAAAACATTCTGGCCACGAAAGCCACGGCAAGCTCTTTTGCTCGACGAAAACCGTGAAACAACACGAAAGCCGTATCGTGTGTGCCCCGCGGCTGGTGCGCTACTGGCCAGCCCCTAGGCGTGTTTCCGTGCTTTTGTGGCTAAAAATCAGCTTTTACTTGCCGCGCGGCGGTGGCGTATCACTTCGATAATGCCTGGCAGCATGGAGACAATGATGATGCCAAAGATCAGGTACTCCAGATTCTTGCGTACAAAGGGCATATTGCCGAAGAAGAAGCCGGCGTAGGTAAAACCGATCACCCACAGCAAGGCGCCGATCACGTTGTAGCTCAGGAACTGGCGGTACTCCATGCGGCCGATGCCGGCCACGAACGGCGCAAAGGTGCGCACGATGGGCACAAAGCGGGCAAAGATGATGGTTTTACCGCCGTGTTTTTCGTAAAAAGCGTGCGTTTTGTCCAGGTAGGACTGCTTGAGCAGGCGCGGAAAGCGTGCAAACAGCTTCATGCCGGCGTGGCGGCCAATGGTGTAATTGACGCCATCGCCCAGAATGGCTGCCACAATCAGCAGGGCCACCAGCAGGTGCACGTTCATCTGGCCCATGGCGGCCAGAGCGCCGGCCACGAACAGCAGCGAGTCACCCGGCAGGAAGGGGGTGACCACCAGGCCGGTTTCGCAGAATACGATCAGGAACAGGATGAAATAAATCCACGGCCCATAATTGGCAACGAGTGTGGCCAGATGGGTGTCGATGTGCAGGATGAAGTCGATCAGGAAAGTAATCAGTTCCATGGTCTTGTTTGGCAGTGGCTGGCAGGGCAGGGCTGAGGCAACCCGGCTTTGCAAGACACCGTAAAAAGGTTGGCCGCATCTGCGGCCAACCTGGTATCACGGTAAGCGGGGGCGCTTATACCACCGCTTCTTCTTTCGGTTTGACCACTTTCACCATGTGCTCGCGCGTGGTACCCAGTGCCAGTGCCAGCGGGCTGGCCACCAGTACCGACGAGTAGATACCGAACACGATGCCGATGGTCAGCGCCATGGCAAAGCCGTGCAGTGCCGGGCCGCCGAACAGCAGCATGGACAGCACCATGGTTTCGGTGGAGCCGTGGGTGATGAAGGTACGGCTCATGGTGGCGGTAATGGCGTTGTCGATCACGGCTGCCGTGCTCTTGCCACGCATGGCCGGGCGGCGGAAGTTTTCGCGGATACGGTCAAACACCACCACCGACTCGTTCACCGAGTAACCCAGCACCGCCAGCACGCCGGCCAGCACGGTCAGGCTGAACTCCCACTGGAACAGCGCAAAGCAGCCCAGGATGATCACCACGTCGTGCATGTTGGCAATAATGGCCGACAGCGCCAGGCGCCATTCAAAGCGGATGGCCAGGTAAATCACGATACCCACGCACACCAGCAGGATGGCGGTGAGGCCGCTGCTGACCAGCTCTTCGCCTACGCTAGGGCCGACAAACTCCACCTTGCGCAGCTGTACGCTGGCGTCGCCGGCTTTCAGCAGGCCCATTACCTGCTCGGACAGCTTGGCCGAGCTCACGCCCGCCTTGCTAGGCAGGCGGATCAGTACGTCGCGGCTGGTGCCCAGGCTCTGTACCTGCACCTCGCCGACCTTCAGCGCTTCCACGCGGTGGCGGATATCGCCCAGGTTGGCCGCTTGCTGGTACTGCACTTCCATCACGGTACCGCCGGTGAACTCCACCGACAGGTTCAGGCCCTTGGTAAACAGGAACACCACCGCCAGGATGAAGGTCACCAGCGAAATAGTGGTGGTGAGCTTACCGTAGCTCATGAACGGGATATCCCGTTTGATGCGGAAAAACTCCATCTCTCAGATCCTTATTTGTTTTCCGGCTTCCAAACCTGGCCGATAGACACGGAGGTCAGACGGCGGCGGCGGCCATACCACAGGTTAACCACGGCGCGCGATACCAGTACCGCAGAGAACATGGAGGTCATGATGCCCAGGCAGTGCACCACGGCAAAGCCGCGTACCGGGCCGGAGCCAAAGATCAGCAGCGCCAGGCCGGCAATCAGCGTGGTCACGTTCGAATCCAGAATGGTGGCCCAGGCGTGGCCGTAACCGGCCTGGATGGCCGACTGTGGCGGTACGCCGTTACGCAGTTCTTCGCGGATACGTTCGTTGATCAGCACGTTGGCGTCGATGGCCATACCCAGTGTCAGCGCGATCGCGGCGATACCCGGCAGGGTCAGCGTGGCCTGCAGCATGGACAGCAGCGCCACCAGCATGAACAGGTTGGCCGCCAGCGAGATTACCGAGATCACACCGAACACACCGTAGTAAGCCGCCATGAACACCGCGATGGCTGCGAAACCCCACAGTGTGGAGTGGAAGCCCTTCTCGATGTTTTCTTTGCCCAGGCTCGGGCCGATGGTGCGTTCTTCGATGATGTTCATCGGCGCCGCCAGCGAGCCGGCGCGCAGCAGCAGGGCCACGTCGTTGGCTTCGGCCGGGTTCATGCTGCCGGAGATCTGTACGCGACCACCGCCGATTTCACTGCGGATCACGGGGGCGGTCACCACTTCGCTACGGTTTTTCTCCACCAAAACCATCGCCATGCGCTTGCCGATGTTTTCGGCGGTCAGCGTGCGGAAAATCTCGGCGCCGGTGCTATCCAGGCCGATGTCTACCGACGCGCCACCGTTCTGGTCAAAGCCAGGCTGGGCCGAGTTGATGTTGTCGCCGGTGAGCTCGACATCTTTTTTCAGCAGGATCTTGCTGGTGCCGCGCGAGGTGGCTTCGTCCAGCAGCTCGTAGCCGGCTGGCGTATTGCCGGCCAGTGCTTCGGCTACCTTGCCCTGGTCGTCTTCCACCATGCGTACCTGCAGTGTGGCGGTACGGCCCAGGATGTCCTTGGCTTTGGCGGTGTCCTGTACGCCCGGCAGCTGCACCACAATACGGCTAGGGCCGGCTTGCTGGATCACCGGCTCCGCCACGCCCAGTTCGTTGACGCGGTTGTGCAGGGTGGTGATGTTCTGCTTCACGGCATCACCCTGGATACGGGTGATTTCTTCCGGCTTCAGCGTCAGCGTCAGGCGGAAATTGGCTTCGTCGCTATTGAACGTGACCGACGGCAGCGTGCGTGCCAGTTTGTCGGCCGCCGCTTTCAGGGTTTCGGCATCGCGCAGTTGTACTTCCAGCGTGGTATCGCCCTGGCGCTTGATGGTGCCGTAGCGGATCTTGGCGGCCTTCAGCTCGCGGCGTACGTCACCGGCGTAGCGTTCCATGGTTTTTTCCACGGCAGCCTTCATGTCCACTTCCAGCAGGAAGTGCACGCCACCGCGTAAGTCCAGGCCCAGGAACATCGGGTTGGCGTGCAGGCGGGTCAGCCATTCGGGCGAGGCGGGCAGCAGGTTCAGGGCGATGATGTAGGTGTCACCCAGCGCTTGCTGGATGGCATCGCGTGCCTTGATTTGGGTGTCCGGGTCCTTGAAGCGCACTTTCAGGCTGGTGCCGTCCAGAAAGATGCCTTGCGGGGCAATGCCTTGCTGCTTCAGGGTGGTTTCGATGCGGGCCATCAGCGCGGTGTCTACCGGGGTGGACTGGCGCGTGCTGGAAATCTGGACCGCTGGCGTTTCGCCAAAGAAATTGGGCAGGGTGTAGATCGTGGCGGTGATCAGCACCAGCGCAATCAGTAGGTATTTCCAGATCGGGAAGCGGTTCATGGAAGGCTTGACAGGAAAAGGGCCGCCAGGGCGGCCCGGGGGTTACAGGGACTTGATCGTGCCTTTTTCCAGCTTGGCACCGACGGCGCCGCGCTGAACGTTGATTTCCACGCCGTTGGCGATTTCCACGGTCAGGTACTGGTCACCGCATTTGGTCACGCGGCCGATAATGCCACCCTGGGTTACGACTTCGTCGCCCTTCACGATCTCGGACAGCATTTTCTGGTGTTCTTTCATTTTCTTTTGCTGCGGGCGAACCAGCAGGAACCAGAACAGAATGAAGATCACGATCATCGGCAGGAACTGCATGATGTCAAATGCTGCGCTGCCGGTGTTGGCGAAAGCCTGGGGGATAAACATTCGGGTCTCCCTATTTATCGAGTTGCGAGTGGGTTGATGATTTTGGCAAGTGGGGCATTGTAGCCACGGGCGGGCTACTTTCCAACCGTGCTAAAGGTTGGCCGCAAACAGCGTATGACTGCGGCCAACCCGGTCAGTTCGCTAGCCTAGTTCACGCCGCGTGCACGGCGTTCGTGGAAGCTGGCTTTCCAGTCCTCGAAACGGTCGGCGTCGATAGCGTCGCGCATCTCCTGCATCAGCACCTGGTAGTAGTGCAGGTTGTGAATGGTATTGAGGCGCGCGCCCAGGATTTCGCCGGTGCGGTGCAGGTGGTGCAGGTAGGCACGGCTGAAGTGGCGGCAGGCGTAGCATTCGCACTGTTCGTCCAGCGGCTTCTTGTCGTCCTTGTAACGCGCATTCTTGATCTTGATATCGCCCCATTGGGTAAAGATCCAGCCATTGCGCGCATTGCGAGTCGGCATCACGCAGTCGAACATGTCGATACCGTTGGCTACGCCGTGTACCAGGTCTTCCGGTGTGCCCACGCCCATCAGGTAGTGGGGCTTCTCGGCCGGCAGCATGTCTTTCAGCTCGGTCAGCATGCGGTACATCTCTGGCTTGGGCTCGCCTACCGACAAGCCACCAATGGCGATGCCGTCAAAGCCGATATTCATCAGGCCTTCCAGCGACTCCTGGCGCAGGTCGCGGTACAGGTTGCCCTGCACGATACCGAACAGCGCGTTCGGGTTTTTCAGGTCGTCGAAGGCGCGGCGCGAGCGCTCGGCCCAGCGCAGGCTCATGCGCATGGATTTGGCGGCGGTGGCGTGGTCTACCTGGCCCGGGGTGCATTCGTCGAAGATCATCACGATGTCCGAGTTCAGCACTTTCTGGATTTCCATCGACTTTTCCGGCGACAGGAACAGCTTGTCGCCGTTGACCGGGCTCTGGAAGGTGACGCCTTCTTCGGTAATCTTGTTCAGCGCGCCCAGGCTGAATACCTGGAAGCCGCCGGAGTCGGTCAGAATGGGTTTGTCCCAGCCAATGAACTCGTGCAGGCCGCCAAATTTTTCAATGATGTCCAGGCCCGGGCGCAGCCACAGGTGGAAGGTATTGCCCAGAATGATCTGGGCTTTGATGTCCAGCAGCTCGTGCGGGCTCATGGCCTTCACCGAGCCGTAGGTGCCTACGGGCTGGAATACCGGTGTTTCTACCGTACCGTGGTTCAGTTCCAGCGTACCGCGGCGTGCGCCGCCCGAGGTCTTGTGCAGGGTAAACTTCAGCATGTGCTTGATATCATTCATCTGAATCTGAAAATTAGCCCGCCAGTATACACCCCGCTGGCAGCGATTGCCCGCTGTTTGCTTGCCAGCGCGGGCTTTAGCCGCTAATATCTTTATTCCTGACAACAGGCACGTAGCTCAGTTGGTTAGAGCACCACCTTGACATGGTGGGGGTCGTTGGTTCGAATCCGATCGTGCCTACCAGAATTTATGTATTGGAGTATTGCCATGTTCAAACGAACTACCACCACCCGTACCTCGAGATAATTCCGAGCCAGTACGGGGGCCTTTTACACAGTAAAGGGATACTCCATGCAAACGAAAAAGTGCGGCTCGAGCCGCACTTTTTTTTTGGTTTTCGTCTGTCCACCTTCTGATTAAGCTGGAGTTGCTATGCCTGACATTCGCCTGCCCGACGGTTCCATCCGTTCCTTCGACCAGCCGGTAACGGTGTACGAAGTGGCTGCGTCCATCGGTACCGGTCTTGCGCGTGCGGCGCTGGCTGGTCGCGTGGACGGCCAACTGGTTGATACCTCCTACCGTATTGCGGCCAACGCTGACCTGGCCATCATTACAGAGAAAGATGCGGACGGCCTGTCTATCATCCGCCACTCTACCGCCCACTTGCTGGCCTACGCGGTAAAAGAGCTGTTCCCGGAAGCCCAGGTGACCATAGGCCCGGAAATCGAAAACGGCTTCTACTACGATTTTGCCTACAAGCGCCCGTTTACCCCGGAAGACCTGGTGGCCATCGAGAAAAAGATGCAGGAGCTGGCCAAGAAAGACATTCCGGTGGAGCGCTACGAGCTGTCGCGTGACGAGGCGGTGGCCTACTTCAAGGGTATCGGCGAGGCGTATAAAGCCGAGATCATCGCGTCCATCCCGGCCGACCAGGTGCTGAGCCTGTATCGCGAAGGCGAGTTCACCGACCTGTGTCGTGGCCCGCACGTACCGTCTACCGGCAAGCTGAAAGTATTCAAGCTGATGAAGGTGGCCGGCGCCTACTGGCGTGGCGACAGCAATAACGAAATGCTGCAGCGTATCTACGGTACCGCCTGGACCAAGAAAGAAGACCTGGAACAGTACCTGCACATGTTGGAAGAGGCCGAGAAGCGCGACCACCGCAAGCTGGGCAAGCAACTGGACCTGTTCCATCTGCAGGACGAAGCACCGGGCATGGTGTTCTGGCACCCCAAAGGCTGGGCGCTGTGGCAAAGCATCGAGCAGTACATGCGTAAAACCTTGGCCGCAGCCGGCTATCAGGAAATCCGCACCCCGATGGTGATGGATCGCGTGATGTGGGAAAAATCCGGCCACTGGGAAAACTACCGCGAAGGCATGTTCACCACCGAGTCGGAAAAACGCGACTACGCCGTGAAGCCGATGAACTGCCCGGGCCACGTGCAGGTGTTCAATAGCGGCCTGCGTTCTTACCGCGACCTGCCGATGCGCCTGGCCGAATTTGGCGCCTGCCACCGTAACGAGCCGTCCGGCGCGCTGCACGGCATCATGCGCGTACGCGGCTTTGTGCAGGACGATGCGCACATTTTCTGTACCGAAGACCAGATCATCAGCGAAGCCAAGGCGTTTAACGAGCTGACCATGTCGGTGTACCAGCGCTTCGGTTTTGACAAGGTGTCGGTGAAGCTGTCGCTGCGCCCGGAGAAATACGCCGGCGACCTGGAAACCTGGAACCGTGCCGAAGAAGGCCTGCGCGAAGCACTGCGCGCCTGCGGTATCGAGTGGGAAGAGCTGCCAGGCGAAGGCGCGTTCTATGGCCCGAAAATCGAATACCACATCAAGGACGCGCTGGGCCGCTCATGGCAGTGTGGTACCCTGCAGCTCGATTACGTGCTGCCAGAGCGCCTGGACGCCGAATACGTGTCCGACGACAACAGCCGCAAACGCCCGGTAATGCTGCACCGCGCAGTGCTGGGTTCGCTGGAGCGCTTTATCGGCATCCTGATCGAAAATCATGCAGGTGCTTTCCCGTTGTGGCTGGCGCCGGTGCAGATGGTGGTGATGAATATCACCGGTTCGCAGGCCGAATACGCCACGAATGTTGCCGCGACATTGCGTAAACATGGCTACCGCGTTGATCTTGACTTGAGAAACGAAAAGATCGGCTATAAAATCCGCGAGCACAGCTTGCAAAAGCTTCCGTATCAGATCGTTATCGGCGATAAAGAAATGGAAGGCGGGCTGGTTGCCGTGCGCGCCCGGGGCGAAGACCTGGGCCAGATGCCAATCGACGCGTTCATCCAGCATCTTGATGCTGCCATGGCGCAGGCTTAACGCACGGATACGATGAATTTCTTTAGGAGTAATTGCTATAGCTCAGGAACGTGAACCACGGATCAACGGTGAAATTACCGGCCGTGAAATCCGCTTGGTAGGTGAAGAAGGCGAACAACTTGGTATCGTGACCGTGCGTGAAGCACTGGCGATGGCCGAAGAGCGCGAAGTTGATCTGGTCGAGATTTCCCCGACAGCCCAGCCGCCTGTGTGCAAACTGATGGACTACGGTAAGTTCAAATACCAACAGTCCAAAAAGAAGCATGAAGCCAAGCTGAAGCAGAAACAGATCCAGGTTAAGGAAATCAAGTTCCGCCCTGGTACGGACGATGGCGACTACAACGTCAAGCTGCGTAGCCTGATCCGCTTCCTGACTGAAGGCGACAAGGCCAAAATCACGCTGCGTTTCCGCGGTCGTGAAATGGCTCACCAGGATATCGGCCTGGCACTGCTCAAGCGTGTCGAGGCGGATCTGGCAGAAGTAGGGACTGTCGAGCAGTTCCCGAAACTGGAAGGTCGCCAGATGGTAATGATGATTGCCCCGAAAAAGAAATAATCGGTTATAATCATCGACTTCAACACGGCAGGTTCGCCTGCCGTGTTGATTTTGTAAGCCGGAAACAGCTTGCAACAAAAGCGTGACGCAGTGGTTTCAAGTGCCGGTGGCCACCCTGTGTCTAATCTAATGAAATTCAGCAGGAGATTTCCATGCCGAAGATGAAAACCAAATCGAGCGCGAAAAAGCGTCTCAAAGTGCTGGGCAATGGTGGCGTTAAGCGCTCCATGGCTTTCAAACGTCACATCCTGACTAAGAAAACCACCAAGAGCAAACGTCAACTGCGTGGTACCACCATGGTTCACGCTACCAACATGGCTTCTGTACGCGCCATGATGCCTTACGCTTAAGGAGACCTGAAGAATGCCACGCGTAAAACGCGGTGTAACCGCACGTGCTCGTCACAAGAAAATCCTCGCCCTGGCGAAAGGCTATCGCGGCCGTCGCAAGAACGTCTATCGCATCGCCAAACAGGCGGTGATGAAAGCCGGTCAATATGCATACCGCGACCGTCGTCAGAAAAAGCGTCAGTTCCGTCAACTGTGGATTGCCCGTATCAACGCAGCTGCTCGTGAAAACGGCCTGCCATACAGCAAATTCATGAACGGCCTGAAAAAAGCGCTGATCGAAATCGACCGTAAGGTCCTGGCCGATCTGGCCGTGTTCGATAAGCCGGCATTTGCGCTGATCGTTGAAAAAGCGAAAGCCGCCCTCGCTTAATCGCAGGACACTAAAAAGGGAGGCTGATGCCTCCCTTTTTTTTCGGTTTACTCCCCATGAAGAATGCTGATTCGAGCGGCTGCGCTCCGGTCAGTTTTCTTACGCATACTGGTGCGACCCATGAGCAATGTTGACGTGATTCTCAAGGAAGGTCTGGCAGCACTCGATGCTGTTACCGATCTCGTTGAACTGGAACAGGTCAAGGCCCGCTTTCTAGGTAAAAGTGGCGCGCTGACCGAGCTTCTGAAACAGCTGGGCAAACTGTCGCCCGACGAGCGCAAGACCGCCGGCGCTACCATCAACGCCGCCAAGCAGGCTTTCGAGACCCGCCATAACGAAGTGCGTGATGGTTTTAACGCTGCCAAGCTGGCGGCGCAGTTGGCCGCAGAATCGCTGGATGTCACCCTGCCTGGCCGTGGTACCACCCCGGCTGGCCTGCACCCGGTGACCCTCACGCTGGAACGCATTACCAGCCTGTTTGCCACCATGGGTTTTGAAGTGGCCGACGGCCCGGAAATCGAAACCGATTTCCACAACTTCCAGGCGCTGAACATCCCGGAAAACCACCCCGCCCGCGCCATGCAGGACACCTTCTACGTGGAAGGTGGCGACGTGCTGCGTACGCATACCAGCCCGATCCAGGTACGCTACATGCTGGACCACCAGCCGCCAATCAAGATCGTGGCGCCCGGCCGTGTGTACCGTGTGGACTCCGATGCCACCCACTCGCCGATGTTCCACCAGATGGAAGGCCTGTGGATCGACCAGAACGTGAGCTTTGCCGACCTGAAAGCCACCATTACCGAGTTCCTGCGCCGCTTCTTCGAGCGTGACGACATGCAGGTGCGTTTCCGTCCGTCTTTCTTCCCGTTCACCGAGACTTCGGCCGAGATTGACGTGCTGGACGAACAAGGCCGCTGGCTGGAAGTGGGCGGTAGCGGCATGGTGCACCCGAATGTGCTGCGCAATGTCGGCATCGACCCGGAAAAATACACCGGTTTTGCCTTCGGTATCGGCCTGGACCGTTTTGCCATGCTGCGTTATGGCGTGAACGACCTGCGTTTGTTCTTCGAGAACGATCTGACGTTCCTGAAACAATTCAACTGATCGCGACGGAGAGACCACATGCAATTTTCCGAACAATGGCTGCGCAGCCGCGTTAACCCGTCGCTGAGCACAGATGAGCTGTCCTACCTGCTGACCATGGCAGGCCTGGAAGTAGAAGACGTTGTTGCCGCTGCCCCGGCCTTTACCGGCGTGGTAGTGGGCGAAGTCAAAGAATGTGAAAAGCACGAAAACGCCGACCGCCTGCGTGTGACCAAGGTTGACGTGGGCACTGGCGAGCTGGTGCAGATCGTGTGCGGTGCGCCAAACGTGGCCGTGGGCGTGAAGGTGCCATGCGCACTGCCAGGCGCCATCCTGCCCGGCGATTTCAAGATCAAGCCAACCAAGATGCGTGGCGTCGAATCCGGCGGCATGCTGTGCTCCGGCAAAGAGCTGGGTGTACCGGAAGACGTCGACGGCCTGATGCTGCTGCCGGCCGACGCGCCGGTAGGCCAGAATATTCGCGACTACCTGGGCCTGGACGACAGCCTGTTCACGCTGAAGATCACGCCGAACCGCGCCGATTGCCTGTCTATCCGCGGTATCGCCCGCGAAGTGGCCGCGCTGACCGGTAGCCCGCTGGCCGCCTGGAACATCGCCGCCGTAGCGCCGCAAATCGACAGCAAACTGGCCGTCGCTATTGCCGATAACGCGCCGTGCGGCCGCTACGTTGGCCGCGTGGTGAAAAACGTTAACGCTGCCGCGCCGACGCCAGACTGGATGAAGCGCCGTCTGGAGCGTTCCGGCCTGCGTTCCATTTCCGCCATCGTCGATATCACCAACTACATCCTGCTGGAGCAGGGTCAGCCGATGCACGCCTTCGATCTGGGCAAGATCAACGGTGGCATCACCGTGCGCATGGCTGCCGAAGGCGAGAAGCTGGTGTGCCTGAACGAAAAAGAAGTGGCGCTGACACCTGACCTGATGGTGATTGCCGACGACCAGCAGCCGCTGGCCATCGCCGGCATCATGGGCGGCCTCGACAGTGGCGTGACCACCGCCAGCCGCGACATCTTCCTGGAAAGCGCCTTCTTCCAGCCTGAAGCCATCGCCGGCAAAGCGCGCGCACTGGGCTTCGGCTCCGACTCCAGCTACCGCTACGAGCGCGGTGTGGATTTTGCCCTGCAGACCGAAGCCATCGAGCGCGCGACTGCGCTGGTGCTGGAAATCTGCGGTGGCGAAGCCGGCCCGCTGACCGAAACCGTGGGCACGCTGCCGCAACGTAGCAGCGTAACAGTACGCACCGCCCGCGTTGCCCGTGTACTGGGTGTGGCGCTGGCTGCCGAGCAGATCGCTGCCATCTTTACCCGCCTGGGCCTGGCTTTCGAACAAAACGAAGCCGGCTTTGTGGTGAGCGCGCCGAGCTTCCGTTTCGATGTCGAGATCGAAGAAGACCTGATCGAAGAAATCGCCCGCGTATACGGCTACGACAATATTCCTGCCGATGCGCCGGTGGCCGCGCAAACCATGCTGCCGCAGCCGGAAGGCCTGCGCGTGCGCAGCGAAGTGCGCCGCCTGCTGGCTGGCCGCGATTTCCAGGAAATCGTCAGCTACGCCTTTGTGGAAGAAAAATGGGAGCGCGACTTTGCCGGTAATACTAATCCGGTACGCCTGATCAACCCGATCGCCAGCCAGATGAGCGTGATGCGCTCCAGCCTGATTGGTGGCCTGGTGGACACGCTTGCGGCCAACCTGAACCGCAAACACAGCCGTGTGCGCGTATTCGAAATTGCCCGTGTGTTCCACAAACAGGCTGACGGCAGCGTACAGCAACCCGAAGTGGTGGCAGGTCTGGCGCACGGCGGCCGTGTGGATGAGCAGTGGGCCAGCAAGGCCGAGCGCGTCGATTTCTATGACATCAAGGCCGATGTGGAAGCCCTGCTGTACCCGCGCGTGGCGGAATACCGCAAGGCCGCGCATCCTGCATTCCATCCGGGCCGCTGCGCCGAGGTGCTGCTTGGTGGCGCCGTGGTCGGCGTGCTGGGCGAGCTGCACCCGCAGTGGGTACAAGCTTATGGCCTGACCAATGCACCGGTATTGTTCGAGCTGGCAGTAGAAGCCGTCGAGCAGGTTGGCCGCGTGCAGCTGGCGCCGGTCAGCAAGTTCCAGCCGGTACGCCGCGACCTGGCGCTGGTGGTGGCGGAAGACGTAAGCGCTGCCGCCATCCAGCTGGCGATGAAAGCTGCCGCCAGTGCCTTTGTGCGTGAGCTGGCGCTGTTCGACGTGTACCGTGGCAAGGGCGTGGACGACGGCAAGAAGAGCCTGGCGTTCCGCATTGTGCTGCAAGCTGCCGACCGCACCTTGGTGGATGACGAAGTCGAGCAGGCCGTGGCTGCGATGCTGGCTGCCGCCCAGGCTGCCGGTGCCGTATTGCGCGCCTGATTTATCTCTGTAGGCCACCCGCAGGGCGGGTGGCGTTTTATCTGATGTTGTAGTGAGGAATTGTCATGACTTTGACCAAAGCCGAGTTGGCCGATCTGCTGTTTGACAAGGTGGGCCTGAACAAGCGCGAAGCCAAGGACATGGTGGAGTCTTTTTTTGAAGAGATCCGCGCCACCCTGGAAACCGGTACCAGCGTAAAGTTGTCCGGTTTCGGTAATTTCCAGCTGCGCGACAAGCCGCAGCGCCCCGGCCGTAACCCGAAAACCGGGGAAGAGATTCCCATCACCGCCCGACGCGTGGTAACTTTCCATGCAAGTCAGAAACTCAAGGGAATGGTTGAACAACATCATGCCGACAAACAAGGCTGAGCTGCCGGCGATTCCGGCCAAGCGCTATTTCACGATCGGTGAGGTCAGCGAGCTGACCGGCGTCAAACAGCACGTGTTGCGTTACTGGGAGCAGGAGTTTTCCGAGCTGCGCAATGTGAAGCGCCGTGGCAACCGCCGCTATTACCAGCACGGTGAAGTGCTGCTGGTGCGCAAGATTCGCGATCTGCTGTACGACGATGGCTTTACCCTGCAGGGCGCGCGCCAGCGCTTGCAGGGTGGCAGTGCCGAGCAGGCACCGCTGACAGCCCAGCAAGTACGTACCGAGCTACAGTCGATTGTAGACTGGCTGGATATTTCGCTTGGCAAAGAGTGAGAATGACTCTATAATTTTTACCTCTTTAGTCGGGGCGTAGCGCAGCCTGGTAGCGCACCTGCATGGGGTGCAGGGGGTCGGAAGTTCGAATCTTCTCGCCCCGACCAAAGAACCAATTCAGCAAAAAAGCCATCCGCATAGCGGGTGGCTTTTTTGGTTTCTAGCTGTCCTGCAAGCCTGCAGGCAGCCCTTGCCGGTAAGTAGCCATTTCGCTGTGTAGCCAGTGGCGGAAGTCGGCCTGTTTCTGGCTGAGTTGCGGGTGTTGTGGCCAGACCAGCCAGAGTGCCGACGGGTGGGGCACGGTTATCGGGCTGAGCTGGCATAGCCTGCCATCCGCCAGATGGCGTGCGATCAGGCTGTGTCGCATCAGCGCCAGCCCTTCTCCTTGCAGCACGGCGGCCAGTAGCAGGTTGCTGTCGTTGATCCAGAGTGTGCCGGGTGGTGGCTCGGTGACGTGTGCTTGCTGGCACCAGCTGTGCCAAGACTCCACGGTATGTACGATGGGGCTGGTAACGATTTCTTCGGCGCTAGCGGGTAGTTGGCCGTGGCGGAAGTGCGGTGCGGCCACCACGACTAGATGTTCCTGCAGCAGTTGTTCCTGTTGCAGGCCTTGCCAGCCGCCGCGGCCCATGCGGATACCCATATCAATCTGGCCATAGGCCAGCGGCTGGATATCCAGACTGGCGTGCAGCGTGAGGCTGTATTGCGGGTAGCGCTGCCGGAAACCGGGCAAGCGCGGTAGCAGCCACTGCTGAGC
This sequence comes from Vogesella sp. XCS3, assembly GCF_020616155.1. Lineage (NCBI taxonomy): Bacteria > Pseudomonadati > Pseudomonadota > Betaproteobacteria > Neisseriales > Chromobacteriaceae > Vogesella > Vogesella sp. XCS3. The sequence continues at coordinate 1,700,246 of NZ_CP085530.1, read as the reverse complement.
GAACGAGGGCAAGACGGCGAGCACCAGTTCCTGTTGGGCTGTCTGCTGCTGTAACTGGCGAGTGGCATCCGCCAGCTCGGCCAGCGTGACTCTTACTTTCAGCGCATACGTACGCCCGGCTTCGCTTAGCTGCAGCTTGCGGCCAACCTTGCTGAATAGCGGCGCAGCCAGCTGGTTTTCCAGCAGTTTCAGCTGCTGGCTCACGGCTGAGTGGGTAATACACAGCTCGTTAGCGGCGCGGCTGACACTGCCCAGGCGTGCCACGGCTTCGAAAGTGCGTAGGGCAGCGAGCGGCGGAAGGGTTTTCATGTAAGTAATGCTAACGTAAGTGGCCAAAAATGATCGATTTTCAGCATGAATGCTGTCATTTAGACTGGTCTGGTGTTGTTTTGATTAGCCTTGCTTACCGCACTGCGGCCCGGAGCGTATATGAATGATTTAGAACTGTATGTTGATAGCCGTTTTCTTAGCCCTTACGCCATGTCTGTGTTCGTGGTGCTGCACGAAAAGGGGCTGCCGTTTCAGTGTCACGGCGTAGATCTGGATGGTGGTGCCAACCTGCAGCCCGATTACGCTGCCGCATCGCTCACTGCGCGGGTGCCTTTGCTGGTAGAGGGCGATTTTCGCTTGTCCGCGCCATTGCCGAGTACCTGGAGACGCGCTACCCGGCGCCAGCGTATGCCGCGGTGTATCCGCAAGACGAACAGCGGCGTGCGCGTGCTCGCCAGTTGCAGGCCTGGTTGCGTAGCGACTTGCTGCCTCTGCGCCAACAGCGCACAACTGAAGTAGTATTCCTGCGCCCATCTGCAGTGCCGCTGGATAGCGCCGGGCAGCAGGCGGCAGCGAAACTGGTTCGAGTGGCAGAAGCTTGTCTGGCGCCCGGTGCGGCCAACCTGTTCGGTGAATGGTGTATTGCCGATACTGACCTGGCGCTGATGCTGCTGCGCTTGGTCAATAACGGCGACCCTGTACCGCCAGCGCTGGCCGACTATGCGCGCCAACAATGGCAGCGCCCGTCGGTACAAGCCTGGCTAGCGCTGCAGCAGCAGGCGGCGAACTGATGCAATCGGGTGCGCTGGTGGCGCTTTACTATTGGGGGCGCTAAGCCCAGGCCCCAGCTTTGGGCTGGGCGGGGCAGCCATGCAAGAGTGGCCGTGGGGCTGCCTTGGGTTGGGGCAAAGAGGCGGTCTGCTTTGCCATGTTGGCCGCATCGGGCTGGCTGTGCCAGATTTAACGGGCTGGTTGCCGGCTTTGCGCTTGGCCGGCGCAGCCTTTTTGTGCCGGCCGGGCTATTACATGTGGCTTGGTGCAGGTGGGGAGGCGGCTAGCGCTCGTACTGCAGGAGCGTTGACTTTGAAGTAGGGCGTGCAGGTAGTGCACCAGGTCTGGTGATCCACCCCAAGACGCAGCCGGTGTATGCCGCGCTCTTGCCCACGGCATGACTATTGGCTGCCTATGGGCCGGCAGTGCTGGTAGTTTGGCTGGTCTGGCTGCTTTCTGCTATGTTGCCGACGGCAGCATGTTTGCATCGGGATTCAGGCGCCATCCAGATAGTCGTAGCCTGGCCAATCCAGCTGGTAGGCGGTGCGGTTTTTAGCGACCAGAATGCGCTTGAGCATGCCGGTACTATGCAGGTATTGCAGCTGCTCGCGGATGTGGGCGATGCGTCCTGGGGATGCCTGCCCTAGCGTGCTGACGATGCGGTTTTCTTCCAGGCTGCCGGGGGCGCGGCTGCGCAGCATTCTGAGGATGCTGTAGATCAGGGATTCGTCGCGTTGCATGTGTGTGCGTGTGAATTATTAGTTACATTTATTTATCAATCATATGGCGTTATACGTCAAGAAACATGAATTTATTGTTACATGTCATCATTAAGCCAGCAGCCTGATACGCCGTGCATCGGCATTTGTTCCACGGCCATCGGCGACGATGTATGCCGTGGCTGTGCGCGAACCTTTTGCGAGATCAGTTTCTGGGGGGAGCTCAGCCAGGCAGAAAAAGCCCATTGCTGGGCTTGCCTGTCCATACGCAAGGTATGGCTGGCTGTGGTGCGCCCCTTGCATGGCCATCTGGAGATATTGCCGCATGATGGCAGCGAATCGGCCAGATTTACCCTGCGTGATGGTGGCGAACTCTTGCTGGGGCAGCCGTATCTGGACGGCGACAGACGCTTGCTGCCTTTGACCCATGGCGATCGTGAATTGATGCTGGAGGTATCACTCGATAGTTGGCCGCAGCAGCTGCAGGCCTGGCTGGTGAAGCCTTGCTAGTAGATGACAGATTTAGATTGAGGTATCACTTTGCCGAGTGCTATGTTCGTTCGGATCAATCATGGAATGCGATATGGCACAGGACAGCAGCAAGGCCGATTTCTGGGAAACCCGCTACCAGAGTAATGTCACCCCGTGGGATAGTGCGGGCTTGCCGGCGGGGTTTGTCGAGCACGCCAGCACTTTGCTGGCTGATGGCCCGGTTCGACGCGTGCTCATCCCCGGCTGTGGCAGCGCCTACGAGTTGCAGCAGCTGGTTGCACAAGGCTGTGATGCGCTAGCGCTGGATTTCAGCCCGGCCGCAGTAGCGCGCGCGCAGGCTGCTTGCCCGGCACTGGCATCCCGCATCATCGAAGCCGACTTTTTTGCCGATACCGTGTCCGGTACGTGGGACTGGGTGTACGAACGAGCCTTTCTATGTGCTCTGCCACCTGCGTTGGCCGCACGTTATGCGCAGCGTATGGCGTCGCTGATACCGGCTGGCGGCGTGCTGGCAGGTTACTTCTTTTTGCGCGATCAAGCCAAAGGGCCACCTTTTGGTACCTCTTTGTTCAATTTGCAGCAGTCTCTGGGCCCATACTTTATGCTGCAAAAGCAGGAGAGGATTTCTGGCTCGCTGTCGGTATTCCACCCTGATGAACACTGGCTAGAGTGGCGAAAGCTGCCGTTGGCTTGATTACTATCAACAGCTACTGAATAGTCATTGCGCTAATTTATAGATAACATGTATAGATTAGTGGTGTCGCACGCGAAGAGCCTAAATAAAAACGCAAGAGGAGAGCATGTGATGGAATGGTTCTGGAAGACGTATTTCCTGATCGAGAAAACCTTCTGGAATTCTCTCACCAAAAAGCTTTGCAGCTTCTTCTTCATCAGCCTGTTCCAGCTGGTGCTCATTGCCTATGTCTATAATTCGCTTGAAGAAATTCGTAGTCTGGTGAGTGCGCAGCCGCTGGGGCCCGAGAACTTGCAGCAGGTGCATGCGCTGCTGGATCGTACCATTTACTGGTCGCTGGCTATCTGGACGGTGTCGCTGGTATTTATTGCTTTCATGGTGTGGTACTTGCGCTATCTGATCGTACGTCCGCTGAAGATGATCATTACGATTTTCCGCGAAATCGGTGCGGGCGAGGGCGATCTGTCGCGCGAGATTCCGACCATCACTTACGACGAAATTCGCGATTTGTCGTTGTCTTACAACGATTTTCTGCAAAAGATGCGTGAAATCATCAGCAATGTACGCACCATGACGATGCGCATTGCCATGGATTCGGCACGCACTCGCAAGCACATCAGTGCCTCGGTGAGCCATGCTACGCAGCAGGCTGCCTTGGCAGGGCAGGTGAGCGATGCCAGCGCCCGTTCCACGCAAGGGGTTATCCAGGTCTCGGGCGATACCCAGCAGATTTCCGCTACCACGCTGCATAATCTGGATGTGGCCAAGGCGTCCTATGCCGAGCTGCAGGATGCGGCGCAAAAGATCGGTGGTGTCAGCCAGCGCGTAAATACCTTCAATGGCACGGTGGACGAGCTCAATAGCCGCTCCGCCAGCATCAAGACCATTGCCGACCTGATCAAGGATGTGTCCGAACAAACCAACCTGCTGGCCTTGAATGCCGCGATCGAGGCCGCCCGGGCGGGTGAGGCTGGTCGTGGTTTTGCCGTGGTGGCCGACGAAGTGCGCAAGCTCGCCGAGCGGGTAAAAGTGGCAACGGACGAGATCAGCGGCAATATCGACGGCATGCTGAGCCTGGTGCAAAACACCAAGGACGAAACCTCTGTCATTACGCGAGATACCGCGCAGGCTCGCGAGGTGGTGGATCGTTCTTCGCACCACTTCGGCCGTATGATGGGCGATTTCGAAAGTACCGCCAGCCGCATGGGGCAGATTGCCACCACCATGGGCGAGTTTGCCAGCTCCAACCAGCAGATTGCAGCCAACGTCAGCGAAATCAGCACGCTGAGCCACTCGGTTTCCTCTAGCCTGAAGCAGTCCGAGCAAGACTCTGTGGCCCTGTCCCGTGCTGCAGAAGAGGTGCAGGAGCTGGTGGCGCGCTTTGTGCTGGGCGAAGGCATTCTGGATGAAACCATCAGCCAGGCACGCCATGCTTGCGTCGAGCTGGTGCAGCTGCTGCAGCAGGCGCAGCAAGACGGTTGTGATATTTTCGACCAGCGCTACCAGCCTATCGCGGGTACCAACCCGCCCAAGTATCACACCCAGTACGACACCAAACTGGAGTTGCCATTGCAGAAGGTGTACGACCGCGTCGTGCAGAATGTTACTGGCGGGCGTTTCTGCCTGCTGGTGGATAACAATGGCTACGCGCCCACGCACAACAGTTTTTATTCCAAGCCGCAAACGGGCGACCCCCAGCAAGACCTGGTGGGTAGCCGCGATAAACGCATTTTCAACGATCCTACCGGTTTGAAATCGGCGCGCAGTAAGCAGCCATTCCTGCTGCAAACCTATATGCGTGACACCGGCGAGATCCTGTCTGAAATTGCCTTGCCGGTGATGATAAACGAGCGTCACTGGGGCGCGATTCGTGTCGGCTTTGACCCTAGCTCCCTGTTTGTCACCAAGAACTGAGCGGTGACGCGATAAACCCCTCGTGCCGCAAGGCGCGGGGGGCTTTGTCATGCTGGCGTATCCATTAAAAGCCTCCTCTGCCTGATAGCAGGCTATATTGCTAGCAGGCAGAGGAGGGCGATGGATGCGGTGGTATGGCGTATTGTTGGTCTTTGGCTTGATGGCCACGGCGGTGGCTGATGAGCTGTCGCTAACCGTGGCGACACGGACAGGCCAGGGGCAAGCTTATTATCATAACTTGCTGGTGGCAGCGCTGGCTGACAGCGGTGTGTCGGCTAGGTTGAAGCCCGTGCCAGATATGCCCAATGCGCGTATCGAACAGATGCTGGTGCAAGGGCGGCTTGGCGTGCACTGGTTCTTGCGTACGCCCGAGCGCGACAAACGATTTCTGCGCGTAAGCCAGGGTCTGACTGGCGGCATGATAGGCTGGCGTATTTTGATGGTGCCGCCAGCCGATGTGGCTGACTATGCCAGTATGCGTACGCTGGCCGATTTGCGGCGTAGCCGGCGTGTGGCTGCGATGGCATTTGGCTGGGCGGATGCCACCATCTGGCAGCACAATGGCTTGCCGGCGATGCAGCAGCGCTTTTCTGTGGGCGAGTTATACCGTCAGGTGGCTAGTGGCAAACGCGGGGTACATTACTTTCCGCGTGGCAGTATCGAGGTCGCCGCGGAGCATGACTTGCGTGCAGGCCTGGTACCTTTGCCTGGGATCGTGCTGATTTACCCGCAAGATTTTTACTTTTATGTCTCACCCGCCATGCCACAGTTACACGCAAAGCTGCAATTGGCTATGCAGCAGGCCGAACAAAGCGGCTTACGGCAAAAGCTATTCCGCCAGTACTACGGCACGGCACTCTCCGAGCTGGCCTTGGACAAGCGTGTGCAGATTCACTTGTCTTCACCACCATGATGCTGCCTTGTCAGTGCAAGCCCATAGGCATCGGCACTCAGCCGCGGCTTGCTTCGCCTTTCTGGTTTGCCTGCAGCCAGTTCAGTGCCCCTAGCGCCGCAGCGCGGCCGCTGGCAAAGCAGGCAGTCAGCAGGTAGCCGCCGGTTGGCGCTTCCCAGTCCAGCATTTCCCCGGCGCAGAATACGCCAGGCAGGGCTTTGAGCATGCCGTATTCGTCCATGGCCTCGAAGCGTACGCCCCCCGCGGTGCTGATGGCTTCGTCGATGGGGCGCGCGGCGTGCAAGGTGAGTGGTAAGGCCTTGATGGCTTGTGCCAGTGTGACCATATCGTTAAAGCTGTCTTTATCCAGCAGCTCACGCAGCAAGCCCGCCTTTACGCCATCCAGCCCGCACTGTTTGCGCAGATGGTTAGCCAGCGAGGCGGCACCACGGCCGCGCTGCAGCTCGCCCAGCAGGCGTTCCAGGCTGCGGTCCGGTAACAAGTCCAGCGTGATGGTGGCCTGGCCGTCGCGGGCGATGGCGTCGCGGATGGCTGCGCTGTAGGCGTAGATCAGGTTGCCTTCCACCCCGCTGGCGGTGACGACAAACTCGCCCCGTCGCTGGCTGGGTTGGCCGCATGCATCGGCAAACTGCAGGGTTACCCCCTTAAGCGCCTGGCCGGCAAACTTGCTGGCAAAGTGTTCGCTCCATGGGCGGTCGAAGCCGCAGTTCGATGGTGCCAGTGGCCGGGTGTCCACGCCTTTTTCGCTGAGCAAGGGTAGCCAGCGCCCATCGGAACCCAGTTTGGCCCAGCTGCCACCGCCCAATGCCAGCACAACGGCACTGCCTTGCCAATGTGTTTCCCCTGTCGGGGTGCTAAAGCGCAGGCTGCCATCGAGAAGCCAGCCCTCCCAGCGGTGGCGCACGTGCAGCTGCATGCCGGCCTCGCGCAGGCGCGCCAGCCAGGCACGCAGTAGCGGGGCGGCTTTCATCTCGCGCGGGAATACCTTGCCCGAGCTGCCGACAAAGGTTTCGATCCCCAGGCCGTGTACCCAGTCACGCAGGGCATCGGCATTGAACGCGTCCAGCATGGGTGCCAGCGCAGCCTCGCGCGGGCCGTAACGGCGGTAGAAGTCCGCTGGCGCTTCACTGTGGGTAATGTTCATGCCGCCTACGCCTGCCAGCAGGAATTTTCGCCCTGGCGAGGGCATGGCATCAAACACGTCAACCTGTACGCCCGCTGCCAGTAGCATTTCGGCGGCCATCAGGCCGGCAGGGCCGCCGCCAATCACGGCGATGCGGTGATGTGTGCTTGTAGAAACGGGTGAGGAGGTCATGGGGTAATCCGCATAGTTTTAGGCTGGGCGTGCGATTGTTACCGAAAGCAGCAGAAAAACCAACCGTTGGCCGCGCTTTGATGCGGACGGTATTTGCTGCCTGGCAAGTGCTTGATTAAAATGAAGCCACGCTATTTTGTTGTTTCTTTTGTTCTTTCATCTATTGGGCTGTATCTGCATATTATGAGTTTTACGCGTGAAAACCGCTTTGAATCCCGCCTTTCTCCCACCTTGCCCCGCCGTGCCACGGCAATTATCGAGCTTCCTGATGGTGTATTGATGACGGCCTCTGCTGGTGGGCGTTTCAGCTTGCCTGGCGGGGTGTCGCAACGCGGCGAGCTGCGCTCGCAAGCACTGCTACGCCAGGTACGCGACCAGACCGGTTTGCGTATCAATTCCATGCTCTACCTGTACGATCATATTACCCAGCACAATGCCCACAAGGTGTACCTGTGCATCGCCCAAGGCCAGCCGCGCATGCAGGAGGGCGGGGCGCGCATGACGCTGATTACCTCGCCGGATAGCGAGATGGACGTGCACGTGGAGTCCCGCGCCATTTTGCGCCGCTACGCCAAGCTGCGTGGTGAAGAGGGCCCGAAGAGTGACGCAGTGCGCGCCATTTTGCAGTTGGCGCGTTATATCGCCAAAATGGACTAGCCGTGCCCTGGCAAGCGCTGGACGAGTTCAGCTTTGATGCCACGTTGGCCGCAACGCCTGGTGTCAGCCTGGTGATGTTTGGCCAGCCGCATTGTGGTGCTTGCCGTGGCTGGCAGGCACAGCTGCCATCGTGGCTGGCAGGCCTGGGTGTGCAGCTGTGGTATGCCGACGTTGCCCGGGCGCAGGCGCTGGCATACCGCTTTGAGTTGTTTCAGCTGCCCGCTTTTGCACTTTATCGAGATGGCCAGTTTCACGCCATGTGGCAAAGTGCCTTCAGTGGGCAGGCGGTGCAGCAAGCGTTGGCCGAGGCGCTGGCGGCCAGCCCGCAAGAGGAGCCCTGAGCCGTAATGCCAGTCAGTTAAGCGAATGTGCTTGGTTTTCACGTAGCAGGACGTGAGTGAAGCGCCCTATCCCGTTGGCGCGAGCTGGTCAAAATGGTGCGCCCCAGGGTTGTGCTGAGCGAATCGAAGATTCGCACGCGCAAGACGCCGATTTGTTTGAGCCCCGAGCCGTTAGCGAGGGGCGAGTTCGGCGGCGCCTGGGGCGTGCCATTTTGGACGGGGTTTCGAGCAGCCCCGGGTTGCGGGGGAATGAAAAGGGGGCGGCAATCCGCCCCCTTTCCCGTCTGCCGGGCGGAACCGGCATTTAATCATCGCCCGCATAGAGGACACACTAGCGTACTTCAATGCAACAAACCCTAAACAAAAAACGCCAGTCAGCGTTAACTGACTGGCATTAGCCCTGAGCCGGGTCTTTGCAAAACAAAACACTGCCTGGTGGCAGCGTTTTGTTTTGCTAGCAAATACACTCAAGGGGCGCTTTCGCCAGCCTTGAGTGTGGCCGTCTGCATCACCTCGGGCGGGAACACTTCTACGCCCATGCTGGCCGCTACCGTCACCATGTTTACCATCAGGATGATGGCAACAGGCGAAAACAGCAGGGTGCCGCCCAGTACGCGCAACACGCTGGCGCCGGTGGTGAGCGCTAGTGCCTTCACCACGATATACAGCGCCACGGCCCCCATGACTAACGATAAGCCTTGCGCCACATCATCTGGCAGCCAGCTTACCAGCGGGTCCAGTAGCTTGATCAGGCTGGCCGCAGCAACAAGCCCTATCAGGGGGAACTCGATACGACAGCCGGCACGCCGCAACCACCAGCGCATGAAGGTGGCGTACAGCGAGGTTTCCATCAGCGTATACAGCGAAAAGAACAGCGTGAGTGCCAGCGGGTCGCCACTGGCACCGTCAGCGTGGGCGGCCGCGGCCGACATGATGCCGAGTGCGGTAAACACCCCCATGAGCTGGCCCAGCGGGTACTGGTATTGTTCCAGGCGGCCAACGCGCAGGCGCAGCAGGTCGATGGCGTCGTGGATCAGGGGCAGGTTCATGGCTTAGTCAAAAATCACGGTCTTGTTGTTGTAGGCCAGGATGCGGTTTTCCAGGTGCCAGCGCACAGCTCGGGACAGCACCACGCGCTCCAGGTCGCGGCCTTTCTGGATCAGGTCTTCTACATCGTCGCGGTGCGAGATGCGGGTGACTTCCTGCTCGATAATCGGGCCGTCGTCCAGGATTTCGGTCACGTAGTGGCTGGTGGCGCCGATCAGCTTCACGCCGCGGGCAAAGGCGCGGTGGTAAGGTTTGGCACCGTCGAAGGCCGGCAGGAAGCTGTGGTGGATGTTGATGACGCGGTGCGGGTAGCGCTCGACAAACTTTTGCGACAGTACCTGCATGTAGCGCGCCAGCACGATCAGGTCGACATCGGCTTCTTCAAGCAGTGCCCACTGGTGCGCCTCTGCCTCGGCCTTATTGTCTTTGGTGACGGCAATCACGTGGTAAGGGATGCCGTGGAATTCGGCCAGGCGGCGGCAGTCTTCGTGGTTGGAGATAATCAGCGGGATATCGCAATCCAGCTCGCCGATGCTGTAGCGGTGCAGCAGGTCGACCAGGCAATGTTCGTACTTGGAGACAAAAATCGCCATGCGTGGCTTGCGTACCGACAGCGATACCTGCCATTGCATATTGTGCTTTTCGGCGATCGGCGCAAAGGCGGCGGCAAAGCTGTCCATCGGCAGGGTAAAGCCGTTCAGGTCCCACTGCACGCGCATCAGGAACAGGTTTTCCACCGGGTCCTGGTGCTGGTCGGCGTGCAGGATGTTGGCGTTATAGGTCAGCAGGAAATTGGCGATGGCTGCAACCAGGCCGTGGCTGTCCGGGCAGCTGATCAGCAGGGTGGCAGAATGGCGGTTACTCATGGTTTGACTCTTTGTCTGTAGGTTTTGTCTTCAGGGCAGATAAAAAACGCCGCCGGCTGCAGCGGCAGACGGCGGCGTGCGTGTTTCGTGTCTGCGTCAGGCGTTGAGATTGGCCGAATCCAGCGTGTTCTGCAACAGGGTAGCAATGGTCATCGGGCCAACGCCGCCAGGAACCGGGGTGATGTAGCTGGCCACTTCGCGGGCAGCGTCGAATTCAACGTCACCGCAGATCTTGCCACTATCCAGACGGTTGATACCCACATCGATTACTACGGCACCCGGCTTCAGCCAGGCGGCCTTCACGAAGTTGGGGATGCCCACGGCGGCTACCACGATGTCAGCGCGGCCAACTTCACCGGCCAGGTCGGCGGTGGCGCTGTGGCACACGGTAACAGTGGCACGCGCCAGCAGCATTTCCAGCGCTTGTGGGCGGCCTACGATATTGGAGGCGCCCACGATCACCACATTCTTGCCTTTCGGGTCGATGTTGTACTCTTCCAGCAGCGTCATCACGCCGCGCGGGGTGCACGGGCGCAGTTGGGGCATCTTGATCGCCAGGCGGCCCATATTGTAGGGGTGGAAGCCGTCTACGTCCTTTTTGGGGTTGATGCGTTCGATCACCAGTTGCGGGTCGATCTGCTTGGGCAGCGGCAGCTGCACCAGGATGCCGTCCACGCTGTCGTCGGCGTTCAGCTGGTCGATGATGGCCAGCAGTTCCTCCTGGCTGGTGCTACCCGGCAGCTCGTAAGACAGGGAGCGCACGCCCGCCTTTTCGCAGGAGCGCTTCTTGTTGTTCACGTAAATACCGGAAGCCGGGTCGTCGCCGACCAGAATCACTGCCAGGGCCGGGGCGCGTTTGCCTGCAGCCAGGCGGGCATCCACGCCCACGCGTACGCGGTTGATCAGGGTTTCGGCAACGGCCTTGCCGTCGATGAGTTGTGCCGCCATGCTGCTATCCACCATTAAGGTTAGAAGTGAACGAAAGCCGGATTTTCTCATTTTTTGGGGTATCTGCTCAATCGCTTCAAGGGCTTGTGCGTCATTCTTTTTTGCATTGCAGCAGCCGGTGCTGTCGTGTTTTGCCGGCAGCAGGGGGGGCACTACGCCCTACTATGCAATTTTTTAGCATTGGGTGTTGACAGCAATAAACCAGCCCTGTATATTTCGCTTCCTGTCGTCGGGGCGTAGCGCAGTCTGGTAGCGCATCTGCTTTGGGAGCAGAGGGTCGTGAGTTCGAATCCCACCGCCCCGACCACAGCCACACCCGATAGAGCGCCCGTAGCTCAACCGGATAGAGCACCGGCCTTCTAAGCCGGGGGTTACGGGTTCGATTCCTGTCGGGCGCGCCAGTGGCGATGTGGTAGTAAGAAATGTAGTATCTGTGGTGGATGTAGCTCAGTTGGTAGAGTCCAGGATTGTGATTCCTGTTGTCGTGGGTTCGAGCCCCATCATCCACCCCAAAAATTCGGTTTGCCGCACAATGTGCGTCAGACACACCGCTCAGCGGTGGATGTAGCTCAGTTGGTAGAGTCCAGGATTGTGATTCCTGTTGTCGTGGGTTCGAGCCCCATCATCCACCCCAGAATAAACCCGGTCCGCGTGGCCGGGTTTTTCTTTGCCTGCCGTTTGCGCCGGTCAGGCTTCTATTGCGCATGAACGGTCGCCTGGTGCCGTTTTGCTATGCACTTCTGCTAATTCGATGTCCCTTTTCTGTATTCTCTTGTCGCACGCGTATTTCACCGTATAATCGAATACATTTGCATGTATCCGATAGCCAGAGCGTGACCATGACCACTATGCAGCCCATCAAGCGACAAACCCTCACCAGTGCCGTGACCGAATCCTTGCGCCAGCGCATTCTTTCGGGCGAGTTTGCCGACGGACAACAGCTGCGTCAGGAGGCTCTGTCCAACGAATACGGCGTCAGCCGCGTGCCGGTGCGTGAAGCACTGCGCCAGCTGGAGGCCGAAGGCCTGATCCAGATTATCGACCACAAGGGCGCGCTGGTGTCCAAGCTGTCGCTGGACGACGTGCTGGAGCTGCTGGAAATTCGCGCCATGCTGGAAAGCGAAGTATTGCGCGCGGCCATTCCCTGTCAGGTGGCTGCCGACCATGATGCAGCCGAAGCGACGCTGAACGAATTCGAGCAGGCGCTGGCTGCCAATGACATCCGCCACTGGGGCGAGCTGAACTCGCGCTTTCACCTGGCGCTATACCGCGCAGCCAAACGGCCCAATACCATGGCGCTGATCGAGCAGCTGCATAACAAGACCGACCGCTACACGCGCATGCAGATCCTGTTCACCCGTACCATGGAGCGCGCGCACGAAGAGCACAGCAAGCTACTGGATCTGTGCCGCAAGGGTGCGGCTGATGAAGCGGCCGAGTTTCTGCGCTTCCATATCCTGTCTGCCGGCCACGCGCTGGAGTCCTACCTGCTGACGCAAGAGCGCCGCTAGGCTGCGGCCAAATCGGTTTGAGAAAAGCACCGCTTAGGCGGTGCTTTTTTATTACTGTGGCTTCAGGGCTGGCGCTGCCGGTCTTGCGGGTAGGCGTACATCACCTGCTGCTGGCGTACTTCGCCAATTACGGGTACGTCCAGCTCGATCGCTTCGTGGTCAGTGGCCGAGAAAGGTTTGCGATAGGTGGTAATCAGGCCAGCTACCGGCTGTTTCAGGTTTTCCAGCGCTTGGCGGATGGCGGGGCCGTCGGTGCTGCCCGCTTGGCGGATGGCTGCAGCCAGTAGCAGCATGCTGTCGTAGCCCTGCGCTGCCGAGGGGGGCGAAGGAATGTGCAGGCCGCCATTGGCATGCAGATAGCGGTTAATGAACTGTAGCCGTGCCGGGGTGTTGCCGTCCTGGATGAAGGTTTGCACCATGCGGGCGCCCACGGCGTTGGGGCCGGCATTATCGATGAAGTTGGACATCGATAGCGTCCAGCTGCCGATGATGGGAACCCGCCATTCCATTTGCGCCAGGGTATTGGCGATCTGGGCCAGCTCCGGGCCAATGGTATAGGTCAGGATGCACTGTGCACCGGCTGCCCGAGCCTGTTTCAGGTAAACGCTCATGTCCAGCTCGCCATTGTTGAACTGGTTGACGCTGACCGGTTGCAGCCCTTTTTGGGCCAGCGATTTCAGCAAGTCCTGCTGGCCCAGGCGGCCGTAGTTGCTGCTGTCGTTCAGTACGGCTACGCGGCTAAAGCCGCGGCGCAGCGCTTCGCGCACGATGAGCGGTGCCTGGATGCTGTCCGAAGCGGCCACGCGGAAAACATAGTTGGCCGCATGGCGCGGCGGGGTGAACTGCTGGGTAATGATGTGGGCGGTGGCAACCGCGGTAATGGCCGGGATGCGCGCCTGCTGGTAGCGTATCTGCGATGCCAGCGCCACGCCGCTATTGGCAAAGCCCACGCTGGCCACTACCCGCTGTTTGTCTATCAGCTCGCTGGCGATGCGCAGGCCCAGCTCCGGCCGGCCACGGTCGTCGCGCTCTATCAGTTGTACTGGCCGCCCCAGCAGCCCGCCCTGGCTGTTGATTTCCTGTGCGGCAAGCCGTATGCCATTGCGCATCGACAGCCCCATGGGGGAGGAGCCGCCGCTGAACGGGCCGGACAGGCCGATGCGGATAGGCTCTGCCGCGTGGGTGCTGGCCATGATCAACAGACAAAGGCTTAACAGACGGCGCACGGGCTGCTCCTGATAGCGTTATCGCAAGGGGGCGCTTATTATCGCATTCCATCGACCCTTGCGGCCAACCTGTCTTGCCCATGCGTACCTCCCGCTTTTATACCTCGCTGCGGCGCAGCCCCGTTTACCGGCTGATGCCCAACAGCACCATCGTGCTGTTTTTCCTCACCATGGCGGTGATGTTGTGGACGCTGGACGCGCGTGAAAGCGACCAGCAACGTACCGATCTGGCCAAAGATACGCTGTGGGCCGAGCAGACCATGCGTTTGCGCCTGGATGGGCATCAGGCCGAGCTGGCACAAATCGCACGCGATATCGGGCGCGAGGAGATGGGGGAGGAAGGCTTTCTGGTGCAGGCCTCGCAGTTTCTGGGTAATACACCGGAGATGGCTGCGGTGGTGTGGGCCGACGCTAGCTATATCGTGCGCTGGGTGGCACCGTATGAGGAATCCGGCTTGTCCGCCGGCGCAGGTATTTCCGGCCAGCGCGTGGACGCCTACCTGGCGGCACGCAACGATGGCCACCCGCGCTTTAGCCAGCCGTATCAGAGCGAGGGCGGGGACTGGCGTTTTGATCTGATGGTGCCGGTGTACCGCGATACGCAATTTCGCGGCATGGTTATCGGCATTTATCAGGCCGGTGCGTTTGTGCGCCGCGTGCCGCCGTCATGGTTTGCCGAAAAATATCACCTGGCCCTGCAGTCTGGAGGCCTGAACCTGGCGCGAAATGCACAAAGCCAGCCACCGCTGGGTGTGATGCAGAGCATACGCCTGGGCGGCACGTCGCTGGCTTTGGTGGCGCGTCCGGTGCGGGGGGATGTCAACAAAAACCGCCTGATCCAGCTGGGGCTGATTACCGGTTTGTCCGTGCTGACCTTGCTGTCGCTATTCAGCCTGTCGCGGCATATCCGCCGCCGTATCGAGGCAGAACGCGAGCGCGACAGGGTGTACAAGCTGTCGCGCGAGTGGCTGGGGGTGATGCGTGAAGATACCACCTTGCTGCACATGAACCCGGCGTTTGTGCAGGGGCTGGGTTACAGCGCCGAGCAGCTGCAGGGTACCTCTTTTCTGAACTATGTCGACCCGCAGCAGCGCGAGCCGACGCGCCAGCTGATTCGCCAGCTACTGGAAGCCGGCAGCGTGGACCGCTATGTGGAAACGCGCATGTTAAGCCGCGATGGCCGTGTGCTGTCGCTGGCCTGGGCCATGAGCCCGCTGCTGGATGCAGGGGTGCTGTATCTGTCCGGCCGTGACATTACCGCCGAGAAGCAGGCCGAACAGGCGCTGCGCCACGAGTATATGTTCCGCAAGGCCATGGAAGATTCTCTGGTGGTGGGCATACGCGCCATCGACCTGGATGGCCAGATCAGCTATGTGAACCCGGCTTTTTGCCGCATTACCGGCTATGGCGAGGACGAGCTGATCGGGCTGCGCCCGCCTTACCCCTACTGGTCGCCCGATGTGGCGCCGCTGAATTACGACGCGCTACGCCAGACACTGTCGGGCGATAACAGCCACCAGCTGTTCGAGTCGGTGATGCAGCGCAAGAGTGGCGAAAAATTCTACGGACAGATGCTGATTTCGCCGCTGATCGACGCCGATGGCATTCATACCGGCTGGATGGCGGCGCTTACCGACATGACCGACAAGCGCGAGGCACAGCAGGCGCTGGAGGCGGCCAACGAGCGCTTTATCGCGGTGATCGAGGGCCTGGATGCGGCCGTAGCCGTGGTGCGGCCCGATAGCCAGCAACTGCTGTTCTGCAACAAGCGTTACCGGCAATGGTTGGCCGCAGCCAGCGAAGAGCACGAGTACGAATACTGCGATCTGCGCCTGCGCCAGATGCTGCAGCACGCCAATACCGACCAGGAACTATGGCTGGATGACCCGGGGCGCTGGTACCTGCTGCGCAGCCGCCCGGTGCGCTGGGTGGATGGCCACAATGTGCAGATGCTGATTCTGACCGATATCACCGAGCAGCATGACGCCGAGCAGCGCTACGAAGAGCAGATGCAGAAACTGCAAGCGACCTCGCGCCTGATTACCATGGGCGAAATGGCGTCTACGCTGGCGCACGAGCTGAACCAGCCACTATCGGCTATTGCCAACTATCAGGCCGGCTGTGTCGAGCGGCTGCGCCAGGGCAAAGCCACGCCGGCGTCGCTGATCCCGGTGATGGAAAAAATCACGGCGCAGGCCGAGCGTGCTGGCAAGATCGTGCGCCGCGTGCGCGAATTTGTGAAGCAGAGCGAGCCGGTGCGCAAAGCGGCCGACGTCGGTGAGATCATCGATGCCGCACTGGCGATTGCCGAAATCGAAGCGCGCCGCCTGGCCAGCAGCATCAATGTGCACCTGGCGGCCAACTTGCCGCTGGTGCATGTGGACCCTATCCTGATCGAGCAGGTGCTGCTCAACCTGATCAAAAACGGCATGGAAGCCATGCAGCAGCTGCCGCCAGACCAGCGCCAACTGGAAATCAGCGTGCAGCGCCAGCACAGCAAGCGCATAGAGGTGGCCATCGTAGACCGCGGCCATGGCGTGCCGGACGCGCTGAAGTCGCAGCTATTCGACGCATTCTTTACCACTAAGGGCGACGGCATGGGCATGGGCCTGAATATTTGCCGCTCGATTGTCGAGTTCCATCAGGGTCAACTCTCAGTGGAAGATCACCCATTGGGTGGTACTATTTTCCGTTTCACATTGCCGGTGTTTGAGCCATGACCGTAGCCAAGAACATACGCATCCATATCGTGGACGACGACGAGGCCTTTCGTGATTCCCTGCTGTGGTTACTGGAAAGCCACGATTACAGCATCGAGTGCCACGATAGTGCGGAAGGCTTTTTGCATAGCTACCGGCCAGCGCTGGGCACCGGTTGCCTGATTCTGGATATCCGCATGCCGGGCATGAGCGGGCTGGAGCTGTACGACGAGCTGCAGGCGCGTGGCAATACCTGGCCGGTGATTTTCATTACCGGCCACGGCGATGTACCGATGGCCGTGCAGGCGGTCAAGCGCGGTGCGCACGATTTTCTGGAAAAGCCCTTTAACCAGGAAGCGCTGCTGGCGGCGGTAGACAGTGCGCTGGCCAGTGCGGCCAACCAGGCGCAAAGCGCGCAGGAGGCCGGCCAGTGCGAGGCGAGGCTGGCTACACTAACCACGCGCGAGCGTGAGGTGCTGGAGCGGGTGATCGAAGGCAAGATGAACAAGATCATTGCCGATGACCTGGGTATCAGCATCAAAACCGTAGAAGCACACCGCGGCAAGATGATGGACAAAATGGGCGTGCGCTCGATTGCCGACCTGGTGCAGACAGTGGTGGCGTACCGCCAGCAGAAAGGCCGCTAGCCCCATCTGCTGCCACCCGACCCTGCTAGTGCAACAGGCCCGCCGTTAACTGGCGGGCCTTTTCATTGGGCATCGTATTAGGGGGGCTGCCTTAAGGCGCTTCCTGCCAGACTAGTTGGCCGTGGCAGGCTTCGTTCAGGCTGTGGCGCAGCGCGTCGGCAGCCTGTAGTGGCAGGCTGAACTGCAGGCTAACGTTGGCCGCATGCTGCACCGCCAGCAGCGTGGCATCGTGTTTTTGCAGCAGCCGGCGCGCGTTGCCTTCCAGTGCGTAGGGCAGGCTGCAGGCCAGGGTCAGCATGGCGACTTGTTCTTGGCGCTCGCAGTGCAACAGCGCTTGGGCGACCGCGTCGGTATACGCCCGTACCAGCCCGCCGGCACCCAGCTTCACCCCGCCGTAGTAACGCACCACGGTGGCCAGTACGCCCTCCAGCTGCTGGTGTCGCAGCACGTCCAGCATGGGGCGGCCGGCGGTGCCGGAGGGCTCGCCATCGTCGTTGGCCGCAGAGTGGCCGCCTGCCAGCAGCGCCCAGCATACGTGTGCTGCACCGGGGTGGGCGGCTTTGAGCTCGGCCACGCGCTGCAGGGCCGCTGTACGGCTGGGCACGGCCTCGACGCAGGCGATGAAACGGCTTTTCTTGATATCCAGTTCGGCGTGGCCAGGGTGGGGCAGGGTAAACGGCATGTGGGGTAGGGGCTAGCGTGCTGAGGGCGGCATGATAACAAGCCGCGCCTTAGCGCAGGACGTATTCCACTTCAACCCGACGGCCATCGTCCTGATACCGCACGCTTCGGCACAGGCGGTTTACCAATGCAATGCCACGCCCGTGCAGGGCGGTATCGTCCGGCTCAGCCTGCAGGAAGCGCGTTGCATCAAAGCCCTGGCCGCTATCGTGGATACAGAGTTTCAGGATGGGAAAGTCTTCGCCGGTAACATGCGACATGGCCACTTGTATCCAGCCATGCTCTAGCCCGAACAGCTTGCCTGCTCGTTTCATCAGATAGCTGGCAAAGCCGGTACTGGAGTGTTTTTCGCTGGAGTCCAGTGCCAGCACGCCGTGGTCCAGGGCATTGTTGAATAGCTCGGTGACGATCAGCAGCATATCGCTGAGCTGGGTTTCGGATAGCCCGATCTGGTTGAGCCAGCCCAGCAGGGTGGCCATGCCCAGCTCTTCGCGCAGTTCTTTGGGGCCAAAGTCCAGGCGCAGCTCCCAGTTGCTCAGCTGGGTAAACATCGTGCTTTGTGTTGCCGTGCTGGCAGGGCCGATACTGGCCGTGCAGGGCGCTAGTACCAGCGAGATATCATCGGCGTTTTCATGGCCGGCCAGGTGGGCGATGACCTGTTCGCGTAGCGGGGCAATCGCAGCCTGGGTGTACGGGCGGGCCAGCATACGGCACAGGTCTTCCAGCGACAGGATGTCCCCTTGCGCACCTTTGGCCTCTGTCAGGCCATCGGAACAGATCATCAGCCGCCCAGGCTCGGACCAGCGGTACACCTCGACGCTGGCGTCAAAGTCCAGGTTGCGCAAGATACCCAGTGGCGGGTTGCTGGACTGGAACTGTTTTTCGATCTGGCCTTGCTCATTGATGAAGGCGGCAAACGGAATGCCACCATTCCATACCGTAACGGTTTTCTCTTGCGGGTTGATGGCTGCCAGCGTGGCGGCAACGAAGCGGCCAACGGGCAGGTGTTGCTTGAGCTTCTTATTGATCTCGCGCGCGATGGCGTTGATGCCGAAGCCCTTCTGCGTCATGGCATAGAACACCGTAGCAGCGGGCAGGCAGGCAATGGCAGCAGACAGCCCGTGACCGGTGCTGTCGGCCAGCATGATGTGCAGGGTGTCGGTAGGAGAGCGTGCCGCGGTAATGATGTCACCGCTAAATTGTACGGCTGGCAGGATCCACTGTTCGATGCCAGTCTGGCTGCGGTCGCCGTACAGGTTGTGCAGTACGTGCTCGGCCAGCTGTTGCTCCATCTCGTTGCTGAGATAGTAGGCCTCCAGGCGCTGCGCATCCTGGCTGATGCGCTGTTGCATGTCGGCAATCCGCGACATCACGCGGATCTTGGCGGTGAGCAGCTTGATGTCTACCGGTTTGGTCAGGTAGTCATCACCGCCGGCTTCCAGACCGGCCAACATGTCTTCCTGCTCTATTTTGCCGGTCAGGAAAATGATCGGGATCCAGCGTTTGTTGAAGCGCTCGCGAATGCGACGGGTGGCTTCCAGGCCATCCATCTGCGGCATGATGACATCCATCAGGATCAAGTCGGGCAGCAAGTTTTCGCAGCATGCCAGCGCCTGTTCTCCATCTTCCGCCGTCATGACGCGATGCCCCAGCGCCTGGATCAGGCGGCTTACCACCAGCCTGTTTACATTGCTGTCATCGACTACCAGCACGTTCAAGGTTTGCATTGCGGCTGGCTTTCAGTCTATTTCAAAAAACTTGTCGAATTTGGCAATGGCGAAAATCTGGCGCACAACGGGTTTGGCATTGCTGATTAATAGCCGCGGAATCCGGCGTTCATCGACCTGATCGCGCAGCACCAGCAGCATGCCCAAGGCCGAGCTGTCCAGGTGGTCTACTTCCATCAGATTGATTTCCAGCGATTTTATTGCCTGGTGAGACAGCACCGCCTTGCAGGCATCACGAAATGCGCCATGCTGGGAAAAGTTGAAATGGCCATGAATCTGGATGGTGGCCTCTTGCTCCCGGATATGAAACGTAACAGACATGGTTGGCCTTTATGGGTTGGTCGTGGCTGCTGGCAAGGGTGGTATCTATGCGGTATGGTTATTGTATGCATTGGGGCGGCTATTAACCAGCCTTATCGTTACCAGACCCTACACATGCTTGCCGGGTTACAAATAATGTTATCTATAGAATAAGCAGGGTTACGCGGGCTGCATGGTCTAATACTAGAGAGGATCATCATCCTGCGTGGCAAATAATTCGAGGGGAGACTATGCCTCACAAGAAGCAGGCTGTTTGTCTGGGCTTGGCTCTGGGCGCTGTATTGGCCTGGCACATGGCGGCAGCCTTACTGGCTCAGCAGAGCTGGTTGGCCGCACTGCTGCATAGCGGGTTTACCGGTTTGATATTGTTGCTGCTTGGCTGGCGGGCCTTGCGGGGGCGCTCGCAGCAGCGTGCCATCCAGACGGATACTGCGGCGCAAGCCTGGCAGCAGGTGCAGCCTGTATGGCAGCAGATCCAGCAAGAATACGCCGAGCAGTGCCGGCAGCTTGAAGGGCAGCTTGGCGCGGCAAACCGGATACTGGAAGAAGCCATCAGTGCGTTGCTGGATAGCTTCAGCAGTATCACGAGCCATGCCAAGGCGCAGCAGCATATTGCCATCAGCATGATTGGTGCGGGGGAAGAGGGCGACAACCAGCATACTGCCAGCTTTGAGCGCTTTGCCCATGACACCAATGCAACGCTGGAGATTTTTGTAGAGAATACCCTGCGCACCAGCCAGGTCAGCATTGTGCAGGTGAACCATATGACTGAGATCGACGAAAAAATCCGCAGTGTGCATGCGTTCCTGGCTGATATCGATGGCATCTCCAAGCAAACCAATATGCTGGCACTGAATGCGGCTATCGAGGCGGCTCGAGCGGGGGAGGCTGGTCGCGGTTTTGCCGTGGTGGCTGATGAGGTGAGGGCGCTATCGTTGCGCACACACGATTTCAACGAGCAGATCAGCCAGACTATCTTGTCGGTACAGAAAATGGTGGAAGAAGCGCATCGCAGTATTGCGGCTTTGGCGTCGCACGATATGAGCTATGTACTGGAGGCAAAAATGCGTGTGCAGCATACCATGGGGCAGATCAACGAACTAAGCCAAGGTATGGAGCATGCTGTTGCCGAACTGAACGGCATTGCTGGGCAGGTAGAGCACAGCACCAATGTGGCCATTACCTCACTACAGTTCCAGGACCGCCTGAGCCAGATGCTGGGGCGGGCCGGGCAGTGCGTATCGAAGTTGCAGGCCTTGCAGCAATTAGCCCCGCCGCTGCTGGAAGCTGCCGCTAGCGGTAAGGCGCTGGACGCCACCAAAGAGCAGTATTTGGCGCAATTGGCGGCTTTGCGTCAGTCGCCGCAGGCGGAGGTGTCTGCCAGCAAAAATGATATAGAGCTGTTTTAATCAGGACGCGCTGGTTGTCACCTTGCCAGACGCTGCCAGCTGGCACTTTATCTGGTGCCAATCTTGCCAGGCTTTGGCTTTTTCGCCGGGGCTGCGCAACAGGTAGGCGGGGTGGAAGGTTACCAGTACGGGCAGGCCATGCGCATGATGCAGCTGCTTGCGCAGTGCACTGATCGGTGCCTGGCTATTAAGCAAAGTGTGGGCGGCAAAGCGGCCTAGCGCCACAATCAGCGTCGGCTGGACAGCGTCGATTTGCCACTGCAGATAGCTGGCGCAGCTGGCAATTTCTGCTGGAGCAGGGTTGCGGTTGCCTGGTGGCCGGCATTTGACCACATTGCAGATATAGACGTCTTGCTCGCTGTCGATACCGGCTGCGGCCAACATGCTTTCCAGCAGCTGCCCGGCTTTGCCGACAAACGGCTGCCCCTGGCGGTCTTCCTGCTCGCCCGGTGCCTCACCCACAATCAGCAAGCGTGCCGTGGGCTTGCCGCGGCCAACGACAACATTGTGCCGTGTCTTGGCCAGCTCGCAGCGCTGGCAGGAGGCAATGCTGGTATGCAAGGTGGCCCAGTCGCTTATTGGCTGCTCGCGTGGCGTGGCGGGCTGCTCGATCGGGATGATGCGTGCAGGAGCCGGCGCCGGAGACGGAGCTACAAGCGGTGCCTGTGCAATGGGCGCGACAATGGCCGAGGTGGCCAAGGGCGCAGTGTCCGTGACAGGGCTGTCATCCGCAAGGCTGGTCCCACGCGGGAGCCACAGCGGGTTATGACCCATTTCATGCAGTACAAACGCACGGCGGTTCATAGCTCGGCTTTCATCAGGATGGCGTCTTCACGGCTGCCATCGGGTTGGCGATAGTAAGCCTTGCGTGTGCTGTACTGGGTAAAGCCGGCGCGCTGGTATAGCTGCAGGGCAATGCTGTTGCTGGCGCGTACTTCAAGAAACAGGCTGCTGGCACCTTGCTGCCGGGCCTGCTGCTGCACGTGGCGCAGTAGTTGGCCGCCCAGCCCTTGGCCCTGATGGTTGGCGTGGATGAAAAAATTCTGCAAATGGGCTTCGTCCAGTACCTGCATCAGCACTGCCGCACCCAGCAGCACAGTATCTTGCTGCATCAGCCAGATCGTATCGTGCTCGCTCGCCAGAGAGCCGGCATACATGCTGCTATTCCATGCGTGGGGCGTGCTGTCGGCTTCGGCACTGGCTAGCCGCTGCGCATCTTCAAGCTTGGCGCGGGTAAAGTCAGCCACGTTTCTGCTCGCGTTGCTCGGTAGCGGTCAGGGCAATCTTGTTGCGCACATAGAGCAAGTCCGCACTGGGGCTTGCCGGGTAGCGGGCGGGGTTCTCAAGATAGAGCGCGATATAGTCGCTAGCCTGAGGTACCGCGTAGCTCGCAGGAATATGGTGCGGCGGGAGCAAGTCGATGGCATCACCGGCTACCGCCGGCATAGCGTCCAATACCACCAGCTCGGCTTTCACTACGCTGATCTCGCCCTGACACTGCCCATGCTGATAATGCGCGGCATATACCTCGCCCATACGGGCATCAATCACGGCGAGGCCGTTACCTTGTGGCAGGCTGCGCGCGATGGCGTCCAGGGTAGGCACACCCACCACAGGCAGGCCTGCAGCCGTGGCCAGGCCCATGGCGATACCGGCGGCTATACGCAGCCCGGTAAAGGCGCCGGGTCCTTTGCCAAACAGGATCACGTCCAGCTGCAACAAATTTACCCCGGCATCGTTTAACAGCTGGTGTACAGCGGCCAGTGCATGGTCGGAGTGCCCTTGTTTCACGCTATGGTGTTGGCTGATGATGCCGTTCGGGGTGGATAGTGCAACAGACAGGTTCTGGTTCGAGCAATCGATGGCAAGTAAATTCATCAGGGTAAGTCAAAGTCCGAGTTCTTCTACCCACGCCAGGGCAGCAGTGTGAAGCAGGTTCAGTTGGTCCGGTTCCAGCGATAGCTGGCTTGCCAGGTGGGGCAGGGATGGGTCGCCAGCCTCCAGCGCCATGGCTAGGCGGAATAGCAGGCTCAAGCCGCCACTCTGGTCTGCTAGGACCTGGTGGATTTCAGCCGGCAGGCTGATGTGCTCCAGAATGGTGTGCATGGGCATGTCAAAGATCACGTCCAGCAGCGAAAACATGCCAGCAATAAAGGCATTGTCACAATGCTCGGTGGTGAAGCCGGTTTCTTGTGCCAGAATTTCCATCAGGCGGGCGCGGATAACGGCAGTTTTTTGCAGTGCCGGAGCCAGATGGTTGCTTTCGTTGCTGGTAACCAGTAGTAAGGTCAGCCAGCGGTAGAGCTTCTGGTAGCCCAGCACTGTGACGGCGTGGCTGAAAGAGCTGATGGTGGTATTCAGGCCGGCAGCAGCCGAGTTGACATAGCGCAGCAGTTTGAACGACAGCGCCACATCGGTTTTCAGTACCGCCTCGATTTCACGCACCGGTGCATCAGCACGCAGCAAGTTCAGCAGCTTCAGCGTATTGGCGAACGAAGGGTGGATCACTTTGGCCGACAGGGTTTCCGGCCGGGCAAAGTAATAGCCCTGGTAGCCATCCATGCCCAGGTCACGACACAGGTGGTAGTGCTGGTAGGATTCTATACGCTCGCCAATACGGATAACCGGGTAGCTGCGTAGTCTGGCCGCTTGTGCCTGAAACTGGGCTTGTGTCTGGCTTTGCACATCCAGTTTTACATAGTTGGCTAGCTCCAGCAGGGCAGAGGAAGGCGCATCAAATGAGAAGTCGTCCAGTGCGATGCCAAAGCCCAGCGAGCGCAGGTAGCGCACACGTGACACGACCTCGTTGGTAGGCTGTATGTTGGCCGCAAGATCGAGTACGACGCGCCGGGGCGGCAGCAGCTCCAGAAAGTCGCTGGTCAGCATCGCTTCGCCTACATTTATGAAGGCCAGCTTGTTGCCGATCAGCCAGTTGGTGCCCATATTGTTCAAGGCATTCACCAGCACCTGGGTATCTGCTTCTAGCGGTGCATGGGGAGTGGCGCTGGCAGCATCGTCGGCACGACGAAAAAGCAGCTCATATCCAATGAGCTGCTGATTCCTGTTCAATACAGGCTGACGTCCCAGAAAGGCGGATGTCGACATTGTTTTTATCTTAGTAAGAGAAGTTGTCTGCGTTTCTCAGCATAACGCTACCGTTGGCAGAGGAGTCCATCTGGCCGGCCAGCAGGTCTTCCATATCCAGTACCAGCACGACCGAACCATCACCAGACAGCGTGGCACCAGCCACACCTTTCGGGCGAATGTTCTGCAGCGGCTTGATCACCACATCGTCGCGGCCAACGAAAGAGTCTACCGCCAGGATGAACGACTTTTCAGCAGACTGCATCAGTACGCCAAAGTTCGGTTTCTGTGTAGGCTGCCAGTTCAGCAGGCCCGACAGGGTTTTCAGCGGCAGGATCTCGTCGCGCACCACAATGGTAGGGCGGCCGGATACTTCCTGGATGGCGGTGGTATCGATCGGGATGATCTCGCGCACCATGGCCAGGGGTACGGCAAACGGCTGATTGCAGGCACGTACTACCAGTACTGGCAGAATCGCCAGAGTCAGCGGCAGCGAAATGCTGATGCGTGTGCCTTCGCCCTGAATGGAGTTGATATCGATACGGCCATTCAGTTTCTGGATATTGGTACGCACCACATCCATGCCAACACCGCGGCCGGATACGCTGGAAATCTGGTCTTTGGTCGAGAAGCCTGGCAGGAAAATCAGCTGCAAGCACTGTTTTTCGTCCAGAGAGTTGGCCGTTTCAGCATCGATCAGGCCCTTGGCAATGGCTTTGCGGCGCAGCACCTCAGGGTTCATGCCCTTGCCGTCATCGGTAATCTCGATAACGATATGGTCACCTACCTGTTCGGCAGTCAGCTCGATCAGCGACTGCGGTTTCTTGCCCATGGCAATGCGCTCGTCTGCCGACTCTACGCCATGATCCACTGCGTTACGGACCAAGTGCACCAGCGGGTCGTTCAGATCCTCGATCATGGTCTTGTCGAGTTCTGTTTCTTCACCGGTAATGACCAGTTCCACTTCCTTGCCCAATTGGCGGGCCAGATCGCGCGCCAGGCGCGGATATTTCTGGAACAGGCGGCCAATCGGCTGCATGCGCGTTTTCATTACCGCGTTTTGCAGATCGCTTACCAGCAAGTCCAGCTGGCTGATGGCCTCATCCAGCGAGCGCAGCGTATTGGTCTCCATATTGCCTTGGAGAATTTCGGTACGCAGTGTCGTCAGGCGGTTCTTGGTCAGCCCGATTTCACCGGACAGGTTCAGTACCTGATCCAGTCGCACGGTGTCGATGCGGATCGTGTTTTCCTGGCCGGAGATCGGGCCGCCGGTAGATGGAGCCGGTTTGTTTTGTGGTTTCGGCGCTGCAGGCACAACCGCTGCGGGTACGATAGCCGCAGGGATGAGCTCGGCGGGTGCGCTCTCGGTTACCACCGTTGCAGCAGCAGCCATGTCATAGGTGGCCGTGGCTGCCGGGCTGGCAGCCGCGGCTGGTTGTTCGGCGCCGCTCACGGCCTGATGCAATGCTGCCCAGTTAGGCTCATTGCTGTTGCTAGCCGGGGCAGGTGCCGGTGCGGCTTGGACAACAGGTGCGGCTTGGGCAACAGGTGCGGCTTGGGTGGGTGCCTTCACGGCAGCCAGGTTGCCAGCCAGCGCGGCATCCAGGGCGGCCAACATGGCCGGATCCGGGTTTGGTGGTGGCAGGCCTTGCGACAGCACGGTAAACATATCGCGTACTGCACCGGTGGCGTCCAGAATGACGTCCATCAGTTCAGACGAGAGGCCCAGTTCGGAGTTGCGCAGTTTGTCGAACAGGTTTTCTGTCCGGTGGCAAATGGTCACCATCGGTGCGACATTCAGGAAGCCCGCGCCACCCTTGATGGTATGGAAACCGCGGAAGATGTCATTGAGCAAGGCGCGGTCGTTCGGCCTTTTCTCAAGCTCCACCAGCTTGTTGTCCACATCGGAGAGTAGCTCGGTCGACTCGAGTAAGAAATCCTGCAGAAGTTCTTCCATTCCGGCGAAGTCGCTCATTTTTGCTTCCTTTGTATGTCGACTTAATGCGTGTTCTTGGAGTATGACCTAGAAACCAAGACTATCCAGCAGATCATCTACCTGCTGCTGGTTGGTTACTACATCGGTACGGCCATCGGGGTTCACTACCGGGCCATTCAGCAATTCTGTATTGAGCTCCAGCTTGCGCTCGGCAGGCAGGTACTCGATCAGTACGGTCAGCAGCTCGGACTCGAGCGTTTTGACCATTTCCATGACTTTCTTGATGACCTGGCCGGTCAAGTCCTGGAAGTCTTGCGCCATCACGATCTCCAGCAGCTGGTTGCTGGTGGCTTCAGTTTGCTTGGGCACCAGTGCCAGATAGCTGCGGGTATCGTGAGCCAGGGTTTTGAACTCTTCGGTAGTCAGCTTGTTGGCGTAGAGGAGTTCCCAACGCTGGTTCAGCTGGTCCGCACGGGCTTGCAAATCATCCTGGATAGGTTTGGCAATGTCGGTAGCGTTCAGTACGCGTTCTGCCGCATTGGCGGTCAGTGTCGCAATATAGCCCAGGCGGTCTTTGGCATCCGGGATGGCATCCGCGACACGCTCTAGCGACTTGTCATAGCCCATTTCTCGCAGGGTGTCGTGCAGCTTGCGTGTCATCTGGCCGATCTGTGCATACATGCCCAGGACTTTTTCCTGAGACATGTCGGCTGGCAAGGCAGCTGCTTTTGATTCTGGCGCAGAGGCACTATTTACCGGCTGCGTGGCCGCAATACTGTCAAAAAGTGCTTCCAGTTCTGGAGAGTCGCCACTTTCAAGAAGGTGATCAGACACGATTACTCCTCCTCAACCGCTCAATGTTCGCGATGTTGATGTTATTTGTTTAGGTTCTGGAAGATTTTGTTCATTTTTTCTTCCAGAGTGGCGGCAGTAAACGGTTTGACGATGTAACCGCTGGCACCTGCAGTGGCGGCCTCGATGATGTTTTCCCGCTTGGCTTCCGCGGTAATCATCAGGAACGGCAGGTGTTTCAGTTGCGCGTCGGCACGAACGGCTCGCAGCAGCTCGATCCCCGTCATGTTCGGCATGTTCCAATCGGAAACAATGAAATCAAAATGCTGTGTTTTCAGCTTGTGTAACGCTACCTGGCCGTCTTCAGCTTCATCCACATTGGTGATGCCAAGCTCTTTCAACAGGTTGCGTACAATACGTCTCATGGTGGAGAAGTCATCCACCACGAGGAAACGGAGGTTTTTATCTGCCATTGGCGTTGTCCTGACCAAGTATTGGTGTTTAACCCGCTATTTTAGCGTTGCAGGAACGGAATTAAAGTATCTGCGAGGATTGCGGGGTCAAATTTTGCAACATAGGCGTCTACACCGACGCTGGTGCCCATGGCGCGGTTGGCGTTGGACGACAGCGACGAGTGCATGACAACCGGGATGCCGTTGAAGCGGTTGTCGGATTTGATCAGCTTGGTCAGTACATAGCCGTCCATCTCCGGCATTTCAGCATCTACCAGGATCAGTTTCAGCGTATCGTGCAGATTTTCGTTTTCCGACCAGTTACGGTTGGCCAACACCTGCAGTTTGTCCCAGGCTTCCTTGCCATTGTTGGCTTGGTGATATTTCAGGCCCATTTTGTCCAGCACGCTGCTGATTTCTTTGCGGGCGACAACCGAGTCATCCACAAAGAAAACGTACTGGTCTTGTTCCAGTGCTGCCGTAGGAATATCCGGTACGCGGGTCTCGCCAACCACGCTGGCCAGAATCTGCTCTACGTCCAGAATGGATACCAGTTTGCCGTCGTCCAGCTCGGTCACCGCAGTAATCAGGGTCTGCTGTGTGGTGCTCATCACGTTTTCCGGCGCACGCACTTTATCCCAGTCCACGCGGATGATGCGGTCAACCGAGTCCACCAGAAAGGCTTGGGTGCTCTTGTTGAACTCGGTCACGATCATGGTGCCGTAAGTGGTGGTGTCGGTTTCACAGCCAATGAATTTGGCCAGCGAAATGACCGGAATGATGTTACCGCGCAGCGACAGTACACCTTCCACGCCGAATGGCATGTTGGGGGTGCGCGTGATGAACGGCGTTTGCGATACTTCGCGCACTTTGAAAACGTTGATGCCGAACGTTTCCCGTGTCCCCAGCGAGAACAGCAGGATTTCCATTTTGTTAGACCCCGCCAGCTTGGTGCGGGCGTCGACACTGGCCAGAAGGGATGCGTCAGATGCTGCCATGGCTATTCCTTGTTTTTCCAGAGATTATTCAGGTAGCTCAGATTTTCAGCATCTCGCGAATTTTCATCGAGAGCTTCTGCGGTTCAAACTTGGATACGTAGGCGTCTACGCCGACAGATTCGCCCAGCTTCTGGTTGGACTGGCCCGACAGCGACGAGTGCATCAGTACCGGGATGCCGGCAAAGCGCGGGTCGGACTTGATCATCTTGGTCAGCATGTAGCCGTCCATTTCCGGCATTTCCACGTCGGTCAGTACCAGGTGCACGATGTCGCTTAGCTTGCGGCCGGCCAGATCCGCCTGGCTGGCCATGCGCTGCAGGTCATCCCAAGCGCGCATGCCGTTGATGGCGTAGGCGTACTTGACTTGCATGGCCTGGAAAGTACGCTCGATCTGTTTGCGGGCTACGGCAGAGTCGTCGGCGAAGTACACCATGCGCTCTTCTTTCAGCGGCTCGATGTTGACGAACTGGTGTTCGTCGCCGTACATGGCGGTTTCTGCCAGCACTTTTTCCACGTCCATCATCATTACCAG
Source organism: Vogesella sp. XCS3 (assembly GCF_020616155.1). Lineage (NCBI taxonomy): Bacteria > Pseudomonadati > Pseudomonadota > Betaproteobacteria > Neisseriales > Chromobacteriaceae > Vogesella > Vogesella sp. XCS3. The sequence goes on along the minus strand of NZ_CP085530.1, from coordinate 1,671,284 downwards.
CGTACCGGCGTCCAGCTCGGTAACCGCCGTTACCAGGCCGCCCATGCGGTTGGTAATCATGTCTGGCGGTACGCGCATTGCAGCCCAGTCCAGGCGCAGGATGGTATCAACCGCTTCTACCAGAAAACCCTGGGTATGGCCGTTGTACTCGGTAACGATCATGATTTCCGGGCGTTTGTCGGAAATAATGCCGGCGTATTTTGCCAGGTCGATCACGGGTACCAGACTGCCGCGCAGGCTGACCATGCCTTCTACCGAGGCCGGCATTTCCGGCGCCGAGGTAATTTCGGGCGTGCGCATCACCTCGCGGACCTTGAACACGTTAATGCCAAAGGTCTCCTTCCGGCCTGTGCGTTGATCTACGCCTAGGGAGAAAAGAAGGATCTCCAGTTTGTTAGTGCCGGCCAGCTTGGTGCGGGCATCAATTTTTTTAAGTAGTTCAGACACGGAAACCTCCGGAGGTTGGCTGTCGTTCAACGTGGTCACTGACAATACTATTCATACTCTGTCCGCGGAAAAAGGCTAGGGCAAGTTTGTGTGGCCCTGCCAATCGGCAAGATGCCGCGGATGTCTCTTGTCCATTATCATACTGTTCAAGCATGTTTTACAAATGGATGTGTCGCAACTGAACGGGGTTTTACGAATGAAAGCAGACGAAGGTCAACTTCGCAGTGCGCTGGAGCACTTCAATAGTGTGACGGATGACCTGATTCAAGCCTATCAGTTGTTAGAGGCACAGGTGGCCGAGCTGAATGTGAAGTTGCAACTGGCCAATGATGAACTGGTCGCCAAGTCTGCGGCCAACGAGCAGCTTGCCGCACGCTTGTCCACGCTGTTGCAGGTCATGCCTGCCGGGGTAGTAGAGTTGGATGAGCGTGGCTGCGTGGTGGCCATGAATGCTGCCGTACATGGCTGGTTGCCCGATTTGCAGCCAGGCCAGCCTTGGCTGCTGGATGCGCATTTTCATGAGAGCGAGCGCGAAGGTGTGTATGTCCGCCAGCAAGGTGCCATGCAGTTCTTTACCGTTGTGGCCTGTCCATTGCCGGGTGCTGGCTCATTCTTGTTGCTGGTAGATGTGAGCAATCTGCACCAGCTGCACCAGCAGCTTGCCCAGCAAGAGCGGTTGGCGGTGATGGGCCGCATGGCCGCGTCGCTGGCGCACCAGATACGCACCCCGCTGGCGACTGCCTTGTTGTATGCGGCCAACTTGCAGCGTGATGATTTGCCGGTAGAAGGGCGAAGCCGTTTTGCCGGCAAGGTGATGAACCGGCTGCAGGCGCTGGAATCACTGGTGCAGGACATGTTGCGCTTTGTGCGCATTGGGCCGGTGCGCGATGGGATGGAATCCATCGGTATCTCGTCGGTATTGTCCGAACTGGAGGCTATCGTACAGGCGCAACTAGCCGCTAAGCAGCTGCAGTGGCAGCCGCAAATCGGCGGGGATGCCGTGGTATTGGGGGGGCGTTCCGACCTGCTGGGCGCACTGGTGAATTTGCTGGAAAATGCCTGCGAACATGCCCCTGCCGGGTCTGTGGTGGTACTTGAGGCGGCATTGCAGCAGGATTTTTACGTCATTCGGGTAATTGATCAGGGCGTTGGCGTGCCCGAGCAGGTAGAATCCCAGATTTTTGACCCCTTCTTTACCACTAGGGCAAATGGCACCGGGCTTGGCCTTGCCATTGTCAAGAGAGTGGTCGAGGATATGAAAGGGTCAATTACGTACAAACATGATGACCGGGGCACGGTGTTCGAGTTGCAGCTGCCGGTTGTGCAATCCAACCAAACCATTTGATGAGGAATGTATGAAGCCCATCGTGAAAGTAGAAGGCAAGACCGGGATTATCTTGCTGATTGGACAGTTTGATTTCAATGTTCACAAAGACTTCCGTGCTGCTAGCCAGGAGTTGCTGGAGAACCCTGACGTAAGCAGCATCGATGTGAACTTTGAGCAGGTGCCCTACCTGGATAGCTCGGCTCTGGGCATGCTCTTGCTGCTGAAGGAGCGGGCCGGTGCTGCCGGTAAAGACCTGGCTTTGGTGCAATGCAAGGACACCGTGCGTCAAGTGCTGGAAATTGCCTGCTTTACCAAGCTTTTCACCATCCGTTGAGCCACGAGCCGGCACGGTTGCTTGCGCACGGTTTAAAGACGCAGGTTGGCCGCAGCCGGTTTGGTAGCTTGCCAAGCAGCCTGTGAAATGCGTCCGGATTCATGCATGACATTGACCAAAGTGGTACGCATGGACTAATACGTATAGAAACATGGTGGCTTCGCAGGCTTTTTCGTTTAAATTGTGCGCACACTTAATCTAGATGGATTGCTGAGTCTATGGCTAAAAGAATTCTAACGGTGGACGACTCCGCCTCGATTCGCCAAATGGTTGCCTTCACCCTGAAAAGTGCCGGTTACGAAGTCATTGAGGCTTCCGATGGCAATGCCGGGCTATCCAAGGCACAAGCAGGCCAGGTAGACCTGGTACTCACCGACCAGAATATGCCGGGCATGGACGGCCTGACGCTGATCCGCTCGTTGCGCCGCCTGCCGAATTACGCATCTGTCCCCATCCTGATGCTGACAACCGAGTCCAGCGACCAGATGAAAGCCCAGGGCCGGGCTGCTGGTGCTACCGGCTGGCTGGTAAAGCCCTTTGACCCCCAAAAGCTGGTAGACGTTGTACGCCGCCTTGTTGGCTAACCATCAGAAAATCATTATCTAGGGGGCGTCCATGACTTTTGACATGTCGCAGTTTCATCAGGTGTTCTTCGATGAGACTGCAGAACACTTAGTCAATATGGAATCGCTTCTACTGGCGATCAATGTACAGCAGCCAGAGTCAGAAGATCTCAATGCCATTTTTCGTGCGGCGCACTCCATAAAAGGCGGTGCGGCTACCTTCGGCTTCAGCGATCTGGCCGAGTTGACGCATGTACTGGAAAACCTGCTGGATAAAGTTCGCAAGAACGAGCTGCCGCTCAGCAGGGATATTGTTGATGCCTCATTGCTCTCTGGCGACCTGCTCAAGGAAATGCTGGCTTTCCACCGTGGTGACGAGCCTGTAGACGAAGCTCGCATTGCGGTACTCAAGCAAAAGCTGGAACAGCTTTCCATTCCCGGCCAGGCGGTGCCCCGGCCACCCGTTGCGGCTGCACAGCCCGTCGCTGCGGCGGTGCCTAGCCGGTTACATATCGAAATCTACCCACCCGTTGCCATGCACATTGAGGAGCTGTGGCAGCGGCTAGCCGCATTGGGCAGTCTGCAGATCATGCAGGCACCGGACGAGCAGGCAGACCCGGTTATTCCGGCCCTGGCCTTGCTCGGCACGGAGTCCCCTTGTGACGACGTGGTGGAAATGCTCGCTTTCTTGTTGCCGCCCGAGGCATTCAAGGTGGTGGAGGATGTGACCGTCGAAGATGACGGTGTCGGTTTCTTCTCCTTGCCGCCGATCGCACCGTCCGGTGACATTGCTTTCGAAGAAGATGGTTTCGGTCTTTTTGCCCCGTTGCCTGCCAGTCATGAGGCAAATAGCGGCGATATCGCGTTCGAGGAAGATGGCTTCGGCCTGTTCGCGCCGCTACCAGCGGGTTCGGCCAATGGCAAAACCGGCATCGCTTTTGAAGAAGACGGTTTTGGTCTGTTCGAGCCCCTTGCCGCAGTACCTGTTGCTGCACCCAGCACTTCGGGTAGCCCAGCCGTCCCTGTCGCGGTTAAAGAGCCTGTTCGTGCGGAGGTGCGCTCCGCACCTGCTGCTGCCCCGAGCGCCGGTGAGAACTCCATCCGCGTCAGTACCGATAAGGTCGACCTGCTGTTGAACCTGGTGGGCGAGCTGGTGATTACCCAGTCCATGCTGATGCAGTACGGCTCTGGGCTTGATTCGGTCGAGCACGAGAACCTGCTGAACAGCATATCGCTGCTGCAACGTAACTCGCGTGAGTTGCAAGAAGCCGTGATGTCCATCCGCATGATGCCGATCGCGTTTGTGTTCAATCGTTTCCCGCGGGTGGTACGCGACCTGGCGGGCAAGCTGGACAAGCAAGTCGAGCTGAAAATGGTGGGCGAGAACACCGAGCTGGATAAAGGCTTTATCGAAAAGCTGTCCGACCCGCTGACCCACCTGGTGCGCAACAGCCTGGACCATGGCATCGAGTCGCCAGAGCAGCGCCGTGCCAAAGGCAAGAAAGAAACCGGCCTCTTGACGCTACGTGCTTTCCACGAAGGCGGCAGTATCGTGATCGAGGTGACCGACGACGGTGCCGGTTTGCGCCGCGACAAGATCCTGGCCAAGGCGCGCGAAAGCGGCCTGCCGGTAACCGACAGTATGAGCGACACCGAGGTGTGGGCCCTGATCTTCGAGCCCGGCTTCTCCACCGCTGCCGAAGTTACCGATGTTTCCGGCCGTGGGGTTGGCATGGACGTGGTACGCAAGAATATTGTGGCCATGGGTGGCCGCATCGATATCAGCAGCATGGTCGATATTGGCACCACCATGACCATCCGCCTGCCGCTTACGCTGGCCATCATGGATGGCATGTCGATCAAGATTGCCGACGAAACCTATGTTTTGCCGCTGAACTACATTCTGGAGTCGCTGCAGCCTGCGCCAAGTGAAGTCAAAACCATTGCCGGTCGTGGCCAGGTGGTGAGTGTGCGTGGCGAATACCTGCCTATTGTCAGCGTGGCGGAATACTTCTCTATTGATGCTCCGGCCGCGCAGCCCGATAAATCCATCCTGATCATTGTGGAATCCAGCGGCCAGAAAGTAGCGCTGATGGTGGACGAGCTACTGGGGCAGCAACAGTTTGTGGTGAAAAACCTGGAGGCCAACTACCGCAAGGTAGAGGGGCTGTCCGGTGCCACCATTATGGGTGATGGCCGCGTCGCGCTGATTCTGGACGTGGCGGCCATTGTCCGGGTGAATTTACAAAAAGCGCACGGTGACATACTCACCGCGCAGCTTCATTAACAGGTGCTAGTGATGGGTGTTGCCACCATGGACGCTAACAACAGCAGTGATACCGACAAAATCAGACGCGAATACCTGGTCTTTGCGCTGGGTAACGAAGAGTACGGTATCGATATTCTGAAAGTACAGGAAATCCGCGGCTACGACGCGGTAACCCGCCTGGCGAAGTCGCCCAGCTTTATCAAGGGTGTGATCAATCTGCGCGGGCATATCGTGCCTATCGTGGATATGCGCATCAAGTTTGATGTGGGCAACGTCATTTATAACGACTTCACCGTGGTCATTATCCTGAACGTGCTCAACCGCACGGTCGGCATGGTAGTGGATGGCGTGTCGGATGTGATCGAGCTGTCCGGGGACGATATTCGCCCGGCGCCGGAATTCGGTGCAGTGATGAATACCAACTACATCCAGGGGCTGGGGGTGGTAGGGGAGCGCATGATCATCATGGTGGATATCGAGAAACTGATGAGCAGTGACGAGATGGCGTTGATGGATGCGGCTGTTGCGGCCAACGTTTAAAACAGGGGAAAAGGCATGAAAGTCAAACAGTTACTGGTTATCGGTTTCGGCGTGCTGCTGGCCCTGATCGCCGCATCGTCTATCTTGTCGGTACTTCGCCTGCAGACCATTATCGAAAGTGGCGCGGAAATTACCGGGAACCACATGCCGCGCGCCAGTGCGGTGAACAAGGTAGTGGATAACGTCAATGCCACGGCGCGCGGTGTACGTACAGCCCTGCTGGCCGACGACCCGCAGGTAGCGGCATCGCAGGTAAAAGAGCTGGATGAGCAGCTCAAGAACATCGACGCAGCCCTGGAAGTGCTGAAGCAGCACCCGCCAGAGGAAGAGTCGGTGGCCATGCAGGCCGCCCTGGTCAAGGCAGATCAGGAATACCGTGCCAAGCTGCGTCAGTTTAGCGCGCTGTTCAACGCAGGCCAGCTGCCGGAAGCCAAGGCGTTTCTGTTTTCCGACGTGCGTGATGTGCAGAAAGCGTATCTGAATGCCATCGACGCGCTGGTGACCTACGAAGAAGGCATGGCGAAGGAGCACGGCGTCAGCCTGCAGCAAGATGCCAACACCTCACTGCTGATTACCGAAGGTTTCCTAGTAGCTTCCCTTGTGATTGGCTTGCTGGCTGCCTACCTGATTGGCCGTTCGTTGTTCCGTGTGATTGGTGGCGAGCCGTCCGATGCTGCCAAACTCATGCAAGAGCTGGCCACCGGCGAGGTAACCAGTACGCTGCAAGTTAGCGAAAAAGATACCAGCAGCCTGTTCTACTTTATCAAGCAGGCTGCTGATAAGGCTGTCGAGAATATCCGCATCCGTAACGCGCTGGACGCCGCAGCCACCAATGTGATGATTGCCAATGCCGACAATATCGTGGTGTACGCCAACCGCGCAGTAGCGGACATGCTCCAAAACGCCGAAGCGGACATCAAGAAAGAGCTGCCAGGCTTTAGCGCCCGTGACCTGGTAGGCAGCAATATCGATGGCTTCCACAAGCGCCCCGAGCACCAGCGCAGCATGCTGGCCAGCATGCGTTCGCCGCACAAGGCCACCATCCAGGTGGGTGTGCGTACTTTTGTGCTGTTCGTTACCCCTATCCTGAACAAACAAGGCGCCGCCCTGGGGACTGTGGTGGAGTGGCAGGACATTACCGAGCAGCTGAAGCGCGAAGCACTGGAGCAGCAAAAGCGCGAAGCCGACCTGCGCATGCTGGAAGAGAACACCCGTATCCGCAAAGCGCTGGACAATGTGTCGTCCAACGTGATGATCGCCGACAACGACCGCAACATCATCTACCTGAACCGCAGCGTACAAGACATGCTGCAGGTGGCCGAGCACGACATCAAGCGCGTACTGCCAAACTTTGACGCCCGCAAGCTGCAGGGTGCCAATATGGATGTCTTCCACCGTAACCCGGCGCATCAGCGCGGCTTGCTGGAAGCGCTGAAAACCACGCATACCAGCCAGATCAGCGTCGGTGGCCGCACCTTCCGCCTTACCGCCAATCCGGTATTCAGCGATACCGGTGAACGTATCGGCTCGGTAGTCGAGTGGGCAGACCGCACCGAAGAAGTACGTGTAGAAAAAGAAGTGTCCGAAGTGGTGGGTGCTGCGGCCAACGGTGACTTCAGCCAGCGTATCCCGCTGGATGGCAAAACCGGTTTCTTTGCCACCTTGTCCGGCCAGGTGAACCAGCTGCTGGATGTGTCCAGCCGTGGCTTGGGCGATATCGCCCAGGTGCTGTCCGGCCTGGCTGCCGGTGACCTGACCCGCACGATAGAAGCGGAATACGAAGGCATGTTCGGCCAGCTGCGCAACGATACCAACCTGACCGTAGCGCGCCTGAAAGAGATCGTTGGCAACATCAAGGAAGCCACCGACGCCATCAATACCGCGGCGCAGGAAATTTCGGCTGGTAACGTCAACCTGTCCAGCCGTACCGAGCAGCAAGCCGCCAGCCTGGAGGAAACCGCCTCCAGCATGGAAGAAATCACCAGTACCGTGAAGCAGAACGCCGAGAACTCGCGCAAGGCCAACAGCCTGGCGGTGGGTGCCTCCGATATTGCGTCGCGTGGTGGTGTGGTAGTGGGCAAAGTGGTGTCCACCATGAACGAGATCAACGAGAGTGCCACCAAGATTGTGGACATCATCAGTGTGATCGACGGTATTGCCTTCCAGACCAATATCCTGGCGCTGAACGCGGCGGTAGAGGCCGCCCGTGCCGGCGAGCAGGGCCGTGGCTTTGCCGTGGTAGCCAGCGAGGTGCGCAACCTGGCGCAGCGTTCGGCAGCCGCTGCCAAAGAAATCAAGGGCCTGATTGGCGACTCGGTAGAAAAAGTGGAGTCCGGTACCCGTCTGGTAGACGAAGCGGGCCGCACCATGGAAGAGATCGTCTCGTCCATTCGCCGTGTTACCGACATCATGAGCGAAATCTCGGCCGCTTCCATCGAGCAGAGCTCCGGCATCGAGCAAGTCAACCTGGCGGTAAGCCAGATGGACGAGAACACGCAGAAGAATGCCGCGCTGGTTGAAGAGGCTGCCGCGGCTGCCGAATCGCTGGAAGAGCAGGCCTCGAATCTGCGCGATGCCGTGGCTATCTTCAAGCTGGATCAGCTCGGCGCCGTGACACGCAAGCAGGAGCGCAAGCCGCAAGCCAGCGTGCTGGTGCCGCAGCCACCCGCACCCGTGCGTAAAGCGTTGCCCGCCATGAACCACCAGGCCGTACGCCCGGCCGCGACGGATGAAGGCGAGTGGGAGGAGTTCTGAGCACAGCCAGCGATAAGGAAAGCATCTTTGCGCGGGATCTTCATTTCTCCGATGAAGATTTCCGCATCATCCGCGAGTTGCTTTACGACAAAACCGGTATTGCCCTGAGTGCGGTAAAAAACCACATGGCGTACGCCAGGCTGGCCAAACATGTGCGCCGGCTTGGTGTCGCCAACTTTACCGACTACCTGGCCTTGTTGCGCTCGCCCGACGGGGCGCACGAGTGGGAGCATTTCATCAATGCGCTCACCACCAACCTCACATCGTTTTTCCGCGAACAGCACCACTTCGATATCCTGCATCAGCACGCGCAGAAGCACGCCGACCGTGGCGAGGCCTACCGTGTGTGGAGCTCGGCCTCGTCTACCGGCGAAGAGCCCTATTCAATCGCCATGACGCTCGACCCGGCGGTAAGGTCGGGTAATTATCATATCGTTGCGTCGGATATTGATACCAATGTCTTGAAGAAGGCGGCCGGAGGGGTGTACGCTCTCGATAGAATTGCCAAGCTCAGTGACCAGCAGCTCAAGCAGTTCTTTTTGCGCGGGCGCGGTCAGAACGAAGGCATGGTCAAGGTCAAGTCGGGCCTGATGCGCAATATGGAATTCCGCCAGATCAATCTGGTTGATCGCAGCTGGCCACAGCTAGGCATGTTTGACGTAATTTTTTGCCGCAATGTGCTGATCTATTTTGATAAGCCTACGCAAGCCGGGATCCTGGAGCATTTTGCCCAGTACCTGAAACCGCATGGCTTATTACTGCTGGGGCATTCCGAGAATATCCAGCATATAACCGATACCTTTTCGCCCTGCGGCAAGACCGCTTACCGCCTGGCGAGTGGAAAAACACCATGAACCCGGAGCGCAAGATACGCGTGGTCGTAGTTGATGATTCAGCGCTGATACGCGAGTTGCTGGGCAAGATCATCAATGAACAAAGCGATATGGAAGTCGTGGCGTTTGCCCCGGACCCGGTTGCTGCCCGCGAACGTATCCGTGAAACCAACCCGGACGTGATCACCCTTGACGTTGAAATGCCCAAGATGGACGGCCTGGAGTTTCTGCGCCGTCTGATGAGCTTGCGGCCAACCCCGGTGCTGATGATTTCCTCATTGACGGCTAGCGGCTCGGAAACCGCCTTGCGGGCGCTGGAGCTGGGGGCCGTCGACTGCATTGCCAAGCCGCAGCTGGATATCAGCCGTGGCATGCTGGATTACGCCGAGAAAATCTGCGAGAAAATCCGTATGGCGGCCGATGCGCGCGTGCGTTTGCCGGCGCGCTTTATCCAGCGTGACAGTGCCACCGCCCAGCCGCGCATCCCTGCCGCCTCTGCCATCCTGCCCCGCGATGCCATCATCGTGGTGGGGGCATCTACCGGTGGCACCGAGGCCCTGCGCGAGTTCCTGTCTGCCTTGCCCGCTGATACGCCGCCGGTGCTGGTGGTGCAGCATATGCCGGAAAACTTTACCCTGTCTTTTGCGCGCCGCCTGGACCAGTGCTGTGCCATGTCGGTATGTGAAGCTACCGACGGGCAGCCTGTTTTGCCCGGGCACGTCTACATTGCGCCTGGCCATTCCCACCTTAGCCTGCGCAAGGTGGCAAGCGGTTTTGTAACCGAGCTGAGCCAGAGCGAGCCGGTGAACCGCCACCGTCCGGCTGTCGACGTGTTGTTCGACTCTGCAGCCAACCTGTTGGGCAAGCGTGCCGTCGGGGTGATTCTTACCGGTATGGGGCGGGATGGTGCGGCAGGCATGCTGCGCATGCGCGAAGCCGGGGCGTTCAATATCGGCCAGGACCAGGCTTCCTGTGTGGTGTATGGCATGCCGCGGGCTGCTTACGAAATCGGTGCGGTACACGAGGTGGCCTCGCTGGATAAAGTGGCAGAACGGGTGCTGGCCTATCTGGCTGGCAAATCGACGAGGGACGCCGGATGACAATCGCCGGTACGGCTCATCATCGATATTTCGATAAAAGCTTCGGCCGCGCTGCCGCCAAGCTGTTGCCAGGGGAGTACGAAGCCTCCGCAGACGGCTTACTGCTGGTTACCGTGCTGGGGTCCTGTGTCTCGGCCTGTTTGCGTGACCGCAAAACCGGCATTGCCGGCATGAATCACTTCATGCTGCCGGACCAAGGCAGCAGCAATAGCGACCGCCTGATGCCCGCGCGCTTTGGTACCCACGCCATGGAGCTGCTGATTAACGACATGCTCAAGTTGGGCGCCAACCGCAGCACGCTGGAAGCCAAGGTGTTTGGCGGCGGTAATGTGATTGCCGGCATGACCACGGTGAACATCGGCCAGCGCAACGCCGGTTTCGTGCGCGCCTTCCTGGCGCAGGAGAACATCCCTATCGTGGCCGAGGACTTGGGGCTGGATATTGCGCGCAAGATCTACTTTTTTACCGATACCGGCAAGGTGATGGTGAAAAAGATCAACCCGCAACAAACCCTGGTGCAGGAAGAAGAAAGCTACCGCCGCCGTATCGACCGCGATACCGAGCAAAAGCATGGTGGCGATATCGACCTGTTCATCTAGCCCGTCTGGCATGGCAAGCAAAACAAAAGGTTGGCCGCGGCCAACCTTTTTTATGCCTAGCGTTCCAGCAAGGGCAGTTTGCCGTGCTGGGTGGCCCAGTGCTCGTGGTCTGGCAGCGGGGCTTTCTGGCTGCTGATCACCGGCCACTGCGCCGCCAGCTCGGCATTGAGTGCCAGCATATGCGCCTGATCTGCGGGCAGGTCACTGTCGGTGGTGATGGCATCGATAGGGCACTCGGCAATGCATAGCGTGCAGTCGATGCATTCGTCCGGGTCGATAGCCAGAAAGTTGGGCCCTTCGTGAAAGCAGTCCACCGGGCATACCGTCACGCAATCGGTGTATTTGCATTTGATACAGGCTTCGGTTACAACGTGCGTCATGCTGCGGCCCCCGCGCTTGCTTGTTCATCTACTCATTGTTGTCGTCTTTTCCTGCCATGTCAGCCTCGCTTTTTACCGCGCCATACCGTGGCCGTTTTGCCCCCAGTCCTACCGGTCTGTTGCACGCCGGCTCGCTCACCACGGCGGTGGGTAGCTATCTGGAGGCGCATCGCAAGGGTGGCCAGTGGTGGCTGCGCATGGAAGACCTGGACCCGCCACGTGAAATGCCCGGCGCTGCCAGTGCCATCCTGCATACGCTGGAAGCCTTTGGTTTTGAGTGGCAGGGCGAGCTGGTGTGGCAGCATGACCGTCACGACTTGTACCGTGCAGCGCTGGATCAGCTGATCCGCGCCGGCCACGCTTATGGCTGTGCCTGCACGCGCAAGGAAATTGCCGAATCGGGCCTGCGTGGTGTGGATGGCATGGTCTACCCCGGCACTTGCCGCCACGACGTGGCGGCGGGGCGGCAGGCACGGGCGTGGCGTTTGCGCGTGCCCGACGCCGAGCTGGCATTTGAGGACCGGCTGCAGGGGCATTACGCCCAGCAGCTGCAGCGCGATATCGGCGATGTGGTGCTGCTGCGGGCCGACGGTTTCTGGGCTTACCAGCTGGCGGTGGTGGTGGACGACATTGCGCAGGGTATGACCGATATCGTGCGCGGCGCCGACCTGCTGGTATCCACACCGCGCCAGCTGTGGCTGCGCCAGTGTCTGGGCGGCCCGCCGGTGACACATTGCCACCTGCCGGTGATGGTGAATGCGGCGGGCGAGAAACTTTCCAAGCAGACGCTGGCTCCGGCGATTGATGCGGCCAACGTCGCGCAGCAGTTGCGCGATGCGCTGGCACGATTAGGGCACCCGGTGCCAAACCACGTACAGACACGCGACGAGATATGGCAGTGGGCGCGACAAAACTGGCGGCTGGCGCAGGTACCGGTCGGGCCTATCGTCCTGACATAGCCAAAAACCGCTATAATTTTGTGCACAGCAGCAGGGCCTCCTCGTCGGGGCCCTGTTTGTTTTGTGATGCCGTGCAACGCTCTGTGTACGGCATGGCCACGCCCCGAGACAGGGGTGGGCCTGTGGACACCAGCAAAACCCAAGAACAATCAGGACTTTCCATGCAATACCTCATTCCCCGTGCGGCCTGGCCGTGCATTGTTGTTTCCGCTGTTTCCCCTGCCTGTCAAGGAGGCCGCCATGACTAAGGCTGCACCGGGCAAGCTCGGCTTCTGGATGTGTACCGCCCTGGTGGTGGGCAATATGATCGGCTCTGGCGTGTTTCTGCTGCCGGCGTCGCTGGCGCAATACGGTGGCTCGTCGCTGATTGGCTGGACTATTACCTCGCTGGGCGCCATTTGCCTGGCGCTGGTGTTTGCCAAGCTGGCCACGCTGCTGCCACATAAAGCTGGTGGCCCTTACGCCTATATTCACGAAGGCTTTGGCGACTTTGCCGGTTTTCTGATTGCCTGGGGGTACTGGATCGCGCTGTGGGCCGGCAACGCCGCGCTGACCGTGGCTGGTGTCAGCTACCTGGGGGTGTTCTTTCCGGTGCTGAACCAGAGCAACCTGGCCGCCGGTGCCACCGCCATCGGCCTGATCTGGCTGGTGACCTGGATCAACAGCCGCGGCCCGCAAAGCTCGGGCCGCGTGGCGATTGTCACCACGCTGATCAAGCTGTTGCCGCTGGGTGGCGTTACCATCGCCGGTTTGCTGTACCTGAACCCGGACTTCGTGCAATTCAACCCGCAGCACAAGCCGCTGGGCGAGGCGATCCCCGCCACCATGGCGCTGACGCTGTGGGCGTTTCTGGGGCTGGAGTCGGCGTCGGTGCCGGCCGGTGACGTGGATCAGCCGGAGCGCACCATCCCGCGTGCCACCGTGCTGGGCACGCTGATTGCCGCCGGGCTGTACATCCTGAGCACCATTGCGCTGCAGGGGCTAATGCCGGCCAGCCAGTTGGCCGCATCCAGCGCCCCGTTTGCCGACGCTGCCCGCCACCTGTGGGGCAACTGGGCGTATTACGCGGTAGGCCTGGGCGCGGTAGTGTCCTGTTTTGGCGCGCTGAACGGCTGGTGCCTGATGCAGGGCCATATTCCGGCCGCGGCCGCACGCGACCATTTGTTCCCGCGCTTCTTTGTGCGTGAAAACAAGGCCGGTGTGCCTATCGTAGGCTTGCTGTTGTCTACCGTGCTGGTGACCATCCTGCTGGCCAGCAAGTACGCTGGCGGCGACAGTGGCGTGCAGATTTTCGAATTTGTCATCCTGCTGGCTACCGCCACCACGCTGCTGCCGTATGCTTTCTGCGCCATGGCGCTGCTGGCGGTGATGCTGAAGCGCCACCGCCAGTTCACACGCCGCGACTGGTACGCACCGCTGGCGTTTTCGTTTGGCGGTTTCATCTTTGCCATGTGGACCATTTATGGCTCGGGTGCCGAGGTGGTGATGTGGGGCGTGCTGCTGCTGCTGGCCGGCCTGCCTATTTATCTGTGGCAGCTGCGCGAGCGGCTGGTGAAAGGCTAAGCAGGGCAGGGTAGCTTGCGGCCAACATGACAGCAGGCCCGGCGTACACGGTATGCCGGGCCTGGTTTTTTTGCGGCCAACCTTGGCCCTGCTCAGTCCAGCTTGAACGGAATCAGGTGGTTTTCGCCATGTAGCAGACAATGCGCCCCGATATCGTTTGCGCCAGGCATGGCAGTTTCTAGCAGAGGGGCACTCTCCGCCGCGCGGCCAAAAGCCTGGGCCGCGGCCCGTATCACCAGTGATTTTTCCAGCGGCGCCAAGTGTGCGGTAACGTGCTGCAGGGTATCGTGCAGCACGGTGGCGTATGGCCGGCCGGGGCCCGCCAGCCGCGCGGCATGTTCGCTATAGCTTTCCAGATTGGCAAGAATCTCGTCCATCGATAATGACGGCATGGCGTTCTCCTGTATGACCTGTGCCGTCAAACCCTGGTGGGCTGGCAGCGTGATGGCAGAAGGGTAAAAAGCGGGGGCTTGGTCTTGTGCCATGGCCATCTTGTGCGCTTGAGTTGTCCGGTATGTGTTGGCATGGTAAGCCGGGTGCTAATGTTTTTGCCGGCCAAAGGCCGTTGCTGCAAGACATTTGATAGCTATATAGCATAGCGCATTGGCTGTGCCTGTTCATCTGTTCAAAACCCGGCAAACCGCAGCCACAGTGCTGCCAAATCCAGCTTGCCAAGCCACGCTGTGGCAACGATAATGCGCGCATTCCGCAGGAGAGAGCGGTTTGCCCGCAGGGCAGAACCGCCGCCGAAGGCGCAAGTGCACCCGCAATCGCTCAGGCAAAAGGACTGCAAGAATCGGGGTTTTCCCCGCAGAATCTGGAGAGCGGCGCACAGGATGCGCCCACCGAAGGGGCTAACGGCGCAATGCCGGAAAATCTCAGGTGCAGGGACAGAGGGGTGTGAGAAACAGAGGAAACTCACGCTCGGACAAGGACCTGCCATGACAGCCCCGCAACGCACCCCCCTATACGAAGCCCATCTCGCCTCCGGCGCGAAAATGGTCGATTTTGCCGGTTGGGACATGCCCATCCATTACGGCTCGCAGCTGAAAGAGCACGAAATCGTGCGTAGCGACGCCGGCATGTTCGATGTGTCGCACATGACCGTGGTGGACATCACCGGTAGCGACGCCAAGGCCTGGCTGCAAAAGCTGATTGCCAATGACGTGGCCAAGCTGGGTTTCGAGGGCAAGGCGCTGTATTCCGGCATGCTGAACGAACAAGGCGGTGTGGTAGACGATCTGATCGTATACCTCACCGCTTTTGGTTATCGCATGGTCGTTAACGCCGGCACCACCGAAAAAGACCTGGCCTGGATGGACAAGCAGTCCGCCGGTTTCGATGTGAAGCTGCAAGTGCGCCGCGACCTGGCCATGCTGGCCGTGCAAGGCCCTACCGCCATCGACAAGGTGTGCAGCGTGAAGCCGGCGCTAGCCGACGCTATCCGCGCGCTGAAAGTGTTTCAGGGCCTGCCATCCGGCGAGTGGTTCTTTGCCCGCACCGGCTACACCGGGGAAGACGGCCTGGAAATCATGATTCCCGCTACCGAAGCCATCACCTTCTTCAACGAGCTGAAAGACGCCGGCGTGGCGCCTATCGGCCTGGGCGCCCGCGACACGCTGCGCCTGGAAGCCGGCATGAACCTGTACGGCCACGATATGGACGACAGCGTCTCCCCGCTGGAAGCCGGCATGGGCTGGACCATCGCCATGACCGAAGGCCGCGACTTTATCGGCCGCAGCGCGCTGGAAGCGCAAAAAGCCGCCGGCGTGGCCATGAAGCAGGTCGGCCTGGTGCTGGAAGGCCGTGGTGTACTGCGCGAAGGCCAGAAGGTTGTGGTAGACGGTATCGGCGAAGGCATCATCACCAGCGGCACCTTCTCGCCCACCCTCAAGCATTCCATCGCCATCGCCCGTGTACCGGCAGCCACCGGTGCTACCGCCCAGGTAGACCTGCGCGGCACGCTGACCGACGTGCGTGTGGTGAAAATGCCGTTCGTGCGTAACGGCAAGAAAGTTTTTGAATAAGCTGGTGTATAACGACGGGGCGAGCGAGCGCCTGCCCCGTTACACCAACACGACACATTTTTCTGGAGAGAAACGATGAGCAACATTCCTGCCGAACTGAAATACGTATCCAGCCACGAATGGCTGCGCCTGGAAGCCGATGGCTCCGTAACCGTAGGCATTACCGAGCACGCGCAAGAGCTGCTGGGTGACATCGTATTTGTCGAGCTGCCCGCCGTAGGCGCCAACCTGGCTGCCGAAGAGCAAGCCGGCGTGGTGGAATCGGTAAAAGCCGCTTCCGACGTATACGCCCCGATCGCAGGCCAAATCCTGGAAGTGAACGCCGAGCTGGAAGCCAACCCTGAGCTGGCCAACAGCGAGCCGTACGCCGCAGGCTGGTTCTTCAAGATCAAGCCGGCCAACGCTGCTGATCTGGACGGCCTGCTGGACGCCGCTGCCTACGCAGCCGAAATCGGCGCCTGATAAGACAGCCCTGCCATCGCAAGATGGCGGGGCATTTTTTTTTATTAGCCACGGAAACACACGCAAGGACACAAAAATGGCTGGCGGCGCTTGAGGCGAGTGCCACGACCAGGCTGCTACACCTTTGGCGCAGTACGCCCAGCTTTGGGTTACGCCGCAACAGGTTTGAGCTGTTGCCCTACCGGTGTTTTTTCGTGTGTTTTCGTGGCTAATCGATTAGACGGAATCGCAGACATGTCTCTCTCGCAACTCTTCAATCATCAAGAATTCATCGCCCGCCACATCGGCCCGTGCGATACCGAACAGCAGCAGATGCTGGCCGAAATCGGTGCCAGCTCGCTGGAAGACCTGGTGGCGCAAACCGTGCCCGCCGGCATCCGCTTTAACCGTGCGCTGGACCTGCCGGCTGCGCAGCGCGAAGTAGACGCCCTGGCCGACCTGAAAACCGTGGCCAGCAAGAACGTCATCAACAAATCGTTTATCGGTATGGGTTACTACCCGGTGATTACCCCCGGTGTGATCCTGCGTAACGTGCTGGAAAACCCGGGCTGGTACACCGCCTACACCCCGTACCAGGCTGAAATCGCCCAGGGCCGCCTGGAAGCACTGCTGAACTTCCAGCAAATGGTGATCGACCTCACCGGCCTGGATATCGCCAACGCCTCGCTGCTGGACGAAGCCACCGCCGCCGCCGAAGGCATGGCGCTGGCGCGTCGCGCTTCCAAGGTAAAAGGCGACCGCTTCTTTGTAGACAGCCGCGTGCTGCCGCAAACGCTGGACGTGCTGAAAACCCGCGCCGAATACTTCGGTTTCGAGCTGGTGTCGGGCCACCCGGAAGAAGCCGGCAACGGCGACTACTTCGGCGCGCTGTTCCAGTACCCGGGCGAAGCCGGCGACGTGCTGGACCTGACCCCGTACATTGCTGCCGTCAAAGCCAAAGGTGGCGTCGCCATCGTGGCCGCCGACGTGATGGCACTGGTCGCCCTGAAATCGCCAGCCGAAATGGGCGCCGACGTAGCCCTGGGTAACACCCAGCGCTTTGGCGTGCCGATGGGCTTTGGCGGCCCGCACGCGGCCTACTTTGCTTTCCGCGACGACATGAAGCGTTCGGCGCCTGGCCGCATCATCGGCGTGTCCATCGATGCCAAAGGCAAGACCGCGCTGCGCATGGCGCTGCAAACCCGCGAGCAGCACATCCGCCGCGAAAAAGCCAACTCCAACATCTGCACCAGCCAGGTGCTGCTGGCCAATATGGCCGGCATGTACGCCGTGTACCACGGCCCGGCTGGCGTGAAGCGCATTGCCCAGCGCATCCATCGCCTGGCCGCCATTTTCGCCCACGCGGTGAAAGCGGCAGGCGGGAAGCTGAAGTTCGAGCAGTTCTACGACACCGTACAGGTGGAGCTGGGCGCCAATGCGGCCAAGGTATACGCCGCTGCACTGGCTGCCGGTATCAACGTGCGTGACGCCGGTAATGGCGTGCTGGGTGTGGCCTTCCACGAAGCCGCTACCGAAGCCGACCTGGCTCAGCTGATTGAAATCTTCACCGGCAAGGCGGCCGACATCGCTGCGCTGGACGCGGCCGCTGCCGACGCCATTCCGGCCAGCCTGAAACGCGAATCCGCCATCCTCAGCCACCCGGTGTTCAACGAGCACCACAGCGAGCACGAGATGCTGCGCTACCTGAAGAAGCTGGAAAACCGCGACCTGGCGATGAACCACAGCATGATCAGCCTGGGCAGCTGCACCATGAAGCTGAACGCCACCAGCGAAATGATCCCGGTGACCTGGCCCGAGTTTGCCAATATGCACCCGTTCGCCCCGCGCGAGCAGGCTGCCGGCTACCTGGAAATGATCGAAGGCCTGCAGCAGCAGCTGCTGGCCATCACCGGCTTTGACGCCATCTCCATGCAGCCGAACTCCGGCGCGCAGGGCGAATACGCCGGCCTGCTGGCTATCCGCCGCTACCACGCCAGCCGTGGCGATGCGCACCGCACCATCTGCCTGATCCCGCAATCGGCGCACGGTACCAACCCGGCCACCGCACAGATGCTGGGCATGCAGGTTGTCGTGGTGAAAACCGACGACAACGGCAACGTGGACATGGCCGACATGCAGGCCAAGGCCGAGCAGCACGCGGCCAACCTGGGCGCGTTGATGATTACCTACCCGTCCACCCACGGCGTGTTCGAAGAGTCCATCAAGGAAATCTGCGAACTGATCCACGCCAACGGCGGCCAGGTGTACATGGACGGTGCCAACATGAACGCGCAGGTGGGCCTGACTCGTCCGGCCGACATCGGTGCCGACGTGCTGCACATGAACCTGCACAAAACCTTCTGCATCCCGCACGGCGGTGGCGGCCCGGGCATGGGCCCGATTGGCATGAAAGCGCACCTGGCGCCGTTCATGGCCAACCACGTGGTAGCGGAAGTACCGGGTGCCGTGGCCGGCCAGAGCGCGGTATCCGCTGCGCCGTTCGGCTCCGCGTCCATCCTGCCGATCTCCTACATGTATATCCGCATGATGGGCGCAGAGGGTGCCAAGCGTTCTACCGAGATCGCGCTGCTGAACGCCAACTACCTGAAAGACAAGCTGGCTGCTCACTACCCGGTGCTGTACACCGGCAAGAACGGCCGTGTGGCGCACGAGTGCATCATCGACCTGCGCCCGCTGAAAGCCGCTTCCGGCGTAACCGAGGTAGACGTGGCCAAGCGCCTGATGGACTACGGCTTCCACGCGCCGACCATGAGCTTCCCGGTAGCCGGCACGCTGATGATCGAGCCGACCGAGTCCGAGTCCAAGGCCGAGCTGGACCGCTTCATTGCCGCCATGGTGTCCATCCGTCAGGAAATCGACGCGGTGCAGAACGGTGTTTGGCCGAAGGACAACAACCCGCTGTGCAACGCACCGCACAGCAAGGCCGACATCGCTGGCGAGTGGACCCGCCCGTACAGCCGCGAGCAGGCGTTCTTCCCGCTGCCGTACGTGCTGGAAAACAAATTCTGGCCTAGCGTGAACCGTATCGACGACGTATACGGCGACCGCAACCTGGTGTGCAGCTGCCCGTCCATCGACAACTACGAGTAAGCCTTGCCCATGCGGCCAACCTGGCAGGTTGGCCGCAGGCAAAGCAAAACCCCGCCGGTGCAAGCTGGCGGGGTTTTTTGATGGCGGCTGCCAAAACTAGCCGCTGAAGCTGGCCAGCGTTTTGTTGAGGTTTTGCGCTAGCTGCTGCAGGCGGCGGGTTTCGGCTTCTACCTCCAGCGCGCTGTTCAGCGTACGGCGTGCCATATCGGACACCTGGTCGGCGTTGCCGGCAATATCCTGGCTGGCGCTGGCTTGCTCTTGCAGCTCCTGGTGGATCTGCCCCATGGTGTTGACGCTTTCGCGGGTGCGGTCTTCGATCAGCTCGATGGCGTTGCCGGCTTTTTGTGCCTCTTCCGAGCTTTGTGCAACCTGGCGTATGCCTTCTTCCATGGCGTGTACCGCTTGCTGTGCCGAGGTCTGGATACTGGACACCATGGTCTGGATTTCCTGGGTAGCTGTGCTGGTGCGCACCGCCAGGTTGCGTACTTCGTCGGCCACCACGGCAAAACCGCGGCCGGTTTCGCCGGCACGCGCGGCTTCAATGGCCGCATTCAGCGCCAGCATATTGGTTTGCTCGGCAATGCCGGTAATGGCTTCCACTACGCGCCCGATCTGCATGGCGCTGCTTTCCAGCGAGTGGATCACACTGGACACGTGCTGCACCGACTGGGTGGCGGCCAGAATGGCATTGGCAGACTGGGTGACCGTCTGGCTACTGCTGCGTGCCTGTTCGCCCGCCGCCTGGCTGCACTCCAGTGCGCTGCGTGTGCCTTGGCTGACGTTGGCCACACTATGGCTCATCTGGCTGATGGCGCTGCTGATATGCTCGGCCGAGCTGCTCTGTGCTTCGGCATCGCTACGCACACGGGCGGTGAGGCTACCTATGCTGCTGCTGGTGTTTTCCAGCGAGCCGGCAACTTCTTGCAACTGGGCAACCAGCTTTTGCTGTGATTGCAGCATGCGGTTAAAGGCTTGTATTGAGACAGACAGCTCCAGCCCGGCGTGGTCGTCTACACGCAGGCTCAGGTTGCCGGTCTTGATGACCTGGTTGGCCGTGCTGGTCAGTGCCTGTAGCGGGCGCAGCAGCAGGCGGCTCAGGACGGCTGCGTAGGCGATCAGCAACACGGCAGCCACCAGTGCCAGCGTGCCGCTCATGATGGATTGCTTGCTGATACCTGCGTCTACTGTCTGTTGGGCACTGGTGGAAGACTGTTCGATAGCATCGGTGACTTTTTCCATGCCACCTTCCAGCGCGTCAAAGTCCTGCTCGAAGGCGGGCAGGGTGGCCAGCGCCTTGTCCGGCTGGCTTTCCAGGCTGCTGATGATGATGCTGGCCGATTGCAGATAGCGTTCTACCTGCGGGATGACTTCGCCGTAAAGCGCCTTGAGTGGTTCATTGGTGCTGGCGCGCTGGGTATTGTCGGCCATCAGCTCGCGAAAGTGTTTGGCGTGCTCGGCCAGGTCTGCAGCGATGCCCTTGAGCTTGTCCTTTTCGCCCAGCTTGTCCCGGTATAGCGCCGACAGCACGTCCGAGCGCACCGCGTCGTGCATCATGTCGGCTTCGGTTTGCTGGCGAATCATTTTCTGGGTGTTCAGCAAGTAGTCCACCTCGCCGGCAATACTGCGGGACCCCAGCAGGCCACTGGTACCCAGCGCCACACAGAACAGGATCGCAATACTCACAATCAGCATGAGGTGGGTACGCAAAGAAATACGCTTCATCGCATTTTCCTTGAAAATGGGGCAGCAAAATGCCAAGTTTTTTATTTATAGTGCTTTCAGCTAGGCTTGCCAATGATTGGACATATTTTTTTGTCATTAACGGCGTGTGGCAGGGTACTGGCGAAAAAACGGCTGGCATGTAGAATGGCGTAGTCTTCTTTATATGGTGTTTACCCTGTCCAATGGACGTGCTTATATTAGTTGTACTCTTTCTCCTCAATGGCATCTTTGCCATGACCGAAATCGCCATTGTCTCCTCGCGCAAGGTTCGCCTGCAGCAGTGGGCAGACGAAGGCAACCGCGGCGCCGCTGCGGCGCTCAAGCTGGCAGAAGAACCCACCCGTTTTCTGTCTACCATCCAGATCGGCATTACCCTGATCGGCATTTTGTCCGGTGCATTCGGTGAAGCCGCCATTGCCGACCGCCTGCAGCACTATCTGGAAACCTACCCTGTACTGGCCGAGTTTGCCCGCCCCATAGCCCTGACGGTTACGGTGATGCTGATTACCTATTTCTCGCTGATCATCGGCGAGCTGGTACCCAAGCGCGTGGGCATGCAGAACCCCGAAGTGCTGGCTTCTATCCTGGCGCGCCCTATGCTGCTGCTGGCCCGTGTCACCTCCCCGGTAGTGCGCTTGCTGAGCCTGTCTACCGAAGCAGTACTGCGCGTACTGGGTGTCAAAAAGAATAAAGACCCGTCCATCACCGAAGAAGAAATCAAGGTGTTGATGGAGCAGGGTGCTGACGAAGGCATCTTTGACCGCGCCGAGCAGGAGCTGGTGGAAAACATCTTCAGCCTGGACGAGAAAAAGGTGGTTTCCATCATGACGCCGCGCAAAGACATCATTGCGCTGGACGTGGAAGACCCGCTGGAAGAAAACCTCAAGATCATTCGCGGTAGCGTGTTTACCCGCTACCCGGTGGTAAAAGGCGGTTTCGAGAACGTATTGGGCATGGTGCAGGCCAAAGACCTGCTGCACCGCCTGCTGGACGACAAATCGGTGAAGCTGGCCGAATCGGTGCGCCCGCCGCTGTACGTGCCGGAAGCCATCAGCCCGATGCAGCTGTTGGAGCAGTTCAAGCGCACGCGTAACCACACCGCGCTGGTGGTGGACGAATATGGCGAAATCGAAGGCCTGGTTACCATCAACGACGTGATGGAAGCTATCGTGGGCGACCTGCCCACCGAAGCGGGCGACGGTGACGATGAAATCGTGCAGCGCGAAGACGGTAGCTGGCTGGTGGACGGCATGATGTCGCTGGAAGACTTCAAAGAGCATTTCGAGCTGGATAGTATCGAGGGCGAAGAGTCGGGCAACTTCCAGACCCTGGGCGGCTTTGTCATGTTCATGCTGGGCCGCGTACCCAGCGCCGCCGACAAGGTGGTGTGGAACGGCTTCAGCTTCGAGGTAATGGACATGGACCGCACCCGGGTAGACAAGGTGCTGGTGATTGCGCCTCCCGCGCCCCCGGCTGCCGATTAGCCCCTGGCTGGTACGCTACCCTGCTGTAAGGCTGTGGCGGCCCGAGAGACAAAACCCCCTGCTGGCTTGGCAGGGGGTTTTGCTTGTCAGGCTTGCGCTACCTGTACGGGCAGGGTTGGCCGCAGTTTAGCCTGCGGGTGTCACGTTGGCCGGGCCTAGCTGCTGGAAGGTCAGGAAGTCTTGCTGGCTCATGGGTCTGGCCAGGTAGTAGCCCTGCACGTAGTGGCAGCCATGGGCCTGCAGAAACGCCAGCTGTTCGGCGGTTTCCACACCTTCGGCCACCGTCTGGATGCCTATGGTGCGCGCCAGCGACAGAATCGCCTTCACCACCGCCTGGTTGCGCGGGCTGTTGAACAGGCTCCAGATAAAGCGTTGGTCGATTTTGACCTTGTCTACCGGCAGTTCCACCAGATAGTTCAGCGACGAGTAACCCGCGCCAAAATCATCAATGGCAATACGGAACCCTGCCTGGCGTAGCCGGGTCAGTGTCACCGAAATGGCTTCCAGGTTCTGGATCAGCGACGACTCGGTCAGCTCCAGCTCGATGGCGGAGGCTGGTATGCCATGCTGCGATACCGCTTGCGCCAGCCGCTCGGGCAGGTCGCTCATGGCCAGCTGGCGTGCCGACAGATTGATGCTGATGCTTTGCGGCTGGCCTTGCTCAACGCTGGTGGCCACAAAGCGGCAGGCTGCCTCCAGTACAAAATCGCCTATGCCTTCTATCAGGCCATGCTGTTCGGCAAAGGGGATGAATACGCCTGGCGAGGCCTGGCTACCCCCGCCAGGCCAGCGCAGTAGTGCTTCGCCGTAGCTGCCCAGCCCGTCGCCCAGCGGGATGATGGGCTGGTAATGCAGCACAAACTGCTGCTCTTCTATGGCGTGGCGCAGCTGGGAGAACAGCTCCATCTCACCGCGTAGCCGGGCTTCGATCGCGGGTTCGAAGAAACAATAGCGGTTACGCCCCAGCGCTTTGGCCTGGTACATGGCGGCATCCGCATTTTTCATCAGGTTTTCACTGTTCTCGCCGTCGCCGGGGAACATGGCAATGCCGATGCTGGCGCCGACCTCGGCATCGCGCGCCTCCAGGCGGAAAGGCAGGTTCAGCACGGTGACGATGGCGTCGGCTGTGCGGGCTACCTGCGACGGCGTGCAGTCGCGCAGGATAATGCAGAATTCGTCACCCGATAGCCGCGCTACCGTGTCTTCCAGCCGTACCGTACCGCGCAGGCGTTCGGCTACGTCCATCAGCAGCTCGTCGCCCGCTTTATGCCCCAGCGTGTCGTTGACGTACTTGAAACGGTCCAGATCCAGCAGCATGGTGGCGAAGCTGCGCTTTTCTTCGCGGGCAATGTCTATCTCGTGCGTCAGGCGGTCTTTCAGCAGCACGCGGTTGGGCAGGGCGGTGAGCGGGTCGTAGTAGGCCAGGCGGCGTAGCTGGTTTTCCGCCAGCTTGAGCTGGGTAATATCCGACAGGATGCCCACATAGTGCGTGACGGAGCCGTCCGGCTCGGTGGCGGCATTGATGGTAAGCAGGGCATGCACCAGGCTGCCATCGGTGTGGCGGTTAACGATTTCACCCCGCCAGCGCCCGGCGCTGGACAGCTGTGTCCACAGCTGCTGGTAGAACTGGCGGTCGTGGTGGCCGGAGCGGGCAATGGGCGGGCGCTTGCCGCAGAGCTCGTCCAGCGTCATGCCGGTCATCATCTGGTAGGAAGGGTTGGCCGCAACGATATGGGTATCCGGTGTGGTGATGATGACAGCGTCTTCGGTGTGCTCGAACACCATTTCGTACAGCCGGCGACGCTTTTCTGCCTGCTGGCGCTGACGGATTTCGTCTTCCAGCTGGCGGTTGGCTTGCTGCAGGTGGGCGGTGCGCTCGTCTACCATGGATTCCAGCTTATGCTGTTGCGCCTCGCTGCTGGCCAGCAGGGCTTGCTGACTGATCAATAGCTCGCGGAAACGGCGCAGCGCTTTGAATATCGGCTGGAACAGCGCATCGCCTTGCGGCGGCACCACGCTGGTGTCGCCATGCCCCAGCGCCACCAGCAAGGCTTCGGTTTGTTGCAGCTGGCGGCCAATGCGGTGCATGCGCCAGCCTATCAAGGCCAGCGCGGCAAGCAACAGGCCCAGCAGGATGTTTTGTAGCTGGTGGCCGGTGTGCAGGGTTTCCTGCAAGTCGGCCTCGAAGTGGCGGATGGACTTTTCACGCTGCTGGCGTGCCAGTTTGCGCAGCTTTTCCATGTCCTGGGTGACCTGGCGGCTGATAATCAGCGCCTGCTCTTCAGCGGCTTCGGTTTCGCTGGGCAGCAGTTGCAGCAGGTTGCTAGCCTGGGTGTGGTAGCGCATCAGGTCGGCCTGGATCTCGCGTACCAGCTTAGCCAGCGCCGGGCTTTGCCGTGTTTGCTCGCCCAGTGCCAGGGTGTCTTGGGTAAGCTGGTTCAGTGCCTGTTGCAGGCTAAGCTTGCGGCGCACGATATCGCTGGGGCTGAGCTGCTCGGCTTCTTGTTCCTCTACCAGCAGGATCAGCCTGTTGTGCAGGTCGCCCAAGCGCGACACGGTATCGCCCAGCTGCTGCTGTTCGCGGGCGTGGCGGCGGCTTTCATCGGCCAGCAGCCAGGTGCGCCCGTCGTTGTAGTAGTGCAGGAAAGCCATGGCACTGAGCAGCAGTACAACCAGTAATGATTGCAGCCAGAACATTTGGCGGCTGACGGTGTGTGCCAGCGGGAAGAGTCGTTGCAGCATGGGAGGCCCGTGGTCTTGTTTTATTGAAGCATAGTCGCTGGCGGGCAGGTTGGCTTGGACGCAGCATCTCCAGCTGGGTTGCAAAGCTTTGCAAAAAAACAGGCTTTATCTTGTGGCGGCATGACGCTAAGGTATGGCCTGCGGCCTGCCATGATGCGGCCGGCGATAACAAGCCCTAGGGATCTACAAAGATGAAACTGGAAACACTCGCAGTACACGGTGGCTATAGCCCCGACCCGACCACCAAAGCCGTAGCGGTACCGCTGTACCAGACCACCAGCTACGCCTTCGACAGCACCCAGCACGGTGCCGACCTGTTCGACCTGAAAGTACAGGGCAATATTTACACCCGCATCATGAACCCCACCACCGACGTGCTGGAAAAGCGCGTGGCGGCGCTGGAGGGGGGTATTGGCGCGCTGGCGGTGGCATCGGGTATGGCGGCCATCAGCTACGCCATACAGACCATCGCCGAGGCCGGCGACAATATTATCGCCACCAGCACGCTGTACGGTGGCACCTACAACCTGTTTGCCCACACCTTCCCGCAGCTGGGCATTACCGTGCGCTTTATCGACCCGGCGCGCCCGCAAGACATTGCGGCCAACGTGGACGCCAACACCAAGGCAGTATTCTGCGAATCCATCGGTAACCCGCTGGGCAATGTGGTGGACTTTGGCGCGTTTGCTGACGAGGCGCACAAGCACGGCCTGCCGCTGATCGTGGACAACACCGTACCGTCGCCTTACCTGTGCCGCCCGTTCGAGCACGGTGCCGACATCGTGGTGCACAGCCTCACCAAATACCTGGGCGGCCACGGCACCAGTATCGGCGGCATCATCGTGGATAGCGGCAAGTTCCCGTGGGGCGAGCACAAGGAACGCTTTGTGCGCCTGAACACGCCGGACGTCAGCTACCACGGCGTGAACTACGTGGAGGCGCTGGGCGCCGCCGCCTACATCGCCCGTGCCCGCGTGGTGCCGCTGCGCAATATGGGCGCCGCCATCTCGCCGTTCAACGCACACCAGATCCTGCTGGGTATCGAAACTCTGGCGCTGCGCCTGGACCGTATCTGCGATAACACGCTGAAAGTGGCGCAGTACCTGCAGCAGCACCCGGCGGTGGAATGGGTAGAGTACGCCGCGCTGGAAGGCCACCCCAGCCGCCCGCTGGTGGACAAGTACATGGGCGGCCGCGCGTCCGGCATTCTGTCCTTCGGCATCAAGGGCGGGGTAGAGGCGGGTGGCCGCTTCATCGACGCGCTGCAGCTGGTGACCCGTCTGGTGAACATCGGCGATGCCAAGAGCCTGGCGTGCCACCCGGCGTCCACCACGCACCGCCAGCTGTCGCCGGAGGAGCAACTGCGTGCCGGCGTGAAGCCGGAGTTGATCCGCCTGTCCATCGGCATCGAGCACGTGGACGACATCCTGGCCGACGTGGTGCAGGCGCTGGACGCCGCCGCGCGCCAGGCGTAACTCGCTGCCCTTGCTGTAATACCGTTGCGGCCAACCCCACCAAGGTTGGCCGCAATGTTTTTGTCTTGCGCTACACTGGCGCGCTTTACTGCTTTTTTGCCCTGACATGCCTTATACCGTATCTGATTGGCCTGTGCTGGCTGCCTTTACGCTTTTGGCGATCTCCTTGCTGGCGGCCCTGGCCGGGCAGCGCCGGCTGGCGCTGGGCGTGGCCGTGCCAGCTTCAGCCGTGGCGCTGTGGGCGGGCGTGCTGGCGCCGTTAGCTGGCTTGGCTTACGTGCTGCTGGGCTTGGCAGCCTGGCTGTGCCGGCGTTGGCCACGGGCGCGCTGGCCCTGGCTGCTGGCGGTGTTGTTGATACTGGCCTTGGCATTGCACGCCTTGCCCGGTTTTTACCCGCCACGCTGGTGGCAGGGGATGCTGGCTGACAACAGCAAGCCTTACACGCTGTACTGGCACTGGGATAAGGGGCTGGCCGGTTTGTGGCTGCTGCTGTGCCTGCCGGGCGTTGCCATCCCCGCGGTGACAAAGCGTGGCTACTGGCTGCTGGCGTGCGCTGCCTGCCTGTTTGCCGCGCTGGGGCTGGCGCTGGCTAGCGGCTTGCTGGCGTGGCAGCCCAAATGGCCGGCCTGGTGGCTGCCGTGGCTGGCGGCCAACCTGTTGCTGGTGTCCTTGCCGGAGGAGGCGCTGTTTCGCCAGGGGGTGTTTGCGGCTGCAGCGCGCTGGCCGTTATGGCAGCGCTGCGCTTTATCGGCGGTATTGTTTGGCCTAGTGCATATGCCCGGTGGCCTGCTGTGGGCACTGGTGGCGACATTGGCGGGGGCGGCGTACGCGCTGCTGTATGCCGCCACGGGGCGGCTGGGCTACGCCCTGTTGCTGCATACGGGCTTTAATGTGTTGCATCTGGCCTGGCTAAGCTACCCGCAGCTGCGCTAGCCGGCAGCCACAAAGAAGAGCGGCCAACCCTGTTGCCAGGGCTGGCCGTTATAGTT
Organism: Vogesella sp. XCS3; assembly: GCF_020616155.1. Lineage (NCBI taxonomy): Bacteria > Pseudomonadati > Pseudomonadota > Betaproteobacteria > Neisseriales > Chromobacteriaceae > Vogesella > Vogesella sp. XCS3. The sequence goes on along the minus strand of NZ_CP085530.1, from coordinate 1,643,624 downwards.
GGCACCTTGCGGTATCAGACTATGGTAGGCGGTTTAACCGCTCTGTTTGTGGTCGCTTATTGATAGGCGCTCTTCTACCAGTAGCTGGGCGGCCATGCGGTCTACACGTGCCAGATCCACGATGTCGCCCAGGGTTGCCAGGCTGGTTTCCAGCCGGGCTATAGCCTGTTTATGTTCTTCAATTGCTTTGAGCATGGCAGCGGCTTGTTGATAAGCAGCTTGCTCGCGCAGGCCGGCATACCAGTTCAGATTACCCATGATGTTTTCCTCCTGCCTTGCCCAGGGGCCTTGCATTCACTAGCGTTGCTGTGTGCTGCCCCATGTTTGTTTATCGACGGGGCGGGGTAAAACCTTAGTTTTTTTCTGTCAATTCAGTTGCATGACATCTGTTGTAAGCAGCGCTGAAAAGCAACAGGCCCGGGGTGTGCCCGGGCCTGCTGTGGTGAGGGGTGCCGGTGTTAGCCGGGCAAGTCGATATATTCCACCTGTGCCGTAGTGCCCAGCGTGTGCTGCAGGAAGTGGGCCATATTGCCGGGCTGGCCGGTGCTGGCAAAACGGTAGTTGGCCGCAGCGCCGTTGGCGGCGGCCAGGCCGTGTTGCTGCATCAGGCGTAGCGTCTGGCGGATCACTGCGTCGGTGGGGTCGATGAGGTCGATGTGCGCCGGCAGCAGCTGGCGCATCAGCGGCGCCAGAAACGGGTAGTGGGTACAGCCCAGCACCACGTGGTCCACGCCGTGCTCCAGCAGCGGGGCCAGCGCGCGGCCAACCACGGCACGGCTGCGTTCGCTGTCCAGCTCGCCCGCTTCTACCAGCTCGACAAAGCCTTTGCCGGCTTGCGGAATCACCAGCGTGTCACCGGCAAACTGCGCCACCAGCTGGCGGAATTTGTCGCCCTGTAGGGTGGCGTGGGTGGCCAGCACGCCCACACGGCCGCTCTGGCTAGCCAGTACGGCGGGCTTGATGGCCGGCTCCATACCGACGATGGGCAGCTGCGGGTAGCGTTCGCGCAGGTGGCGCGCGGCAGCGCTGGTGGCGGTATTGCAGGCGATCAGCAGCAGCTGCGCGCCTTGCTGCAGCAGCCAGGCGGTAATGGCCTCGGCGCGTGCTATCAGCTCTGCCTGGCTGCGCTCGCCGTAGGGGCAGTAGCCCTGGTCGGCCAGGTACACCACATCCTGTTGTGGCAGGGCGTGGCGCAGCTGGCGCCATACCGACAGGCCGCCCAGGCCGGAATCGAACATGCCGATCATGCGTGTGCCCTAGCTGTTCTGGATGACGATCTTCGGCATCTTGCTGGAGAAATCACGCGCCTTGTCGCCTACCTTGACGGCCACGCGGCGGGCAATTTGCTGGTAGCGGGCAGCCAGCTTGCCGTCCGGCTCGGCTACCACGGTGGGCTTGCCCTCGTCGGTAGACAGGCGGATGGACAGGTCCAGCGGCAGCGAGCCCAGTACGTCCACGCCGTACTGCGCGCTCATTTTGTCGGCGCCGCCATGGCCGAAGATGTGCTCTTCGTGGCCGCACTGGCTGCACACGTGCATGGCCATGTTTTCCACGATGCCGAGGATGGGCACGCCCACCTTCTCGAACATCTTCAGGCCCTTCTTGGCGTCGATCAGCGCGATGTCCTGCGGCGTGGTCACCACGATGGCGCCGGTCACCGGTACCTTTTGCGACAGTGTCAGCTGGATGTCACCGGTGCCCGGCGGCATGTCGATCACCAGATAGTCCAGCTCGTCCCACAGGGTGTCGTTGAGCAGCTGCTGCAGCGCCTGGCTCACCATGGGGCCGCGCCATACCATGGCCTGGTCGTCGTCCACCAGGTAGCCGATGGACATGGTTTGTACGCCGTGCGCTTCCAGCGGCTTGAGTTTGCCTTCTACTACTTCGGGCTTCTGCCCTTGCAGGCCCATCATCAGCGGCTGCGACGGGCCGTAGATGTCGGCGTCCAGAATGCCGACGCGCGCGCCTTCGGCCGCCAGCGCCAGCGCCAGGTTGGCCGCAGTGGTGGATTTACCCACGCCACCCTTGCCGGACGACACCGCAATCACGTTCTTTACACCGGGCAGCAGCGGCACGCCGCGCTGGGCGGCATGGCTGGTGATCTGGCTGCTTACATCAACCTCTACCGGGCGGCCGTCGGCAAACGGGGCCAAGGCTTCGCTGAACAGGGCGCCGATCTCGGCAAAGCGGCTTTTGGCCGGGTAGGGCAGCTTGACGCTCAGCGCCAGGCGGCTGCTGTCGTTGCAGGCGATGGCCAGGCCCTTGCGGTAAGGCTTGCCGGTATCCGGGTCGATCAGGTTGGCAAGGGCTGCCAGAATATCTGCGTCGCTGTGAGCCATGTCGGGTGTCCGTGTGGTGTCGGTGTTGGCAGGGCTGCCAAACAGTTTGCCTAGTCGGGAGAACATATTCGTGCGCCAAGTCGGGATTACCCGACTATTTTAATCAGGTTTTGCGCCCGCCGACAGGCGCCGGGGGCGCGGGGAATGCCGCAAATGATAGCCCAAAGCGCCGCCTGTCGCCTGCGTTGGCGGTGCGTTGGCAATAAGCGCTGGCCTAAGTGGCTGATTTCGCGTAGAATCCCCGGCCTTTTTGTCAACGTGACGCGGTGCTTTGCTGCCGCGTCATGGCTTTTGAGGTGTTCTTTTGTCTGCCAATAATAAAATTGCCCACCTGTCTGTTGCTACCTTGTTGTTCCCGCTAGCCCTGGTGTTGTTCGAGTTTGCTGTTTATATCGCCAACGACATGGCGCAGCCGGCCATGCTGCAAGTTACCCGCGAGTTCGGTGTGGACGCCGGCTGGGTACCGCTGTCGATGACCTTCTTCTTGCTGGGCGGTGCGGCGCTATCGTGGCTCACCGGCCCGCTGTCCGACCGCTACGGCCGCCGCCCGGTGCTGCTCGGCGGCGTGGTGTGCTTTATCGTGAGCTGCCTGGCCACCTATCTGGTCAGCAGTATCGAAACCTATATGGCGCTGCGCGTACTGCAGGGCATGGGCTTGTGCTTCATCAATGCCGTGGGCTATGCCGCGGTGCAGGAAGCCTACGCCGAGAAAACCGCCGTGCGCGTTACCGCGCTGATGGCGAACGTGGCGCTGATTGCCCCCATGGTGGGCCCGCTGGCCGGTGCCGCGCTGATCGAGCTGGCGCCGTGGCGTAGCTGCTTCCTGTTTATTGCAGCCTGCGCGCTGCTGGCGCTGCTGGGCCTGTGGTGGAAAATGCCGGAAACCGTACAGCCTGCGGCCAACCCGCGCCCGCTGTCGCGTATGGGCGGCGACTACCTGCAGCTGCTGCGTGACCGCCGCTTTGTGCTGTCGGTACTGTGCATCCCCATGCTGGCGCTGCCGCTGATGGGCTGGATCGCATTGTCGCCGGTGCTGCTGGTGGAAGACCTGGGCATTAGCACGCTGGAGTACGGCCTGTGGCAGCTGCCGGTATTCGGTGGCCTGATCGCCGGTAACCTGCTGCTGGCCGCCCGTGCCGAAGCCTGGCCGCTGGGCCGCTCGGTGCTGCTGGGCATGTGGCCGGTAGTGGGCGGCCTGGTGCTGATGCTGGCGGGCGTACTGTACGGCCATTACCAGCACATCTTCCTGGTGCTGGGCATGAGCCTGATGGCGGTAGGCGAGGGCTTGTCCTTTGGCGTGCTGTACCGCTTTGCGCTGATGAGCAGCCAGCTGCCCAAGGGTGTGGTGTCCGCTGGCATGAGCATGCTGTGCATGGCAGGCTACGGTATCGGCATCGAGCTCTTCCGCTGGGCGTATATCGCCGGCGGCATCACCGGCTTTGCCCTGCTGTCGGTGCTGACCGCGCTGGCTTTCGTGTGGCTGGCGCGCCCGCAAGTGGCGGTGGCCATGGCCGAGCGCGACGACCCGGACCTGCTGCCACAATCGGCCTGACCGGCGCGCCCGCTGGTGCTGGCTGCCAGCGGCTAGCGCCTGGCTGAGCCCGCTGCTAGCGTTGCTGCGGCGGCGTAATTTCACAAGGTTGGCCGCGATGACTGTCGCGGCCAACCTTTGTCGTTATAATCGACGGTTTACCGAATACCTTTCACCGGACGCTTCTCCATGACCACACGCAAGATTCTGGTGACCAGTGCACTGCCTTACGCCAACGCGGGGCTGCACCTTGGCCACATGCTCGAACAGATCCAAACCGATATCTGGGTGCGTTTCCAGAAGATGCGCGGCCACGAGTGCTACTACGTGTGCGCCGACGACACCCACGGCGCGCCCATCATGCTGGCAGCCGAGAAGCGCGGCATCACCCCCGAGCAGCTGATCGCCGAGGTAGAAGCGCTGCACGTAGCCGACTCGCAGGGTTTCCTGATCGGCCACGATAGCTACTACAGCACCAACAGCCCGGAAAACAAGGAACTGGCGCAGCAGATGTACCGCGCGCTGCGTGCTGACAACAAGATCACCTCGCGCACCATCGAGCAGCTGTTCGACCCGGAAAAGCAGATGTTCCTGCCGGACCGCTTCGTGAAGGGCGAATGCCCGAAATGCAGCGCCAAAGACCAGTACGGCGACAACTGTGAAGTGTGCGGTGCCACCTACAACCCCACCGAGCTGAAGAACCCGTACTCGGCGGTGTCCGGCGCCACACCGGTGCTGAAAACCTCCGAGCACTACTTCTTCCGCCTGGGCGAGTGCGCCGACTTCCTGCGCGACTGGACCAGCGGCAACACCACTCGCGCCGACGGCGTGGCACAGCCGCACCTGCAGCCGGAATCGCTGAACAAGATGAACGAGTGGATCGGCGGCGGCCTGCAGGACTGGGACATCAGCCGTGACGCACCGTACTTCGGCTTCGAGATTCCCGATGCGCCGGGCAAGTACTTCTATGTATGGCTGGATGCGCCGATCGGCTACATGGCCAGCTTCAAGAAGCTGTGCGCACAGCTGAACCTGGACTTCGACGCCTGGTTCAAGCCGGATACCGACACCGAGATGTACCACTTCATCGGCAAGGACATCCTGTACTTCCACGCGCTGTTCTGGCCAGCCACGCTGAAGTTCTCCGGCATGCGTGTGCCCACCGGCGTGTTCGCCCACGGTTTCCTCACCGTGGACGGCCAGAAAATGTCCAAGTCGCGCGGCACCTTCATCACCGCCAAGAGCTACCTGGAATGCGGCCTGAACCCGGAATGGATGCGCTATTACATCGCCGGCAAGCTCAACAGCCGTATCGAAGACATCGACCTGAACCTGGGTGACTTCGTGGCCCGCGTCAATTCCGACGTGGTCGGCAAGTACGTCAACATCGCCAGCCGTGCCGCCGGTTTCATCACCAAGCGCTTTGGCGGCAAGCTGGCCGATAGCGTAGAAGACGAAACTCGCCTGCTGGGCAATATCGCCCACGAAGCTGGTAACGTCGCCGCAGCTTTCGAAGCACGCGAGTACGCCAAGGCACTGCGCGAGATCATGGGCATTGCCGACGTGGTAAACGCCTACGTGGACGCCAACAAACCGTGGGAGCTGGCCAAGCAGGAAGGCCAGGAAGCGCGCCTGCACGAAGTGTGCACCGTGCTGATCAACGCCTTCCGCCTGCTCACCATCTACCTGAAGCCGGTACTGCCGAAAGTGGCGCAAGACGTAGAGGCCTTCCTCGACGTAGCACCGCTGCAGTGGGCTGACGCCGGGCAGCTGCTGCTGGGCCACACCATCAAGCCATACCAGCACCTGATGCAACGCGTCGACCCGGTGCTGGTGGACAAACTCATCGAAGCGAACAAACAGACCATGGAAGCACAAGCACCGGCCGCTGCGGCCAACTACGAGCCGCTGGCCGACACCATCAAGATCGACGACTTTGCCAAGCTGGACCTGCGCGTGGGTAAGGTACTGGCCTGCAACTTTGTGGAAGGCTCCGACAAGCTGCTGCAGTTCACCGTCGACCTGGGCTTTGAACAGCGCAACATCTTCTCCGGCATCCGTTCCGCCTACCAGGAGCCGGACAAGCTGGTTGGCCGCAAAGTGATCGTGGTGGCCAACCTGGCCGAACGCAAGATGCGCTTTGGCGTATCGCAAGGCATGATCGTCTGCGCCTCCGGCACTGACGACAGCAGCGGCCTGTTCCTGCTGGATACCGACGACGGCGCACAGCCAGGCATGCGCGTAGGCTAAGCGTTATTGTCTGCTACGCCACAGCGCCCCGCATTGCGGGGCGTTTTTTTTGCCTGTCATCCGGCGTTCATTTGCCGCTGCTAAGCTGTTTGACACTACGCGGGAACCACGTAGTCCTACGTATGGTCAATGTCTTTGACACTGTGTATGGTGTCCTGTAGCTTCAAGCTGTTTTACCAATAGTTCATAACAAGAATGAAAACTGAAAAGGAAATAGACAATGCGTATTAACCAACTGGAGCCAGGCCATAGCATCCTGGAAATCACCGATAAAGGTGAAGAGCTGCGTTTCGAGGTGATGGACGTGCGTGCAGTAGGCCGCCGTTACGAAGTGACCATGCGCACACCCGCGGGTGTGGAGAGCGTTATGTACCCGGCCAACGCCTACGTACAGACGGCAGCATAAGTTATTTTTGTAAAAAGCTTGACGCGGAAGTGCAGTAAAGATATAGTTGCTCCTCTCTGTCGCGGGATGGAGCAGTCTGGTAGCTCGTCGGGCTCATAACCCGAAGGTCGTAGGTTCAAATCCTGCTCCCGCAACCAAACACAAACCCCTGATTCAATTGAAAAATTGAATCAGGGGTTTTGCGTTTTCTCTGCTCCGTTTTAGGCACAGACCGGCTTCTGTGCCCATTTCTGTGCCTAAGCCGTGCCCGCAGCACGTTTTTGGCAAAGCACTTTTGACCATTTGGACACAAGCTGCATGCTGCCGTCACCGGCTGGTAGTCAAGTTTGGTGTTAGTGGCGTCACATCAATGGCAAGAAAAGCACGGTAGATACCATCTTGCCCGTCAACTGGCCTTGGCCCAATCTGCCTGCTAGGGCTGACGGTTTTTCACCCCCCGAGCAAAAATCCACCCGCTGCGTATGGCCACCCTGGGGCGGCCATCTTGTATTTGCCTGTACACAAAGCGTTCACCTGCCGCTTGTATCTGATGCCATCACTGCCGCCGGTTACACCACGGTACGCAAATGACCGGGGGCGGTCATTGCTACGTTGAGGGGGCTAGGTACTGCCTCTGACAAGTAATTTGAAGCCAAGATCTTGTAGCGCTTGCGCGGGCTGTTCACCTGCCATCAGTGTCAGCAGCATGTTGGCCGCAGCAGCACCAATCGCATAGCGCGGGGTGGCTACTGTGGTCAGCGCCGGGTTGGTCCATGCTGACATGTCCAGGTTGTTGAAGCCGGCGATGGCCAGCTGTTGCGGTACGGCGATGTGGCGGCGCTGGCACTCGAACATCACCCCTAGCGCCAGGTCGTCGTTATTGCAGAAGATGGCGTCGCAGTCCGGTGCTTGGCGCAGCAGCTCGTCCAGTAGCCGCGCGCCCTGGCCCACCGACGACGGTTGCGCTTCGGCAATTTCGCGGTGTGGCTGGTACAGCCCGGCTTCGCGCAGCGCAGCACGATAGCCTTCGCCACGCTTGATGGTACGCGGGTCTAGCTGTGCAGCCAGGAAGCCAATACGGCGGTAGCCTTTGTCCAGTAGCAGGCGGGTTAGTGCGTAGCCGCTGTCGAATTGCGAAAACCCTACGCAGTAACGGCCGCTGTCATCCAGCTCCATCATGTGTACGGTAGGGATGTTGGCACTGCGCAACAGGGTGCTGGCGGCGTCGTTTTGATCGAAACCGGTGAGCAGGATGCCGTCGGGGTTGTATTCCAGATAAGTGCGCAGCAGCTTTTCTTCGTCTTGCGGCGCGTAGCGCGTGTCGCCGATAAGCATCTGGTAGCCGCAGGGGTAAAGCGTGTCGTGTATGGCGGCGAGTGTGTCAACGAACACGGCGTTGGACAGCGACGGCACCAGGACTACCACGCTGTGAGACCGTGCCGAAGCCAGCGAGCGGGCCGCGCGGTTGGGCACGTAGCCCAGCTGGCGCACGGCGTCGTCGATACGCTGGCGCAGGCTGTCGGTAACCAGGGCCGGCTTGTTGAGCGCGCGGGAGATGGTGATGGCGCTGACGCCGACATGGGCGGCAACATCGTTCAGGGTGACACGGCTTTGGCCGGCACGGGGTTTGCGGTCTGTCATGGCGCTCATTCTAGCGGGAGGTGGTGGATGTCGGGAGCGCAGAGTTTGCTGCGCTGCACGATCAAATCTGCTTTACAGGGGTTTATGTTAGCGCTAACTTTGCATCCGGCCAAACGCCAGCTCCCCGCTGACGTGCGGCAGGGCCACTGCGGTGGCATTTTTTTGACTCCCAAATGTTAACGCTAACATGACAAGGCAAACGATGCTGGTAGTGATGGGCGTATGCGGCAGCGGCAAGAGCGAGGTTGGCCGCAGGCTGGCCACCGCGCTGGGCGCACGCTTTATAGAGGGCGATGATTTTCACCCGCCTGCCAATGTGGCGCGGATGGAAGCAGGCATTCCGCTGACCGATGACGATCGCCATCAATGGCTGCAGGCGCTGCGCAGCCAGTTGCTGCAGGCGGCCGCCGCCGGAGAAGGGGTGGTGTTGTCCTGTTCGGCGCTGAAGCGCCGCTACCGCGACCTGCTGCGCGAGGGCTGCCCCGGCCTGGCCTTTGTGTACCTGAAGGGCGATCGCGCGCTGATCGAGGCGCGTATGCGTGCCCGCCAGGGCCATTTCATGCCGCTGGCACTGATCGATAGCCAGCTGGCCGACCTGGAACCACCGCAGCCGCAGGAGGGCGCTATCGAAGCCGATATCCGTCTGCCGGTGGCCGAGCTGGTGGCCGAGCTGGTGGCCGGCGTGGTCGCCCGCCTTACGACACAGACAAGGAGTTCCCATGCATAAGCTGCTGTCCCGCTGCGAGCGGGTAATCGAATGGCTGCTGGCGCTGGCGCTGGCGGTCATGGTGCTGTTGGTGTTCGGCAATGTGGTGCTGCGCTATGTGTTTGACTCGGGCATCGCTTCGGCCGAAGAGGTGTCGCGGCTGATGTTCGTGTGGCTGGTGTTTCTGGGCGCCATCCTGGCTACCCGCCAGCACGCACACCTGGGGGTGGAAATGGTGCAGGCCAGGCTGGCCCCGCGCTGGCGCCGCCTGTGTGCGCTGCTCAGCCATGGCCTGATGCTGTACGTGCTGGTGCTGTTTCTGCAAGGCAGCTGGCAGCAGACGCTGATCGGCCTGCAAACCTATTCCACGGTGCTGGGCTTTCCGATGGCGCTGTTTTCCGGCGCCGGCCTGCTGTGCGCTATCGCCATGCTGCTGCTCTTGGGCCTGAACCTGCTGCGCATCCTGCTGGGCCACCCGCAGGCGCACATTCCGGGCAACCCCGACGCCACCGGCGGCCAGGATCTGTAAAGGACACCCGATGACCATCGCAATCTTCTTGTCTGTACTGTTTGCCGGCATGGCCCTGGGCATGCCGGTGGCTTTTGCGCTGATCCTGACCGGGGTAGCGCTGATGTTTCACCTGGATTTTTTCGACGCGCAGCTGATTGCGCAGAACCTGTTGTCCGGGGCCGACAGCTTTCCGCTGATGGCGGTGCCGTTCTTTATATTGGCCGGCGAGCTGATGAACGCCGGCGGCATTTCGCGCCGCATCATCAACCTGGCGGTGGCCTTTGTCGGCCATATCCAGGGCGGGCTGGGCTTTGTGGCGATTGCCGCCTCGGTACTGCTGGCCAGCCTGTCCGGCTCCGCCATCGCCGACACCGCCGCGCTGGCCACCTTGCTGATTCCGATGATGCGCGACAACGGCTACCCGGTTGGCCGCGCCTCCGGCCTGATTGCCTCTGGCGGCATCATCGCGCCCATCATCCCGCCCAGCATGCCGTTCATCATTTTCGGCGTCACCACCAATACCTCGATTACCGCGCTGTTTTTGGCCGGCATCGTGCCCGGCCTGCTGATGGGCGTGGGGCTGGTTCTTACCTGGCTGTGGGTATCGCGCGGCATGCAGGTGAAGCCGCAGCCGCGCCAGAGCTGGGCACAGCGCCGCCACGCGCTGCTGGATGGTATCTGGGCGCTGATGCTGCCGGTGATCATTATTGGTGGCCTGAAATTCGGCGTGTTCACGCCGACCGAGGCCGCCGTAGTGGCGGCGGTGTATTCGCTGCTGGTGAGCCTGCTGGTGTACCGCGAGCTGAAGCTGCCGGCACTGCAGCCGGTATTCGTGCACGCTGCCCGTACCACCGCCACCGTGATGTTCCTGTGCGCGGCAGCCATGGTGTCGTCGTACATGATCACGCTGGCCGACTTGCCGGCGCAGATCGGCCAGATGCTGGGCCCGCTGATGGAACAACCGCGCATGCTGATGGCCGCCATGATGCTGCTGCTGTTGCTGGTGGGCATCGTGATGGACCTGACCCCCACCATCCTGGTACTGGGCCCGGTGATGATGCCGCTGGTGCTGCAAGCCGGCATCGACCCGACTTACTTCGGCGTGATGTTCATCCTGGTGGGCTCCATCGGCCTGATTACCCCGCCGGTATGCACGGTGCTGAACGTGGTGTGCGGCATTGCCCGCATTTCGCTGGAATCCGCCACCCGCGGCGTGCTGCCCTTCCTGGGCGTGTATCTGGCGCTGCTGGCCCTGTTGGTGGCGGTGCCCGAGCTGGTCACCGTGCCGGCCAAGTTTTTCCGTTAGCCTGCGGGCCAACGCTGCTGTCGTGACAACACAAATCAAGGAGAGACCCATGACAACCCTGCTGTTCAAACCCCTGCTGGCCGGCCTGTTGGCCGCCGGTTTCCTGGCCGCGCCGCTGGCGCAGGCGGCCGACATCAAGCCGCGCCTGATCCGCTTTGGCTACGGCCTGGCCGAAGACAGCAACCAGGGCCGCGCGGTGAAGGTATTTGCCGACGAAGTGGCCAAGCGCTCCGGCGGTAAGCTGAAAGTAAAAGGCTTTGCCTCGGCCACGCTGGGCAACGACGTGCAGATGCAGAACGCACTGATCGGCGGCGCGCAAGAGATGATGGTGGGCTCCACCGCCACGCTGGTGGGCGTGGAGAAGGACTTTGGCGTGTACGACTTGCCGTTCCTGTTTACCAACGAGCAGGAGGCGGACAAGGTGCTGGACGGTGCCTTCGGCCAGTCGCTGCTGACGCGCCTGCCGGCCAAGGGCATGGTGGGGTTGGTGTACTGGGAAAACGGCTTTCGCAACGTGACCAACACCAAGCGCCCGATTACCCGCTTCGAGGATTTCCAGGGTATCAAGCTGCGTGTGATGCAAAACCCGGTATACATCGACATGTTCAACAGCTTTGGCGCCAACGCGGTGCCGCTGGCCTTTGCCGAGCTGTTTACCGCGCTGGAAACGCGGGCGGTGGACGGCCAGGAAAACCCGGTGAACACCATCCAGTCCAGCAAGTTCTACGAGGTGCAGAAGTACCTGTCCATTACCAAGCACGTCTACAGCCCGTGGGTGGTGACGGTCAGCAAGAAATGGTGGGACGGCCTGTCGCGTGACGAGCAGAAGATCCTGCAGGACGCTGCCGTGGTATCGCGCGCCTTCGAGCGCAAGGATACCCGCGCCGAGGCCATGCGTAGCGTCAGCTTCCTGACGCAGCAGGGCATGCAGATCAACAAGGTGAGCGACGCCGAGCTCAAGCGCATGCGCGACAAGGCCAAGCCGGCGTTCGACCGCTTTGCGGCCAACGGTGGTGGCGAGGTACTGAAGGCGCTGCAGGGCGCGCTGGCGCAGGCGCGCTAGGTGGCTGAGTAAAATGCCAGGTTGGGGGCGGGATGCAAACGATCCGGCCCCGCTTTACCTTTTACGGACAAGCCGTACCACACGGAAAAGTCTGACTACCCGTTTACTTTACGGCGGCATTACCGCCATCGGCGTACAGGGCCGAGCCAGCCACAAAGCTGGCCATCGGGCTGGCCAGGAAGACGATGGCGGCCGCGATTTCTGCCGGCTGCGCCAAGCGCTTCATGGCGTGCAGGCCGGCAGCCCACGCCTGTTGCGCCTCGTCGCCAGCCATAGCGGTCAGCGTGCCGCCAGGCAGTACCGCGTTGGCGCGTATACCCTGTGCCGCGTAATCGGCGGTAATGCCTTTCACCAGCCCCATCAAGCCGGCCTTGGCCGCGCCGTAGGCCGCCATGCCCGGCAAGCCCACACTGCTGCCGACAAAGCTGCTGGTAAATACCATGGCGCCACCGCCGCGTAGCAGCATGGCCGGGATCTGCGCCCGTGCTGCCAGAAACGCTGCGCCGAGGTTGCTTTGCAGCGTGGCGTCCCATTCGTCGGCTTGCAGCTCGGCCAGCGGCCGTATGGCGCCGGTGCTGCCGGCGTTGTTGATGGCGATATCCAGGCCGCCGAAGTGTTGCAATGCGGCGTCCACGCAGCGCTGGTGGGTGTCGGCGCGGGTAACGTCACCCGCTACCACGCAGACGCGGCCGCCGGTGGCAATCAGTTCGGCTGCCAGTGTTTGCAGTGGGCCCGCTTGCCGGGCATTCAGTACTACGGCTGCGCCGTGTGCAACCAATAAGCGGGCGGTGGTGGCGCCGATGCCGGCCGAGGCGCCGGTGACGATGGCAACCTTGTCTTGTAGCAGTGTCATGGGGTGCTCCTGTGTGAGTGACAGGGGCACTGTAAGGGTGGCGCAGGCTTGTGGCAGCCCGATTCTTGCGCTGTTTCCTGGCGGCAGGCTGTGACGGATAGTGTCAGTGGCTGGGTGTGCGGGTGCGTGCCCGGCGGTGCTGATGAATGTGCCATGTTTTGCCGGCGAGCCTTCCTGTCATCGCTAGGTACACTTTTGCCAAGGGGCGTAGCCGTGGGCTGGTGAGCTATTGAGCTTTGGCGGCGCTGCCCTCATGCTGCAAGGCGCTTGCACTCGGGCTTGCCGGGTGCGGCCAACCTTAGTCAACCGGAGCCTTCCATCATGCCAATCCGACGTCGCTACTTTTTGCTGCTGGCCAGCCTGGCCTGGACGCTGACTGCGTGCAGCACCTTGCCCCCGCCCGGCATCCAGCCGGTAAGCGGTTTTGAGCTGCAGCGCTACAGCGGGCAGTGGTACGAGATTGCACGGCTGGACCACCGCTTCGAGCGCGATATGAGCGACGTGCGCGCCACTTACACGCCGCAGGCCGACGGCAGCGTGGCGGTGCTTAACCGTGGCTTTGATACTGCCAGTGGCCGCTGGCAGCAGGCGCTGGGGCGGGCGTATTTCAATACTGACCCGGCCACCGCCTCGCTGAAGGTGTCATTTTTCGGCCCGTTTTACGGCGGCTACCACGTGGTGGCGCTGGACCCGGCCTACCGCTGGGCGATGGTGGCCGGCAACGACCGCAGCTATTTGTGGCTGCTGGCCCGCGACCGCCAGCTGCCGGACGACGTGAAAACGCGCCTGCTAGTGCAGGCGCGGGGGCTGGGTTTTGATACCGACAAGCTGATCTGGGGCAGCCAGCAGCGTGGTGACGACGCCGCGGCGGCCAACTAGAGCCGCTTAACGTTAGAACGGCTTGTCGCCCAGAATGGTGGCGCGGTGCATGATGCGGTGCGCCGGGCGGTAGTCGTCCACCGCGTAATGCTGGGTGACGCGGTTGTCCCAGAATGCCACGTCGCCCGGCTGCCAGCGCCAGCGCACGCTGTATTCCGGCTTGGCAAAGTGGGCAAACAGGAACTGCAGTACCGCCTGGCTTTCGGCTGGTTCCAGCTCGTTGATGTGGGTGGTGAAACCGTCGCTGACAAACAGCGCTTTTTCGCCGGTTACCGGGTGGGTACGGATCACCGGGTGCACCACCGGCGGTGTCTTGCGGCGGGTTGCCTCGTAGTTGGCCAGCGCCTCCGGCGTATTGCCGAAACGCGACAGCGGGAACGATTTGGTGAAGTCGTGCGTGGCGGTGAGGCCGTCCAGCAGCTGCTGGAAGTAGGGCGACAGCCCGCGCCAGGCGGCGGTGCCGCTGGCCCACAGCGTATCGCCGCCGTACTCGGGCAGCTTGCGCGCCACAAGTACCGAGCCCAGCGGCGGGGTGTCGATGAAGGTCACGTCAGTGTGCCAGATGGCGTTGTCGCGCAGGTCGTTCAGCGCGGTGTCCAGCACCATGATCTGCGGTGTGTCGTCTATCTTCGGGTACAGCGGGTGAATGTGCAGGTCGCCAAACCAGGCGGCAAAATCGCGCTGCTGCTGCGGGCTCACGTCCTGGCCACGGAAGAACAGCACCTGGTGTGCCAGCAGGGCATCGCTGATGCGCTGGCGCAGTTCATCGTTTAGCGGGGTGGCAAGGTCAAAACCTTCCACAATGGCCCCCAGCGCCGGGCTGAGGCGGGTAAAGCGCAAGCTCATGACTACTCCTTAATGGGTCTGGCCGTGCCAGGGGGTGAGGCGGCGCTGCAGGCGGCGCAGGCCCAGCTCCAGCGCAAAGGCCACCAGGGCGATGACGATGATGCCCAGCACCACCACGTCGGTGACCAGAAACTGCGCGGCGGACTGGATCATGAAACCCAGGCCCTGCGTGGCGGCGATGAGCTCGGCGGCCACCAGCGTGCTCCAGCCGGCGCCCAGGCCGATGCGGATGCCGGTGAGGATGTCGGGCAGGGCGCCAGGCAGGATCACGTAGCGCAGCAGTTGGCCGCGGCTGGCACCCAGCGACAGCGCCGCCTGCTGGCGCACGGTGCTGACGCTGCCCACACCGTGGGCAGTGGCGATCAGCACCGGCGCCAGAATGGCCAGGAAAATCAGCAACACCTTCGACAGCTCGCCAATGCCGAACCAGATCACGATCAGCGGCAGGTAGGCCAGCGGCGGCAGCGGCCGGTAGAACTCGATCAGCGGGTCCAGCAGGTGGCGTACGCGCGGGAAGGTGCCAATGGCAATGCCCACCGGAATGCCAACAGCCACCGCGGCCAACAGCGCTAGCACGATGCGTTGCAGGCTGGCCCACAGGTGTTGTTGCAGCGTGGCGTCCATATAACCGCTGCCGACCAGGGTGCCGAATTTGGCCAACACATCGCCGGGGGGCGGCAGGAACAGCGCCGGCACCAGGCCGCTGGCGGTAATCGCCCACCACAGCAGGGTAATGCTGCCGATGCTGATCAGGCTCCATTGCGTGGGGGAGAGCGGGCGGCGGCTACGTTGGCTGGTGGGCAGGGTGTCAGGGATGCGTATCAGGGTGTGTTCGTTAGCAGACATCAGGCGGCCTCCGCTTGGCGTTGGGCAAACAGGCTGCGCAGCAGTTGCTCGCGCAGGGCGATGAAGGCCGGGTCGGACTTGATGGTGCGCACGTCCTCGCCGTCGCGGTAGCGCTGGCTAAAGCCGGGGCGCAGCCGCTGCACAATGCGGCCGGGGCCGGGCGACATCAGCACCAGCTCGGTGGCCAGAAACAGCGCTTCTTCGATGTCGTGGGTAATCAGGAAGATGCCGCGCCCGGCGTGTTGCCACACCGACAGCAGCAGTTGCTGCATCTGTTCGCGGGTAAAGGCATCCAGCGCGCCGAACGGTTCGTCCATCAGCAAGATCTTGCTCTGGCTGGCGATGGCGCGGGCAATGCCCACGCGCTGGCGCATGCCGCCAGACAGCTGCCAGGTGTACTTGCGGCCAACGTCGGCCAGGCCCACCAGCTGCAGCGTGTCGGCTACCACGCGCTCGCGCCGGGCCTTGTCCACGCCTTGCAGCTTCAGGCCGAAGGCCACGTTGTCGGCCACGTTCAGCCATGGCAGTAGCGCATCGTGCTGGAACACCACGGCGCGCTCTACCCCTGGCGCCACCACCGGCTGGCCGTCAAAGCTGACGCTGCCTTCGCTGGGGGCGATGAAGCCTGCCAGCACGCCCAGTAGTGTGGACTTGCCGCAGCCGGACGGCCCCAGCGCCACCACCAGGTCGCCTTCGCCCAGCTGCAGCGATACGTGCTGCAGCGCCGGGCTGGCCTGGCCGGGGTAGGTCACCCCCAGATTGTGTGCTTGTAGCAGGCTCATGCTGGCTCCCCGCTTACTTTTGCGCTGCGTTGACGAACTGGTTGGTAACAAATGGGCTGTAGTCCGGCTGCAGGCTGTCCACCTTGCCTTGCGACTTCAGGAAGGCAGCGGTATCGGTGACGGCTTTCACGAACGGCTTTTGCAGCAGTGCGCTTTGCTCTTTCAGCGACGGGTACTTGTTGCCCGGCAGCAGGGCTGCTACTTCTTCCGGCTTGCTGCCGGTGAGGCGGGCGATCTTTTCTACGTTGGCCGCATCATTGGCGAACGCTTTCGGGTCTTTGTTGTAACGGTCGAATACGGCGCCGGTAACCTTGGCAAACTGTTTCAGGAAGGCCGGGTTTTTCTCGGCAAAGTCTTTGCGCACGATCCACAGGTCATAGGTGGGGGCGCCCCATTTGCTGACTTCTGCCGAGCTGGTCAGCACCTTGCCGCTGGCTTTGACCTTGCCCAGCGCCGGGTCCCACACGTAGGCGGCGTCGATATCGCCACGCTGCCAGGCGGCAGCAATCTCGCTAGGGCGCAGGTTGAGGATGTTTACCTTGCTGGCGTCTACTTTCCAGTGTTTCAGCGCGGCCAGCAGGCTGTAATGGGTGGTGGATACGTACGGTACGGCTACTTTTTTGCCGACCAGGTCGGCCGGCTTGCTGATGTTGCTGCCGTTACGCACTACCAGCGCTTCGGATTCGCCGATGACGCCGGTGATCAGGAAGGTCTGGATAGGCAGGCCACGGCTGGCTGCAGCGGCCAGCGGGCTGCTGCCGATATTGCCGATCGGTACGTCGCCGGAGGCTACCGCCGCCACCACTTCGGCACCGCTTTCAAACTTGCGCCAGTTGATCTTGGCGCCGGTGGCTTTCTCGTACTCGCCATTGGCTTGCGGCACCTTGGACGGGTCGATGCCGGTCTGGTAGGCAATGGTGACGTCTTCGGCCAGGGCGATGCCGGAGGCGAAAGCCAGGGAAACAAACAGGGCGGTGAGGCTGGGGCGGGTCATGGTTCAATCCTTGTGTGTGTCGGTGTGTTGCCCCTATTAGAAGTAAAAGTGACACATGGTGGAAATAAGTAATGCCGCAATATATATCGCAGCATTTTTATAAAGCTATTCATTAAATTGAATAAGTCGCAGCTGCTTGTTTTGTCAGGGTTTGGTCGTGTATTTGCGGATTGCGACAGAGCTTATCTGAATTGCTTATATAGTTGCTGAATAAAAGCGCCTACATTAATGGCATTGCGCTCTTATTGAATCCTTGGAATGAAACGCTTTAAAAAGAGCAAGACAACGCCAGCGGGTTTCGCCCCTGCGTTACTACAGTATTGTCAGGGCTTGCTGGCAGACCTGCCAGGCAGCTACCGGCTAGGCTGGAACGATAAAGAGGTGTTTGCCGCTTTTGATGGCTGGTGGCTCAGCAGCGAGTTCTTCCCCGTGGTACAAGCCGATGCCGAGGGCTACCAGACGGTTTATATGGCAGCGCGTTTGCGTATCCACGGCCAGTTTGGGCAGACGCTGCCGGCAGACTGGCTGTTTGCCATGAATTACGCCGAAACCAAGGCGGTAGCACTGCTGAAGCTGATCCGCATCCTGCATTTGCTTAACCACCTGGGCCGCAACGGCCGTGCGCTGCCGCTGCGTATCGACCTCGACCCGCGCATTTGCCACGCTTTCAGCGACCGTATCGTGGATTTCACGACCCAGCTGTTACAGGGCCTGGGGCTAGCCAGTAGCCAGGTGCTGTTTTTGCTGTTTATCGACCCCGATACCACTGACGTTGGCCGCGCCCTGATGCAACGCTACCGCGAGCACGCTCATCAGGTAGGGCTGGGCGGCTTTGGCGAAAGCCCGCACGACCTGCACCGGCTATGGCTGCTGGAGCCGGATTTTGTCTGCCTGGCACCGCGCTTTATCCGCCGCGCCATCATGTACCCGCAGGTGCGCGAGCAGCTGCTACAGCTGATGCCACAGCTGGTGGAGCAGGGTTATGTGCTGGGGGTGGAAGAAATTGTCTGTGGCAATATGCTGGCCATCGCCCACCAGATGGGTGCCCGCTTTTATGCCGGGCAATGGGTGAGCCAGCAATTGGCGCTGGATGTGGCATCGTTACCAGAGGAAGCCTCTTTACCTGAGATCACCCTGTCACAGCCGGCTGTTTAATCAGCCTGCCAAATAATAAACCCCGGCATGCCGGGGTTTATTGCTGTGCGGCCACTTATTAGCAGCCGCAGCGCGGTTTAGCGGGTAATGATCTGGTCAAAAATGGCGCCGTCGTCAAAATGCACTTTTTGTGCCTTGGCCCAGCCGCCGAATACCTGGTCGATGGTAAACAGTTTTACCTTGGCAAATTTACCGGCGTATTTGGCAGCCACTTTCGGGTCGCGCGGGCGGTAGTAGTTGGCCGCCGCCAGCTCCTGGCCTTCCGGGCTGTACAGATACTGCAGGTAGGCTTCGGCCACTTTGCGGGTGCCACGCTTGTCTACCACCTTGTCCACGATGCTCACCGGCGGTTCGGCCAGAATGGAGATCGACGGTACCACAATGTCGAACTTGTCCGGGCCCAGCTCCTTGGTGGCCAGATAGGCTTCGTTTTCCCACGAGATCAGTACGTCGCCGATATTGCGTTGCGAGAAGCTCACCAGCGAGCCGCGGGCACCGGAGTCCAGTACCTTCACGTTCTGATAGATTTTTTTCACCAGCTCGCGGGCGCTGGCGTCATTGCCGCCGGGCTGTTTCAGCGCATAGCCCCAGGCTGCCAGGTAGTTCCAGCGTGCACCGCCACCGGTTTTCGGGTTTGGCGCGATCACTTCTACCCCCGGGCGTGCCAGATCGTTCCAGTCCTTGATGCTCTTGGGGTTGCCCTTGCGTACCAGCAGCACGATGGTGGAGCTATACGGTGTGCTGTTGTGGGGCAGGCGGCTTTGCCAGTTGGCCGGTACCAGGCCGCCGTTTTTATGCAGCTCGTCGATATCGTTGGATAACGCCAGCGTCACCACGTCGGCCTCCAGGCCATCGATCACCGAGCGCGCCTGTTTGCCGGAGCCACCATGCGACTGCTTCACGGTCACTGTTTCGCCGGTCTTGGCTTTCCAGTATTTGGCAAAGGCCACGTTAAAGTCCTGATACAGCTCGCGTGTCGGGTCGTAGGACACGTTCAGCAGGCTGACATCTGCCAGGGCCAGCGGTGACAGCAGCGAAACCAGCAGGGTGGAAACAAGCGTACGGCGTAGCGTCATGGTGTGCTCCTTATGGTGATGCTGGCAGTGTACGGGGCGGCTTGGCCGTGCCGAACCAAGAAAAGCTGATTTGCATATTGATAGGCTGGCAAAGCGATAGGCGTAAAAAGCCCGGCCATGTGCTGGCCGGGCCGGGTAGGGCAAGTGCTGATTAACGGCGCGCCAGACGGTGCAGTACCGCCACCAGCGTATCGACTTCTTCGCAGGTGTTGTAGAACGCCAGCGACGGGCGCACGGTGGCTTCCAGGCCGAAGCGGCGCAGGATGGGCTGGGCGCAGTGGTGGCCGGAGCGCACCGCGATGCCTTCCTGGTTCAGCGCGCGGCCAACCTCTTCGGTGCGGTAGCCCGGCAGCACGAAGGACAGCACGCTGGCCTTGTTCGCTGCTGTACCGATCAGCCGCAGCCCCGGCACGCCCTGCAGGCCGTGCGTGGCGTACACCAGCAGGTCGTGCTCGTAGCGCGCGATGTTGTCCAGGCCGATGCGCTCCACGTAGTCGATGGCGGCGCCCAGGCCCACAGCGTCGGCAATGTTGCCGGTGCCGGCTTCAAACTTGTTGGGCGCCGGCTGGTACAGCGTCTTTTCGAAAGTGACGTCAGCAATCATGTTACCGCCGCCTTGCCACGGCGGCATGCTGTCCAGCAGCACCGCCTTGCCGTACACCACGCCGATGCCGGTGGGGGCAAACACCTTGTGCCCGGAGAACACGAAGAAGTCTGCGTCCAGCGCCTGCACATTGACGCGCAGGTGCGATACCGACTGCGCGCCGTCCACCAGCACACGGGCTCCGGCGGCGTGCGCCAGCGCGATGACCTCGGCCACCGGGGTGACCGTGCCCAGCGCGTTGGACACCTGGGTGATGGCCACCAGCTTGGTACGGCTGTTCAGCAGCTTGCGGTACTCGTCCAGCAGGATCTGGCCGCTGTCATTCACCGGAATTACGCGGATGCGCGCGCCCACCCGTGCCGCCAGTTGCTGCCACGGCACGATATTGGCGTGGTGCTCCAGGTTGGACACGATGATCTCGTCGCCGGCCCCGATGTTCTGCTGGCCCCAGGTATTGGCTACCAGGTTGATGGCCTCGGTGGCGCCACGCACAAAGATGATCTCGTCCGGGCTGCCGGCGCCGATGAAGCGTGCCACTTTATTGCGGGCGGCTTCGTAGGCATCGGTAGCGCGTGCGGCCAACTCGTGGGCGGCACGGTGGATGTTGGAGTTCTCGTGCTGATAGAAGTACGAGATACGGTCGATCACCGATTGCGGCTTGTGCGTGGTGGCGGCGTTGTCCAGCCAGATCAGCGGCTTGCCGTTGACGCGCTCGGCCAGGATGGGAAAGTCGCGGCGTACCGCATTCACATCAAAGCCGTGCTGGCGGCTGGCCACCTGGCGGTCGAAGTCCGGTGCCTTGTCCAGCCGCGTCACCGGTTCCAGAAAGTAGTACTGGCTGGTGGGGGCGGCGGCCGGGCTGGCTGGCGTTGCCGGCTGGCGGCTGTCGGCCAGCAGCAGGCTGCGCAGGAAGTCCTCGCCGGGCAGGCCGAACGACTGTGCGGTAACACGGTCGTCCACGCCGGGCAGCGGCGCGGCCTGGGTGCTGCCGGCCAGCTCGCCGTAACGGCCTGCTTCGCTGACGAAGTAGTACGGCGACGAGGCGGGCGCGCCACCTGCCGACGGGGCCGACGGCTGCGCTGCGGCCAACTGCGGCACGGCAGCGGCGTAGCCTTGCGGCACCGCGTAGGCGGCGTCGTCGCGCAGGCCGCTACCGGCGGCCGGCGCCGGTGCGCTTGCCGGCAAGGGCTGGATGGCCGGTGCAGCGGCAGGCGATGGCGGGGTCAGGCTACCGCTATCTGGCGGCGTTTCACCCGGTAGCGCACTGAAGAAGGCGTTGGCCAGCCGCGCCAGGTCGGCCACATCCGGCAGGCCGTCCGGCTTACTTGTAAGTGTCTGGATAGTCATGGTACTTGCCAATCTCCACGTCTTCGAGCACGGCCAGCGCATCTTCGGTCAGCACGGCCAGCGAGCAATACAGCGAAATCAGGTAGGAGGCGATGGCGTTGCGGTTGATGCCCATGAAGCGTACCGACAGGCCCGGGCTCTGTTCGCCGGCCAGGCCCGGCTGGTACAGGCCTACCACGCCCTGGCGCTTGTCGCCTACGCGCAGTAGCAGGATCTTGGTTTTGCCGTTTTCGTCGATCGGCAGTTTGTCGGACGGGATGATGGGCACGCCGCGCCAGGTGATGAACTGGGAGCCGAACAGGCTAACGGTTGGTGGCGGTACGCCACGGCGGGTGCACTCGCGGCCGAAGGCGGCAATGGCCAGCGGGTGGGCCAGGAAGAAGCCCGGCTCTTTCCACACCTTGGTCAGCAGCTCGTCAAAGTCGTCCGGGGTCGGTGCGCCGGTCAGCGTGCTGATGCGCTGGCTGTCGTCCACATTGGCCAGCAGGCCGTATTCCGGGTTGTTGATCAGCTCGGCTTCCTGGCGCTCCTTGATGGTTTCGATGGTCAGGCGCAGCTGTTCCTTGATCTGGTCGTGCGGGCTGCTGTACAGGTCGGACACGCGGGTGTGTACGTCCAGCACGGTGGTCACCGCGTTCAGGAACAGTTCACGCGGCTGTTCTTCGTAGTCCACGAAGGTCTGTGGCAGCTCGGATTCGTCGCGCTGCGAGCACGCTACACGTACGCCGGCGGCGTTTTTCACGCGGTTCAGGCGGAAGATACCCGCCTCTACCGGGGTCCACTGCAGCAGGTGTACCAGCCAGCGCGGGCTGATGGTAGACAGCTGCGGTACGGTCTTGGTGGCATTCGCCAGCTGGCGGGCGGCGTTGTCGCCCAGTGCCTGTTTGACATCCTGATGTTCGGCCATGATGGTTCCTTGCTTTGGTTTGCTGGGGAGAAAGGGGGCGCTTAGCGTGTGGCCTGCGGCGTCCCGGTAATATTCTGGCTATTGGCCTGGGTGATATGGCTGCCGGGCAGCACGTCGCGCGTGAGCCAGACGTTGCCGCCGATGGTGGCGCCCTGGCCGATGGTGATGCGGCCCAGCAGGGTGGCACCGGCGTAGATCACCACGTCGTCTTCCACGATGGGGTGGCGCGGCTGGCCTTTTTCCAGCTTGCCGTCGGCGTCGCTGGCAAAGCGCTTGGCGCCCAGTGTTACGGCCTGGTACAGCCGTACCCGCTCGCCGATGATGGCGGTTTCGCCTATCACCACACCGGTGCCGTGGTCGATGAAAAAGCCCTTGCCGATCTGGGCGCCGGGGTGGATGTCGATGCCGGTGTCGGAGTGCGCGATCTCGGCGATGATGCGTGCCACCAGCGTGGCACCGGCGCGGTACAGGTAGTGCGCCAGGCGGTGGTAAAGGATGGCGCTGATGCCGGGGTAGCACAGCAGCACTTCGTCCACGCTGCGCGCCGCCGGGTCGCCTACATACGCAGCGTGCACGTCGGCATCCAGAATGCGGCGCAGCCGTGGCAGCTCGGCGGCCAGGCCGCGGGCGATGATCACCGCGTTCTGTTCGCTTTTGGCATCGCTCAGCCCTTGCAGCCGGGCGCTATAGCTCAGCTCCAGCTGCAGCTGTTTCACCAGCGCGTCCAGTGCCTGGGCCAGCGTGTGGCCCACATAGAAGTCCTCGCTGCTTTCGTTCAGGTCCGGCGGCCCCAGGCGCATGGGGAACAGCACGCCGGACAGCGCCTCCACGATGTCGTGCAGAGCCTCGCGCGAGGGGAACTCGCGCCCGCCCAGCTCGCGGGTGCGGCCGTGGGTTTTGCGCCAGTCCAGGCGGGCGTTGCGCAGCTCGCGCACCACGCCTTCGATATCCCAGTTTTGCTGCTGGTGGCTGCCAAACGACAGCCAGCTTTTTGCTCGGTCATTCATGTGATCTGCTCCCGCTGTGGGTTAGTCCTGTTGCCACGGCAGGCCACGCAGCCGCCAGCCACCCAGGTCGCCACGGCGTTGCTGTGTATCCAGCTCGCCCTCGAAGCCTTCCAGTACGTTGAACACCTGGGTAAAACCCGCTGCCGCAGCCGCTTCGGCAGCGGCCGCCGAACGCTTGCCGCTACGACACAGCAGCACGATGACGCGGTCTTTGCCGCCGGCTTTGTTTTCCAGCTCGCGCAGAAAGCGCGGGTTCTTGATCAGCGCCGTACCGGTTTGCCAGGCCACGTGCAGCGAGCCCGGTACGTGGCCGACAAACTTGCGCTCCTCGACTGTGCGCACGTCTACCAGTGCGGCAACGCCGGCCTCTACCAGTGCCCACGCCTCTTGCGGGTACAGGCAGCCAGGGTAGGGCAGCTCCGCACGCTGGGCGCGCTCGCGGCCAGAGGCCAGCAAGGTGTCTGGGTTGATAGGCAGGGGGAAGGTCTGTGGGCTGATAGCGTGGGGCATGGTGGTCTCCGTGCAGGGCATCTTTCGGGTGCAGGGCCACTATACGGCGGCAGTTCCGCCGGGCTAACCAAGAAAAACAGCTGTCATTTCCAGTATTTTTTATAACGATGGGATGTTGCTGATTTGGCGGTGTATGGCTTTTTATTGGGCTTCTTGTTGTTGATTATTCTGATTTTGTGAATTTATATGCCTTTATTGATAAGAAAATCAGAAATCATTGGTTTGTCTGGTGGGGGCGGGCTGCTAACTTTGGCGGCCTCTGACAACCACTTTGAG
Organism: Vogesella sp. XCS3; assembly: GCF_020616155.1. Classification (NCBI taxonomy): domain Bacteria; kingdom Pseudomonadati; phylum Pseudomonadota; class Betaproteobacteria; order Neisseriales; family Chromobacteriaceae; genus Vogesella; species Vogesella sp. XCS3. The sequence continues at coordinate 1,619,810 of NZ_CP085530.1, read as the reverse complement.
ACCAGTCATGCATAGCCACTCTCCCTTCCTGCGCCGCCTGTTGGCCGCAGCCATTGCTGCCGGCGTACTGGCCGGTAGCGCCCAGGCCGATGTAATTGCCGCCACTAACCCGTCGGCTATTCCGGCGCAGGCCAAGGCGCGCAAGGACACCATCGTCGGGGCCATTTCGGCGCCGCAGGGCATCTTTAACCCCTACCTGTTCAGCAATGGTTGGGACGAGAACGTGACCGAGGTGATCTTCGGGCGGCTGGTAGGGCTGGATGCGCAAGGCAAGCTGCGCGCCGAGCAGGCCGAGTCGTGGCAGGTCAGCAAGGACGGCCTGCAGTACACGCTGAAACTGCGCAAGGGGCTGAAGTTCAGTGACGGCTCGCCGTTTACCGCCGATGACGTGGCCTTTACGCTGACCTTCCTGCACGACCCGGCCTACGACGGCGGCACCGATATCAGCCTGGCCAAGATCAAGGGCGGCGACGCCTACAAGGCCGGCAAGGCCAGCAGTGTGGAAGGTATCAAGGTGCTGAACCCGCAAACCATCCAGATCACCGTCACCGAGCCGGGTGCCACCACGCTGCAGCTGATCGGCGGGCCGGTGCTGTCGCGCGCCTGGTATGGCCGTGGCTACCAGCCAGGCAAGCTGGACGAGCTGCGCCAGTACAGCAGCAAGCCGCTGGGTGCCGGGCCCTATATCTACGACAAATTCATTCCGGGCCAGGAAGTGCGCTTCCACGCCAACCCGTATTACTTTGCCGGCAAGCCAGCGGTGCCCAACTTCATCTACCGCATCACCAGCGACGCCACCAAGCTACAGCTGTTCCAGACCGGCGAAACCGACCTGGAAGGCTTTTCGATCAATGCCGACAACATCGAACAGCTGAAGGCGCTGGGTTTTGCCAACCTGAATATCTACAACTCGAGCGACTACAGCCTGATCGAGTTCAACCACAACAAACCGGCGCTGAAAGACGTGCGCGTGCGCCAGGCGCTGACCTATGCGCTGGACCGCAAAAAGCTGGTGGACGTGGTGTACCAGGGCTACGGTAGTGTGGCCACGCTGCCGCTGTCACCGGTGTCCTGGGCTTACGATACCAAGGGCGTGAACCCTTACAACTTCGACCCGGCCAAAGCTGCCTCACTGCTGGATCAGGCCGGCTGGAAGCTGGGTAGCGACGGTATTCGCGAAAAAGGCGGGCAGAAGCTGGTGGTCACCCTGCTGGCAACCAAGAGCCTGTTCAACGATGCGCTGATTCCCATTGCCAAGGAAAACTTCAAGCGGGTAGGGGTGGAGCTACGCCCCGAGGTGTCGGATTTCAACGCGCTGCTGGCCAAGCGCAAGGCTGGCAACTTTGATCTGGCTACCTTCCGCACCTCCGGCCTGAACGACCCGCACGACGGCGTGGCGCGTTTCCGTTCCACCGAAAACGAAGTGGGCTACAAGAACGCGCAGGTAGACAAGCTGATCAACGCCGGTAACGGCACGCTGGATATCGGCAAGCGCAAGGCCATTTACCACCAGCTGTACCAGGTGCTGGCCAACGATGCACCGCTGATCCTGCTGGCTAACCGCAAGCTGCTGTACGTCAATAGCAGCCGTATCGGCAACTACCAGCCCGATGTGTTCAACGGCATTTTCGGCAGCCTGCCCAAGCTGAAAATCCAGTACTGAGCCGCTTGCGGCCAACCCCGGCCGCTACGGTAGCCACCGTGGCGGCCGGTTTCACTTCTGGCTGGACCTCTCATGCGAACCTATGTCTTGCGGCGCCTGCTGGGCGCCATTCCTTTGTTATTCGGTGCCTCGCTGCTGATCTTCCTGGTGTTTGCGCTGACGCCGGGCGATTTCATCGACGGCAATATCAACCTGACCCCGCAGCGTGCGGCCGAGCTGAAAGCGCTGTACGGGCTGGACCGCCCGCTATGGGCGCGCTACCTGGGCTGGCTTGGCCAGCTGCTGCAGGGCGACCTGGGTTTTTCGCTGCAGCACCAGATACCGGTGAGCACCCTGCTGGGGCAATACCTGTGGAGCAGCTTTCTGCTGGCGCTGGTGTCCTTGCTGCTGTACTGGACGCTATCGCTGGCGGTGGGTGTGCTGGCGGCAGTGCGTCCTTACAGCTGGTTTGACCGCGTGGTGACGCTGGGCGTATTTGCCGCCATGAGCTTTCCGGTGTTTTTCCTGTGCTTGCTGCTGATCAAGTGGTTTGCCGTGGACCTGGGCTGGCTGCCGGTAGGCGGCATGATCAGCATCGGCAGCAATGCCACTGGCTGGGACTACGCACTGGACGTGGCACGCCACATGGTGCTGCCGGTGCTGACACTGGTGATGCTGCAGGCCGGTGGCCTGACGCGCTACGTGCGCGCCAGCATGCTGGACGCGCTGGCGATGGACTGCGTGCGCACCGCGCGGGCCAAGGGCTTGCCGGAGCGGGTAGTGATCCTGCGCCACGCGCTGCGCAACGCACTGTTGCCGCTGATCGCGCTGCTGGGCTTCGAGCTGCCGGGGCTGTTTGCCGGCGCCATCGTCACCGAGAAAATCTTCAACTGGCCGGGTGTCGGCCATATCCATATCGATACCTTGGCCGCACGCGATTACCCGGTGCTGATGAGCTTCACCTTGCTGCTGGCCGTGCTCACCATTGTGGGCAACCTGCTGGCCGACGTGCTGTCGGCATTGGCCGACCCGCGTATCCGTCTGCGTTAAGGAGTTGTGATGTCTGTGTTGTCTTTACGTTTGCCGTGGCGCCGCCGCCAGGCCGAGCTGGCCAGCCTGGCCAGTGCGGGGCGCACGCCGTGGCAGCAGGCGCTGGCCCGGCTGTGGCGCAACCGCCCGGCCATGCTGGCGCTGTTGTTTCTGGCGCTGATGGTAGTCGCCTGCGTCGCCGGCCCGTGGCTGCTGCCGTGGGATCTGGAAACCACCGATGCGCTGGCGGCCAACCATCCGCCTGGCGCCACACACTGGCTGGGCACCGACTTTCTGGGGCGCGACATCCTTACCCGCCTGCTGCACGCCGGCCGTATCTCGCTGGCGGTAGGGCTGGTGTCGGTGGTGCTGTCTGTCGTGCTGGGTTACGTGCTGGGCGCGCTGGCCGGTTACGCCGGTGGCTGGGTGGACGGCGCCATCATGCGGCTGGCCGACCTGCTGATGACCATCCCCAGCTTGCCTTTGCTGATCATTCTGGGCGCCTTGCTGTCCGAGCTGCAGGTGGCGCCGGAGCAGCGCATCTACCTGGTGATGCTGATGCTCAGCCTGCTGGGCTGGACCAACCTGGCTCGCATCATCCGCGGCCAGGTGCAATCGCTGCGCAGCCGCGACTTCATGCTGGCCACCGAGGTGCTGGGCCTGCCGCTGTGGCGCCGCCTGCTGGTACACCTGCTGCCCAATACCATCCCGACGCTGATTGTGGTGGCTACCACCGGCGTGGCGGGTGCCATCCTCAACGAGTCCTACCTTAGCTACCTGGGCCTGGGCGTGGTACCGCCCACGCCGTCGTGGGGCAATATGATGGATACCGCCAACAGCTTTGTGGACTTCCAGCGCCGCCCCTGGCTGTGGATGCCGCCCGGGCTGGCCATTTTTGCCACCGTAATCGCCATCAACGTACTGGGTGACGGCCTGCGCGATGCGCTGGACCCGCGCCTGCAAGCAAGGGGTGCACGATGAGCCAGCCACTGATCGAGTTTGACCGCCTCAGCGTGCAGTTCGCCACCGAGCAGGGCGTGGCGCGTGCGGTGCAGGACGTCAGCTTTGCCATCCACGCAGGCGAAAGCGTAGCTGTGGTGGGCGAGTCCGGCTGCGGCAAGAGCGTGACTGCGCTCAGCCTGATGGGCCTGCTGCCGCCGGCGCCGGCCTGCCGCTTGGGCGGTGAAGTGCGGCTGGATGCGGCCAACCTGTTGGCTTTGCCGCCGGCAGCGTGGCGCCCGCTGCGCGGCCGTGATATCGCCATGGTGTTCCAGGAACCGATGAGCGCACTGAACCCGGTGCTGTCGGTGGGCGAACAGCTGATGGAGCCGCTGCTGACCCACCGCCAGCTCAGCCCGGCCGCCGCCTGGCAGCAAGCCATCGCGCTGCTGCAACAGGTAGGCATTGCGCGGCCGGAGGCCATTGCCACCAGCTACCCGCACCAGCTGTCCGGCGGCATGCTGCAACGGGTGATGCTGGCCATCGCCATCAGCTGCCAGCCGCGGCTGCTGATTGCCGACGAGCCGACTACCGCGCTGGACGTGACCATCCAGGCGCAGATTCTCGACCTGCTGCGCCGCCTGCAGCAGGCCAGCGGCATGGCGCTGCTGCTGATTACGCACGACCTCGGCATCGTGGCCGAGATGGCCGACCGCGTGGTGGTGATGTACGCCGGCCGCGTGGTGGAAACCGGCAGCGTGCGCGACATCTTCCGCCACCCGCAGCACCCGTATACCCAGGGCCTGCTGGCGTCGCGGCCGGTGCCGGGGCGCAGGCTGGACAGGTTGGCCGCCATCCCCGGCCAGGTGCCCAGCCCGCTGGCGCTGCCCGATCACTGCGCCTTTGCCGAACGCTGCCCGCACGCGCGGCCAGCCTGCCTGCACCGGCAACCCGTGCTGCAGGCCACCAGCCCTACCCAGCAGGCGGCTTGCCTGCTGTTGAACGCCGAGGAGGCCGCATGAGCGACGATACCCTGTTGGCCGTGAATGGCCTGGTGAAACACTTTCCGCTGCACGGCGGTGTACTGGGGCGCCAGACCGGCGCGGTACGGGCGGTGGACGACGTAAGCTTTGTGGTGCGCCGTGGCCGCAGCCTGGGCCTGGTGGGTGAGTCGGGCAGCGGCAAGACCACGGTTGGCCGCACCGTATTGGGCTTGCATCAGAAAGACGCTGGCGAAGTACGCTTTGCCGGCCACGACCTGCACGCGCTGGACAAAGCCGCGCTGCGCCGGCTACGGCCGCAGCTGCAGCTGGTATTCCAGGACCCGCTGGGCTCGCTCAACCCGCGCCTGCGTGTGGGCGACGCCATCGGCGAGGCGCTGCTGGCGCATGGCTTGTGCCGGCGCGAGGTGCTGCGCGAGCGGGTGCTGGCGGTGATGGCCAGCTGCGGCCTGGGCGAGGAGCATTACAGCCGCTACCCGCACGAATTCAGCGGCGGCCAGCGCCAGCGCGTCGGCATTGCGCGCGCACTGGCCTTGCAGCCGGCGCTGATCGTGGCCGACGAGCCGGTGTCGGCGCTGGACGTGTCGATCCAGGCGCAGATCATCAACCTGTTTGCCGACCTTAAGCAGCAAGGGGTGAGCTTTTTGTTCATCTCGCACGACCTGGCGGTGGTCGAGCACCTGTGCGAAGACGTGGCGGTGATGTATCTGGGGCAGATTGTGGAGCAGGGCAGCCGCGAGCAGGTGTTCGGCCAGCCGCGCCACCCTTACACCCGCGCCTTGCTGTCGGCGATACCGGTGGCCGACCCGGACGCCCGGCGCGAGCGGGTAGTGCTGCAGGGCGAGCCGCCCAGCCCGGCCAACCCGCCCGCCGGCTGCCGCTTTCACACGCGCTGCCCGCAGGCTACGGCGCAGTGCGCCAGCGAGGTGCCGGTGGTGCACAGGGTGGCTGCCGGCCATCAGGTGCGTTGTCATCTGATGGCATAAGGCTATGACGGCACAGTGTATAAGCTGTGCCGTTTTTCTTGGTTTGTCGGCTGCTGGGCTATCCATACACTGCAGTGAATGCAACCAAGGGAGTCACACCATGCGAGCCATGATTGTAGGCGGCGACAATATCGATGCCACCCGCCGCGCGCTGATCGCCGGCGGTTACAGCGATGTGGTGCACTGGAGCGGGCGCAAGCGCAGCGACCTCACCCGTACCATTCCGGCCGGTATCGGCCACATGGTCATCATGCTGGAGTTTGTGAACCACAACCTGGCACGCCGCATGAAAAGCGTGGCGCGGGCCCAGCAGATCAGCGTGGCCTTTATTGGCCGCAAACAGCAGGGTGGCGAGGTGGCCACGCGCTTGCGGCCCCGTCTGAATTGACAGCCTGTCAGGCCGAGTGCGGCCAATGGCCGCCTAAGCACAGCGTTTGCCCCATGCGCCGGAACCTGCCTCGCCAGCATTGGCCGGTATCGGCAGGTGCTGTGTCGGGGTAGCGAGCCTGCGGAGGGAGCCCGGCTTGGCTTCGTGGGGGCTTTCCTGCAAGGCGGCAAGTGCGTCATCATGCTTGATACACAGCCACCAACCCACTGGAGTGCGCATGAAGATTGCCGTATTCGACACCAAACATTACGACCGCCAGGCGCTGACGCTGGCCAATGCCCGCTTCGGCCATGAGCTGGGGTTTTTCGAGCCGCGCCTCAATACGGCCACGGTGGAGCTGGCGGCCGGTTTTGACGCTGTTTGCCCCTTTGTGAACGACCGGCTGGACGCCGCCGTGGTGGCCAGGTTGGCCGCGCTGGGTGTGCGGCTGGTGGTGCTGCGCTGCGCCGGCTTTAACGGTGTGGACCTGGCCGCCTGCCGCCAGCACGGCATCCGCGTGGCGCGGGTGCCGGCCTACTCGCCACACGCGGTGGCCGAGCACGCCTTTGCGCTGCTGCTGGCGGTGAACCGCCGCATCCACAAGGCTTACGTACGCGTGCGCGAGATGGATTTCTCGCTGGACGGGCTGGTAGGTTTCGACCTGCACGGCAAGACATTTGGCGTGATCGGCACCGGCCGTATCGGCGAGTCGGCCATCGCCATTGCCCGCGGCTTCGGCATGCGCGTGCTGGCCTGCGACCCGCAGCAGGACGCGACGCTGGCGGCGCGGCTGGGCTTTGACTACGCGCCGCTGGCCGAGGTGCTGGCGCACAGCGACGTGCTGAGCCTGCACGTGCCGCTGCTGCCTGCCACGCGCCATATTATCGACACGGCAGCCATTGCCGCCATGAAGCCCGGTGCCATCCTGATCAATACCAGCCGTGGGGCGCTGGTGGATACCCCGGCGGTGATCGACGCGCTTAAGAGCGGCCAGCTGGCCGGTGTGGGGCTGGATGTGTACGAAATGGAGGAGGGCGTGTTCTTCGAGGACTTGTCCGATACCGGCCTGCAGGATGACCAGCTGGCGCGGCTGCTGACCTTCCCCAATGTGCTGGTCACCTCGCACCAAGGCTTTCTCACGCGCGAGGCGCTGGCCAATATCGCCGATACCACGCTGGGCAACGCCACGGCCTTTGCCGCTGGCGAAGCGCTGGCCAACGAGGTATTGCCGCAGTAGCGCTTGGCGTTGCGAATGAAAAAAGGTTGGCCGCGGCCAACCTTTTTGTTTGCGACTAACGTGCTTATTGCGCCAGCGGGTCGCGGCGGAATACCCAGTGCGTGGCGTCGGAGGCGTTAGCGTCAAAGGCGTAGCCTTCGCTGTTAAAGCCCTTCAGTGCCTCGGCATCGCTCACTGCGTGTTCTACCGCCCAGCGCGCCATCAGGCCGCGTGCACGCTTGGCGTAAAAGCTGATGATCTTGTACTGGCCGTTTTTCAGGTCCTGGAACACTGGTGTGATCACCGTGGCCTGCAGCTTCTTCGGCTTCACCGACTTGAAGTACTCGTCGGAGGCCAGGTTCACCAGCTGCGGCAGCGGCTGTTTGGCTAGCTCGGTGTTCAGTGCCTCGGTGATGATCTCGCCCCAGAACTGGTACAGGTTGGCACCGCGCGGGTTGGCCAGGCGGGTACCCATTTCCAGGCGGTAGGCTTGCATCAGGTCCAGCGGGCGCAGCAGGCCGTACAGGCCGGACAAAATGCGTAGGTGCTGCTGCAGCCAGCCCAGCTGCGGCTCGCTCAGGCTGGCGGCATCCAGCCCTTCGTACACATCACCCATAAAGGCCAGTACTGCCTGTTTGGCGTTTTCTGGTGTAAATTCACCGCCCCAGTCGTGAAAGCGCCCGGCGTTCAGCGTGGCTAGTGCATCGCTGATGCTCATCAGCTGGCCGATATCGGCCGGGCTAAGCTGGCGCAGCGTGGCGATCAGCTCGGCGCTGTGGGCCAGGAAGTCTGGCTGCGTGTAGCGTGCGGTGTGGGCAGGGGTGTCGTAGTCCAGCGTTTTGGCTGGCGAAATAACCATCAACATGTCACGTCCTTAGGCGGTGGGCGGCGGCCATTCTAATGCATGGCGGCGCAGCCGGTGAATGGTACGCGGCAGGAAAGGCAGGCATGCGGGTATTGGTACAGCGCGTTACCCAGGCGTCGGTAACGGTAGAGGGCAGCATCACGGGGCAGATCGGCGCCGGCTTGCTGCTGCTGGTGGGGGTAGAAGAGGCCGATACGGCCGCCGACATCGACTGGCTGGTACGTAAGGTCAGCCAGCTGCGCATTTTTAACGACGAGCAGGGGGTGATGAACCGCTCGGTGCTGGACGCAGGGGGCGAAGTGCTGGCGGTGAGCCAGTTCACGCTGTTTGCCAGCTGCAAGAAGGGCAACCGCCCCGGCTACAGCCGCGCGGCACGGGGCGAGATTTCGCAGCCGATGTTCGACAGCTTTGTGATGGCGATGGCCGCCGCGCTAGGCAAGGCGGTACCCACCGGCGTGTTCGGCGCCGACATGCAGGTGGCACTGGTGAACGATGGCCCGGTCACCATCTGGCTGGATAGCAAGGCGCCGGAGTAAGCCGGCAGGGCAGGGTTGGCCGCATGCGGCCAACCTGTGTGCGGAAGGTGAAAACGCAAAAAAGCCGCTGACTGTGTCAACGGCTTTTTTAACTGGTGCCCAAGAGAAGACTCGAACTTCCACACCCTTGCGGGCGCTAGGACCTGAACCTAGTGCGTCTACCAATTCCGCCACCTGGGCTAAACCTGATTGTGTGCTGCCGACTGCTATCTGACAAAAAGTAATGGTGCCCAAGAGAAGACTCGAACTTCCACACCCTTGCGGGCGCTAGGACCTGAACCTAGTGCGTCTACCAATTCCGCCACCTGGGCCAAAACCTTGATTGTCAGTTGTCGTGTCAACAGCAAGATAACTTGCTGGTGCCCAAGAGAAGACTCGAACTTCCACACCCTTGCGGGCGCTAGGACCTGAACCTAGTGCGTCTACCAATTCCGCCACCTGGGCACGACAAATTTTTACCGGTTGAACATCAGCATTGCTGCTGGTGCCCAAGAGAAGACTCGAACTTCCACGCCCTTGCGGGCGCTAGGACCTGAACCTAGTGCGTCTACCAATTCCGCCACCTGGGCCAACCGGGTTTTCTACAACAAAGAAGCGAGCATTTGCTGGTGCCCAAGAGAAGACTCGAACTTCCACACCCTTGCGGGCGCTAGGACCTGAACCTAGTGCGTCTACCAATTCCGCCACCTGGGCGCTGCTTTGCTGTATCATCGATAGCGCTGCTTGTTTAGGGCAGTGCACCGAAGAAGCACGCATTATAATGATCATTTTGAGAGTGTCAATGGCCTCCAATAGAAAAAACAGCAAGAACCAGCCTTTGCGCCTGCAGGACCCGCACCTGAGTCGCGAAAAAACCAAATACGACAATCCCTTACCTAGCCGCGAATTTGTCCTGGAAATCCTCGAAAAAAATGGCGTGCCGATGCACGCAGAGGAACTGGCGGCCGTTTTCCCCATTTACGATCACGAGCTGGACCTGTTCGAGCGCCGCCTGCGCGCCATGGAACGTGCCGGCCAGATCCTGATTAACCGCAAGGGCGAGATCTGCGTGGCGCAGAAGCTCGACCTGATCCCCTGCCGCATTTCCGGCCACCGTGATGGCTACGGTTTTGCCGTGCGCGAAGACGGCGAGGGCGACGATATCTACCTTTCCGAACGCGAAATGCACAAGGTGATGCACGGTGACCGCGTGATGATCCGCCCGGCCGGCACCGACCGCCGTGGCCGCCCGGAAGGCCGTATTGCCGATGTGATCGAACGTGCCACCACCCGCCTGATTGCGCGTATCTACAACGAACGCGGTGTCTGGTTTGCCGTGGCCGAAGACCGCCGCGTGCGCCAGGAAATGCTGGTGGAAGCCGGCGGCGACGGCGGTGCCAAGCACGGCCAGGTGGTGATGGTCGACATTCTGGAATACCCGGATGCGCATCGTCAGGCCATCGTGAAGGTCAGCGAGGTGCTGGGCGATTACGCCGACCCTGGCATGGAAATCGAAATTGCCCTGCGCAAGCACGACCTGCCGCATATTTTCAGCGATGAAGCCGTGGCGCAGGCCGTGGCTACCTCGCAAAAAGTCGGCAAAAAAGACATCAAGGACCGCGTAGACCTGCGCGACCTGCCGCTGGTCACCATCGACGGCGAAACCGCGCGCGACTTCGACGACGCCGTATACGCCGAGAAGAGCGGCAAAGGCTTCCGCCTGATCGTGGCCATTGCCGACGTCAGCCACTACGTACGCCCCGGCGACGCGCTGGACGTGGACGCCCGCACGCGCAGTACTTCGGTGTACTTCCCGCGCCGCGTGATTCCCATGCTGCCGGAAGAGCTGTCCAACGGCATCTGCTCGCTGAACCCGGATGTCGACCGCCTGTGCATGGTGTGCGACATGCAGATCTCGGCGCGCGGCAAGGTGAAAAAGTACCAGTTCTACCCGGCGGTGATGCGCTCGCAAACGCGCTTTACCTATACCCAGGTATGGCAGCTGCTGTCCGAAGGCGGCGAGCACCCGCGCAAGCCGCAGCTCGAAACCCTGTACGCCCTGTTCCAGCAGCTGCTGGCGCAGCGCAAGAAACGCGGCGCGGTGGATTTCGATACCGTCGAGACGCAGATGCTGTTCAACGAGCAGGGCAAGATCGACAAGATCGTACCGGTAGTGCGCAACGACGCCCATCGCCTGATCGAAGAATGCATGCTGGCGGCCAACGTGTGCTCGGCCGAGTTCATTCTCAAGCACGAACACAAGTGCCTGTTCCGCGTGCACGAAGGCCCGACGCCCGAGAAACTGGAAAACCTGCGCCGCTTCCTGAATGTCAGCGGCCTGACCCTGGGCGGCGGCGACAAGCCCACCACCAAAGACTACGCCGAGCTGGCCGACCGCGTGCGCGAGCGCTCGGATGCCAGCATGATCCAGACCATGCTGCTGCGCTCCATGCAGCAGGCGGTTTACCAGCCGGAAAACCTGGGCCACTTCGGCCTGTCGTACGAGGCGTACACCCACTTTACCTCGCCGATCCGCCGCTACCCCGACCTGCTGGTGCACCGCACCATCAAGGCCATTCTGGCCGACAAGAAGTACAAGCCGGGCAAGTGGGAAGCCATCGGCGAGCACTGCTCCATGGCCGAGCGCCGCGCCGATGACGCCAGCCGCGACGTGCAATCGTGGCTGAAAACCTACTTCATGCGCGACAAGGTGGGCGAAGTGTTCACCGGCAAGATCAGCGCCGTGGCCGGTTTTGGCATCTTCGTGCTGCTGGATGGCCTGTACGTGGAAGGCATGATCCATATCTCCGAGCTGGGCAAGGACTACTTCCACTTCCACAAAGACCTGCAAGCCATCATCGGCGAGAAGAGCGGCCTGCGTTACCAGCTGGGCGACGCCGTCACCATCAAGGTAATGCGCGCTGATCTGGAAACCGCACAGGTGGACTTTGCCTTGCTGGATCAAGGCCGCGCCAAGGGCGACGGTGGCCGTGATGGCGGTCGCGACGACCGTGGCCCGCGTCACCAGAAAAACCGCCGCGACAAGCGCCGTCAGGGCGGGTTCGAGCCGCCACAGAAGGCGCCGGCCAAGCCGGCAGCCGAAGTCAGCGTCAAGCTGGTACCGGCTGTATTGCCAGTGGCCAGCGAGCCGGCACCGGCGGCCAAACCGTCATCGCGCAATCGTCATCGGGGCAAGGGCAATGCGGCCAACAAGCCGGCAGAAGCAGCTGCTGCCAAACCTGTTGTTGCCAAACCGGTAGAAACCAAGCCAGTTGCAGCCAAGCAGGTTGAAACCAAGCAGGTAGAGCCTAAGCAGGTTGAAACCAAGCAGGTAGAGCCTAAGCAGGTTGAAACCAAACCGGTCGCAGCCAAGCAGGTTGAAGCCAAACAGGTTGAAACCAAGCCCGAAGCGCCGGTAACGGCCAAGCCACCGCGTGCGCCGCGCAAACCGGCCGCCACCAAAGCACCGGCGAGCAAAGCGGCCACGGCGCAGCCCGCGGAGCCGAAGCCGGCAGCCAGCCAGCCGGTGCCGCCAGTAACCGCGCCCGCTGCCGAAGCGGCACCCGCCAAAGCGCCGCGCCGTCGCAAGCCGGCGGCCAGTGCTGCGGCCAACCCTGCGCCAGCCAGTGAGGCGCCGGCCAGCCCGGCACCGGCAGCGCCGGCGGCCGATAGCGCGACACCCAAGCCGCGCAGCCGCCGCAGCCCGCGCCGCTAAGCCCGGCGTAGCAAGCGAAAACAAAACCGCAGCCAGGTGCTGCGGTTTTTTTATTGAATCGCGCAGTGGATGCTAAAGAGTCAGCGCTAAGCTTGTTTGGGCTATGACTTTGTTGTACTTTGAGTGGCGTTTTTGATGAGAATGAATCTTGATATCATGAATCGGTCTGCCAAGTTTTTGCTGTGCCTTGCCGTGTCCATGCCGGCTATGGCTGCGTTCAAATCTCCGCAGGAGGCCAATTCGGCTTTGCGCTTTCGCCAGGATTGCCAGTGGCAGGTAGCGCAGGGCAGTGATTGCCGCATCGAGCAGGTGGTCACCATTCTGCGTGATAGTGGCCGTGATGCTTTCGGCACCGCTACTCTGGTGTTTCGCGAACGTGAAACGCTTACGCTACTGCGCGCCTACACACGCCAGCCCGATGGCACCGAGCTGGCTGTACCGGATGGCGACATACAGCGCGGCACCATGCCCGGGCAGAATGGCTTCGAGAGCAGCAGCTATCTGACTGTGGCCTTTCCTGCAGTACGCACCGGCAGTACCGTGGTGCTGGAGTACCGCCGCCAGACGCCACGCATCGCGCCTTTCGAGGCGCTGTCACAGATGCAGGGTTTGTCTGCCGGCAGCCTGCGCATAGACGAATTCGACTGGAAAATCCGCGCCGACCAGCCGCTGCACTGGGCTGGGCGCGATCTGGCTGGTCGTATCGAGGTGACGCAATCGGCAGACCGCAAAACGTTGGCCGCACGCAGCGTACAGCCCATGTTTTTTGACGTCACCGAAACCGGAAACCGCTTTGAATTGCGTAGCCTGCCGCTGATTGATGTAAGTACCGAGGCTGACCCATTGCGTTATCTGGCACCCATCGCCACGGGCTTTGCGCAGCGGCTGGCCGAGCCCTTGCCTGCGCAGGCGGTTGCTGCGGTAGCAATGGTGCAAGGCAAGCCATGGCAGCAAAGGCTTGCCGGCCTGATGGCCGACGTTAACACCCGTATCCGTTACATGGGCGACTGGCGGATATCGGAAAACGGCTATCTACCGTTTACGCTGGCGCAGATCGAGCAACGCGGCTTTGGCGACTGCAAGGATATGGCGCTGACGCTGGCGGCCATGCTGCGGGCGAGCGGTTTGCAGGCGCAGGTGGCATTGGTGCGTGCCGATGTCGATAACACGCCGCTGCTGTTGTCGCCACAAAATGGCTTGAACCACGCGATTGTCAGGCTACAAGTCGAAGGGCAGACCTATTGGCTGGACCCGACGCAAAAGCTGAACGTGTTGCAAGGGCCGGTGCGCGAGCTGCAAGACCGCAGCGTGTTTGTGCTCGCTGACGATGGCAAAGTGGCAACCGATCGCATACCGCTAATGGCCGCGGCCAGCAGCTATAACCGGCAGCAGCTCGACTTTAGCCCGCAAGATGGCCGCCTCTGGCAACTCAAGGCCGAGGGTGAGCTGGCGGGCAGCATGGCGCGCCAGATACTGGGTGTGGAAAGCATGCAAGGCAAAGAGCGGCAGGACAATGTACTGGCCGAGGCTTTGCTGTCCAATGGCATGACCAAGACACAGCACCTGGTACAGCGTACCGCGGTACCAGCGCTGTTGGCCGAGCCTTACCACTATACGGTAGACGCGAAGGTCGGACAGGTGACCAAGCCGCTGGGCGCGTTCCGCTTGCTGGATCTGCGCCAGACCAGCGGCCGCATTGCCACTTGGCGTCAATGGCAGGCCAAGGCCGGAGTGACGGACTACCTGATGGAGGCCAGTAACGAGCAGAGCGTGACCCGGGTGCACGACGTCAAGCCATTGGCGCAGCCGGCCAGCTGCGAGGTGCGCTCGCCATGGGCCGACTACACCCTGAAAGCCGTGCCGGTCAAAAACGGCGTGGGGCTGGCGCAGCAGTGGGTTCGCAAAGCCCTATGGCTGTCTGCCGATACCATGCGCAGTGCCGAGTTTGGCCGCTTTGTCGACCAGCTGGAAGAGTGCGACGGCCAGGCGCAGATCCTGCTGCAAAAGTAGGTCTTGCCTAGCGATGCGGCCAACCCTGCCAGGTTGGCCGCATCGTCGCTTTTAGCTCTTAAAAGCTCACCAGCGTCAGCACACCTACCACGGCAAAGATGCCGGCAGCGATCTTGTGCACCAGTTCCACCGGCAACTTGCGTGCGGCCACCTCGCCCAACAGCACTGCCGGTACGTTGGCAATCATCATGCCCATGGTGGTGCCCATCACCACGCCGATGGTGGCGTCCATATAGCGCGCCGACAGCGCCACGGTAGCGATCTGGGTCTTGTCGCCCATTTCGGCCAGGAAGAAGGCAATACAGGTAGCGCCGAACACGCCAAAGCGCTCGAACAGATTGGTTTCGTCGTCCAGCTTATCGGGAATCAGCATCCACACTGCCATGGCGATGAACGAAATACCCAGCACCCAGCGCAGGATGTTCATATCGACAAAACCGGTAGCCACGTGGCCCAGCCAGGCGGCAGCGGCGTGGTTGAATACGGTAGCGACAAAAATGCCCAGAATGATGGGGACGGGTTTCTTGAAGCGGGCGGCCAGTAGCAGGGCCAGTAGCTGGGTTTTATCGCCGATTTCGGCCAGGGCAACAATGCCGGTAGACAGGAAAAACGCTTCCATGAAGACTCCGAGGGGGCTGCGCACGAAACATGACCCACCATGGCGCAGCCCCCGCTGTGCATGGCGAATCATGAGTCTTGCCAAACGCGTGTCGCTGGCGCCATGGCCGAACGGCCAAGTGTGTTGACGCAAGCCCCTGCTGTCTCGCAGGGCGGCTACTCCCTCAGGAAGCCGGCATGATACCCAGCACGCGATTTTTCGGCAAGCTTGTCCGTGGCGTGCAGGCGTAAAAAAACCGGCAGCGCAGGCTGCCGGTTTTCATGAAAGCGCGGTAAATCAGGCGCGTTTCTTGAATTCGTTGGTGCGGGTGTCGATCTCGATCAGGTCGCCGATTTCCACGAAGGCCGGAACCGGGATCTCCATGGTGGTGCCTTTGATACGGGCCGGCTTCAGTACTTTACCGGAGGTATCGCCACGTACGGCTGGCTCGGTGTATTCCACTTCGCGTACCACGGTGGTCGGCAGCTCTACGGAGATGGCCTTGCCGTTGTAGAAGGTCACTTCGCACTTGTCTTCCATGCCATCGATGATGTAGCCGATGGTGTCGCCCAGGTTTTCGGATTCAACTTCGTACTGGTTGAACTCTTCGTCCATGAACACGTACATCGGGTCGGCAAAGTAGGAGTAGGTGCACTCGCGCTTTTCCAGAACAACTACGTCGAACTTGTCGTCGGCTTTGTACACGGTTTCGGTACCGGCGCCGGTCAGCAGGTTCTTCATCTTCATTTTTACAACGGAAGCGTTACGGCCGGATTTGGAGAATTCGGCTTTCTGCACCACCATCGGGTCGTTGCCAACCATGAATACGTTACCAGCGCGGAGTTCCTGTGCGGTTTTCATGCTTATAAAGTCCTAATGTCTTGAATTGGAATGGAAACGGATTTCCAGAAAACCCGCTATTGTAGCCTGATTTCGGCAAATTGCACTAGCCGCTGCGCCAGGCTACCGCCGGCCAGAATTTGCCCTGGCCAGGCGGCCGCATGCAGCTGCCATGCGGGCCACTGCGCCTGCACAGCTGGCCAGGCCTCGCCGCTTAGCCGGTTATGGTTCCATTGCAGCATGTAGTCTTGCACGGCCGCCGCCAGCGCGGGGGGCATGGCGTGGCAGTAGTGCTGCAAAAAGGCGTTCAGCTTGTCGATATGCGCGTCGTCGTCCTGGCGATAGATGTGCCAGGCAAACGGCCGGCCGGCCCATTGCGCGCGCAGGAAGCTGTCTTCGCCGCGCACCACGTTGAAATCGCAGCTCCACAGCAGGCGGTCGTAGCCGCGCTGGTCGCTCATCGGCAGCAGGTAGAGCGCCAGTTGGCCGCACTGATAGTGCTGTCCGGCGCCGGCATCTGCTGGCAGGCCCAGCGCCTGCAACACGTCCGGCACCACTTTGCCCATCGGCAATAGCAGCTGCACCGGCTGGCTGCCGGCGGCCAGCTGCTGCACCCACTGCGCCGCCGCCGGGCTGTCGTAGGCAAACAGGCTGTAGCGTACGCCGCTAGGCGGGCAGGGTGGCACCCCGCGCGCTTGCCAGTAGACGTGCTGTGCCGCGATGTCGGCCTGCCACGCGTCACGCTCGGCCAGCAAGGCTTGCTCGCATAGCAGGCCGCCGGTGCGCGGGGTAAAGCCGGGGAAGAAAAAGTACTTTTGCAGCGGCAGGCGCGGGTGCGGCGACGGTAGGCCGTGGCAGCCTTCTACCCAGTCCTCGGCGGACAGGTATTCCAGGTTCAGCCACAGTGGGCGCTGCGCTTGCGCGGCCATCGCTTGTTGATAAGCCTCTGGCAGCTCGCAGGCAAAGGCTTCGATGACTACCTCGCCCACGGCGGCGTCGGCCGGCAGGGTGTCCGCCCAGTGCCGCACCTCGATGCCATCCAGCCGCTGGCGGGCCTGCGCTACGTCCAGCGCCGGTGCAATGCGGGCAAAGCTGGCCAGGTCATCCACCCACAGCGTCAGCTGCCAGCCGTGTTCGTGCACCAGTTGGCGCGCCAGGCGCCAGCACACGCCGATATCGCCGTAGTTATCGATGACGCGACAGAACAGGGAGCAATGCATGGCAGGTACCGGCTGGATGACAGGGCGCCAGTATAGCGGGCGGCTGCCGGCGTTGCAGCGCGCAGCAGCCTGGCCGCGCCGCCATATAATGAGCAGATGAAACGCCTGCTTATCCTGTGGCTGCTTGGCCACGCCGCCCATGCCGCACCGCCCGTCGCCACGCCTGCCGAGGCGCTGGCTGCGCGTTTGCAGCCGTTAGCCCCTGTGGCATCGGTACCGCTGGCTGCCTTACAAGCGGTACCGGAGGCGCTGTTGCAGCCGCGCAGCCTGCAGCCGGCGTGGGGCGACTACCCGCTAGCGGCCCTACGCCAGCTGGCGCACTACCAGCAGCAGTGCCAGGGCAGCCTGGGTGCGGTGCCGGCGGCGTGGCAGCAGTTCGCCCGTGCCTATTGCCGCGGCCAACCTTTAGCTGCCGCCTGGTGGGCAGCGCACCCGGTACACCCGCTGGGTGGCAGCAGTGCCGGCGTCTGGCGCCAGCGTTGGCCGCACGGCGCGCCGGCTGCCGGCCTGCATCTGCGCGAGCGTAGCGACGCGCTGGCACCGTTGTCCGCGCTGTCCGACGATAAACTCGATGCGCTGCTGGCCGGCGAGCGCTGGCTACGGCAAGACGACAGCCTGTGGTGGCTGCACGATGGCCACTGGCGGCAATACCGTGCCGTGCAGTGGCAGCCGCTGCTGGCCGAGCTGGGCTGGCAGTGGGCGCCCGAGGGCAGCGCCGCTTGCCAGGCGCGGCTGGGGCGCGATTGCCTGCAGCCGCTGCCGGCCAGCCCGTGGCCCTGGCGCTTGCTGGCCGGGCTGCTGGTGTTGGCCGCAGCGGGTAGCCTGCTGTGGCTGGCCTGGCAGCGCCGCCGCCTGGAACGCGAACGCCGCCGCGCCTTGCAATTGCTGACCCACGAGCTGCGCACGCCCATCACCGGCCTGGCCGGCGTGGTAGAGCAGCTGCGCAGCCAGTTCGACCTGCTGCCGCCTGCCGCGCAGCACAGCTTTGGCCAGCTGGCCGGCGGCGTGGCACGTTTACGCCAGCTGGCGGAGGCCAGCCGCCACTACCTGGGCGCGGGCCATTTCGCGCAGGCGCTGCAGCCGGTGCCATTGGCCGATTGGCTGGACGGCGTGGCCGAGCGCCACCAGTGCCACTACTGCCTGCAACAGGATGTGACCCTGCTGCTTACCCCGTACTGGCTGACGCTGTGCCTGGATAACCTGCTGGCCAACGCCCGCCGTCACGGCCAGGCCCCGTGGCGGCTGCACGCCGCCTGGGATGGCCACCTGCTGAGCTTGCACGTTACCGACGCCGGCCGCCTGCCGCATTACCGCCTGCACCGCCTGCTGCGGCGCGGCAGCGCCGGCGACGGCATGGGCCTGGGCTTAGGCATCGTCGCCGACGCCATGCGCCGCATGGGCGGCCGGCTGCGGCTGTCCGGCCCACCCACCACCTTCACCCTTTGCCTGCCGGCGCCGCAGGCCGAAAGCGCGCCATGACTACCCTGTTGTTGATCGAGGACGACCCGCTGCTGGGCGACAGCCTGCAGCGCTACCTGCAAGCCGAAGGCTACACCTGCCTGTGGCAGGCCGCTGCCGACGGCGTGGCGGCGTGCTGGCACCAGGCCGACCTGGTGATTCTGGACCGCAGCCTGCCCGACGGCGACAGCCTGCGCCACCTGCCGGGCTGGCTGGCGCGCAAGGCGCTGCCGGTGATCGTGCTGACCGCCCGTGTCGAGGTGGCCGACCGCATAGCCGGCCTGGACGCCGGTGCCCGCGACTATCTGAGCAAACCGTTTGCCCATCAGGAGCTGCTGGCGCGCATCCGTGCCCAGTTGCGCCAGCTGGGCGACGGCAGCCTGCAGGTGGGCGCCTTGCAGCTGTACCCGGCGCGCCAGGCCGCCAGCTGGCAGGGGCAGGCGGTGGCGCTGTCGCCTACCGAGTTTGCGCTGCTGGCCACGCTGGCGCGCATGGTGGGCCGCGTGATGAGCCGCGACGAGCTGCTGAACCAGGTGTGGGGCTACGATCACTTTCCCAGCACCCGCACCGTGGACACCCACATCCTGCAGCTGCGGCAAAAGCTGCCCGGCATCGCCATCGAGACGCTGCGCGGCGTCGGTTACCGGCTGCACGCGGCATGAAGCACCTGCTGCTGATCATGCTGGCCGCGCCATGCCTGGCGGCCACGCCGCTGGACGCCGTCAATCGCGCGTTGCTGGCCGGCGACTCACCCGCCGCGTGGCAGGGGCTGGCGGCGAGTTGGCCGCAGCTGGCCAGCCAGGCGCAGCGCGATAGCTGGCAGGCCGCACTGGCAGCGCTGGCCGCCGAGCACTGCGGCAAGGACGCCCCCGTGCAGCTACCGCCGTGGCAGCCGGCGCTGACGCTGGAGCTGGCGCAGCGCGACATGCCGCTGGCGCGCAGCTATCGCGTTACGCTCAGTGGCGAAGGCGACGCCCGCAGCGCGCAGTTGCTGGACGATAGCGGCAGCGACCTGCTGGCCGGTGCCCGTTACGAGGCCGAAGGCGGCCGCCATTTCCGCCTCACCGGGCCGGACCTGGCCGCACCGCTGGCCGGTGGCCGCTACCGCCTGCTGCTGCAGGCTGGCCAGCGGCAGTGGCAGGCGCAGCTGCTGTTGCCGCCTGCGGCCAACCTGGGCTGGCTGGCGCGCCAACCGCTGGGCGTGGCCCGCTTGCCGCCGCCGCGTGCCGCCTGCCCGGCGCCGTGGCTGGAGCAGTCGCTGCTGCGGCGTAGCGATTTTGCGCTGCAGTGGTGGCAGCGGCGCGAGCCGGGCCAGGCGCTGCGCTGGCCTGCGGCCAACGGCGAGCAATGGCAAAGCCTGGCGCTGGTACGTGCCGAAGCGCGTGGCGCGCTGGTATTGCGCGTGGTGCAGCGCCAGGTGGGGCCGCGCTAGGCGGTTGCTATCAGCCCGTCACGGTGTTGTCACGTGTTTGTCGCACACTGGCTGCTGCCGCGGTGGGCGCGGTCAGGCGAGGGCAGCAGCATGGGCGCGGTAGCGGCAACAGCAGGTTTTGACGCAGAACAGGTGGGCCTGATCTGCGCCTACCGTTTTGCTCCGCAGCAGCCCGGCAGCGCGCTGGACGTGGCCGCCTTGCAGCAGCAGTTGGCCGCAGGCCTGCCCGCTGGCCACTTTGTCTGGCTACACCTGAACCTGTCGCACAGCGGCTGCCAGCGCTGGCTGCGTGCCAGCCTGCCGGCCTTGCCGCAGGCTTTTTACGAGCAACTGGGCGCAGGCACCGGCTCCACAAGGCTGGAACACGTGGACCAGGCGCTGCTGGCCGTGATCAACGATGTCACCTTCGAGTTCGACCGCAGCGTCACCGACGTGGCCTCCATGTGGGCTTGCGCCACGCCACAGGTGCTGGTGAGCGCGCGGCTCAAACCGCTGCGTGCCATCGACCAGCTACGGGCGTCGGTCAAGCGGGGGGCGGCTTTTGCCTCGCCGCTGGGCCTCTTGGTACACCTGCTGCAAGACCAGGCCGATATCCTGATCCGCATCGTGCGCGACACCACCGCCAGTGTGGACGCGCTGGAAGACAGCCTGCTGGCGCACCGCCTGGGCGACCGCCGTGCCGAGCTGGCCGCGCTGCGCCGCATGCTGGTGCGGCTGCAACGCCTGCTGGCGCCGGAGCCAGGCTCGGTGTTCCGCCTGCTGAACAAGCCGCCGGCCTGGGTAAACGACGACGATCTGCAAGACCTGCGCGAATCCACCGAAGAATTTTCGCTGGTGCTGGGCGACCTGGTATCGCTGGTAGAGCGCATCAAGCTGCTGCAGGAAGAGCTGGCCGCCATGCTGAACGAGCAGACCAACCGCACGCTGTTCACGCTGACGCTGGTTACTGTGCTGGCGCTGCCCATCAATATGGTGGCCGGTTTTTTTGGCATGAACGTGGGCGGCATTCCGTTTGCGGCCAACCCGCACGGCTTCTGGCTGCTGGTGGCGCTGGTGGCGGGCTTTACGCTGCTGGTGGGGCGCTGGGCTTTCCGCTGGCGCGAGCGGTTCTGACATTCGCCTGACACAGCGCCGCTGGCGCTGCGCTGTAATGCCGCCATCTGATACACGGAGTAAACGATGGCTTTTCCTCTTCGCCTGTGCCTGGCTGGCGCACTGCTGGCAGCCAACCTGGCCCACGCTGCCGACCTGATTACTTTCTGGGACGCGCGCCCGCGCCACGGCGTCAACATCATGAACCAGCAAGTGCCCGACGCCGCGCTGTACCGCGCCGCCCGTACCCAGGGCGTGGAATGGGTGCGGCTGGCCTACGACAAATGGCAGCCGGCGCAGCGCGACTTCCTGATCGGCAACGCCGACCGCTACCAGGGCCTGGTGGCGGCCGACCTCGCCACGCTGCGCACCACGCTGGACGCCGCCCACGCTGCCGGCATCAAGGTGGTGATCGCCCCGCTGAGCCTGCCCGGCATGCGCTGGCGGCAGAACAACGACAACCGCTTTGACGGCCGCCTGTGGCAAGACAAACGCTACTGGCAGCAAAGCGCCGACTTCTGGCGCGACCTGGCGCAGCAGCTGAAAGACCACCCGGCGGTAGCCGCCTACAACCTGGTGAACGAGCCGGCGCCGGAAAAAGGCAGCGACGTGGCCGAGGACGCCAGCCTGCCGGCACTGCAGGCCTGGTACCGCCGCGAGCAGGGTGGCGCACGCGACCTGCCGGCGTTCTACCGCCAGCTCACCGCCGCCATCCGCAGCGTGGACGCCAAAACGCCGATCATGCTGGACGGCAGCTGGTACGCCAGCGCCCGCGGCGGCCTGGCCTACTGGCCGCAGCCCAGCGCCGATCGCCGCACGCTGTACGCCTACCACATGTACGAGCCCTACGCCTGGAGCAACCCGAAGAACCACAAGCAGCCGCAGCCGTGGCGCTACCCTGGTGTGGTGGCCGGCCAGCGTTGGGATAAAGATGCCGTTGCCGCCTGGCTGGCGCCGGCGCACGACTGGGCGCGGGCGCACCGTATTCCGGCCAGCCGCATGGTGGCCGCCGAGTTCGGTTGCCACCGCCGCAGCCCGGGTTGTGCGGCGTATCTGGAAGACGTGCTACAGGTAGTGGAAGGGCAGGGCGCGCACTGGGCGGTGTACGCCTGGCGCGAGGACGCCTACGACGGCTACGACTACGAGCTGGGCGACAAAGCGCTGCCGTGGCAGTACTGGCAGGCGCAAGAGCAGGGCAAGCCCTACGAGCTCAAGCGCGCCAACACCGTGCAATGGCAGCCGGTGGCACGCCGGCTGGCGGCGACGCGGCCGTAAAACGCTATCGCCGGCAGGCTGCGGCCAACACGCCCGGCGGCCTGTTCACTCGCGGCCAGGCAGCGCGCGGCCGGTATGCGCCAGCGCCAGCTTCAACAGTGCGTGCTGGCTATCGGCGCCCAGCTTCTGCTTCAGTTTCTGGCGGTGGGTTTCCACCGTGTTGGCGCTGATGCCTAGCCGCGCCGCCATCTCGCCCTTGCCCAGCCCTTGCGCCACCAGCAGGAACACTTCCAGCTCGCGGGCGCTCAGGCTGTCCACGCCTTGCGGTGCTTGCGGCCCCTGGCGGCCAGCCAGCCGCACCGCCACATTGGGCGCCAGGTAGCGCTGGCCTAGCGCCAGGGCGGCCAGCGCCTGCGCCAGCTCCTTGCCCGCCGCATCCTTGATCAGGTAACCGTCGGCCCCGGCGGCCAGCGCCTGTTCGATGATGCTGGCCTCGTCGCGTATCGACAGCACCAGCACGCGGCTGCCGGCTGCCTGCAGCTCGGGTAGCAGTTGCAGGCCGTTGCCGCGCCCCAGGTTGATATCCAGTAGCGTCAGTTGCGGTGGCGTGGCGGCCAGCGCGGCGCGCGCTTCGGTGACGCTGCCGGCCTCGGCAATGCGCACGCCCGGGCAGTGGCTGCCCAGTAATGCGGCCAACCCTAGCCGTACGATGGGGTGGTCGTCCACCAGCAGCGCGTGTTGCAGCATCAGGCCAGACATACGGTGGTGCCTCTTCCGGGTTCGGTCAGCAGTTGCAGGCTGCGGCCCAGCAGGCCGGCGCGCAGTTGTTGCGAGCGCAGGCCGATACCGTGGCTGACGCCGGCCGGGTCGAAGCCGCAGCCGTTGTCCTGCACGGTCAGTAGCGGTGCCTGCCCCAGCGCCAGTGTTACCTGGCTGGCCTGGCCGTGGCGGATGGCGTTGTTGATGGCCTCCTGGGCGATGCGGTACACGTGCAGCCGCGCTTCGGCGCTGAGCTTGGGCGGCGTGTCGCACACCTGTAGCGCCACGCTGACGCCGCTGCCCTCGTGCTGGCTGGCCAGCGCCTGCAGTGCCGGCTCCAGCCCGTCTTCCAGTAGGGGGGCGGGGGTCAGGCCGCGCGCGCCCAGCCGCACTTCGTTCACGGCCTGCTGCAGGCAGCTTTGCAGCGCACCCAGCGCCGGCGGTAGCGGCTGCAAGGTGCTGGCCAGGCTGTCGGCCAGCAGGCGGGCGGCGGTCAGCGACTGGCCGGCGCCGTCGTGCAGCTCGCTGCCCAGGCGCTGTTTTTCGCGCTCGCTGGTATCCAGCAGCGCAGCTTCCAGCAGCTGTTGTTCCTCTTGCGCCTGCTTCAGCTCGCGCGCACGGCGTGCCAGCCGGCGGCGGCGGCTGTCGGCGGCGCGGCGCAGGCGCTGGCGGGTGCGCAGCAGCGTCCAGGTCATGATGACGACCACGATGGACAACGCAGTAAATAGCACCATCACGATAACGGCAGCCGGCACGATTTCCAGCCAGTTTTGCAGCGGGCTACGGGCAAACAGGGTGAGGCGGTAGGGTTGGCCGCTGCTGGTGGTGTAGTCCAGGTTGTCCCAGTGCGTGCTCCACGGCGGTAGCCATTGCACCCCGGGCAGGACATCCACGCTGTAGCGCCCGGGTGGCCAGTGCGCGCTCTGCAGTAGCGGCGCGGGCGGGTAGGCATCGTTGCGGTCATCGGGCACCAGCGGGTTGCCTTCGTCCAGTGCGTACTCGCCGTGGTCCGGCTGGCTGCGCACGGCGGCGTCGATCCCGCTTTGCAGGCGGTAGTGCAGGCGGGCAAAGCCCGGCAGTGGGGCGCCGGCTGCATGGGGGAGCGGGTATAGCCATTCCAGCACCGGGTCTTGCCCTTGTCTGGCCTGGCGTGTACTGGCGGGCCCCGGCTGCGGCTGGCGGGCATGGGCCAGCTGCTGTGTGTTCAGCACATCTTGCGGTGCCAGGGCTTGTCGTGTGTTGCTACCGCAGGCCAGGCGGCCGGGGTATTTGCCACGGGTAATAACCAGCTCGGCCCGCGCCCAGGTGCTGCTGGCCAGTTGGCCGCAGATGCGCTGTAGCAGCGCGCTATCGACGCTGCCATCCGGCCGCAGCGCCAGTGTCAGGCTGGCACCGTCGCCGCGCGACTGGTCCAGGTGCTGCTGAAAGCTGCGGTAGAAATTGTCCTTGTGGTCACGAAAGCGGCGGTTTGCTTCGTGAACGGTGGATGACCAGTGCATCAGTGCCTGCAGGCAGAGCAGGGTGAGGGTAATGGAGATCACACTGCCCAAAATCAGGAGATCACGGCGGGGCCAGCGGTGTCGGGAGCGGAAAAGTTGCATCGTGCGCCAAGTGAGGGGGGGGTCAACCGGTGAGTGATTTTCACACGAAACCCCGCTGCTTATGCTGCTGCTATTGCAATCAGTCTGTCTGATGTCATGGCGACATGCGGGCAAGCAACACTGCCGGAGGCTTTCATGCACAGCGTTTTCCCCTTATCCCGCCTGGCGCACTGGCGCCGTCTCGGTATCTTGCTGGCCTGCCTGCCGCTGGCCTGCCTGCCGCTGGCCGCCTGCTCGTTTGCGCCGGTGGTGGCGCAAAAGCTGGGCGTTGGCGTGGCCAGCGACCAGCAGGTAACCGACGCCACCGCCAAGCATTTCGGGGTGCCGGCCAGCCAGGTGCGCGTTAGCGAGCTCAGCCGCGACAACAGTCTGAACGGCACCATCATCTATTACAACGCCCAGCTTGGCAGCAAGCGCTTCCGCTGCGTGATGGCCAGCTCGTTTGCCTCGGACTCGCTGCCCAAGTGCGCGAAACCCGGCGAGCCGCTGCCCAGCGCCTTCTGAACCCGATACCCATCCACGAGGAGCATGCAAACATGAGCAAAACTTTTCAGCGCGCCGGCCTGGTACTGGCGCTGGCTTGTCTGGCCGCCTGCGGCGGCGGGGGCGGTGCTGCGGGTACCCCCACGGTGAATACCGGCAGCACGTCTGCGGTGGGTAGTGCCAGCAGTGCCACCACGCTGAGCGGCGTAGCGGCTACCGGCAAGGCGCTGGCCAGCGCGCGTATCAGCCTGCGCGACGCCGCCGGCGTAATCCGCCGCACCACCAGCGACAGCAACGGCGCGTTCAGCCTGGATATGAGTAGCCTGCAGGCACCGATGGTGCTGGAGGCGCAGTCCGGCGGCACCACCCTGTACGCGCCGGTATTTGCCGGCGATAACCACGTCAACGTGAACCAGCTGACCAATGCCCAGCTGCGGCAATGGCTGCGCAGCCGCTGCGCCGACGACACTTGCCGCGGCCAGGCGGCCACCCAGCAGCTGTATGACTTTCTGGCGGCCGGCAAGGGCGATCTGGCGGCGCTGACGGCGGACAGCTTCGATAGTGACTTGCTGGCGCTTACCAGCGCCGCGGGTGGCAGTGCCGGCAAGCTGCGTACCGACAAAACCTTTGCGGCCAACGGCAAGGGGTGGGACGCGCTGCTGGATGCTCACCCCTACGGTGCCATCATGGTAGACGCCAACGGCATCACCAGCCAGGCCGGCCTGCTGCAGGCCGCCGTCAGCAGCGTGCCGCTGGCCAGCGTGCCTGTCTTGCCGGCCTACCCGTACGACAACCTGTGCCGCGGCACGCTGAACGCTACCGTGTACCGCACCGCCAATGTGGATATGTATGGCCAGGGCATCAGCGCCGACCAGCAACGCCGCGCCGCTTTGCTGGCCGATTACTACCTGCGCAAGGAGCGCAGCCGCTTCGAGGTATTGACCGATACCGGGCTGACCGGCCAGCGCGCGCAGTACTGCGTGGATGGCAGCGTGGTGAATGCCGGTGGCAGTGCCAGCGGCGGGGCGGTTGGCGGGAGCCTGGGCTATTTCAGCGGCACGCAGGCTGCGGGCGAAGACGATTGGCGCCAGGTATTGCACCACGAAACCATCCACATGGCGGTGAACGCCGCCACCGGCAATACCGAGGCCGGCGGCCCGAATATGGTGGAAAAGTGGCTGGATGAAGGCCTGGCCGTGCACTTTGCCGGCCAGGACGGCTGGCTGAGCGATGTGGACGGCTGGTTTGCCGACAGCGACCACAGCGTACACCCGATGGATGTGAGGCTGGATGGCATGATCGGCACGCAGAGACTAGCCGATGCCGGCTATTACGAGATGTTCCGCCTGATGCTCAAGCAGCTGGAGACCGCCAATGCCGGCCCGCAGGAGCTGGGCCGCCGCGTGGCCAGCGTGCTGCGGGTGGTGAAAGGCAAGCCGATTGCCAACAACCCCGGCGTGTTCCAGGCCGCCGCCAGCCAGTACCTGTTTGGCAACAGCCCATACGCGACGTATCGCAGCAATCTGCCGGCCACCCTGCGTGATTACGTGGCCAGCCATACCGTCGGCCTGGGGGTGAGTGGTGGCACCGTGCTGCGGGGAACCCTGCTGGTGGAAGGCGCGGCGGTCAGCTGCAGCACTCTCCAGAAGGCCGAAGACGTACAACTGGTAGGCGGCAAGCTGCTGCTACCCAAAGTAGACGGCAGCTATCGCCTGCTGGCGATACAGTCGGTGAGCAAGGCCGGCGGCCAGGCCACGGTCAGCTATTACCCGCTACAGACCGTCACCATTAGCAATGGTGCGGCCAACCCGGCCACGCTGGCCCTGGCCGGCCAGACGGTGGCCAGCCTCAGTTGCAGTAACTAAGCAAACGGCTGCGGCCAACCTGCTGCAAGGTTGGCCGCATGCTTGTGCCCCGCCTGCTACACGTGCAGCAGCAAAAAGCGCCGCTCCCACGGGCTGATCACGTTGAAGTACTCGCCGTACTCGGCTTCCTTGATGGCGCTGTAAGCCTGGATAAAGTGCTCGCCAAACAGCTCGGCCAGCGGCTGGCAGTTCATCAGCAGGTCGATGGCGTCGTCCAGGTGGCGCGGCAGCTGGTGCGGCTGGTCGTAGGCGCTGCCCGCCAGCGGCGCGTCCGGCTGCAGGCCTTGCGTCATGCCCAGGTAGCCGCAGGCCAGGCTGGCGGCCAGCGCCAGATAGGGGTTCACGTCCACGCCGGCCAGGCGGTTTTCCACGCGCCGTGCCTCCGGGCCGCTGTGCGGCACGCGCAGGCTGCAGGTGCGGTTGTCGTAGCCCCAGCTCAGGTTGATCGGTGCCGAGGTAAAGCGCGACAGCCGGCGGTAGCTGTTTACATAAGGGGCGAAGAAGGGCATGGCGGCCGGCAGGTAGGTTTGCAGCCCGCCGATAAAGTGAAAAAACGCCGGTGACGCGCTGCCGTCGGGCTGGCTGAAGATATTGTGGCCGCCGTCCAGCGCTACCACGCTCTGGTGGATGTGCATGGCGCTGCCGGGCTGGCCCTGCATCGGCTTGGCCATGAAGGTGGCGTACATATTGTTGCGGATAGCCACCTCGCGCACGGTGCGCTTGAACAAAAACACCTGGTCGGCCAGCGCCAGCGGGTCGCCGTGGTCCAGGTTGATTTCCATCTGCGCGGTACCCATTTCGTGAATCAGCGTGTCCAGCGCCAGCCCCTGCGCCTGGCACCAGTCGTACATCACGTCGAAGATATCGTCGTATTCGTTCACCGCGTCGATGCTGAAGCTCTGCATGCCGGCTTCGGTGCGGCGCGTGCGGCCCACCGGCGGCTTCAGCGGCATGTCTTCGTCCGGCTCCAGCTGCACCAGGTAGAACTCCATTTCCGGCGCCACAATCGGCTTCCAGCCCTGCTGCTCGTACAGCTTGAGGATGCGCTTGAGCACGTTGCGCGGCGACAGTACGGCCGGGGTGCCGTCGAAATTGACGCAGTCGTGAATGATCTGCGCGGTGGGCTCCTTGGCCCACGGCACCGGGCGGAGGGTGCCGGCGTCGGGAATCAGCCGCATGTCGGGGTCGGCCGGGGCGGTGAAGTCCTGCTCCGGGTAGTCACCGGTGACCGTCATCATCAGTACCGCCTCCGGCAGGCGCAGGCCCTCGGCGGCGTTGTACTTGTGGCGCGGCACGATCTTGCCACGCGCCAGGCCGGTCATGTCCGGTATCAGGCATTCCACTTCGGTGATGTGGTGTTCGTCCAGCCAGCGCTGGATGGTTTGGGCATCGTTCATGAGCAGGCTCTCCGGTGACAAGGCTGCCGCATGGCGAGCCTTGTGGTTGTACTGTTTTGCGTTGCCGCATGGCGGTGGCGAAAAGGTTATAGAATGCAGGCAAACGCTTGTACGCATTACCTTTCAGCAAAAACGAGGCCATGCAGTGGCTTGCGCCCCGTCCCTTACCGCCAGATTGTTACCGCCATGACCGAAGCTTCCTCGTCACCTGCCGCTCCTGCTACCTCACGCTGGCCACGCCGCCTGTTATGGACGGGTGGCACCCTGGCCGTATTGCTGGCGGGCAGCTGGGCCGCTGTGCCACAGCTGGTACAACACTACGCCGGGCAGTGGGCACAGGGCATAGGCCGCCAGCTGACGTTTGGCGAGGTGGTATTCGAGCCGTGGGCGCTGCGGCTGAGCTTGCGCGACATCCGCCTGGCCGACCGCGACGGCAGCCCCTTGCTGCTGGCCAAAGGCTTGCGGGTGGACGCCGAGGCGCTGCCTTTGCTGCTGGGGCGGGTATCGCTGGCCGAACTGACGCTGGACGCGCCGCAGCTGCTGGCCCGTCGCGACGCAGCCGGGCAGTGGAACTGGGCGCACTTTGCCGCCGACGCCGCCGGCCCGGCCAAGGCCGAACCCAAGGATAGCGAGCCGGTTAAGCTGCTGATCGCCCGTCTGGCCATCAAGGAGGGCCGCATCCAGCTGCAGGACGCGCTGGCTGGCGATGTGCAACGCCAGGTGCTGCCGCTGGACTTGCAACTGAAAGACCTGTCCACACTACCCGGCAGCGATGGCCGCTACCGGCTGGCCGCCGTGCTGGATGACGGCACGCAGCTGGACTGGCAGGGCAGCCTGCAGCTGCAACCGCTGCAGTCCGACGGTGTGCTGAAGGTGCGCGATTTGACACTGGCTGCGGTGTGGCCCTACGTGCAGCCCCACCTCAAGTTGGCTGCACCGGCCGGCAAGCTGGGCCTGACCGTGCCTTACCATGTGGACCTCAAGGGCAAAGCGCTGCAGCTGGGCAGCCAGGGTTTTGCGGCCAACTTGCAAGGGCTGGCGCTGCAGGCGCCGGCTAGCGGCAACCCGTTCAAGCTGGCCAGCCTGACGCTGGGCGGCGGCCAGTTCGACCTGGCCTCGCGCCGCTTGGCCATTCGCCAGCTAACGCTGCGTGGTGCCGAGCTGGTCACGGTGCTGGATCGCCAAGGCCGCGCCGACTGGCTGGCTGCCATACCGCCAGCCACCCCGGCTAAACCCGCGCAGGCCAAGGCCGACAGCGGCCCCGGCTGGCAACTGCAGCTACCAGCCATCACCCTGCAGGATTGGCAGCTGCGCGCCACCGACCAGCGCTTTGTCAGCCCGCTTGCCGCCAGCCTGACGCTGCAGCAACTGCAGGCATCGCTGGCCATTGGCGCTGACGGCGGCGTGACACTGCATAAAGCCACGCTGGCGCTGCGCGACCTGGCACTGGCCAGCGGCCGCCAGCCACCACAGGCCCGCCTGGCGGCGCTGGACGTGGCCGCCAGCAGCGCCGATCTGGCCAAGCGTCAGCTGTTAATCGGCGATATCCAGCTACGCGGCTTGCAGTTGGCCGCCGCGCGTGACAAACAGGGCGTGCTGGACTGGCAGCGTGTGTTGCGCCGCCATCCGCAGCCGGCGGCGGCCCCGGTCGCCACCGACGCCGACCGCGCTTCTGCACCAGCCTGGCAACTGCAGTATCCGCAGTTGACGCTGAGTGACAGCCAGCTGCGCTGGCGCGATGCCACCACCGCGCAGCCGGTGGCGCTGCAACTGGCAATCGACCAGGCCACGCTGCAAGGCAACCCAGCGCAGGGCTTTGCACTGGACTGGCAGTCTCGGCTGGGCCGCGGCCAACTGGCGCTGCGGGCGCAGCTGGGGGCCAACCTGCAAGACGTCACCGCCACGCTGGACGCGCGCAAGCTGCCGCTGCAGGGCGTGGCACCGTACGCACTGGACACCACCACGCTGCGCTTTGGCGGCGGCGAGCTGTCGGCCAAACTCAAAGGCAGCTGGAAAAAACGGCGCTGGCAGGCAGACGGCCAGCTGGCGCTGGCAGGTTTGGCCTTGTACGAACCCGGCCAGCGCGAGCCGCTCTTGGGCTGGCAGCGCCTGCAGCTAGACGGCATCCGCGCGCGGCCGCAGCGCGTCAGCGTGGGCGACGTGCGGCTGGTGTCACCGCAGCTGCGCTTCATTCTGGACGAGCAGCGGGTGCCCAACTTTGCCCACGTGCTGAAACCACAGCCTGCCAAAGCTGCCACGCCGGCTGCGGCCAACCCTGCCGCCAAAGCGGCAGCGGTACCGGTGGTGGACGTGCGCGCGGTGCGCGTACGTGACGCGCGGCTGGATTTTGCCGACCTTGGCCTCAACCCCGCTTTCGGTACCCGCATCCACAGCCTGTCCGGTAGCGTGCTGGGCTTGTCCAGCCAGCCGGGCCGCCGCGGTACGGTAGCGCTGGATGGCCGGGTAGACCAGTACGGCGACGTGCGCATCCGCGGCAGCCTGTCGCCGCTGGACGTCACCCGCGACCTGGACATGGCGCTGAACTTCCGCAATATCCCGCTGGGTAGCCTCAACCCGTACGCCATGACCTTTGCCGGCTGGAAGATTACCGACGGCCGCCTTGGCACCGAGCTGCGCTACCTGCTGCAAGACCGCCAGCTCAAGGGCGACAACCGCATGGTGGTAGACAACATCCAGCTGGGTGAAGAGGTAGCCGATTACCAGGGCACGCGCCTGCCGCTGCGGCTGGCGGTGGCGATTCTGGAAGACAGCGACGGGCGAATCGACCTGTCGCTGCCGGTAGCCGGCAGCCTGGACGCGCCGGATTTCAGCTACGGTCATCTGGTGTGGCAGGCGCTGCGCAATGT
Source organism: Vogesella sp. XCS3 (assembly GCF_020616155.1). NCBI lineage: Bacteria > Pseudomonadati > Pseudomonadota > Betaproteobacteria > Neisseriales > Chromobacteriaceae > Vogesella > Vogesella sp. XCS3. Next base: position 1,588,698 of record NZ_CP085530.1, on the reverse strand, counting down.
GCTGGTGAAGGTGGCTACCGCGCCGTTCCGTGCGCTGTTTGGTGGCGAGGGCTTTGACGACATCTACGCCGACGCCGGCGACGACCGCATCCCGCCACCGGAGCGCGAAAAGCTGCACAAACTGGCCGAGCTGCTGGCCAAACGACCCAAACTGAAGCTGGCGCTGGGGGGCGGCTACGACGCGGCTGGCGATGCGGTGGCGCTGGTACGGCAGCAGGTGGATAGCGACATCCTGCGGCGTGCCGCCTACAAGCTGCACGCCGACGAGCCGCTGCCGGTGCCCGACCTGGGCGACCCGGCCGTGCGTAGCGCGGTTGGTGACGCCTACAGTGTGCAGTTTGGCCGTATCGCCTGGCTCAGGCGTGTGGCCACCAGCGCCGACACGCCGGCGCGGGCGCAAGCCATGCGCGCCGAGCTGCTGGCAGCCCGCAAGGTGGACGACAAGACGCTGCAGGCGCTAGCCAATGCCCGCGCCAGCGCGGCACGCCAGCTGCTGTTGGCCGCACAGCCGGCGCTGGCCGAGCGCATCACTGTACTGGCGCCAGAGCCGGTAAAGCCCGCGGCCGATGGCGTGCCGCTATTGCTGAAGCTGCAATAAGTACCGCCCTGTAGTACAGCGCCCCTGTCCTGCGCGGTTACCTGCCCTGCAGGATAGGGGCGTTGAAAGCATGCTGACAGCAAATAATGGCAAGCTTGGTGCAAGCTGGCTTGCCTAATGCACTGTGCTGGTTCATACCACAACAATGGCAATAAAACGGTGCCAAGCTGCGGGTATCCCCAATGGCGGCTGATGCTCATGCCTGTTCTGATGCGCTGGCCGCTGTATGCGCGAGCCGATAATGATAAATAAGAGAGGAAACACCCGATGAAGCTGTCTACACGCCTGCTGATTCTCACTTTGGCTAGTCTGTTTGGCCTGCTGCTGCTAGGTGGCATGTCGCTGTATTTCAAAAAACAGGGCTTGCTGCACGAAAAAGAAACGCAGATTACCCACTTGCTGCAAGTGGCAGAAAATATTGTAGAGCGCCATGCCAAGCTGGCGGCCGAAGGCAAACTGCCCGAGGCCGAGGCCAAGCAGCAGGCGCTGAAAGCGCTGTCCATGGTGCGTACCAAAGAGGTGTATTTCTTTGTGCGGGATAGCGGCAACGTGATGCTGTACCACCCGAAAGAGTCCCGCATCGGCAAATACGATGACGGTGGTAAAGGGCCGGATGGCCGTACCTCGGTAGAGGTATACGCCGAAGCGCTGACCAAGGCGCAGTACGGCATGGTGTATGTCGTGGCCGCCCGCCCGGGCAGCGATGTGGATATCCCGAAACTGAACGGCGTAGTGCGCGCCCAGCCTTGGGGCTGGGTGATTGGTACCGGCTTTTTCGTCGATGATATCGACCAGATTTTCTGGAGCGAGGCGCGCTGGATGCTGTTGTTTGTGGTTATCGGCATCGTGGCGGTGGGCGTACTGGCCTGGCTGCTTTCCCGCAGTATCCTGCGTTCTCTGGGTGGTGACCCGTCTTACGCCGCAGCGGTAGTGCGCCGTATTGCCGAAGGTGATCTGACCGAAAAAATCGTGGTAAATGGCCCGTCGCACAGCCTGCTGGGCAGCATGCACGCCATGCAGCACAAACTGGCGCAGATCATTACCGATATCCGCAGCGGCAGCCACGACATTGCCGACGCCGGTACCCAGCTCAAACAGCACATGGGCCACCTGCAAAGCGTGTCGCACAATGCCAGCGAGTCTACTGCGTCGGCCGCCGCCGCCATCGAGCAGCTGTCGGTCAGTATCGATCACGTCACCGCCAGTGCACGTGATAACGAAAATGATGCCCGCCACACCGTGGAAGAAGCCGCTAACGGTACCGCACTCACCAGCGAAGCCAGCCGCCATATCGAGCTGATTGCCAGCCAGATTGGCGAGGTGAATAGCCAGGTGCACTCGCTGTCCGAACGTACCCGCCACATCAGCGGTATTGCCGAAACCATCCGCGAGATTGCCAACCAGACCAATCTGCTGGCGCTGAATGCAGCCATTGAAGCCGCCCGTGCCGGCGAAACCGGGCGCGGCTTTGCCGTGGTGGCCGACGAGGTGCGCAAGCTGGCCGAGCGTACCGCGCTGGCAACCGACGAGATTTCGTCCATCGTACAAGCAGTGGTCGCCGATACCGGTGTTGTCTCTGGCCAGGTGCAAAACATTGCCCCAGTGGTGGAGCAAGGCGTTACACGCGTGCAAGAGGCGTCCAGTGCACTGCAGGCTATCAATGGCCGTGCGCAGGATTCGCTCAGCCGTATCCGCTCGGTGGCGCTGGCCATGTCGGAGCAGAGCAAGGCGGGTACCAGCATTGCCGGCAGCGTGGAGCAGGTCGCCGGTGTGGTGGAAGATGCTCTGTCGTCTGCCAGCCACGCCGTAGAGCAGGTCAATGCCATCCATCAGCAAGCCGAAGTGTTGCGCGCCTCGGTGAACCGCTTCCAGACCTAATCGCCGGCTTGTCATCGCTGACGCCTCCTGTGGGAGGCGTTTTCGTTTCTGCTCCGGTGTGCGCAAGGGGGGTGTTATGCCTGGAACCATGCGCTACGCCAGCTGCGTGCCTCGCCGGAGTACGAGCAGTTGCGCCAGCAATACTGGCCGTGAATGCCAGCTGCGCCTTTGACCCCTATCAATGCCCTGTACCACTAAAAATTGTGTAATCTGCCGATTGGGGTGCTACATATGGTGGTGTGGTCATGAGACGGGAGCAGGCAATGGCATGGGTGGAACAAGACATTTCGCGTGAAGTACTGCTGGAAAAATACGCCAAGAACGGCGAACAGAGCATGAGCGAGGTACGCCAGCGCGTCGCGCGGGCGCTGGCCGAGCAGGAAAGCGACCCGGCGCGCTTTGCGCCGCTATTCTTTGCCGCTCTGGACCAGGGTTTTATTCCCGGCGGGCGCATCAACTCGGCTGCCGGTACCGACCTGAAAGCCACCCTCATCAACTGCTTTGTGCAGCCGGTGGGCGATGCGGTATCGCAAAGCGAAAACGGCAAGGTAGGCATTTACGAGGCGCTGCTGCAGTCGGCCGAGACCATGCGCCGTGGCGGCGGCGTGGGCTACAACTTTAGCCGTATCCGCCCGCGTGGCGCCCAGGTCAAGGGTACCAATAGCCGCGCTTCCGGCCCGGTTTCCTATATGCGCGTGTTCGACCGCAGCTGCGAAACGGTGGAGTCGGCCGGCGCGCGCCGTGGCGCGCAAATGGGCGTGCTGGACGTGAGCCACCCGGATATCGAAGACTTCATCCACGCCAAAGACCAGGGCGATCTGCGCAATTTCAATATGTCGGTAGGCGTGTCCGACACCTTCATGCAGGCGGTAGAGACCGACGGTGACTGGCCGCTTACCCACGCGGTAGCCCCGGCCAACAGCGCTTTCCCCGGCAGCTACCAACGCGAAGACGGGCTGTGGGTATACCGCACCGTGCGCGCGCGCGACCTGTGGCAGCAGATCATGCACAGCACCTACGACCACGCCGAGCCCGGCGTGCTGTTCATGAGCAAGATCAACGCCGACAACAACCTGTCGTACTGCGAAGTGATCGAGTCCACCAACCCGTGCGGCGAGCAGCCATTACCGGACTACGGCTGCTGCGACCTGGGTTCTATCAATCTGTGCGGCTTTGTGCGCCAGCCGTTTGGCGAGCACGCCAGCTTTGACTACGCCGCCTTCGAGCAAGTGGTGCGCACCGCCATCCGCATGCTGGACAACGTGCTGGACCTCACCGTGTGGCCGCTGGTGGAGCAAGAGCGCGAAGCGCAAAACAAGCGCCGTGTCGGGCTGGGCTTTACCGGGCTGGGCGACGCGCTGATCATGCTGCGTGTGCGCTACGACAGCGAAGAGGGCAGAAGGTTGGCCGCGAGCATCGCCGAGCGCATGCGCGACGCCGCTTACGACGCCTCGGTAGACCTGGCTATCGAGAAGGGCGCGTTCCCGTTATTCGACGCCGAGCGCTACCTGGCGGCGCCGCACTGCGCCAGCCGGCTGCCGGCAGCGATCCAGGCGCGCATCCGCCAGCACGGCATCCGCAACTCGCACCTGTTGTCGATTGCGCCTACCGGTACCATCTCGCTGGCGTTTGCCGACAATGCGTCCAACGGTATCGAGCCGCCGTTCAGCTGGTTTTACACCCGTAAAAAGCGCATGGCCGACGGCAGCCAGCAGGAATACCTGGTAGAGGACCACGCCTACCGCGTGTACCGCATGCAAGGGGGCGATACCAGCGCGCTGCCCGATTACTTTGTCAGCGCGCTGCAGATGAGCGCGCTGGACCACATGCGCATGGTGGCGGCAGTGGCGCCGTTCATCGATACGGCGATCTCCAAAACGGTGAACGTGCCGGCCGATTACCCGTTTGACGACTTCGAAAGCCTGTACCTGGAAGCCTGGCGTGCCGGGCTGAAAGGCATTACCACCTACCGCCCCAATAGCGTGCTGGGCTCGGTGCTGTCGGTGGCGCCGGCTGCGGCCAACCCTGGCAGCCAGACGCTGCCGCAAGACCTGAACCAGAGCGACCCGGACCGCCGCATCACGCTGAACAGTGCACCCAGCCCGGCGCTGGCCAGCCTGAAATGGCCACACCGGCCCAAACTCAAGCACGGCAACCCGTCGTGGACCTTCATGGTAGAAGGCGAGGAGGGCGATTTTGCCGTGATGGTGGGCCATATCGATGGCAGCCAGCTGGGGGAAGCGGCGCTGCCGTTCGAATGCTGGGTCAATGGCGACGTGCCGCGTGGCCTGGGCGCCATCGCCAAAACGCTATCCATGGACATGCGCTGCCGCGACCGCGCCTGGTTGGCCGCCAAGCTGGACGCACTGGCCGCCACCCGCGGCGACCGCCATTACCGCGTGGAGCTGGCCGACGGTGCGCTACAGAGCAGCGCCGCCGCCGCCGCGCTGGCGCGCGTGGTGAAATACCGTGTGGCACAGCTGGGCGCGCTGGAAGGCGCCGATGGCGACGCCACACCGGTGATGGACGCGCTGTTTGCCCGCAAGGAGCCCAAGTCCGGTGCCGATGGCACCATCAGCTGGTCGGTAGACGTGGTCAACCCGCAAACCGGCGACGACTTTGCCCTGTTCGTGAAAGAGCTGGTGCTGCCCAATGGCCAGCGCCGGCCGTACTCCATGTGGCTGGCCGGCCACTACCCGCGCGAGCTGGACGGGCTGTGCAAGATGCTCAGCCTGGACATGCGCGTGATCGACCCGGCGTGGATAGGCATGAAGTTGCGCAAGCTGCAAAGCTACGCCGAGCCGCAGGCCGACTTTTTTGCCCGCACACCAGGCAGCGACAAGTCGCAAAGCTGGCCGTCTACCGAGGCGTATCTGGCGCGGCTGATCATCCACCGCTACGCCATGCTGGGCATCCTCAGCGAGGAAGGTGTACCGGTAGAGGATATGGGCGTGATGGTGCCGGAGCAGGGCGAGCTGTTTGGTAACAGCGTGGTCAGCCCCGCGGCCGCAACCATGGCGGGCAAGGCCTGCCCCGAGTGCGGTAACCGCGCGCTGATCAAGAAAGACGGCTGCGAATTCTGCACCGCCTGCGGCCACGTAGGGGCGTGCGGCTAGCCCCGTTTGCGTAGGGACCACGTGCCGCCTGCGGGCGGCATTTTGCTGTCTGCCACGGTTTTGGTATCGATTTCAGTATTTTTTACCATGCAGCGAAATGCCAGCCAGCATGATAGCTAACTGCTTGGGGCTGCTGCGGGGTGTTTTCCAGCGTGACAGGGTTGGTAAGTGAAAGTTCATTGCCGATTAATATAATTTGTAGCGTGGGTATCACTTGATTTGGCGCAAAAAGCGCTTGGCCAGAAAGCGTAGCCTGCAGGCATGAGATCGTTTTCATGAAAGGGCAAGAAAATGGCTGTTAGCGAATTCCACATCCCCGCACTTAACCTGATGGGCGCCGGTAGCGTACAAAAAGCAGTAGACGCCATGCAGGCCCGTGGTCTGCGCCGCACCCTGATCGTCACCGATACCGGCCTGGTGAAGGCCGGCCTGGTCGCCCAGGTGCAACAGCAGTTGGCCGCGGCCGATATCCAGTCTTTCGTGTTTGACGGTGTGCAGCCTAACCCCACTACGGCCAACGTAAATGCCGGCCTAGCCTTGCTGCAGGATAAAGCCTGTGACAGCGTGATCTCGCTGGGTGGCGGCTCGCCGCACGACTGCGCCAAAGCCATCGCACTGGTGGCGGTGAACGGCGGCAAGATCCAGGATTACGAAGGCGTGGACAAGTCGGCCAAGCCGCAGCTGCCGCTGGTGGCCATCAACACCACCGCCGGTACCGCCAGCGAAATGACCCGTTTCTGCATCATTACCGACGAGTCGCGCCATATCAAAATGGCCATTGTGGATAAACACACCACGCCCATCCTGTCGGTGAACGACCCGGAAACCATGGTCGGCATGCCGGCCAGCCTGACTGCCGCTACCGGTATGGATGCGTTGACGCACGCGGTAGAAGCCTATGTCTCCACCGCGGCCAACCCGATTACCGACGCTTGCGCACTGAAAGCGGTGAGCCTGATTGCGGCCAACCTGCGCGCAGCAGTCAGCGATGGCAAGGACATGGCTGCGCGCGAGCAGATGGCTTACGCCCAGTTCCTGGCCGGTATGGCGTTCAATAATGCCTCGCTGGGCTATGTGCACGCGATGGCGCACCAGCTGGGTGGCTTCTATGACCTGCCGCACGGTGTGTGCAATGCGGTACTGCTGCCGCACGTGCAGGCGTTCAATGCCCGCGTAGCGTCGGCCCGGCTGGCCGATGTGGCGGTGGCGCTGGGTGCCGAAGCCAGCGCCGAGGCAGCACTGGCGGCCATCCGTCAGCTGGCGGCCGATGTGGGTATTCCGGCCGGCCTGACCCAGCTGGGGGTGAAAGATGCCGATATTCCGACACTGGCGGCCAACGCGCTGAAAGACGCCTGCGGCCTGACCAACCCGGTGCAGCCGACGCAGGCCGAAGTAGAAGCGATTTATCGCGCCGCCCTGTAAGCGGGTAGCCTTACCGGGTAGTGCCAAAGCCGGTGCCTGTGCACCGGCTTTTTTGCGTGCCGGCCAGGGCTAGGGTGCGGCCGCACCGGCGGCCAGCATGGCGTCCACAAAGGCGGCAACCAGCGGCGAGGTGTCGCGTTCGCGCCAGGCCACGGTCAGCGTCATGTAGGCGTGGCTATCCAGCAGCGGCACATAGCAGATGCCGGGCAGCTGCACGCACTGCAGCGGTGCCGGTAGTACTGCTACGCCCAGCCCGGCGTCCACCAGGCCGATCTGGGTGGTGGCCTCACCGGCCAGCTGGTGGACGCGCCACTCGAAACCGGCCTCGCGTGCCAGTTTTTCTAGGCGGCGGGTGAGCCAGTTGCCGGTGCTGGACGGGTAGCCGATGATGCGTTCGCCAGCCAGCTGTGTCAGGGCAATGCCGCTGCTGGCCGCCAGCGGGTGGCTGCGCGGCAGGACTGCGCACAGGCGGTCGCGCCGCACTTCGCGCAGCGCAATTCCCGGCGTGTCCTCTTCGCCATTAAAGCGCACCACGCCTACATCCAGCTTGTTGCTGCCCAGCAGCTGGAACTGCTCGCGGGTAAATTCTTCGTGAAAGTGCAGGGTGACGTTGCCGTGTTGCTGGCGAAAGCGCTGCAGTGCGGCCGGCAGCAGCGACATCAGCGGCAGCGAGGAGGTAAAGCCGATGTTCAGCTCGCCAATTTCGCCACGGGCGGCACGGCGTGCTTCGTCGGCTGCCTGGCTGGCGCCTTCCAGCAAGGCGCGCGCGCGTAGCAAAAAGCGCTCGCCAGCGGCCGTGAGTTTGACCGCGCGCTGGTGCCGTTCGAACAGGCGTACGCCCAGCTCGTCTTCCAGCGCGCGTATCTGCTGGCTAAGCGGCGGCTGTGCCATGTGCAGGCGCTCGGCAGCGCGGGTGAAGTGCAGCTCTTCGGCTACCGCCACGAAATAGCGCAGGTGTCGCAGCTCCATTTGATACTTTCAATGTATTAATGCTTATTGAAATATATATTGGACGTTGCCATGCGCCAAGCCTAGGCTGACACCATTCCCTGACAAGGTGTCGGATCATGTCTTGTGCTTCTGCTGTGCTGGCCCGTGTGGCCGGCGATACTACCCCGCATCACGCTGGCTCTGCCGCCTGGTGGCGTGCCACCTGGGCGGCGGCGATTGGCGGCTTTGCGACGTTTGCCCTGCTGTACGGCGTGCAACCATTGATGCCTCTGTTTGCTACGCAGTACGGCCTGTCGCCCGCGGCGGCCAGTGCGGTGCTGTCCTCTGCCACCTTGCCCATGGCGCTATTGCTGATACCGGCCAGCCTGCTGGCGGAAAAGGTTGGCCGCACGCCCTTGATGGTGGCCTCGCTGGCCGGCGGGGTGCTGTTGTCGTGGCTGGCGGTGTGGAGCAGCAGTTTTGGCTGGCTGCTGTGGTGGCGGGCGCTGTTTGGCGTGCTGATGGCCGGCTTGCCGGCGCTGGCGTTGTCTTACCTGTCCGAAGAGCTGGCGCCGGAGTCACTGGGGCGCGCGGTGGGCTTGTATATTGCGGCCAACGCGCTGGGTGGCATGAGCGGGCGCTACGTGGCGGCGGTAGTGGCCGACGCCTGGGGCTTGCAGGCCGGGCTGCTGGCACTGGCGGTAATGGGTACCCTGGCCGCGCTGCTGTTCTGGAAGCTGCTGCCGCCGTCGCGCCGCTTTGTGCCGCGCCCGGTGTCGCTGGCCAGTGTGCTGGCGGATAGCCGTCAGCATTGGCGCGACCCTGGTTTGTCGCGCCTGTTTTTGCTGGGCTTCATGTTGATGGGCGGTTTTGTCAGCCTGTACAACTACCTGGGCTTCCGCCTGCAGGCGGCACCGTTCGGCCTGTCGCAAAGCGCCATTGGCCTGATTTTCTTGCTGTACGTGGTGGGCATGGTGTCGTCCAATCTGGGCGGGCGCTGGGCCGACCGCCACGGCCGCCGTGTGGTGCTGTGGAAAACGGTGGCGCTGATGCTGCCTGCGCTGCTGCTGACGCTGAGCCAGAACCTGTGGCTGGTGGTGGCCGGTGTGGCCTTGTTTACCTTTGGCTTCTTTGCCGCGCACTCGGTGGCGGCCAGCTGGGTTGGCCGCCGCGTGCAGCACGCCCGCGCGCTGGCTTCGGCGTTTTACCTGACATCGTACTACCTGGGCTCGGCCTTTATCGGTAGCGGCTCCGGCCTGATGTGGCGGCTGGACGGCTGGCCGGGCGTGGCCGGGTTGATCGGTGCTCTGTTGTGTCTGTGCCTGTATTTGACCTGGCAGCTGCGCGGTGTCGAGCCGCTGCCGGTATCGAAATGACAAGGAGCATGCGATGACTCGCGATCAACAACTGGCGGCGGCTTGCATCGCCGAGGGGCTGGACCCGAATGAGGCGCTACAGATCGGTGGCCAGTACGTGCCGCTGCTGCAGCACGGCCAGGAGCTGCACATCAGCGGCCAGATCCCGCGTGTGGGCAGCCAGGTGGTGGTGTGTGGCCGCGTGGGGGAGAGCTGCAGCGAAGCCGAGGCGCAGCGTGCAGCCCGCATCGCCTGCCTGCGCGCGCTGGTGTTGCTGTACCAGCACCTGGGCTCGCTGGACGGGGTGGCGCGCATCCTGCGCCTGAACGTGTATGTGCAGAGTGCGGCCAACTATACCCGCCAGAGCGAGGTGGCCAATGGCGCCTCGGCGCTGCTGTACCAGCTGCTGGGTGAGGCCGGCGTGCACGTGCGTACCTCGGTAGGCGTTTACCAGCTACCCAAGAACGCGGCGGTGGAGCTGGATATGGTCGCTATTGCGGCCTGATGTCAGGCTGGCGCACGGCGCGGCCATGGCGTATACCTGAGGAGTCACCACCAAGGAGTAAGCCATGAGCCTGAATGTTGTTGCCATTTGTGGCAGCCTGCGCCAGAAGTCTGCTAATAAAGGCCTGCTGCGCTACGCCGCGGCCAACCTGCCTGAAGGCATGCAGCTGACCATTGCCGACCTGTCCGATATGCCGTTCTATAACGCCGATATCAGCGACAAGCCAGCCCCCGTGCAGCGCCTGCTGGGCCAGCTGGCCGCTGCCGATGCACTGTTGTTTGCCTGCCCGGAGTACAACTACTCCATCGCCCCTGCGCTGAAAAACGCGCTGGACTGGGCCTCGCGCGAGCCGGGCAATGCGCTGCTGTCGGGCAAGCCTGCGGCCATCATGGGGGCGGGTGGTGGCATGGGTACCTCGCGTGCGCAGTACCATCTGCGCCAGGTATGTGTGTACCTGAACCTGCACGTGCTGAACCAGCCAGAGGTGTTTGCCAATGCCTTTGCCGGCGGGTTTGACGGTGATGGTAACCTGCTGGATGCGGCGATCCAGGAAAATATCCGCAAGCAGTTGGCCGCATTGCAGGCCTGGCATGCGCAGCTCAAGGGCTAATGCCGTAGGGCATTAGCTACGCGACAAGGCCGCGCCCACGGGCGCGGCCTTGTTGTTTTTACGGCGAGCGTGACTAGGGGCTGTACCACAGCTCTTTGCGTTGTAGCGGTGTTTCGGCCGGTAGCAGGGGGTTGCCAAGCCGGATGATCACCCGCTTGTCCAGCTGCAGGCGGCGCAGGGTGCCTGCGTGAAACTGCCGGAACAGGCGCTCGAAGCTGCCGTCGCTAATGGCGCGCTCCAGCCCGGTTTCCAGCATGCTGGCCAGGGCTTTGTTGCCCGGCGCCACAAAAAAATAAAACGCGGTGGGGTAGTGGATCAGGATGTACGGGTCGATGCTGATGCCACTGTTGCGATGGGCCAGATATTCGTTTTCTATCTCGATGGCTGCGCGGGGAAAGTAGTCGAAACGCTGCTGGTTCAGCATGCTGAACAGCGGCTCGTAGTCGGAAGAAGTCAGCACCGTCAACCCGGCGGCACGCAGGATGCTGACGTCCGGCCAGTCGTGGCCCTGGCCGGCGCTGAAAGCGCGTAGGTCGCTGATGTTTTTGACGTCGGCCAGTAGTTGCTCACGGCCTTCCCCCACCAGTGCGACTCGCCAGCCTATCAGGCCCTTGTATAGCGGGATGCGCACCGGCAGCAGCTGGCGCTCGCGTTCCTTGCTGGTCATGGTCCATAGCAGGTCGATGCTGTTGTTCGGGCGTTGCAGCTGCAGGATGGCACGGCTTTGTACCATAGGGCGGGCGGCCTGCAGCTTGCAGTCCGTGCCGGACTTGTTGCAGGCCAGGCGCAGCAGCGCCAGCATGTATTGCTGTTGCGGGTCGTTGGCGGTAGCCAGAAGCGGGTAGCGGATAAGCGTGGCGGCCTGGCTGCAGGTGGCTAGCCACAACAACAGCCAGGCGACATGGCGTAACGATGACATGATAAAGGCCCCGTTGCAGTGATATTGCATCATAGGAATCTATCCCTAATCTGCATAAATCACCACAGGCCGGGGCCTGGTTATGAGCTGGCTAGCTTACTGGATGATGCCGCCACCCAGGCAGATATCGCCGTCGTACAGCACGGCAGACTGGCCGGGAGTTACCGCCCACTGCTTGTCGCGGAAGGTCAGCGTGGCCTTGCCATCTACCACTGGCGACAGGCTGCACGGCGCGTCGGCCATGCGGTAGCGGTTTTTGGCGGCGTAGTCGCCAGCTGCCGGGGTGTGCGGCAGCGTCCAGGACAGGTCGTCCATCTGCAGCGTGGGCTTCAGCAGCAGCGGGTGGTCGTGGCCCTGCACCACCACCAGGCGGTTGGCTGCCATATCCTTGCCTGCAACAAACCACGGGTCGCCGGTGCCATCCTTGGCGCCGCCGATATTCAGGCCTTTGCGCTGGCCCAGGGTATAGAACATCAGGCCAACGTGTTCGCCCACCACCTTGCCGTCCGGCGTCACCATCTCGCCCGGCTTGGTGGGCAGGTAGCGCTGCAGGAACTCGCGGAACGGGCGTTCGCCGATAAAGCAGATGCCGGTGGAGTCTTTCTTGCCCGCAGTGGGCAGGCCGGCTTCTTCGGCCAGGCGGCGTACTTCGGTTTTATGGATATCGCCCAGCGGGAAGATGGCGCGCGCCAGCTGGTGCTGCTGCAGGCGGTACAGGAAGTAGCTCTGGTCCTTGGTGTGGTCCACACCCTTCATCAGGTAGTGCATACCGCCCTGTTCCAGCTTGCGCGCGTAATGGCCGGTGGCGATGCAGTCGGCACCCATGGCCATGGCGTAGTCCAGGAAGGCCTTGAACTTGATTTCGGCGTTGCACAGCACGTCCGGGTTGGGGGTGCGTCCGGCCGAATATTCTTTCAGGAAGTACGAAAAAACGCGGTCTTTGTATTCCTTGGCAAAGTTCACGATTTCCATATCGATGCCGACAATGTCGGCCACGCTCATCGCGTCCAGCGCATCCTGCTTGATAGAGCAGTATTCGTCGTCGTTATCGTCTTCCCAGTTTTGCATGAACACGCCGATAACCTCGTGGCCTTGCTGCTTCAGTAGCCAGGCCGTTACCGATGAGTCCACACCGCCGGACATGCCGACAACAATACGTTTTTTACCCGTCACGGGGAAAATCCTTCCTTCCAAAGTGCAAGAGGCACCACCACCGGTGGTGCCCCGAAATGTCGGAACCAGCTATCCATTACCCAGATCTGGCCACTGTCGCTATCTTGCAAGGCCACGGCATGGTGCTCATCAAGCAGCAGCGGTGCGCGAAATACATCGGCAGACAGCTGGTGATAGCGCAATAGCCGGTGATCCTGCAGCAGGGCCAGCAGGCTGTGCAGATTATGTGTGTGGTCGATGCAGTCCATGCGGCCTATCAGGCGGGCGTCTTCATGGTTGCCGCCCTGGTCTTCTGCAATCGGCAGCACCTGTGCGGCGATCTGGTAATACGCCAGGGCAACATCCTGCAAAGCCGCACGCTCCTCAGCCGCACTATCGGCCTGGCGCAAGCGCTGTTCGAACCAGATCAGGGCATCGGGCTGTAAATCAATGGCACTGCTGCGATCGCAACCGTAATGGTAACAGAGGGTTAGCACCTCTGCACCGGCGCGGGGGGCGGGCAGGGCGAGGCATAACGATAAAAGCAGGGCTGCCCGGCGCATGCTGGCTAGCGTCCGTGGTGGTAAATGCTGGCCAGCGGCAGCCGCTGCCCGGCCAGGTAGTCGTCCAGACAGCGGCCCACCAGCGGGCTGCGCCACATGGCTTGCCGGGCGCGGATCTCGGCCGGCGTCAGCCACACGGCTTCCACGATGCCCTCATCCAGCTGGCTGCGTAGTGGCTGGCCATCTGCCTGGCACACGAAGGCAAAGCGCAGATAGGTGATGCCGCTGCTGTCGTCCTTGTCAGCCAGGTAAATGCCGCTTAGCGCCACAGGGTTGGCCGCATAGCCGGTTTCTTCCAGCGCTTCACGCGCGACAGCCTGTAAGAGTGTTTCGCCGTATTCCAGGTGCCCGGCTGGCTGGTTCAGGCGCAGGCCGTGTTCGGTGTTTTCACACACCATCAGGAAGCGGCCATCGCGTTCGATGATGGCGGCCACGGTAGTGTTGGGTTTCCACTGCGTATCGGGGATAGGGCTGTTCATATTAATTGACAATCGTTATCATTTGTTTCTAATATACACGTATTGCGACTTATTCTTAATCATCAACAGGTGCTGCCATGTACGTTTGCCTTTGCCACGGTGTAACCGACCGCGACATTCGCCAGGCTGTCTTCGACGGCGCCGTCACCATGCGCGATCTGGCGCGTGATCTGGGCGTGGCCACCGAGTGCGGCCGCTGCGCCTGCAGCGCCAACCAGGTGCGCAAGCAAACTTTGCTGCAAATCAGCGAGCCAGAGCTGGTAGCTGCCTGATTCTTCTACAGAATCAGAACCATTCCTATTGCATTTTCGCTATGCGCCGTTGGCTTGTCATTGCATAAATTTGTGCCATAATCCCTGCAATTCGATATAGCAGGAGGTCACAGCCATGCAAGGCGACAAGAAAGTCATCAAGTTTCTGAACCAGATTCTCAAAACCCAGCTTACCGCCATCAACCAGTACTTCCTGCACGCCCGTATCTTCAAGAACTGGGGCCTGAAAGAGCTGAACGAGCACGAATACCACGAATCCATCGTGGAAATGAAAAACGCCGACAAGCTGATCGAACGCATTCTGTTCCTGGAAGGCCTGCCTAATCTGCAAGACCTGGGCAAGCTGTACATCGGTGAGAACACCCAGGAAATCCTGGAATGCGACCTGAAGCTGGACACCGAAAGCCTGCCGCTGCTGAAAGACGCCATCGCCTACTGCGAGTCGGTAAAAGATTACGTTACCCGCGACTTGCTGACCGAGATGCTGGAAAGCGAAGAAGAGCACATCGACTGGCTGGAAACCCAGCTGGGCCTGATCGAGAAACTGGGCCTGGCCAACTACCAGCAAAGCATGATCGAAGACTGAGCCCAAGCCGGCATCAGCCAATAAGCAAAAAGCCCGTCAAATGACGGGCTTTTTGCTTCCGGCCAACCTTACTGGGCGGCGGAAGCATCGGCAGGTGCCGGTTCTTCCGGCTCCTGCCAAGGCAGCGCCACACCGTGGTTGTTTACCTTCAGGATGCCTTCGTTGAACAGCAAGCTGGTGCTGATCTGGCTACCTTCGCGGCGGATCAGCTTTTGCGCGGCCCATTCGTCCAGCTGGGCCGATAGCAAGCTGCGCGCCAGGGCGTCGATCTCTTCCAGATTCGGCTGGTCTTCTGCGCTGGCGTCCACGGTAAACAGGTTGCGTGCTTGCGCTACCACCAGGTTTTCCAGGGTTTGCTGCGGCAGCTCGATATTAGCCTGCGCTGTAAAACGCTTCAGGAATAGCAGGGTGTTTTTCAGGTCACTCTGCTGGAAGCCTTTCAGCGCCAGGCTGCCGCTGGCTTGCGCCACGCCGCTTGGCATTTTCAGATAGAAGGTATTTACCATCAGCTTCGGGTCGTTCTGCAGCAGGGGCAGGCCTTCTTTCACGATGGTGTCCAGGTATTTCTTGCGCAGCTGCGCCGGCTCCAGGCCCTGGAAGGGCAGCTTGCCCAGCGCGTCGTCCAGTTTCACCAGGGTAGGGCCGTGCAGGTGGTTGGCCGAAATGTCCAGCTTGAACGGGCCGTACACGCTGTCGTTGTAGGCAAAACGGTCGAAATCCAGCTTGCCGCGGGTGTTGACGAAGTCGTCCTGCTCGCTGGTGACAATCTGGTATTTCAGTTTGGACAGGCCAACGTTGGACGGGCGGAATTCGCCGGACGGGTTGATGAACTCGCCCACGCGCACGCGGCCCACCAGATAGATCAGCTCGTTCAGCTTGATGCTGTAGGGGATGGCTTCGTTCCAGTTGAGCTTGATGTCGCCCACTGTCAGCTCGCTGCTACCCAGCTTTACCCCGCTGCTGCCGGGGCGGACTTCAGACAGGTATTTCACGCTGTCGAAAGCAAACCGGCCTTTCGGGCCCGCTTCCAGCGTAAAGCCCGGGCTGGTGGATTCGACGTGGTATTCCTTGTAGCCGGCCTGGTAATTGACTTTCAGGTCGAAGCCTTTCCAGTTCATTTTCACGCCAGCCAGCGTTTCTTCGTAGTCGAAGGTCGGGATGGTGACAGCCAGCTCGCCGCCGCCAGTGAGGCCCAGGCGGTTGATCACCGTAATGGGTGGCGCATCGCCAAAGAAGCGCTGTAGTGTCTTGCGCGTGGCATCGCTCATGTCGAACTCGGTACGCACTATGGCGCGCGCCGGCCGCAGATCCATGTCGAACAGGCCGGGTAGCAGGCCGTGGCGTACCTGGTGGCGATAGCGCAGCGTACCGCCCAAGAGCGGGCGCAGGTTTTCCGGCAGCAGGCCGATGTAAGGGCCCAGCAGCTGCTGGTTCAGCGCCAGTTCGGTGGTTTCTTCGGACGAGAACCAGCCGCGCTCGTACTGGTGCGATTTCACCGTGAATACCGACATCGAGGCAATCATGCGGTGCTGTTCGGCCAGGGTTTCTTCGGCCTTGATGCCCGCCCAGTAGGCAAAGCCACTGTACAGTACGAAGGCACCGGCGATACCGGCGGCAGCCAGTTTGAGGTGTTGCTTGTTAACGTTCACGATCCGGCCTGAAAAACGAAATGAACGGGCATCTTACAATACCTGCGCCGGCTTATGAATCGGCATGCGGGCCGATGTTGGCCGCATCAAGCTTGTGCTTTGAATTTTCATGGCATTTTGCGTAGTTTTCTATGGGGGGCTTTGGTGAATATGCTGGGTTTCAACAAGGCAATGCGTGTAAAATCGGGCCCTGTCTCTACGTACCATGAGGTTTGACGCATAAATGGAATGGCTTAACGGTCTGATCGACCTGCCCTGGTGGGGCTATATCGTGGTGGCGCTGGTGCTCACCCACATCACCATTGCTTCTGTCACCATTTTTCTGCACCGCCATCAGGCGCACCGTGCGCTGGATCTGCACCCGATTCCTAGCCATTTCTTCCGTTTCTGGCTGTGGCTGACCACCGGCCAGGTTACCAAGGAGTGGGCTTCCATTCACCGTAAACACCACGCGCGCTGCGAAACCGCGGAAGACCCGCACAGCCCGCAAGTGCTGGGTATCGACAAAGTGCTGTGGCAAGGTGCCGAGCTGTACCGTGCGGCCTGCAAAGACCGCAGCATCATGGAAAAATTCGGTCACGGCACCCCGGACGACTGGCTGGAGCGCCACGTGTACACCGGCCAGACCGGCAAGGGCATCTTGCTGATGCTGGTGATCGACCTGGTTCTGTTCGGTGCTGCCGGCCTGGCGATCTGGGCGGTGCAGATGGCGTGGATCCCGTTTTTTGCCGCTGGCGTGATCAACGGCATTGGCCACTACTGGGGTTATCGCAACTTCGAAAACGAAGACGCCTCTACCAATATCGTGCCTTGGGGCATCCTGATTGGTGGTGAGGAGTTGCACAACAACCATCACACCTTTGGTACCTCGGCCAAGCTGTCGTACAAGTGGTTCGAGTTCGATATCGGCTGGATGTATATCCGCATCATGGAAATCCTGGGTCTGGCCAAGGTGCGCAAAGTAGCGCCGCGCCTGGTGCAGAATGCGGCCAACCCGCAGCTGGACCTGGACCACCTGCAAGCCATTATTGCCAACCGCTACGCCGTGGCCGCCCGCTATGCGCGCGAGCTGAAAGATGTGTACCGCGCCGAGGCCGCCAAGATCCAGTTGCCGGAGCTGGGTAATACCGACCTGGCACGCAAGATGAAGGTATGGCTGAAGCAGGACGCCAAAGACACCCCTATGGCCGAGCGTGCCCAGTTGGCCGCGGTACTGGCCAAGAGCCAGGTGCTGAACACCGTGTACAGCATGCGCCAGGAGCTGACCCGTTTGTGGGAGCGTTCTTCGCTGACCCGTGACGAACTGCTCAAAGAGCTGCAGGACTGGTGCAACCGTGCCGAGGCCAGCGGTATCGAATCGCTGCAGCGCTTTGCACAGAGCCTGCGCACGGCTGCCGTAGCCTAAGCCTGTCACTCGCTGTCAAAGCGCCGCCTTGTGCGGCGCTTTTTTATTGCAGCTGGCGCGCGCGGCTGCGCTACAATCCGCGCTTTCCCTTGTTATTGCTACAGGAGCTGCCATGAGTATCTATCGTCATCTGCCGGGTAAACGCATGTCCGAAGCCGTGGTGGTCAACGGCCTGATCTACACCGTACAGGTGCCGGAAAGTGGCCAGGGCAACGCCCGCGAGCAGACAGCAGAAACCCTGGCGCTGGTAGACAAGGTGCTGGCCGAGCTGGATAGCGACAAGACCCGCATTATTGAAGCCACCATCTTCATGCCGGACCTGGCCGAGTTCGACCAGATGAACGAGGCCTGGGACGCCTGGGTGGCGGAAGGCCACGCGCCGGTGCGCTGCACGGTAGGTGCCAAGCTGGCCCACCCGGACTGGAAGGTAGAGATCCGCATTGTGGCCGCGCGCTAGGTTTTGCGGCGCTAAAAACAACAAGGGCAAGGTTGTTAGACCTTGCCCTTGTTGCATGCTGCGGCCAACGTTGGCCGCACGTGGTGCCCAGTGTTAGTGCCCGGCGTCCACCACCGGTGGGGCCCCGGCTGCCGCCTTGGGCGGGCGCGCCAGCCACACCAGGCCGGTGAGCAGCAGGAACAGCCCCGCCGCCAGCCAGAAGATTTCGTTGGCGCCGATAAACAGCCCCTGGCGGCTGATGTCGCGCGTCAGCAGGGCGGCGGCCTGCTCCTGGCTCAGCCCCAGCTGCTGCATGCCAGCCAGCGTCTGGCGCGTGCTGTCGTCGTACAGGCTGATACGGTCGGTTAGCTGCACATGGTGGATACCTTCGCGGTGCTCCCACTGCCAAGTGGTGAGCGAGGCACCCACCGAGCCGGCCAGCGTACGCAGAAAGTTGGACAGGCTGGACGCACTGGCCAGCTGTTGCGGCTTCATGTTTGACAGCGTGATGGTAGTCAGCGGCATGAAGAAACCCGCCAGCGCGATACCTTGCACAAACTGCGGCCACACCACATCGGCAAAGGTCATGTCCGGGTTAAAGGTGACCGCGCGCCACCAGAAGCACAGGGCAAACACCAGAAAGCTCACCGTGACCACCCAGCGCATATCCAGCCGCTGGGCGTTCTTGCCGATGACCGGCGACAGCAGCACGGGCAGAATGCCCACCGGCGCGGTGGCCAGGCCGGCTTCGGTAGCGGTAAAGCCCATCTGCGTCTGCATCAGCAGCGGCATCAGCACAATGGCGCCAAAGTACAGCATGAAGCCCACGCTTACCGAAATCACCCCCACGGTAAAGTTGCGGTCACGGAACAGCGACAGGTCGATTACCGGGTGCTTGTCGGTGAGCTCCCACACCACCAGGTAAGACAGGCTCAGCAGCGCCACCACGCCGTACAGCATGATTTCGCCAGAGTGGAACCAGTCCAGCTCCTTGCCGCGGTCCAGCATCATCTGCAGGCAGCCCACGCCCAGCACCAGCAGCGTGAGGCCAACCTTGTCGATAGGCAGCTGCAGGATGGTGGTTTCGCGGTGGCGCAGCTCGCGCCAGCTCAGCCACGCCGCCACCACGCCCACCGGCACGTTGATGAAGAAAATCCAGCTCCAGTGCCAGTTGTCCGACAACCAGCCGCCCAGGATAGGGCCGAAGATCGGCGCCACGATGATGGTCATGGTCCACAGCGCCATGGCAATGGCGCGCTTTTCCGGCGGGTAGCTCTGCAGCAGCAGGCTTTGCGACAGCGGAATCATCGGCCCCGCCAGCGCACCTTGCAGTACGCGGAACAGGATCAGCAGCTCCAGGCTGGGCGCCAGGCCGCACAAGAGCGAAGACAGCACAAAGCCGATGGTGGCGATCAGGAACAGCCGTACTTCGCCCAGCTTTTTGGCCAGCCAGCCGGTGATGGGTACCGCAATGGCGTTGGCCACGCCAAACGAGGTAATCACCCAGGTCCCCTGGCTGGTGGATGCACCCAGGTCGCCGGCGATAGTGGGGATGGCTACGTTGGCGATGGTGGTGTCCAGCACCTGCATGAAGGTCGCCAGCGACAGCGCCAGCGTTACCAGCGTGCGCGAGCGCCCTTGTAGCGGGGGGTGTGCCATGCAGCCTCCTTATTTGCCGATGTTGGCCGCAACAATTTGCGCCACGCGGCGGTCGGCTTCGGCCAGCTTGCCGTCAAATACACTGGTCGCCAGTACCGGCGCTGCTTTGGGGGCGGCGCTCAGCAAGGGGCCATCCTGCTGGCTGGTGTCCACGCTGACGTGCATGGACAAGCCCAGGCGTAGCGGGTGGGCTTTCAGCTCGGCCGGGTCCAGCGCAATGCGCACCGGCACGCGCTGTACCACCTTGATCCAGTTGCCGGTGGCGTTTTGCGCCGGCAATAGCGAGAACACGCTGCCGGTACCCGCACCCAGGCCGGCTACCTTGCCGTGGTAGGTCACATCGTCGCCGTACTGGTCGGCGTGCACCTCTACCGGCTGGCCGATGCGCAGGTCTTGCAGCTGTACTTCCTTGAAGTTGGCATCCACCCAGGCGCTATCCAGCGCGGCGATGGCCATCAGCGGGGTGCCAGGGGCAATGCGGGCGCCGGGCTGGGCGCTGCGGCGGGCGATTTGCCCGGCCAGCGGGGCGCGAATCTCGGTGCGCGACAGGGCCAGCCAGGCTTCGCGTACGGCGGCGGCAGCACGGGCGACGGCGGGTTGTTTCTCTGCGCTATCGGCCAGCACCAGGGCGCGGCTGGCTTTTTGGTCTTCGCGCGCGGCATTCAGCGCGGCCGTAGCGGCCGCCAGCTGGGCGCGGGCGGCGTTGGCCGCATCGCGTGCATGCTGGACTTCCTCTTGCGCGATGGCTTGTTCTTTGGCGGCGGCCTCGCGGCGGGCCAGGTCACCGGCGCTGCGGGTGGCGTCTGCCTGGGCGCGGGCCAGGTCGGCTTCGCGCTGGGTCACTACCGCGTCGGCCTTGCCGCTCACCGAAATCAGCTGGCGGGTCTGGCGTACCGCCTGGGCCAGGTCGGCTTCCGCGCGGGCCAGTGCCAGGGTGGCATCGCTCTTGTCCAGGCTCACCAGCACATCGCCGGCCTGCACGGTGTGGGTGTCGTCAGCGTGAACGGCACGGATGCTGCCTGCCACCTGCGCAGAGATGGGAATCAGGTTGCCTGCCGCGTAGGCATCGTCGGTGCTTTGGTGATGACGCAGTGCCACAAACCAGTAGGCACCACCGGCCAGGCCGGCCAAAGCCAGCGCCAGGGTCAGGCGGGTGAGGGCGGTACGGCGGGCGTTCGGCTGCTGTTGGTCCATCGTGTTTTCCATGTTTTGTCCTTTCGATAGCGCAGCGCTTAGCTGGCGGCGCGCTGGCTACCCAGCGCACGCAACAGTGCGGCCTGCGCTTGCAGGCGTTGGGCACGGGTTTCGAGTGTGGTGAGGCGGGCCTGCGTGTAGCGGCGGTTTTCTGCCAGCCACTGGCTGCGCGATACCAGGCCGCTTTGCAGGCGAGCTTGCAGTACGCGCGCGGCTTCGTGGCGCGCGGCCTGGGCTGCCTGGGCCTGGCTTTCGGCCTGGTTCAGGTTATGTAGCTGGCTGCTGCGGTCGGCTGTTTCCTGAATGGCAGCGAGCAGCGTCTGGTTGTACTGCGCCACAGCTTGTTCATAGTCAGCGGTGCGGCCGGACAGGCGGGCATTCAGCTCGCCATTGCTGAAGATGGGCAGCGTCAGCGCCGGGGCAAAGCGCAGCAGGCGCGCGCCGGGGTCCAGCAAATTGGATAGCTCTGCCGACGATAATGCTGCCAGGCTGCCAATACGCAGGTCCGGGTAAAAGTCGGCACGTGCGGCGCGCATCGTGGCGCTGGCGGCTTCTACGCGCTCGCGCGCCGCCTGGATATCAGCACGCAGCCCCAGCATGGCGGTACTGTACTGGCTGCTATCCAGCTGCCATTGCGGTAGCGGGGCGTCTGGCAGCAGGGCCAGGCTGGCTTGTGGTTGAGCACTGAGGGCAGCCAGTGCGTGGCTGGCTTGTGCTTCGCGCTGGCTGGCGCGGGCCAGGCGCTCGCGGCTTTCGGCCAGCTGGGCTTGCAGCTGTGCCAGCTCTTCCGGCGCGGCCAGGCCGTGTTTGCTGCGGGTCTGGCTGTTTTGCAGCAGGGCTTCGGCCTGGGACAGGTCCTCGTGCAGCAGCTGCAGGGCGTGCTGGGCGGTACGCCATTCCAGATACTGGCTGCTCACGGCCCAGGCTAGCCATTGGCGTGCGTCATCGGCTTCCAGCTCGGCAGCGCGGGCCTGGCCGCGTGCAGCAGCGAGCTGGGCGCGGGTTTTACCCCAGAAATCGAAGCGGTAGCTGATGTCCAGGCCGACTGTTTCCAGGTTGGTATAGATGCCGCGGTAGGCGGGTGGGTTGTTGCCGTATTCGGAGCTGCGTTCGCGGGTAAAGCTGGCGCTACCGTTGACGCGCAGGCCATCGCTGCTGGCCACGCTGTCGCTGCTGGCGCGGGCGGCCCGCAGTTTGGCATCGGCCATGGTCAGGCGCGGGCTGCGTGCCAGTGCCACCGATACCAGTTTGTCCAGTACCGGGTCGTTCATGGCCGACCACCAGTTGGCCGC
Source organism: Vogesella sp. XCS3 (assembly GCF_020616155.1). NCBI lineage: Bacteria > Pseudomonadati > Pseudomonadota > Betaproteobacteria > Neisseriales > Chromobacteriaceae > Vogesella > Vogesella sp. XCS3. The sequence goes on along the minus strand of NZ_CP085530.1, from coordinate 1,566,678 downwards.
AATGTGCGGGTTGGCCGTTTGCACGGCCAGGGCTTCTGCACTTAGCAGGCTGGCGGAGGGCGGCGCCACGTCCGGTGTGGCGCAGCTGGCCAGCAGCAGGCTTAGCGGCAGTGCGGCCAGGGGGGGCATGCGGGTATTGATGTTACGCATGTAATTATCACCTGCGTTACTAGTTGGGCGTCAAAAAACCGGCCGTTTTACACGAGCCGGCTCTATCTTAATTAAGGCAATACTATTGCAAATGCTTCCAATCTGTATGAAACAGAATGTATCAGCCGCCTACCTTGCGCAAGAGCTTGCGTAGCATGCCATCCAGCAGGGCGCGCTCTTCTGGGCTGAAATCCTGCCACAGCTCGCGCATGCGCTGGCGTTGTTCCGGCATGACCATGGCGATAAAAGCCAGGCCTTTTTCGGTCAGGATCAGCTCGGTCTTGCGACGGTCTTCTTGCGAAGGCAGCCGCTGCATCATATCGCGCTGGCACAGGTCGTCCACCACACGGGTGGCGTTGGTGCGCGAAAACGCCAGCGCATCCGACAGCTCGGACGGGCTGATGCGTTGCTCTGGCCGCGCGTACAGCACCATCAGTGCCATCCACGTGGTTTCGTTCATATCGTGGCACTTCAGCGTTTCGTTGAAGTAGCCGGTAAGGTAGGGCTGGATATGAAAGAACAGCCGGGTGAGCAGCACTTCTTCGCGCGGGGCGCCGGGCATCTTGCGCGAGATGGTGTCCACGGCTTGTTCGCACGGGATGAAGCTATTGCAGCAGGTAGGGTATTCGGACATGGCAATATGGTAACGTGCGTTACTAGTTTTAACAAGCAGCCAGCCAGGCTTCCACCTGCTGTGCTACCGGAGTGAGCAAGTCGGCAGACTGGCAGTCTAGCGGGGTATTCTGCGGCATGCTGCGCAGCCAGGTGAGCTGGCGTTTGGCTAGCTGGCGGGTGGCGGCAATGCCGCGGTAGCTTAGCTCGGCCATATCGTACAGCCCGTCCTGGTATTCCCAGGCCTGGCGGTAGCCTACGCAGCGCATGGAGGGCAGATCCAGCGATAGCGTTGGGTACTGCTGGCGCAGCTGTGTTACTTCATCCAGAAAACCTTGCGCCAGCATTTGTTCGAAACGCAGGGCAATGCGCTGGTGCAGCCAGGCGCGGTCGGCAGGCTGCAGCGCCAGGCGCAGCGTGGCAAAAGTGGCGGCATCGTCGCGCCCCTGGCGCATCAGCTGCGACATGGGCTGGCCGCTGAGCAGGTAGACCTCCAGCGCGCGCTGGATGCGCTGCGCATCATTGGGGGCCAGCCGTGCTGCGGTTTCGGCGTCGATTGCGGCCAACCTTTGGTGCATGGCCGGCCAGCCGAGGCGGGCAGCGTCTTCTTCCAGCTGCGCACGCGTGGCGGCGTCGGCTTGCGGCAGGTCGGACAGGCCTTCCATCAGCGCCTTGAAGTACAGCATGGTGCCGCCCACCAGTAGCGGGATACGGCCACGGCTGCAGATGTCGGCTATCAGGCGGTTGGCGTCAGCGTGAAACTGCGCCGCCGAGTACGACACGGTCGGGTCGATGATGTCTATCAGGTGGTGCGGGCAGCTGGCCATCTCGGCGGCAGTGGGCTTGGCGGTGCCAATGTCCATGCCGCGGTAAACCAGCGCGGAATCCACGCTGATGATTTCTACCGGAAAGCGTTGCGCCAGCGCCAGTGCCAGGCCGGTTTTGCCGGAAGCAGTGGGGCCCATCAGCAGGATGGCGCGGTGTGGAGAAGTCATCGGGTAGCCAGAAGCAAAATGGAAGGGCGCTATTGTCGCACAAGGCGCCAAAAGAAAAAGCCGCCCGGGGCGGCTTTTTGCTGTCTGTTTCTGGCATTACATCACCAGTTTGGCGCCGATCAATACCATCATGATAGCCAGCGCGGGGCGTAGCCATTGCTCGGCCACACGGCGGGTCATGTGGCTGCCCAGCCAGATGCCCGGCAGAGAGCCCACCAGCAGCTGGCCCAGCAAGCCGTAATCCATATTGCCCATGCTGGCGTGCCCCAGGCCGGCTACCAGGGTAAGCGGTACAGCGTGGGCGATTTCGGTGCCCACCAGGCGGGCGGTTGGCAGCAGCGGGTACAAGGCAAAAATGGCCAGCGTGCCCAGTGCGCCGGCACCAATCGAGCTGAGCGTCACGATCACGCCCAGCACCACGCCGGTGGCGATGGTGGCCTTGACTGGCACATAGCCCTGCGGGCGGGGCGGGCTGATGCGCGCCAGTTGCTTCAGGATGAACGGTTTGAACAGGATAGCCAGCGCTGTCAGCATCAGGGCAAAGCCCAGCGTGACCTTGATGACCTTGTTGACGTGCGCGGTTTCCAGCTGCAGGAAATGCAGCACGGCCACGGTCAGCAGTGCGGCCGGTACGCTGCCCAGTGCCAGCAGGCGGGTAATGTGCCAGTCGATATGCTTTTGCTTGTGGTGTACCCACACGCCACCCATCTTGGTGATGCAGGCGTAGAGCAGGTCTGTGCCTACAGCCGTGGCCGGGTTGATGCCGAACCATAGCAGGATGGGCGTCATCAGCGAGCCGCCACCCACGCCGGTCAGGCCCACGATAAAGCCGACAACCAAGCCTGCAATCACATAGCCCAAGTCCATGGGGCACCCTTCGGTATTGACAGATAAGGGGCCATGCTAACCGATGGTCTTATTCGCCTTTAGACGAATTTCATGGTTAGTTATTCGGAAAATGAATAAAGAAGGCGGCCGCCAGCCCCTTCGCCATTGGCCGGCGGCGGAGGCTATTGTGGCAGCTGGCTCGCCCAGTCTTGCAGGGCTTGCAAAATGGCCTGCTGTGCTGGTGTGGCAGTGGCCGCCAGGGCAGCCAGCTCTTGCTGGAAGCTGGCATGGCTGCGCCCGCCGGGTTGGCCGCTATGCAGCTTTTGCCGGCACCATTGTTGCCAGTGCTGGGCCTCTTCCGGGCTGAGGCTATGCGGGAAGTTGCGTGCACGGTAGCGCCACAGCAGGCGGGTGAGCTGGCTATCTTCGAATGCGGGGCGTTCTGCGGCCAACTCGGGCGCCGACAATTGTTGCAGACGGTTCAGGATGCGGCGGTCGTTGTAGCTGACAAAGCCGCCGTACAGGTTTTCATCCACGTCGGGTACCTCGCCGGCTTCGCGGCGGAATACGGCTTTCCACACCGGTGTCAGGTCGGGCAGGGTGGCAGCGTGGGCGGCGTTTTGCAGCGCCAGTGGCTTGTCTATGCCCAGCTCGGCAGCGCGTGCGTCGCTGAGTACGGCCAGCTTGTTGCAGACAAAAGGCGATTTGTTGATGTGGATGCTTTTCAGCGGCAGCCGGCTGACGCCTTCCGGCAAATCGGCACTGCGGGTAAACAGGCGCTGGCGGATGTCGTCTGGCGACAAGCCGGCCAGCTGGCGCGGGTCGTGCGCCAGGTCCCAGACCAGTACTTCGTTCTTGTTGCTGGGGTGGTCGGCAATCGGCCACACAATGGCCACATTGCCGCGCTCGCTGCCAAACATGCCTGATACGTGTACCAAGGGTTGCGGGGCGTGCTGGCTGAGCTGGTGGCGCACCGCGTCTTTCTTGCGCAGGTCCAGGCAAAAGTCGAACAGCTTGGGCTGGCGCTGGCGAATCAGCCGTGCCAGCGCGATGGTGGCGCGCACGTCTGACAGCGCGTCGTGCGCCGCCTCGTGCGCCAGGCCGTTGGCCGCAGTGAGGTGTTCCAGCTTGAAACTGGGCAGGCCGTTGTCGTGGCGCGGCCAGTGAATGCCTTCCGGCCGCAGGGCGTAGGTGGTGCGTACTACGTCCAGCAGATCCCAGCGGCTGCAGCCGTGTTGCCATTCGCGCGCGTACGGGTCTTTCAGGTTGCGCCACAGCAGATAGCGCGTCACTTCGTCGTCGAAACGGATGGAGTTATATCCGACGCCAATGGTGCCGGGCTGGCCCAGCTCGCACTCGATGGCGGCGGCGAACTGGTGTTCGGGTACGCCCAGTTCGGCGCAGCGTTGTGGCGTAATGCCGGTAATCAGGCAGGCCTCCGGCGAGGGCAGAAAGTCCGGTGCCGGTTTGCAGTACAGCATGACGGGTTCGCCGATCTCGTTCAGCTCGCCATCGGTGCGGATGCCGGCAAATTGTGCCGGGCGGTCACTGCGTGGTACGGCACCGAATGTTTCGTAGTCGTGCCAGAAAAAGGTGGTTTGGGTCATGGCAGGCAGGGCGGCATAAAAGGAGATTGTCCCATCGAGTGTTCTGGCGGCCAAGCGGTGTGGAACTTGGGCGCAAGGCACGCTTCAAAGCTACCGTGGCACCACGGTGTTCACGTCCCCTGATGTTGTATTCCTTTGGCCGGGTTTGCGTTTGCAAGCTCGGCTTTTTTCGTATTGCAACAAAATCGAATTAATTTGCCCGCCGATACGAACATGCTGTTGGCTTGGTGCGAAAAAGCAGGTGCAGTTTTATCGGGGCGTGTTTGGCGCATGTTCAATACAGACAGCTGCAGATGATTGACAGGGTACAGGCGGGTGATGATGGCAATGGCGCAGGCTATGCTGGTGCGGAGTAGGGCTAAGTGGCTGATTTACCAGTGCTCGAACGGCAGGCAAAAAAAATGCGCGGGGTTTGATGCCCGCGCCAAGTCTACAAAGGAGAAATAGAGGAGAAACTATCAAGAAGCAATTGCTGCATCTCAACGAGGACGGATTATCCAGATCGCACTGGAGGGTGTCAATGTATACAATTTACAAAAGCGCAAAAAATATAACATTTCGTCGCGCATAGGATACATTGAATGTTCGAAGATGAAAATTGAGCGCTTGCTTGTTATGGCCGTGTAACAGCAAGCCGCAGCGGTGGGGCTTGATACGGGCCGCGGCAGCTACCATGCCCCTGCCCTAATCTGCACCGGGAGCCGGTAACGGGCTCGCCCTCGCTGCCCGGCTGTGCGAAAATACGGTTTTGCCCATCCCACCGGTTGTCAGCAATGAGCGATTTAAGCCCTGTTTTGCCCGATCCGCGCCAGTACCCCGAATCTTCTCCTTCTAATATGTTGATCCATTACGCGCAGTCTATTGCCAGTGCGCGTACGGAAGACGATCGTGCCATGTGGCAGGACTCGCTGCGTGCCGCGCTGCTGGAGATGCTGGAGCGTGAAGAGCTGCTGTCGTTGTCGGTAGCGCTGGCGATGGTGACTTCGCAGCAAACCTACCAGATCCTGTGGGATGCCCTGCGCGATGCTGCCGAGCGCCCGGATGGCGGCCGCCACGCGGTGGTATTCGCCGTACCGGTCGTACTGGTGGTGGGCAGCAAGAACAAGGTGACGCTGCCAGAGCGTATTGCCGATGTGGACACCCTGAATGGCTTGTTCCGCCAGCACGGCCTGTTTGCCCAGGGCGCAGAAGTATTCTTGTCCGGCAAGCTGTTGCACCCGGATTCCATTGTCGACATTTCATCGGCGCAAATTTACCGCTATACCCGCCAGCTGGCCGACGCGGCCCGCGGCCTGCCGCTAGACCTGCCTGCGGCGGCCATTACCGCCAAAGACGAGGGCGTGTTCCTGCGCTATCTGCTGGGCGTGGCTATCCAGGAAGAGGGCGCGCCTGCGCCGGTGAAACTGGGTGGCAGTGTGGGTGCCTGGGGCGTGCCATTGATGAAATTCCTGGGCGAGCAGCTCAAGACCGACGGTGTGACGCTGTTCCCGATTCCGCGCCCGCCCATGCCGCTGATGCAGGCTATTGCTGCGGCCAACCATGCCCGGCTGGAGGTGGCGTTGCAGGTGTTTGCCAGCAGCCAGATACGCCTGTTGCGCGATCAGGGTCAGGAGCCGGTAGCGGTGGTGTCCGCCCACGATAATGGCGAGCTGCACTTTACCGTGTCGGCCGCGGGTAACGAAAAAGACTGGGGTGGCTTTGTATGGCCGCTGGCAGCGCAGGATGTGGTCGGCCAGATCGAAACCAGTTTCCGCATCTTGATGGCCGAGTGCCAGGTAAGCGATGTGCGGCTGGTGCCGGATGTGCAGCCGGAAAGCCGTGATGGCATCCCGCTGTTTTTCACCGCAGACGACTGGCCTGTAAGCCAGACCCTGCAGTAAGACAACAGAATGGCGAAGGAACATGAATGCAATTCATTGTTTCTTCGCCATTTGTTCATTTCGGCCTGTTGCCGTAATGCGCTAGAATTTTTTCATCCATAACCCTTTGATGGAATTGTCGACGATGTTTGCAGATATCAAGATTGCCCAGTACGACCCGGAACTTGCCGCCGCCATGAGCGAAGAAGTTGTCCGCCAGGAAGATCACATCGAGCTGATCGCCTCGGAAAACTACACTAGCCCGGCCGTTATGGAAGCCCAGGGTTCCCAGCTGACCAACAAGTACGCCGAAGGCTACCCGGGCAAACGCTTCTACGGTGGTTGCGAGCACGTTGACGTGGTAGAGCAGCTGGCTATCGACCGTGTGAAGCAGCTGTTCGGTGCCGAGTACGCCAACGTGCAGCCGCACTCCGGTTCGCAAGCCAACCAGGCGGTGTACTTCTCCATCCTGAAACCGGGCGACACCATCATGGGTATGAACCTGGGTCACGGTGGTCACCTGACCCACGGTTCCCCGGCCAACCTGTCCGGCAAGATGTTCAACATCGTGGCCTACGGTCTGAACGAGAACGAAGAGATCGACTACGACGACATGGAGCGCGTAGCGCTGGAAACCAAGCCGAAGCTGATCATCGGCGGCGCTTCCGCTTACGCCCTGCGTTTTGACTGGGCCCGCATGCGCGAAATCGCCGACAAAGTCGGTGCCTACTTCATGGTTGACATGGCTCACTACGCGGGCCTGGTAGCTGCCGGTGTGTACCCGAACCCGGTGCCGCACGCCCACTTCGTGACCTCCACCACCCACAAGACCCTGCGTGGCCCGCGTGGCGGCATCATCCTGGCCAAGGCCGAGTTCGAGAAGTCGCTGAACAGCAACGTGTTCCCGACCCTGCAAGGCGGCCCGTTGATGCACGTCATCGCCGGTAAAGCCGTAGCCTTCAAGGAAGCGCTGCAGCCAGAATTCAAGACCTACCAGGAACAGGTACTGAAAAACGCTGCCGCCATGGCAGAAACCCTGGCGGCCCGCGGCGTGCGCATTATCTCCGGCCGTACCGAGAGCCACGTGTTCCTGGTAGACCTGCGCCCGAAAGGCCTGACCGGCAAGGCTGCCGATGCTGCCCTGAGCAAAGCGCACATCACTGTCAACAAAAACGCCATCCCGAACGACCCGGAAAGCCCGTTTGTGACATCCGGCATCCGTATCGGCTCCCCAGCCATCACCACCCGCGGCTTCAAGGAAGAAGAAGCCCGTATCGTGGCCAACCTGGTAGCCGACGTGCTGGATAACCCGAACGACGACGCCGTACTGGCCCGCGTAGCCGAGCAGGCTACCGCGCTGGCTCGCCGCTTCCCGGTGTACGCCAAGTAATCATCGCGGCCGCCTGCGGGTGGCTGTTGTGTGTACAACACCGCGCCTTCGCCAGAAGCGCGGTGTTTTTTTGCGCCGTCTTGCTGTCACGGTTTTGTCACCTGTTTGTTATAAGTTGGCCGCATCACTCTCACGCCCGATGGAATGCGCCATGAAACGTCTGCTTTTGCCCCTGCTGCTGAGTGCGGCGCTGCCCGCGCTGGCCGAGCCGTTTACCCTGCTGGAAACCCGCGAGCCGAACATCGCCGCGCTGGAGCGTTACGAAGTGGCCACGCCGATGGTGCCCTACGCTGGCACGGCCAAGGCCGCCTTCCCTCAGGGGTTACCGCTGGCGGTAGGGTCTGGCCTGCGTTTCAAGGGCTACGAGAAAGCCACCTCGGCGCTGGAGTTCTGGTCGCTGACCGACCGCGGCCCCAATGTGGATTCGCCTGATGTGGCGGACGGCAAAGGGAAGCGCGCCAGCAAGGTATTTGCCGCGCCGGACTACACCCCCACCATCACCCAGCTGCGCGTGTCGCTGGCCGAAAAAGCCGAGGTGACCAAGACGCTGCCGCTGAAACAGAACGGCAAGCCGATCAGCGGTCGCCCGATTGCGCCCGGCCAGATCGGCGCCAGCGGCGAGCTGGGCCTGAGCGAGCAGCTGGTCGCGCTGCCGTATGACGCCAGCGGGCTGGACCCGGAAGGCATCGATGCGGATGCCGCCGGCAACCTGTGGATCGTGGACGAGTACGGCCCGTTCATCGTGAAGGTGGACGGCAAGAGTGGCGAGATCCTGCAGCGGTACGCGCCCGGCCAGGGCCTGCCGGCAGAGTTGGCCGCACGCCAGCCCAACCGTGGTTTTGAAGGTGTGGCGGTGACGCCGGCTGGCAAAGTGGTGGCTATTGTGCAGAGTACGCTGGATGTGGACGGCAAGACCCGCAACGACGCGCTGTTTACCCGCATAGTAGAGCTGGACCCGAAAAGCGGTGCGGTGCGCCAGTTTGCCTACCCGGTATCGGCGCACTTCAAGAAAACCGGCGACATGAAGCTGGGTGACATCGTGGCACTGTCCGATACCCAGTTTGCCGTGATCGAGCAGGGCAAGGACAAAGACAAGCGCATGCACAACGACATCGTGCTGCTGGATCTGGCCGCTGCAACTGATATCAGCGGCAAGCAGCTGGCCGACGGCCGTGCACTGGAATACGGCGACGCCGCAGCGTTGGCCGCAGCCGGTGTGCAGCCGGTGCGCAAGAAAACCGCGATAGACCTGCGCGCACTGGGCTGGACAGCAGAAAAAAGCGAAGGTCTGGCCTTGGTAGATGGCAGCACGCTGGCGGTGATCAACGATAACGACTTCGGCGTGGCCAGCGAGCTGCGCGGCAGCAGCCTGAAGCTGGACGAGCTGCGTGTGGCCGACGGCAAGCTGGTAGACAAACAGGGTCAGGCGCAAGCCGGTGCCAGCCTGGGGGTGGCGGCCAACGGTGAAAGCACCCAGCTGTGGCTGATTACCCTGCAAAAGCCGCTGAAAGAGCTGCTGCAGTAAGTATTGGCTACGCCACAACAAGGCCCGCTTGCCCAGGCAAGCGGGCCTTGTTGCGTGCGGCGGCTTGCAATCCGGTTATAAGAACAGAGCTTAATATTACAAAGCACAAATTTTGTGCAAATAATTGATTTAAAAGTATAAATTTCGTTTTTGCCGGCACGTGGGGCCGGCGGGGTGGCGAAGTGCCGGCGCGGCGCCCGTATAATGCGGCCAACGAGGAGAGCATCATGACCCAGCCTGAATTCAAATACCTGGAAGACTTCGTCGGCAACACCCCGCTGGTGCGCCTGAAACGCATGCCCGGCAACAGCAGCAACGTAGTGCTGGTGAAGCTGGAAGGCAATAACCCCGCCGGTTCGGTAAAAGACCGCCCGGCGCTGTCGATGATTCGCCAGGCCGAAGCGCGCGGCGACATCCGCCCCGGCGACACGCTGATCGAGCCCACCAGCGGTAATACCGGCATTGCGCTGGCCATGGCCGCCACCATGATGGGCTACAAGATGATTCTGGTGATGCCGGAAAACTCAAGCCAGGAGCGCGTTGACACCATGCGCGCCTACGGCGCCGAGGTGGTGCTGACGCCGAAGGAAGTATCGATGCCTGGCGCCATCGACGAGGCGCGCCGCCTGCAGGCAGCCGGGGTTGGCCGCATTCTGGACCAGTTTGGCAACCCGGATAACCCGCTGGCGCACATCGAAGGCACCGGCCCGGAAATCTGGCGCGATACTGCGGGTACCGTTACGCATTTTGTGTCCAGTATGGGTACTACCGGCACCATTATGGGTACCAGCACGTATCTGAAACAGCAGAACCCGGCTATCCAGATTATCGGCGTGCAGCCGCAGCCTGGCAGCCAGATTCCCGGTATCCGCAAGTGGGAAGACGAATACTTGCCCAAGATTTGCGACTTCGAACGCATCGACCAGCTGCTGCTGGTAGACCAGCAAACGGCAGAAGATACTGCCCGCCGTCTGGCGCGCGAAGAGGGCATTCTGGCCGGTCCATCGTCCGGTGGTGCGCTGGCGGTGGCGCTGCGGCTTAACGAGCAATTGCAGAATGCCGTGATTGTTTCTATTGTCTGCGACCGCGGCGACCGTTATCTTTCCACCGGTCTATTTTCTTGAGCGCAAGGTTGGCCGCATGCGGCCAACCTTCACCCATACCACTATGTCCCAACACGTGTTTTCGCCACCAAGCGATGGTTCCATGAGCCCGCAAGCCTGGTATCAGGCTGCCAGCCAGCAAGAAGGCTTTATTCATGACGCCGCCCAGGCGGCGGCGATCGAGCGTCTGGATGCCCTGTGGCAAGCGCTGGTCGATTTCAAGGGTAAGCGTAACCGCTTTCTGGGGCGCAGCCTGCGCAAGCCGGACGTGCCGCGCGGCCTGTATTTCTGGGGGGGCGTAGGCCGGGGCAAGAGCTTCCTGATGGATGCTTTTTTCAGCTGCGTGCCCTATGAGCGCAAGCGCCGCGTGCATTTTCACCACTTCATGGCGGAAATCCACAAGCAGCTGCGCACGGTGTCCAATGAGGCCGACCCGCTGAAAACCGTCGCCGCACGTATTGCCAAAGACGTGCGCCTGCTGTGCTTTGACGAGTTCCATGTCAGCGACATCGCCGATGCCATGATTCTGGGCCGCCTGTTCAGCGAGCTGTTTGCGCACGGCATTATCTGTGTGATGACTTCCAACTACCCGCCGGACAGCCTGTACCCCAACGGCCTGATGCGCAGCAATTTCCTGCCCACCATCGCGCTGCTCAAAGCCAATCTGGACGTGCTGAACGTGGATGGCGGCAACGACTATCGCCTGCGCGAGCTTACCCGCGAGCCTTTGTTTCACGTGCCTGCTGGCGCCGAGGCCGAGCAGAAAATGCAGGCCATGTTCGAGCGCCTGGCCGGTGCCACGCCGGAAGAAGCGCATGTGCTAAGCGTGCTGGGGCGCGAGATTACGCTGAAGCGCCACGTGCCAGGCGTGATCTGGTTCGACTTTCTGGCGATTTGCGATGGCCCGCGCGCGCAAACCGACTACCTGGAAATTGCCAGCGAATACCACACCGTGTTCGTGTCCGATATCCCCAAGCTGGCCGCGCGCGATGCCGCTATGGCGCGGCGTTTTACCTGGCTGATCGATGTGTTTTACGACCATCGTGTCAAGCTGGTGGCCTCGTGTGCCGTGGAGCCGGAGCAGATTTACACCGAGGGCACGCAGTCCAGCGAGTTCTTCCGCACCGCCAGCCGCCTGACCGAGATGCAGTCGCGCACCTATCTGGAGCTGCCGCACCTGGTGGATAACTTCAAGATTGGCGAAGGGGTCAGCGAGACCTGATGGCAGGGAGTGGTACGTAAAAAGCCGCAGCGGATGCTGCGGCTTTTTTGTTGGCCAGCTGGCTTGGCGGTTGGCCGGCGGCTAGTGCGCGCCTGCCGGCACCAGCAGTGGCTGATAGCCCAGTGCCTTCAGCTTGGCCATGGCTTCTTCGGCCTCGGCGCGGGTATTGAACGGCCCCAGTTGCACGCGGGTTTCGGTGCGGGCGCTGATGCCGCGCTTTTTCAGGTCATCCAGCAGTTTTTCCGCGTTGCCCGGGCTGGCAAACAAGCCCAGCTGTACCTGATAGCCAAGCGAGGCGCCGCCAGGGGCGGCTTTCACTGCCGGCAGGGTTGGCATGGTGCCCTTGCTGGTGGCCGGCGCGACGGCAGGCGCAGCGGGCGGCAGCTCGATCTCGCCCACCGGGCTGGTTTTGCCGCTACTGCGTGTTGCTGCTACCGGTGCAGCGGTCGTTGCAGGCGCAGCTGCTTTGGCAGCGGCAGCGGCAGGGGCGGCGGGTGGCGTAGTCGGCTTGGTTGGTGCGGCTGAGGCAGCCGGTGCTGGTGCTTTGTTGCTGGCCGGTGCGGTGTTGGGGCTGCTGGCTTTGGCTGCCGGGGTGGCGGTGGCCATGGCGGGGGTGGCCGGCGCGGCGGTGGCGGGCAACGGGCTGGTTTGACCCAGGTTGGCCGCAGGGGTCTTGCCCAAGTCTGGCGTGGCCGGTGACGGCGTGGCGATGGCGGGGGTGCTGGCGGCGGCGGGGGCGCTGCTTTCCGGTAGCTGCGCAATGACCAGTGTTGGCTCGGAGGCAGCTTCTTTGTTGACGATGCGGCCTGAGCTGACGGGTACGCTGCTGGGGGTGGTTTCCGGTTTTTTGCCGGACATGCTGTCCAGCACCGGGATGGCGGCCAGGGCAATGGCCACCAGGCCTGCCGCCATGGCCAGGCGTTTCTTGAGCTCTGGGGTCATGGCGGTTGCAGAATCAGAAGTGGTGCGCGGATCGGGGGAGGATGGATTCATCGCTGATTAAATTCTGTGCAGCAAACGCTGGTGAACACTGGTAAAATGCCGGGTTCCTCAAAATTGGGTCACTGGCAAGCCTGAAATGCGCATGCCAAGTGTAACCATTTCACTTGCAAACTGGGAGAATTTGTATGGCTATCGAACGCACTCTGTCCATCATCAAGCCGGACGCTGTTGCCAAGAACGTAATCGGTAAAATCTACGACCGTTTCGAAACCGCTGGTCTGAAGATCGTTGCTGCCAAGCTGAAACAGCTGTCCCGCGCTGAAGCCGAAGGCTTCTACGCTGTACACAAAGAGCGTCCTTTCTTCAACGATCTGGTGTCCTTCATGATCTCCGGCCCGGTGATGATCCAGGTGCTGGAAGGCGAAAACGCCATGCTGAAAAACCGCGAACTGATGGGCGCTACCGACCCGAAGAAAGCTGACGCCGGCACCATCCGCGCCGACTTCGCCGACTCCATCGACGCTAACGCCGTTCACGGTTCCGACAGCTTGGAAAACGCAGCTATCGAAATCGCTTACTTCTTTGCTGCTACCGAAGTAACCGCACGCTAATTGCCGTTTGCGGCCAACTCTGGCCGCACGCGGAACCAGTTGTACCCGGCGGCTGCCCAAGGGTGGCCGCCTTTATCCGAGATACACATGAAGACCAACCTGCTCGACTTCAACCTGAACCAGCTGACAGAACACTTTGCCGCGATGGGCGAAAAGCCGTTTCGTGCCAAGCAGATCATGCGCTGGATGCACCAGATGGGTGAGGCCGATTTTGACGCCATGACCGATATCGCCAAAAGCCTGCGTGCCAAACTGCACGACACCGCGCTGGTGGGTATTCCGGACTTGATGGTGTCGCAGGAATCCGAAGATGGTACCCGCAAGTGGCTGCTGGACGTTGGCACCGGCAATGGTGTGGAAACCGTATTCATCCCCGAGGATGACCGCGGCACCTTGTGCATATCATCTCAGGTGGGCTGTGCGCTGGAATGCACTTTCTGCTCTACCGGCCGCCAGGGCTTTAACCGCAACCTTAGCACCGCCGAAATCATCGGCCAGCTGTGGTGGGCCAACAAGGCCATGGGTGTTACGCCGCGTAACGAGCGCGTGATTTCCAACGTGGTGATGATGGGCATGGGCGAGCCGCTGGCCAACTTCGATAACGTGGTGTCGGCGTTGCAGATCATGCTGGACGATCATGCCTACGGTTTGAGCCGCCGCCGCGTTACCGTATCCACCTCGGGCATGGTGCCGCAGATGGACCGCCTGAAAGAGGCCTGTCCGGTGGCGCTGGCCGTATCGCTGCATGCGTCCAACGACCGCATCCGTGATGAAATCGTGCCGCTGAACAAGAAGTACCCGCTAAAAGAGCTGATGGCAGCCTGCCAGCGCTATCTGGTAAAGGCACCGCGCGACTTCATTACCTTTGAATACGTGATGCTTGACGGGGTGAACGACAGGCCGGAACATGCACGCGAGCTGATTGCCCTGGTGCGCGATGTGCCGTGCAAGTTCAACCTGATTCCGTTTAACCCGTTCCCGAATTCCGGTTACGATCGTTCCAGCAATAACGCTATCCGCGCATTCCGCGAAATCCTGCAAGAGGCAGGCTTTATCGTGACCGTGCGTAAAACCCGTGGCGATGACATCGACGCAGCCTGTGGCCAGCTGGCCGGCCAGGTGCAGGACAAGACGCGGCGCCAGGAAAAGTGGATCCGTATCGCAGAGGATAAAGGCTGATGAATAAAACACGTATCCTGACTGGTTTGCTGGCGGCGCTATGCGCTGCCCAGATGGCGTTGGCCGCAGCCCCGCCGCGCGAACTGGCCGAGATGCGTGCTCAGCTGGCTATCGAATACATGCGCTACGGCAATATGCGCGTAGCGCTGGAAAATGCCGATCAGGCCATTGCGGTAGACCCTACCTTCCAGGCTGGCTACCTGGCCCGTGCGCTGATCTACATGCAGCTGCGGGTGGATGGCGAGGCCGAAGCGTCCTTTCGCAAGGCTTTGTCCATTCAGGCGGGTAACCCGGAAGTCAACAATAACTACGGCTTGTTCCTGTGTAATCGCCGCCGCTTTGACGAAGCGCTGGCGCGATTTGACCGGGCACTGGCCGACCCGTTTTTTGCTGCCCCCCATACAGCGCTGATCAACAAGGCCATTTGTCTGGGGCAAATGAACCGTAATGACGAGGCTAACCAGCTGCTGCTGGAGGCCCTGCGCCGCGCACCGAACGATGCGTCGGCACTGCGCGAGCTGACACGCCTGGCTTTGCAGGGTGGCAATGCGCCGCTGGCGCAATTTTATTTTGAGCGGCTGGGTAAGGACGAAAAGCGTTTCGGCCCGGCCGAGTTACTGCTGGGGGTGAAGCTGGCGCGCCTCAAGAAAGACGCAGCTACCGAGCAGCGCCTGGCTGGCATGCTGAAAAGCCGCCACCCGGATAGCCTAGAAACCCAGCAACTCTTGAGCGGGACCTGATCCCAGGAAGCATGCCCAGGATATGACCTCTTCTGTTGCACAACAAATCGGCCAGCAGCTGCGCGATGCCCGCGTAGAGCGGGGCCTGAGCCTGCACGATGTGGCCGACCGTCTGAAACTTTCCCTGCGCCAGCTCGAATGGATGGAGACGGGGGATTTCGCCCGCCTGCCTGGTGCCACCTTTGTTCGTGGCTTCGTGCGCAACTATGCCCGTTTTCTGGAGTTGGACAGTGCGCCGCTGATGGCGCTGCTGGAGCAGGAGTATCCCTCCAGCCCTGCTGATCGCGCACCAGCGCCGCAAGCTGCCGAGGTACACGCTGCCCGCGGTGGCAAACCGTGGTGGCTGCTGGTGCTTGTATTACTGGTGGCCGCCGTGCTTGCCTGGCAAATGCAAGGCAGTAGTAGCGAGCCGGAAGCGCCGCAAGGCGAGCTGGCACCCATGCTGCACCAGGCGTCCAGCGATGCCCTGGCTAGCGCACCGCAAAGCGAGCCAGCCAGTGCGCCTGTTGTTGCAGCGGTGGCTCCGCTTGCCTCAGCTGTGGCCAGTGCCAGCCCGGCTAGTGCTGCGGTCGCCGTGCCCAAGCCCGCCAAGCAGGCTTCTGCACCGCTGGCACCGGCTAGCCAGAAGACTGTGCGGCTGCAGGCCAGCGGTGATAGCTGGGTGTCGGTGGTGGATGCCAGTGGCAAGAAATTGGTGTACGGCCTGATCAGTGCAGGCCAAAGCCAGGAGGTGCGTGGTGTACCGCCCTTCAAACTGAAGATCGGCAATGCCCCCCAGGTTGCCTTGAGCTACGACGGTGCGGCGATCGATCTGAAAGACAAGACGCGCGGTGCTACCGCCAAACTGGAATTGAACTGATAACAGATGGACGCAACGATCAAACGCCGTAAAACGCTGCAGGTAGCGGTAGGCCATGTGATGGTCGGTTCCGAGCACCCGGTGATGGTGCAGTCGATGACCAATACCGATACCGCAGATGCCGCCGCGACGGCACAGCAAGTATTCGAGCTGGCGCAAGCCGGCTCGGAAGTTGTCCGCATCACGGTAAACAGCCCGGAGGCAGCTGCGCGTGTGGCAGAAATCCGCCAGCGTCTGGACGATATGGGCTGCGCGGCACCGCTGGTAGGCGATTTCCACTTTAACGGCGAGCGCCTGCTGAAAGACTACCCGGACTGCGCGCGCGCGCTGGGCAAGTATCGTATCAACCCCGGTAATGTGGGCAAGGGCGCCAAAGGCGACGACAAGTTTGCCTACATGATTCGCACCGCTGCCGAATACGGCAAGCCGGTACGCATCGGCGTGAACTGGGGTAGCCTGGATCAGGCTCTGCTGGCACGTATGCTGGACGCGAACAACCATGCGGCCAGCCCCAAGGCGCTGGACGTGGTGATGCGCGAGGCGCTGATCGTGTCGGCGCTGGAGTCTGCCGACAAGGCGATGGAGCTGGGTTTGCCGGCCAACCAGATCCTGCTGTCGTGCAAGGTGAGCAATGTGCAGGACCTGATCACCGTGTACCGCGATCTGGGTAGCCGCTGCGAGTTTCCGCTGCACCTGGGTCTGACCGAAGCCGGCATGGGCAGCAAGGGCATCGTGGCCTCCAGCGCTGCCTTGGCTGTGCTGTTGCAGGAAGGCATTGGCGATACCATCCGTATTTCGCTGACCCCGCAGCCAGGCGAGGCGCGCACCAAAGAAGTGGTGGTGGCGCAGGAGCTGCTGCAAACCATGGGTCTGCGCTCGTTCACCCCGCTGGTTACCGCCTGTCCGGGCTGTGGCCGCACCACCAGTACCTTCTTCCAGGAGCTGGCCGATAGCATCCAGACCTTTCTGCGCGAGCAGATGCCCATCTGGCGCCTGCAATACCCCGGCGTGGAAGACATGAAAGTGGCGGTGATGGGCTGTGTGGTAAACGGGCCGGGTGAATCCAAGCTGGCGGATATCGGCATCAGCCTGCCGGGTACTGGCGAAGTACCGGTAGCGCCGGTGTATGTAGATGGCCAGAAAGACGTGACGCTCAAGGGTGACAATATCGCGCTGGAGTTCAAGGCTATCGTGGAAAACTACGTGCATACCCGCTACGGCGTAGGTGGCGCCAAGCGCCGCGAAGTAGTAGCGCGTACTATCCCCATCAAACAGGTTTAAGCCGGTGGCCAGTGTTGGCCGCCGCTGCACATGATCAAGCAAAAGAAAGTATGAGAATGGCCCAGAAAATCCAGGCTGTGCGTGGCATGAATGATGTGCTGCCGGCAGAGTCGCAGCAGTGGGAATACTTTGAGAACGTTTTGCGCGGCTGGCTGCACGACTACGGCTACGCCAACATCCGTACCCCCATCGTGGAGCCGACTCCGCTGTTTGTACGCTCTATCGGCGAGGTGACCGATATCGTCGAGAAGGAAATGTACTCCTTCGAAGACAAGCTCAACGGCGACCCGCTGACGCTGCGCCCGGAAGGCACAGCCGGTACCCTGCGCGCGGTGGTAGAGCACAACCTGCTGTACAACACCACGCAAAAGCTGTGGTACATGGGCCCGATGTACCGCCACGAGCGCCCGCAGAAAGGCCGCTATCGCCAGTTCCACCAGATCGGTGTGGAAGCACTGGGCATGGCCGGCCCGGACATCGACGCTGAAATCATCGCCATGACTGCCGACCTGTGGCAGCGTTTGGGTCTGGCCGCTAGCGTGCAGCTGGAAATCAATTCGCTCGGCAACAAAGAAGAGCGCGCAGCTCACCGCGAAGCGCTGATCGCCTACCTGGAAAAGCACGTTGATATCCTGGACGAAGACGGCAAGCGCCGCCTGTACAGCAACCCGCTGCGCGTGCTGGATACCAAAAACCCCGCACTGCAGGACATGGCCAACAACGCGCCGCGCCTGGCGGATTATCTGGGTGACACTTCGCGCGCCCATTACGAAGGCTGGAAGGCCATGATCAGCGCCTTGGGCATTCCGTTTGTGGAAAACCCGCGCCTGGTGCGTGGTCTGGACTACTACAACCTGTCTGTGTTCGAGTGGGTTACCACCGAGCTGGGCGCTCAGGGTACCGTCTGTGCGGGTGGCCGGTACGACGGGCTGATCGAGCAGCTGGGTGGCAAGCCGGCGCCAGGCATCGGCTTTGGCATGGGTATGGAGCGTGTCTTGCTGTTGCTGGCCGAAAAAGGCCTGCTGCCAGCGCGCCGTGCTGCCGACGTGTTTATCGTGAACCAGGGCGCAGGCGCTGCGGCTTACGCTATGCAGCTGGCACAAGCCCTGCGTGCTGCAGGCTTCAGTGTTGTACAGAACATGGGCGATGGCAGCTTCAAGTCGCAAATGAAAAAGGCCGATGGCAGTGGCGCCGCTGTAGCGCTGATCATCGGTGAAAACGAAGTAGCCAACGCACAGGTGGTGGTAAAACCACTGCGTGCCGAGGCTGCTCAGGAAACCGTGGCCGCCGCCGATGTGGTAGCAGCAGTTTCCCGCTTCAAGTCTTAATTACAAGGGGGCCGCATGGCTTACGACCTGCAGGAACAAGAACAGATCGACGCGCTCAAGGGCTTCTGGGTGCAGTGGGGCAAGCTGATTGGCGGCGCCGTGCTGGCAGTATCGCTGGGCTTTATCGGTTACAAAGCCTGGCATGCTTACCAGAAGAGCCAGGCCGAACAGGCTGCGGTAGTCTATGGCCAGCTGGAGCAGCAGCTGCAGGCCGGCCAGCTGGAGAAAGTGAAAGCTACCGTGGCCGCCTTGCAAAAAGAGTACCCTGCATCGGCTTATGCGGCCAACGGTACCCTGTTGGCCGCCAAGCTGGCATTCGACAGCAAAGAGCTGGGTTTTGCCCGCAGCCAGCTGAAGTGGGTTGTCGAACATGCCGAGAAAGACGACACCATGCAGGCGGTTGCACGTCTGCGCCTGGCTTCCGTCTTGTTGGATGAAAAACAGTACGATGCCGCCCTGGCCGAGCTGGCCATGGCGCACCCGGTCGCGTTTGATGCCATGTTCCTGGACCTGAAGGCCGACGTGCTGGTAGCGCGTGGCGATATGGGCGGTGCGCGTGAAGCCTACAAGGCTGCGCTGGCCAAATCCGCTCCGGAAGCGCCGGTACGCGAGTTTATCCAGGCCAAACTAGACTCTCTGGGGAGCTGATCATGATGCGCCGACTGTTGCTGTGTGCTGCACTATTGCCTGCGTTGGGTGGTTGCGCATCGTGGTTTGAGGGAGAGGCAGCCTATCAGCCTACGCCGCTGAAACCTTTGCAGGCTGCTGCGGGGCCTAAAGTGTTGTGGCAAGCCAGTGTGCCGGATGCCGACCGTGGCCTGTTTTCCCCATTTATCGAACAAGGTAAGCTGTGGGTCGCCGGCAGTAATGGCAAAATCCAGCAACTGGATGCGCAAACCGGCAAAACCCTGCATACACTGGATGTAAAACAGGCGTTGGTAGCCGGCGTGGCGGTAGAGGATGGCTTGGCGTTTGTGGGTAATGACCGTGGCGAGTTGCTCGCGGTAAGCGCCGCAGATGGCAAGCTGGTATGGAAGCAAACGCTCACCAGCCTGCTGGCAGAGGCACCGCAAGTGGCCGGCCAGGTATTGATTGTGCGTGCTGGCGACGGCCGCGTGTCTGGCTTCGACGTAAAAACCGGCCGCCAGGTCTGGACGCAATGGCAGGCTCAGCCGCCGCTTACCGTCCGCGCTACTACTCCGCAAATCAAGGTGGAAGGTAGTGACGTGTTGCTGGTAGGCGAGGCAGCGGGCAAGGTGGCAGCGTATGCTGCCGAGCGTGGCGACCAGCTGTGGCAGTCCGTAGTGGCCAATGCGCGTGGTGCCAGCGAGCTGGAGCGTGTGACTGATGTGGTAAGCCAGCCCATGTTTGATGGCCGCCGTGTGTGCGCCGTAGCGTACCAGGGCCGCGTTGCCTGCTTTGATTCGCGTGGCGGCCAGCAACTATGGGCGCGCGATCTGAGCAGCAGCCGTGGCTTGGTGTCGGATGGCAAGACCGTCTTTGTGACGGCAGAAGATGGCGCGATCTGGGCATTTGATGCCGACTCGGGTCGCAACCTATGGAAACAGGACGATTTCCGCTACCGCAATGTTTCTGCCCCGGTAACGCTGGGCGACAAATTGCTGGTAATTGATGGTGAAGGCTATGCACATCTGCTTTCATCCCTTGATGGACGTATAGTTGGCCGCAGTAGCCTGAAAGTAAACGGCACCGTGCCACGCCCGCTGGTAAGCGGCGACGTGGCCTATGTGCTGGATAACCATGGCAACCTGTCCGCGCTGACGAAGTAAGTAGTACACAATGAAACCGACTATTGCCCTGGTGGGCCGCCCGAATGTGGGCAAATCTACACTTTTCAACCGACTGACCCGTAGCCGTGATGCCCTGGTGGCAGACCAGCCGGGCCTGACCCGCGACCGTCACTATGGCCATGGCCGTGGTGCCAGCAAACCTTATCTGGTGGTGGACACCGGCGGTTTCGAGCCGGTGGTGGACGAAGGCATCCTGTTCGAAATGGCCAGGCAGACGCTGCAGGCCGTAGACGAGGCTGATGCCATCATTTTCCTGGTGGATGGCCGCGTGGGCCTGACGCCGCAGGACAAAATCATTGCCAACCGCCTGCGCCAGTCCAACCAGCCGGTCTACCTGGCGGTGAACAAAGCCGAAGGCGTGAGCAATGCCATGGCTGCTGCCGAGTTCCATGAGCTGGCACTGGGCGAGCCTCTGGCGATCTCGGCCTCGCACGGTGACGGTGTGCGCGAGCTGGTAGAGCTGGTGCTGGAAAACTTCCCGGAAGCCGAGGAAGAAGAAAAGACCCATCACCCGAAATTTGTGGTGATCGGCCGCCCGAACGTGGGCAAATCCACACTGGTGAATGCCGTGCTGGGTGAAGAGCGCGTCATCGCTTTTGACCAGGCCGGTACCACGCGTGACAGCATCTATATTGATTTTGAGCGCGATGGCCGCAAATACACCATTATCGATACGGCAGGTGTGCGTCGCCGCGGAAAGGTGAACGAGGCGATCGAGAAGTTTTCGGTCATCAAGACTATCCAGGCTGTGGAAGACGCCAACGTAGCCGTATTGGTACTGGACGCCCAGCTGGATATTTCAGAGCAAGACGCCACTATCGCCGGTTTTGCGCTGGAAGCTGGCCGTGCACTGGTTGTAGCCGTAAACAAATGGGAAGACCTGGAACTGCACCAGAAAGACACCATCAAACGCGATATCCTGCGTAAGCTGGGCTTCCTGGATTTTGCCAAGTTCCACTATATTTCCGCGCTGCAAGGCCGTGGTGTGGGTGACTTGTTCAAATCTATTGATGAAGCGTACAAAGCTGCCATGAGCAAGCTGCCTACGCCGAAGCTGACACGTATTCTGCAGCTGGCTACCGAACGCCAGCAGCCACCACGTGCCGGCCAGGTTCGACCCAAGCTGCGTTATGCCCACCAGGGTGGTATGAACCCGCCGATTATCGTGATTCACGGTAACTCGCTGGACAAGATTCCGGATAGCTACACCCGCTATCTGGAAGGCATGTTCCGCAAGGCGTTCCACCTGCAAGGCACACCGCTGCGCGTACAATACAAATCGAATAGCAACCCGTTTGAGGTCGAAGCGACAGGTACCAAGGTAAGTTTGCTGCGCCACAAGGGGTTCAAATAGTCTGCTGGAATTTTTTATGCTAAAAAGACTGTTAGCACCAGCTCGCTTGTACTGAATTACAAAAACTGCATCGAATCGGAGAACAAAAATGAGCGCCAAAGGGCAAATGTTACAAGACCCGTTTCTGAACATCCTGCGTAAAGAGCACGTACCGGTATCCATCTACCTGGTAAACGGCATCAAGCTGCAGGGTCAGATCGAGTCGTTTGACCAGTACGTGGTTCTGCTGAAAAACACGGTTACCCAGATGGTGTACAAACACGCCATTTCCACCGTGGTTCCTGCCCGCCCAGTGAACATCCCGCACGAGCACCATGGTGCCAAGTCGGACTCGCAAGACGCGTAATCCCTAGTCTTACCCCAAGGCTGGCCGGCGTATGCTGGTCAGCCTTATTTATTGAAAGTCCCCCTGCGTGTTTGATCGTCCTGATCTTGGTGACCAAGCAGTACTGGTAAGTCTCGACTTTGGCGAGGCGGATTATGAAGACGGCGTGAGCGAGTGCCTGGAGCTGATAAAAGGTGCTGGTGTCGCTGTCACCGGCCTGATCAAGGGTAAGCGCCAGCGCCCGGATGCCGCCTTGTTTGCCGGCAAGGGCAAGGTGGAAGAAATCGCTGCGCTGGTCAAGGCTACCGATGCCAATGTGGTGATTTTCAACCACGCACTGGGGCCGGGGCAGGAGCGTAACCTGGAGCGGGTACTGCAGTGCCGGGTAATAGACCGCGTCACCCTGATCCTGGATATTTTTGCGCAGCGCGCGCGCAGTCACGAAGGCAAGCTGCAGGTCGAGCTGGCGCAGCTGACGCATATGTCTACCCGTCTTGTTCGTGGCTGGACGCACTTGGAGCGCCAGAAGGGCGGTGTGGGCATGCGTGGCCCGGGCGAGACGCAGCTGGAAACCGACCGCCGCTTGCTGGGCTTGCGCGTGAAGGCACTGAAAGACCGCCTGGCTACCGTGCAAAAACAGCGCAAAACGCAAAGGCGTAGCCGGGACCGCTCCGGTTTGCCGTCTGTATCGATAGTCGGCTATACCAACGCGGGCAAATCCACGCTATTTAATGGCCTGACCAAGGCGGGAGCCTACGCGGCAGACCAGCTGTTTGCCACGCTGGATACCACTAGCCGTCGCCTGTTTATCAATACCGATGTGTCTATCGTGCTGTCTGATACCGTCGGGTTTATCCGCGATTTGCCTCACTCGTTGGTGGCCTCATTTCGCGCTACGCTGGAAGAAACCATCTCTGCCGATTTGCTGCTGCATGTGGTTGATGCGGCCAACCCCATGCGGGAGCGTCAGGTAGAAGAGGTTAATAAAGTACTGAAAGAAATCGGTGCCGATCACGTACCGCAGCTGATGGTGTGGAACAAGACCGACCTGCGCGGTTTGCCCCCTGCCATCCTGTACGATGAATACGGCGCGGTAGAGGGCGTGCGGGTTTCTGCACTGTCAGGTGCGGGCCTGGAACTCCTGCGTGAAGCCATTGCCGAACGGGCGTTGGCAACGACTCACTCGCAAACCACAGAAAAAGTAGATCACTATGGCACAGAATGACGATAACCGCGGCAAGCGTCCTGACGACGGCCCGCCGGATCTGGAAGAAATCTTTCGCCAGCTGAACCAGAAGCTGTCACGCCTGCTGGGCGGCAAACCTGCGCAGCAGCAGGGTAACAATAATGGTTTTGGCGGCGGTAATGGCGGCATGCCTTCCGAGCGCGGCATGAAGTTTGGTGCTGTCGGCATTGCCGCTATTCTGGGTGGCTTGTGGCTGGCTAGTGGCTTCTACGTGGTGGACGCCCGCGAGCAGGGCGTCGTATTGCGCCTGGGTAGCTATGACCGCATCAGCGACTCTGGCCTGCAATGGCATGCGCCTTATCCGTTCGAGCAGGTAGAGATCGTCAATCTTACCGAAGTACGCAGTGTCGAAATCGGCTACCGCGGCTCGGCCAAGAGCCGTGTCGAAGAAGAGTCGCTGATGTTGACCGAAGACCAGAACATCATCGATGTACAGCTTTCGGTGCAATACGACATCAAGGATGCGCGTGAATTCCTGTTCAACAACCTGACCCTGGAGGAGGGTGCTCAGGACGTGGTGAAACAGGCTGCCGAAACGGCTATCCGCGAAGTCGTTGGCCGCAACAAGGTGGACTTCGTGCTGAACGAAGGCCGTGGCCAGATTGCCGTGGATACCCAGCGCATCATGCAGGAAATCCTGGATCGCTACGGCATGGGTGTACGCATCGCTAAAGTGAACATTAACGACGTGCAGCCGCCTGAGCCGGTAATTGCCGCCTTTGACGACGCGGTAAAAGCGGGTCAGGACAAGGAAAAGCTGCGTAACGAAGGCCAAGCCTACGCCAACGAAGTCATTCCTAAAGCCCAGGGCTTGGCAGCGCGCCTGGCGCAAGAGGCTGATGGTTACCGCCAGCGTGTGATTTCCACCGCAGAGGGTGATGCAGCCCGCTTCCAGAGCGTGCTGGCCGAGTACGGCAAAGCACCAAAAGTGATGCGTGACCGCCTGTACCTGGACATGATGCAGCAAGTGCTGACCAATAGCAGCAAGGTGTACGTAGACCAGAAAGCCGGTAGCAACCTGCTTTACCTGCCATTGGACAAGCTGATGCAGCAAACCGCCAGTGATAAGGCTGCCGAGGCCAAGCCTGCGGTTGTAGCGCCGGCTCCCGACGTGGCCGCTCCGGCTACCCAGCCTAACCAGAACATGGCACGCCCGCCGGTAGAGCGCGACGTTGTTCGTGGCCGCTAAAAGGATAGCAAGATGGATCGTTTCTTTCCTGTAGTACTGGGTATCGCCGGCGCTTTGCTGCTGGCATCCGGCTCGCTGTACACCGTTGATCAGCGCCAGTTCGCCATGGTGTTCCAGTTTGGCGAAGTGGTGCGCGTCGTTAAAGAGCCTGGCATTCAGTTCAAGGTGCCAATGCTGCAAAACGTGCGTTATTTCGATCGTCGTATCCAGACCATCGACCCGGAAGCACCTGAGCTATTCAATACCCGCGAGAAGAAAAACGTGCTGGTGGATAGCTTTGTGAAATGGCGTGTGCGCGATGTGGAGCAATTCTACAAGAGCGTAGGTGGCAACGAGACGGTAGCGGTGCAGCGCCTGCGCCAGACTATCAACGATGGTCTGCGTGCCGAGTTCGGCCAGAAAACCGTCGCCGACGTGATTTCCGGCAAGCGTGACGAGGTGATGGAACTGGTACGCAAACGTGCCAACGTTGACGCGCAGAAAATCGGTATGGAAATTCTCGATGTCCGCTTAAAACGTGTGGATTTTCCGGATAAAATCAGCACTTCGGTTTACGAGCGCATGAACTCCGAGCGCCGCACTGTGGCCAACCAGCTGCGCAGCGAAGGCGCAGCAGAGGCCGAGCGTATTCGTGCCGATGCTGACCGTCAGCGCGAGGTTGTGCTGGCTGAGGCCTATAGCAAGGCTCAGGCCATCAAGGGCGAGGGCGACGCTAAGGCAGCGGCTATTTATGCCCATGCTTATGGCAAGAATCCGGAGTTCTATGCCTTCTGGCGGAGCATGGATGCGTACAAGCAAACCTTCCGCAACAAGAGTGACGTGATGGTTCTGGACCCAAGTTCAGAATTCTTCAAGTATTTCAAGAATGCGCAACCGAAGCCACGCTGATAAAATGGTGTGACTTGCAACAGCCCGGCACGTGCCGGGTTGCGATAAAAACAAGGCGGGATCACGCATCCCGCCTTTTCTTGTGTGCAAAAAACAATGCGTAACTGGCTGCTGCCCGAACATATTGCCGATATTTTGCCCGCTACTGCCCGTCAGGTAGAAAGCGCAAAATCGGCCATGCTGGACCTGTTTCGCCTGTCCGGCTACGAACTGGTACTCCCGCCACTGGTGGAGTACGCCGATGCCCTGGTGTCTAGCGACGATGCAACGCTGGACCTGAAAACCTACAAGCTGGACGACCATCTGTCCGGCCGTCAGCTTGGCTTGCGTGCCGATATTACGCCTCAGGTGGCGCGTATTGATGCACACCTGCTGTCTGCCCGTACCGGTGTCACCCGCCTGTGCTACGCCGGCAGTGTGGTGCATGCCCGTCCGTCCGGCCTGATGAGCTCGCGCGAGCCGCTACAGGTAGGCGCCGAATTGTACGGCTATGCCGGTATTGAGGCCGATGTGGAAATCATCGGCCTGATGCTGGACGTCCTGCAGCAGGTTGGCGTGAACCAGGTGCGGCTGGACGTAGGGCATATCGGTATTTACCGCGGGTTGGCTGCAGCCGCAGGCCTGTCTGCCGAGCAGGGGCGCGAGTTGTTTGCCGCGCTGCAAGCCAAAGACGTGGCTACCATCAGCGAGATGGTCGCTGGTGTGGCCGAGCCATATCGCAGTGCTTTCCTGGCGTTGCCTGAGCTATATGGTCCTGCCAGCATTCTGGATAAAGCGCGTTCGCGCCTGCCATCGCTGCCGGAGATCGAGCTGGCGCTGATGCAGCTGTCTGCCATTGCCGCTGCGGTGGGGGATCGCGTACAGCTGAGCTTTGACCTAGCCGAGCTGCGTGGCGATGCCTACCATACCGGCCTGATGTTTGCTGCCTACGCGCCTGGCTGGTCCGAGGCACTGGCGCGTGGTGGCCGCTACGACAACGTTGGCCGCCGTTTTGGTCGCGCCCGTCCGGCCACCGGTTTCAGCCTGGATTTGCGTGATCTGGTGCGTATTCTGCCGCAAAAAGACAGCGTGCAGGGCATCAAGCTGGCTGCTCGCCTGTTGCCTATGGCAGCAGGCAAAGTGACTGAACTGCGCGCCGCTGGCGAGCGGGTCATCATCGACTATCTGGGTGAATCTGCCGAAGCGCTGAACTGTGACCGCGAGCTGGTCATGGTGTCGGGCGAATGGCAGCTTGTACCTTTCAAGTAATGTGATTTCTGAAGAGAAGAGGTTTTTTCCAATGTCCAAGAATGTCGTGGTAATCGGTACCCAGTGGGGTGACGAGGGCAAGGGCAAGATTGTTGACTGGCTGACAGACCACGCCCGTGCGGTAGTGCGTTTTCAGGGCGGTCATAACGCGGGCCATACCCTGTGGGTAAACGGCAAGAAAACCGTGGTGCGCCTGGTACCGTCCGGCATCCTGCGTGATGGCGTGGAATGCTTCATCGGCAACGGTGTCGTGCTGTCGCCTGAGGCGCTGCTGAAAGAGATCGACGAGCTGGAAGCCGCTGGTGTCAATGCATCTGCCCGTCTGAAAATCGCTGAAGGCTGCCCGCTGATCCTGCCGTATCACATTGCACTGGACCAGGCACGTGAAGCCGCCAAGGGCGATGCCAAGATCGGTACCACCGGCCGTGGTATCGGCCCGTGCTACGAAGACAAGGTAGCGCGCCGCGCACTGAAGGTAATCGACCTGTTCGATACCGATCGTTTTGTAGCCAAGCTGAAAGAAAACGTCGAGTACTACAACTTCCTGCTGACCAAGCTGTTCAATGCCCAGCCGGTAGATTTCGACACCATTCTGGCCAACACCATGCAGCAAGCCGAGCGCATCAAGCCGATGGTGGCCGATGTGTCGCGCATCCTGCACGACCTGGACAAGGCCGGTGTGCCTATCCTGTTCGAAGGCGCGCAAGGCACCCTGCTGGACATCGACCACGGTACCTACCCGTACGTGACCTCGTCCAACTGTGTAGCCGGTGCCGCAGCACCGGGTGCCGGCGTGGCTCCGCAGATGCTGAACTACGTGCTGGGTATCGTGAAGGGTTACGCTACCCGTGTGGGTTCCGGCCCGTTCCCGACCGAGCAGGAAAACGACATTGGCGCTTTCCTGGCCAAGCGTGGCAACGAGTTCGGTTCTGTTACCGGCCGCCCGCGCCGCTGTGGCTGGTTCGATGCTGCTGCCCTGAAACGCTCCATCCAGATCAACGGTGTATCCGGCCTGTGCGTGATGAAGCTGGACGTGATGGATGGCCTGGAAGAGATCAATCTGTGCGTAGGTTACAAGCTGAACGGCGAAGTGGTAGACATTCTGCCATTCGGTTCCGATGCCGTAACCCGCTGCGAGCCGATCTACGAAACCATGCCAGGCTGGAGTGACAGCTCGGTAGGTGCCAAGCGTTGGGAAGACCTGCCGGCTAACGCCCAGGCCTACCTGAAGCGCATCGAAGAAGTTTGCGGTGCGCCGATCGATATCGTGTCTACCGGCCCGGATCGCGAAGAAACCATCGTACTGCGCCACCCGTTCGGCCTGTAATGGCCTGATGTCGCCGGCGCCTGCCGGTGTGGTGCAACAAAAAGCCCGTCCATGTGACGGGCTTTTTGCTAGGTGGCGCAAAGTGAAAGCAAAAGCCCCTTGCCAAGGCAAGGGGCTTAGTCTGCAGAGGTTGAGGCGATCAGAGCCCGGTATTCTGCACGCGTACCTTTTGGCCTGGCTGCAGGTTGGCCAGCTGTTCCGGGTTGTTCCAGCGCAGGATATCGGTATGTGCTACGCCAAACTTGCGGGCAATGCTGAATACCGTGTCGCCGCGTTGCACAACGTAATCTACTGCTACCACTGCGGTGGCCGGGCGGCTGAAGGATGCCGGGCGCAGGGCGCTGCTATCGGTGGCGCTGGCTGCGACAGTGCTGCTGGTGCCGATAACTTTCAGTACCTGGCCCAGTTTTACCGTGTCGTCCGGCAGGCTGTTCAGGCTACGCAAGTCGGTCACGCTCATGCTGTAGCGGCGGGAAATGTTGTACAGGGTGTCGCCAGCGGCTACGGTATGCAGGCTGGCGCTGGCGCTCACGACTTTATCCGGGTTGCTTACCGGGATGTTGTCACCCAGTGAGCCGGCCGTTTCGGTCTTGGCAGCCACTTTGACTACCTCTGGCTTCACCAGCTCGGCGCGAATCGGCTCGAAGCGTGGTTCGCTGCGGCTAGGTGCCGCGACAGGTTCGGTACGCGTGGCAACTCGAACCGTGGCGGGTTCGGGGCGTGGGTTCGCATCGCTGCGGGCAGGCTCGGCTTTTTGCAGGGTGCGCAGTGGCGTGGCTTCGGCCGTTTTGATGGTATCAGGCTGCTGGGCCGGCTTGACGGGTTCGGCGACTGCTTTGGGTGTATCCATCGGCCCGGCGTTGGCCGCAAAGGCAACCAGCGTGGCGCTTTCTGCTGGCTGGGCAGGGATGTCAGTGCTTTCCAGCGCAGGGGCGGTGCTGTTGTTGCGCAGGGCTACCAGTACCGGGCGACCGGCCGACAGCGCGCTGCCTTTCAGGTTGTTGGCAGTCATCAGCTCGTTCGGATTCATGTCGAACTGGCTGGCAAGCTCGCTGGTGGTGGTGTCGCTATCCGGTACGTGAACCTGCCAGGTCAGCAGCGGTTTGTCCCATTTGGCCAGATTGGTTTCAAACTTGTGCAGTTTGGTGGCGGGCAGCAGCATCTGGCGGCCTGGCTTGTGGGCATACACTGGCAGGTTAAAGGCCGGGTTGAGTTCTTTGAATTCGGCTACCGGCATCTCTGCCAGCTTGGCGGCAATGTCGATATTCATGTGGCGACCGTTGCTGGTAGCGACAAACGTTGGCTTGTTGGGAAACGGGTCCAGTTTCAAACCGAACTTTTCCGGTTCCAGCATGATGTTGCGCACGGCCAGCAGCTTGGGCACGTAGTTCCGTGTCTCGGCAGGCATCTGGATGTTTTCGTAAGTTTCCACTTCGCCACGTGCGCGTACTTTGGCGATGGCCCGCGACAGGTTGCCTTCACCCCAGTTGTAGGCGGCCAGTGCCAGGCTCCAGTCGCCAAACATGGTGTACAGGTTTTGCAGGTAGTCCAGTGCGGCGCGGGTAGACTCCATCACGTCGCGGCGGCCGTCGTACCACCAGGTTTGCTCCAGGCC
The DNA here is from genome assembly GCF_020616155.1 of Vogesella sp. XCS3. Lineage (NCBI taxonomy): Bacteria > Pseudomonadati > Pseudomonadota > Betaproteobacteria > Neisseriales > Chromobacteriaceae > Vogesella > Vogesella sp. XCS3. The sequence continues at coordinate 1,537,444 of NZ_CP085530.1, read as the reverse complement.
GTACTGTCGGCCTGTGGCCGGCATGAACTGCCACAAGCCCGAGGCGCCGACATGCGATTGGGCGCCGGGGACGAAAGCGCTTTCAACCACAGGCAGGAAAGCGATTTCGGTAGGCATGCCACGGCGCTCTACCTCGTTCATGATGTGAAACAGGTATTTGCGGCCCCGATCCATGGTGCGTTTGAAGTAGGCAGACTTGCCGGCAAAGTTGCGCTCGTGGCGGCGAACCAGCTCCGGGTTTACCTCTGCCATCTGGAAGCCTTCACGCGCACGGGTCCACACACTGTCACCATTACGCAGCGGGCTGGTATTCAGCAGCATCATGTCCAGGCCGGCAGACAGTCCGTCGTCCACGCTGCCGGCGGGGTAGGCGACAGCGGGTATTGCATTATTGGCATGAGCCAGTATGGGCAAGGACAGCGCAAGGGTGACCGACAATGCGAGCGGAGTAAGCTTTTTCATGGGCGGGGCCTGTTTTCTCTATGCGGGCGATGCTAACACGGCTTGAGCAAGTAATAAGTCATAAAAAATGCTCAAGGCCCTGATTTTTGCTGATTTTTAGAGAGGTTTCAGTAGCTTGGCTAGTCATTTTTTACAGTTGCTTGATATTTTTGTCTAAAAGTTATTTTTCCATAAGCGGAGTGTGGCAAAAATGCCTTCTTCAGCGCTGATTTCTTGCCCGGCATGTTGTTTGGCTGCGTGTTGTATGGCGGCCTCTGCGGTGCGTAGGAAGGGGTTGGTCACCAGCTCGTCTGCCAGCAGGGTAGGCAAGGTAGGCTGCTTGGCGTCACGGCGGGCCTGGTCGCGTTGCTGGCGGCTGATGATTGCGGTATTGCTTGGTTCTACCGCTGCCGCAAATGCCAGATTGGACAGCGTATATTCGTGTGCCGGGTAGCACAGGGTGTCTGGCGGCAGGCTGGCCAGGCTGCGTAGCGAGTGGAACAGGTCTGTCATGGTGCCATCAAATACCCGCCCGCAACCGGCACCAAACAAGGTATCACCACAAAACAGATGGGGTGCCAGATAGAAGGCCAGATGGTTGGCCGTGTGGCCAGGTATGGCCAGTACCCGGGCCTCGCGGCCAAAGGCAGGAACTGTGCTACCGTGGCGGCAAGGCTGATTGACGACGGTGATATCCGCCGGCCCGTATACCGCCAGCTGCGGCCAGGCAGCTAGCAGGGCGGGTAGCCCGCCGATGTGGTCGGCATGGTGGTGGGTAACCCATACCGCCTCCAGCTGTAACTGCTGCTGGGATAGCCAGGCTTGCAACGGCGCGGCATCGCCCGGGTCGACTGCAATGGCACGGCGGCTGTCGTGCAAAACCCAGATATAATTGTCAGCAAACGCGCTTATAGCGGCGAGGCGAAACATGTCGGCCATGATGTATCCCGAAACGATGGAAGAATTTGCGGACTGGCTATCCAGCAGCGAGCTGGGGCACGATCTGCTCTGCCGCGAGCAAGCCTTTTTTGACCATGCGGTGGCAGACATATTCGGTTTTCGTGCCGTGCAGCTGGGCCTGGTGGATTATGACTTTCTGGCCTGCAACCGCATACCCTGGCATGGCTACGCCGGTATGGATGGCCAGGCAGATGTCGTGTGCGACCCGGCCTATCTGCCGTTTGACAGCAAAAGCCTGGACCTGCTGCTGATGCCGCACGCGCTGGATTTTACCAGCGAGCCGCACCAGGTGTTGCGCGAGGCCGAGCGTGTGCTGCTGCCGGAAGGCCGGCTGGTGCTTACCGGCTTCAACCCGTTTTCATTATGGGGTGCTAGCCGTCTGATATACCGCCGCAACAGGGTGCCCTGGTGCGGCAATTTTGTGGGCACCAGCCGTCTGAAAGACTGGATGACTTTGCTACAACTGGAAACCACCGCTACCCGGTTCATGGCATACTCGCCGCCTTTCGCGCGCGCAGACTGGCTGGCCCGTTGCCGTTTCATGGAGCAGGCTGGCGAATACTGTTGGCCGCAACTGGCGGGTGTCTATGGTGTGGTGGCGGTAAAACGCCAGCGCGGCATGCGCCTGATCATGCCACGCTGGCAGCGAGCCAAGCCGGTCAGGTCGCTGGCCGTGGCTAGCGGCAACGAGCGCCAACCCATTAACCGAACCCAAGCGAACGAGACAAGCCATGAGTGACGACGCTATCGTCGAGATTTACCCCGATGGTGCCTGCAAGGGCAACCCAGGCCCGGGTGGCTGGGGTGTGCTGCTGCGTTACAAAGGGCAGGAAAAAGAGCTGTTTGGCGGCGAGCACGGCACCACCAATAACCGCATGGAACTGATGGCGGTGATACAAGGCCTGCAGCTGCTGAAGCGCCCGTGCCGCATCGTGGTGTATACCGACTCGCAATACGTGCAAAAAGGCATTTCCGAGTGGATTCACGGCTGGAAAACCCGTGGCTGGAAAACCGCCAGCAAGGAGCCGGTAAAAAATGCCGACCTGTGGCAGCAGCTGGACGCCCTGCGTAACGGCCACCCGCACGTAGAATGGCGCTGGGTAAAAGGCCACGCCGGCCACGAATTCAACGAACGCGCAGATCAGCTGGCCAATGCCGGCGTGGAAAGCCTGCGCTAGCCTGTATTACCGGCAGCTCGCCAGGCTGCCTGCCGAAAGCTCATCATGCGTCAGATCATTCTTGATACCGAAACCACCGGCCTGGACCCGAACCAGGGCCACCGCATTATCGAATTTGCCGGCCTGGAGATGGAAGGCCGCAAGCTGACCGGCCGTAGCCTGCACCTGTACATTCACCCGGAACGCGACATCGACCCCGACGCCGAGCGCGTGCACGGCATTTCGCTGGCCAGCCTGGAAGGCAAGCCGCGTTTTGCCGAGGTGGCACAGCAGCTGGTCGATTTTATCGACGGTGCCGAGCTCATCATTCATAACGCCCCGTTTGACGTGGGCTTCATGAACGCCGAGTTCAAGCGCCTGGGCATGCCGCCGGTTGCCAAGGTCGCCGGTGGGGTGATCGACACCCTGGCCATGGCGCGCGATAACTTTCCCGGCAAGCGCAACAGCCTGGACGCACTGTGCGACCGCTTCGAGATCGACCGCAGCAACCGTACCTACCACGGCGCGCTGATCGACTGCGAGCTGTTGTCCGAAGTCTACCTGTGGATGACGCGTGGCCAGGACAGCCTGCTGATGGACGCCGGCCTGGCCGAAAACGACAACAGCGCCGGCGGCATGCGCATGGCCTTCGAGCGCAAACCGCTGGCCGTGCTGCAGCCTAGCGCCGAGGAGCTGGCCGAACACCAGGCCTACCTGGACCTGCTGGATAAAAGCGTGAAAGGCAGCTGCCTGTGGCGCAGCATCGAAAACCCGCCTCCGGCGGAGCCTGCTGCATGAGCCAGCGCATTGCCCTGATACCTGCCGCCGGCCACGGTAGCCGTTTTGGTACCGCCACCCCCAAGCAGTACCAGCTGCTACACGGCCAGCCACTGCTGGCACATACCGTTAACGTACTGTGCGACTGTGCCGCCATAGACCGCGTGGTGGTGGTGATTTCCCCTGGTGACGAATGGTTTGACAGCTACAGTTGGCCGCAAGCCAAGCTGGAAGTGCTGCGCGCAGGGGGTGCCAGCCGTGCCCAGAGCGTGGCCAATGGCCTGGCGGCGCTGGCGGCAGACGAAGACGACTGGGTGCTGGTGCACGACGCCGCGCGCTGCTGCCTGAGCCCCGCCGCGCTGCAGCGCCTGCTGGACGAAGTGGGCGACGACGCCATCGGCGGCATTCTGGCGCAGCCAGTGGCCGATACCGTCAAGCAGGGCAAGGTTGGCCGCATTGCCGCCACCGTGCCGCGCGACAATCTGTGGTTGGCACAGACCCCGCAAATGTTCCGCGCCGGTTTGCTGGCCGAAGCGCTGCAGGATGCGGCCAACCCTGCCATTACCGACGAAGCCTCCGCCATCGAGCTGCTGGGCCACGCGCCACGGCTGGTGGTGGGCGAGGCGCAGAATTTCAAGGTGACCTGGCCGGATGACCTGGCGCTGGCGGCGGCCATTCTGGCGGCGCGCCGGGCCTGATGCCGGCTGCGGCCAACTATCGCAAGGACAAGACATGACACCGTTTCGCATAGGCCAGGGTTACGATGTACACCGCCTGGTAGAAGGCCGCCCGCTGATACTGGGCGGGGTAACGATCCCGCACGATAAAGGCCTGCTGGGCCACTCGGACGCCGACGCGCTGCTGCACGCCATTACCGACGCGGTACTGGGTGCCGCTGCGCTGGGCGACATTGGCCGCCATTTTCCTGACACCGACCCCACGTTCAAAGGCGCCGACAGCGGCGTCCTGCTGCAAGAAGCCATGCGCCGCGTGCGCGCCGCCGGCTGGCAGCTGGTGAACGTGGACAGCACCATCATTGCCCAGGCCCCCAAGCTGGCGCCGCATATCGATGCCATCCGCGCGCGCATTGCGCAGCTACTGGACATCGACGTGGCTTGCGTCAACGTAAAAGGCAAGACCAACGAAAAGCTTGGCTACCTGGGCCGCGCCGAGGCAATAGAAACGCAGGCCGTCTGCCTGCTGGTGCCCGCCAACTGATTTTCTTTCCCTTTTGGAGTGCTACACCATGGACCAGAACCAACTGAAACAACTGGTAGCCCAGGCTGCCGTCAAGCTCGTACCGGAAGACTGCATCGTCGGCGTAGGCACCGGTAGCACCGTGAACTTCTTCATCGACGAGCTGGCCAAGATCAAAGGCCGCATCAAGGGGGCGGTGTCCAGTTCCGAGGCATCCACCCAGCGCCTGAAAGCCATCGGTATTCCGGTATTCGACCTGAACACCGTGGGCCCGGACGAAGTGCCGGTGTACGTAGATGGCGCCGACGAGGTTAACCACCATCTGCACATGATCAAGGGCGGTGGCGCGGCACTGACGCGCGAAAAAATCGTGGCCGCCGTGGCACAGCAGTTCATCTGTATTGCCGACCAGAGCAAGTACGTGGAGATCATGGGCAAGTTCCCGCTGCCGGTAGAGGTCATCCCGATGGCGCGCAGCCACGTGGCGCGCGAGCTGGTGAAGCTGGGCGGCCACCCGGAGTGGCGCATGGGCGTCACTACCGATAACGGCAATATCATTCTGGACGTACATGGCCTGCAGATTGCCGAGCCGGTAAAACTGGAAAACCAGATCAACCAGATCGTGGGCGTGGTCACCAACGGCCTGTTTGCCCAGCGTCGTGCCGACGTGCTGCTGCTGGGTACGCCAGACGGGGTAAAAGAGCTGCGCTAAACGCGGCGGGCCGGCACGGTGTGGGTTTGCTGCTGCAAACCGGCGCCGCGCCGGCCTTTTTGTGCAGATGAAACATAACTGTCATCTGGCCGCCATATCATGACGCGTTGAGTCAATTCCCGACGAGGTTGCCATGCCTGAACATATTTCCAAACAGTTTGACCTGGAGCTCGAAACCATCCGCACCCGCGTGCTGCAGATGGGCGGGCTGGTAGAGCAGCAAATCCGCGCCGCCATGGATGCCTTGCAAAGCGGCGATGTCGACCGTCTGGACAAAGTGGTGGCCGACGATACCAAGGTCAACGCGCTGGAAGTGCAGATCGACGAAGACTGCCAGCACATCATTGCGCGCCGCCAGCCGGCCGCCAGTGACCTGCGCATGGTGATCACCGTGATCAAGACCATTACCGATCTGGAGCGTATTGGCGACGAGGCGCAAAAGATTGCCCGCGTTGGCCGCACCATGTACCAGACCGGCCGCTACCCGGCGCCGCGTTTCCGCGAAGCCGCCAAGATGGCCGAGGTCGCCCTGGGTATGCTGCACCGTGCGCTTGACGCCTTTGCCCGCCTGGATGCCACCGCCGCTATCGAGCTGGCCGAGCAAGACTTGCTGCTGGACCAGGACTACGCCTCCGAGCTGCGTGCCCAGGTTACCTTCATGATGGAAGACCCGCGCACCATCAGCATGTCCATCGACACCATGTTCATCTGCAAGGCCATCGAGCGTATCGGTGACCACGCCAAGAATATCTCCGAATATGTGGTGTACCTGGTGAAGGGCAAAGACATTCGCCATACCTCGCTGGAAGACAAAAAGCGTGAGTCTCTGGGTGATGCTGCCACGCAATAAGCATGGCAAGCAGGGCCAAGCGGCGGTAACATCGGTTACCGCCGTTTTTTATTGACCTACTGACAAGAGAGAAGGGGTGACATTTGAGCTCCGTTAAGCCCCCGTTTGACGTGCTGGCTACCGTAGATATGGGGTCGAACAGCTTCCGGCTGCAGATTTCCCGCGTGGTAGACGACCAGCTGTATACCCTGGATTCCCTCAAAGACACCGTGCGCCTGGGCGGTGGCCTGCAAGACGACAAAACCCTGGATAGCGAAACCCTGCAGCGCGCCCTGGCCTGCATGGGCCGTTTTGGCGAGCGCCTGCGTGGCCTCGACCCCAAACAGGTACGCGTGGTGGGTACCAACACCCTGCGCGTGGCGAAAAACGCCGCCGAATTTATCGTGGAAGCCGAGCGCCTGCTGGGCTTCCCCATCGAAATTATCGCCGGCCGCGAAGAAGCGCGCCTGATCTACCTGGGCGCTGCGCACAGCCTGCCAGCCACCAAAGAGCGCCGTCTGGTGGTGGATATCGGCGGCGGTTCTACCGAGTTCATCATCGGCAGCGGCTACAAAGCGCACGTGACCGAAAGCCTGCCGCTGGGCTGCGTGGTATTCAGCAAGCGCTTTTTTGTGGATGGCAAGATCAGCAAGGCCGCCTTCCGCGAGGCAGAGCTGGCCGCGCGCAACGAAATCCAGCGCATCGTGCACGAGTATCCGGCCAGCGAATGGCAGCTGGCGGTGGGCACCTCCGGCACTGCGCGGGCACTGCGCGACATGATGGAAGCCAACGGCTGGAGCAACGGCGAGATCACGCTGCGCGGCATGAAGCGCCTGCGTGACGACCTGATCGCCTGCGGCCACACCAAAGACATCCGCATCAATGGCCTGAAAGACGACCGTGCGCCGGTGCTACCCGGCGGCCTGGCCATCATGATTGCCATTTTCGAGTCGCTGGCCATCGAGCAGATGATCGTGACCGACGGTGCCTTGCGCGACGGCGTGCTGTACGACCTGATGGGGCGTCAGCGCGAAAAAGACATGCGCGACTCCACCATTACCCAGTTCAAGCGCCGCTACCACGTAGACGTGCCGCAGGCCGAGCGGGTGTCCGGCCTGGCCGAGCGCCTGTTCCGCCTGGTGTCGGGGGATGCGCTGGACCCGGATATGCTCAAGCGTGTGGTATGGGCCGCCAAGGTGCACGAAATCGGCCTGACCATCGCCCACGCTGCTTATCACAAGCATTCGGCGTACGTGCTGACCAATGCCGACATGCCCGGCTTTTCACGCCGTGAACAAAGCACACTGGCGACCATCGTGCTGGGCCACCGTGGCGATATGGGCAAGATGGTAAAAGAAGTGGCCGACCCGGCGCTGTGGCCCGCTGTGCTGTCGCTCAGGTTGGCCGCATTGTTCTACCGCAGCCGCAACGAGCTGGACATCAACGCGGTACACGGCCTGACACCCACCATGAACGGCTACGCGCTGACCGTGGGCAAAGACTGGCTGGCGGCCAACCCGCTCACCACCGCTGCCTTCCGTCAGGAAATCGCGCAGTGGCGTGCCATCGGCGTGGCGCTGGAGCTGCGCGGCGACTAGTACCGCGGGCAACATGAACCGTAGCGGCGCAGGCCGCTGCAAACCGGCTTGGCCGCACTTCGGTGCGGCTTTGTCACGTATCAAGGTCTAGAAAAGGATAACCATGCGCCACCCCGAGCTGAAACAGCGTCACCCCACGCTGGGTGAAGCCCCTGGCACCCTGGCCACCGCTGCAGAGGGGGCGGTGGCCAGCAGTATCTCGCTGGTGGAATACACGGCAGACGACTACCTGGAGACGCGCTTTGCCACGGTAGAAGAAGGCCTGGCGCACCGCGCGCAGCTGCCTAACCTGTGGCTCAATGTGTACGGCCTGACCGACCCCGCCGTACTGCAAGCCATCGGGCAGCGCTTTGGCCTGCACCCGCTGGTGCTGGAAGACATCGCCAACACTCGCCAGCGGCCAAAGGTGGACGACTACGGCAGCTACCTGTTTATTGCCACCCGCGTGTATCGCTACCAGCAGGAAGGCCAGCGCCTGGTGCACGACCAGGTGTATCTGGTGATAGGCAGTGGCTTTGTGCTGACTTTCCAGACCCAGCCGCTGGGCGTATTCACCAGCCTGCGCGAGCGGCTGCAGGCAGGGCGCGGGCTGGTGCGCCAGCTGGGTGCAGACTACCTGGGCTACTCGCTGCTGGACGCCATCATCGACGACTACTTTGGCGTGCTGGACCAGTTCAACGCGCGGGTGGAAGACCTGGACCGCCAGGTGCTGGGTGGACACGACCGCTTCATCCTGGCGCGCATCCAGCGCCAGAAGCAAGACGCCATGCGCCTGCGCCGCGCCCTGGTGCCGCTGCGCGAGGTGCTCAATACCCTGGTGCGAGGCGATTACGCCTTCTTCCAGCGCGACACCATGGTCTATCTGCGCGATGCCTTCGACCACACCCTGCACCTGATCGAGTCGCTGGAAGCCGCGCGTGAAGCCATCGGCGGCATGCTGGACCTGTATATGTCAGCACAGTCCAACCGGCTGAACGTGCAGATGCGCGTGCTCACCGTGATTACCATTATTTTCATGCCGCTGACGCTGATTGCCGGTATCTACGGCATGAACTTCGACAATATGCCCGAGCTGCATTGGCACTTTGGCTACTACTACGCCATCGCGCTGATGGCGGCCATTGCCTTGGGGCTCGGCATTGTGTTCTGGCGAAGGCGTTGGCTGTAGCGGCTTGTTTAATACCCCTGTGGGGTATACGATAGTGCTGTCAGTTAACCGGTAACACCCGATGAATACCGCCCATCTGCACCTGCCCGTCAGCGGCATGAGCTGCGCCGCCTGCGCGCTGCGCATCGAAAAAGTGCTGAACCGCCTGCCCGGCGTGGCTGCCAGTGTCAGCTTTGCCAGCGAAAGCGCCGACCTGGATTACGACCCGCAACAAACCACGCCGCAACAGGTGCTGGACGCCATCGCCCGCGCCGGTTTTGCCGTACCGGACGCGGTGCTGACACTGGCGCTCACCGGCATGAGCTGCGCTGCCTGCGGCCAACGTATCGAGAAAGTACTGAATCGCCAGCACGGCGTGCAGGCTAGCGTCAATATGGCCAGCGAAACCGCGCAGCTGCGCTTTGCCAGCGGCCTGTATACCCCGCAGCAACTGGCAGCAGTGGTGCAGGGCGCCGGCTTTGGCGCCAGCGTGCTGGATGACGCCGCGCCGGCCACGCCGCAGCACGACGACCGTCGCGAGCTGGCCTGGTTTGCGCTGGCGTTGCTGCTGACGCTGCCGTTTGTGGGCGAGATGGTGGCCATGTTCGGCGGCGGCCATCATGGCTGGTTACCCCGTGAATGGCAGCTGGCGTTATCGGCGCCGGTGCAATTCATCGTCGGCTGGCGTTTCTATCGCGGCGGCTACCACGCACTGCGCAGCGGCGCGGCCAATATGGACGTGCTGGTGGCGCTGGGCACCAGCGTGGCGTGGCTGCTGTCGGCGTGGGTAACGTTGGCCGCAGACCACAGCCAGCACGTGTATTTCGAGGCCAGCGTGTCGGTGATTACGCTGGTATTGCTGGGCAAGCTGCTGGAAAGCCGCGCCAAGCGCCGCACCGCTGGTGCCATCGAGGCGCTGCTGGCACTGTCGCCCAAGACCGCCAGCGTGGAATGCGACGGCCAGCTGCACGAAGTCGCCATCGGCCAATTGTTGCCCGGCGATGTGGTGGTGCTGCGCCATGGCGAGCGGCTGGCGGTAGACGGCACCGTGCTGGCGGGCAGCGCGGTGCTGGACGAAAGCGCGCTCAGCGGCGAAAGCCTGCCGGTAGCGCGTGGCGAAGGCGACACCGTGTACGCCGGTACCCAGAACGCTGGCGGCATGCTGAAGGTGCGCGCCACCAGCGTGGGCCAGGCCACGCAGCTGGCCGCCATCGTGCGCGCCGTGGCGCAGGCGCAGGGCAGCAAGGCGCCGATCCAGGCGCTGGCCGACCGCATTTCGGCCGTCTTCGTACCGGTAGTACTGGCCATCGCCACGCTCGCGCTGCTGGCCACCGCCTGGTGGCTGGGCGATTGGCAACAGGCGCTGATTCACGCGGTGGCAGTGCTGGTGATTGCCTGCCCGTGCGCGCTGGGCCTGGCTACGCCAACTGCGGTGATGGTGGGTGTGGGCGTGGGCGCGCGGCGCGGCATGCTGTTCCGCCACGCCGCTGCCTTGCAGCACGCGGCCAACATCGACCTGCTGGTGGTGGACAAAACCGGCACCCTCACCGAAGGCAAGCCGCAGCTGACCGACATCATCCCGCTGGCCGACATCCAGCCCGACGCCGTGCTGACGCTGGCCGCCACGCTGGAGCAGGGCGCCGAGCACCCGCTGGCGCAAGCCATCGTACAGGCCGCCGCCGCCCGCCAGCTGGCGCTGCCGCATCTGGCCGATTTTGATAGTGAGATCGGCTACGGCGTACGTGGCCAGATTGCCGGCCAGGCCTACCGTTTGGGCGAGCCGCAATGGGCGCTGGGCCAGCTGCCGCCGCAGGCTGCCGCGCTATACGCGCAGGGCAAGACCGTGCTGGCGCTGGCGAGCGGTGATACCCCGCTGGCGCTACTGGCGCTGGCCGACCGCTTGCGGCCAAGCTCCGCCGCTGCCGTCACCGCCTTGCAGGCGCTGGGCGTACAGGTAGTGATGCTGACCGGCGACAAGCAGGCCACCGCCGACGCCATCGCTGCCGACGCCGGCATTACCGAGGTGCACGCCAGCCAGCGCCCGCAGGACAAGGCCGCCTATATCCAGCGCCAGCAAGCCGCCGGCCGCCGTGTGGCGATGGTAGGCGACGGCATCAACGACGCCCCGGCGCTGGCGGTAGCCGACGTCAGCTTTGCCATGGGCGCCGGTGCCGACATCGCCATCGACACGGCGGATGTCACGCTGATGCACGGCAACCTGCAGCACCTGGCCGACGCGCTGCGCCTGGCGCGCGCCACGCTGGGCAAGATCCGCCAGAACCTGTTCTTCGCCTTTGTCTACAACGTGCTGGGCATCCCGCTGGCCGCGCTGGGCCTGCTCAACCCGGTACTGGCCGGCGCTGCCATGGCGCTCAGCTCGGTGTCGGTGGTCAGCAACGCGCTGCTGCTGCGGCGCTGGCGGTGATGTGCGGTGTGCGGGGTAGCAACCGTAAGACCGGAGGCGGGTTAGGCTATTGGCGCGGGTGCCGTTCTGACAGGATATCAGGAGGAGTAATGTCATCGAGTGGTGTGTTGGCGTGTTGCACGGGCTAGCCCGCTATCTGCTGGAAGTGCTGTTGCCGGCTTATCTCGAACACAAGCTGGACAAGACTTGGATCGTGCTTGTTCTGCTGATGACGCTGCTGGGCATAACGCTGTATTCCTACTTTTATTGGTAGCCATTTACCCGGATGCGCCTGCGGCGTATCCGGGCTACCACTTTATAAACCCCTCAGCCCAGCAGCCAGTTAAACAGCCCGCCGCCCAGCATCAGCCAGCCAAACAGCAGCCCGGCCAGCAGCAGCGGTTGCCAGCCGGCGGCGCGGATGGCGCTGGCGCGGGTGTCCAGCCCCAGCGCGGCCATGGCAGTGGCCAGCAGCAGGGTGGTCAGCTGCTGCAGTGGAGCCACCACGCTGGCCGGCAGCCAGCCGCTGCTGTTCAGCGCCACCATCGCCACAAAACCAAAAGCAAACCACGGTATGGTGATGCGGCCGCGCTGGCCGTGCGCCTGCGGCTGGCGGCGTTGCCACCAAGCTGCTAGCAGCAACAGGAACGGCGCCAGCATCATCACGCGCAGCATTTTGGTGAGCACGGCGGCGTTGGCCGCTTGGTCGCTTACCGCCTTGCCGGCGGCCACCACTTGCGCTACTTCGTGCAGGGTGGAGCCGGTCATCACACCGTAGGCGGTATCACTGACGCCCAGGCTGGCCAGCAGCGGGTAGGCCGCCGGGTACAGCAGCATGGCGAGGCTGCCGAATAGCACTACGCCGGCCACCGCCAGGCTGGCGCGCTCGCCGCTGGCGCGGATTACCGGCTGCGCCGCCATCACCGCGGCGGCGCCGCAGATGGCGCTACCGGCGCCGATCAGCACGCTGCTTTCACGGTCCAGCCCCAGGCGCGGGCCGGCCCACAGCGCCAGCGCGAAGGTGCTGCCCAGCACTGCGGCGTCGATCAGCCACACGGTGGGGCCTAGCTGGCCCAGCTCGCCCAGCGTCAGGCGCAGGCCGAACAGGACGATGCCGGTGCGCAGCAGCGTGGTTTTACAGAGTGCCAGCGTGGCCGGCGCCGGCCGGGTGTGGCGCGGGCCCAGGTTGGCCGCCAGCATGCCCAGCAGCATGGCCACGGTGAGGGCAGATACGCCGTGCGCGGCCAACCACGGCAGGGTGGCCAGCCACAGCGAGGCCAGCGCCAGTGCCAGTGCCAGCAGCAGGCCGTGTTGTTTATCCAGAATCTTCATATCGTTATTACCTCCATGAATAAGCCAAGCTTAGTGGGCTGCTATTCAGTGGTAAAACGGATAATATGAATGGTACCGATCACTAAAACCGATTAATTATGGCGCTAAGACTATCGCTGCGCGAACTGGAAGTGTTTGCCGCCGTGGCCACTTGCGAGTCGGTCACCCGTGCTGCCGCCGAGGTGGCGCTGTCGCAATCGGCCGCCAGCCAGGCGCTGGCGCAGCTGGAGCAGGCATTGGGCGTGCCCTTGTTCGACCGTATCGGCCGTGGCCTACAGCTGAACGAACACGGCCGTGCCCTGTTGCCCCGGGCGCGGACGCTGCTGGACGAAGCCGCGGCCTTGCAGGACCTGTTCGGCGAGGCGGCGCTGTCGCTGCGGCTGGGGGCCAGTACCACCATTGCCAACTACTTGTTGCCGCAGCGGCTGGCCACCTTGCGGCAACGTTGGCCGCACTGCCGCGTCAGCCTGCAGGTGGCCAATACCCGCGACATCGTGGCGGCGGTGGCGGCGCTACAAGCCGACTTCGGCCTGATCGAAGGCCCGAGCCACCACCCGGCGCTGCACAGCCTGCCTTGGCAGCAGGACGAGTTGCTGGTGTTTGCGGCGGCCAACCACCCGCTGGCCGGGCGGCAGGTTGGCCTGGCCGAACTGGCCGCCGCGCCGTGGCTGCTGCGAGAGGCGGGTTCCGGCACCCGCGAGGAAGTGGAGCGCGTGTTGCTGCCGCACCTGGGCAGCCTGAATGTGGAAATGGAGCTGGGCGATTCGGAGGCCATCAAGCGGGCGGTGGCGGCCGGGCTGGGCGTGAGCTGCCTGTCGCGCCGCGTGGTGGCCGAGCTGCTGGACAGCGGCGCGCTGGTGCCATTGCAAACGGCCTTGCCGCCGCTACAGCGCACGCTGTGGTGCATCCGTCACCGCGACAAAGCACCCGGCAGCAGCATGCGTGCCTTTCTGCAGCTGGATAGCCTGGCGCCATAGACACCGCTAACAAAACGCCTGAGCCTGTTTTGTGTTGCCTGGCCGTACCTTTGCGCCCCCCTAGCTAGGTGCGCTGCCTGCAGCTGTTCGTGGTGCTTGTTATCCGTGTTTAGCCTGCCAGCGTGCGCCACGCCATCAGCACGGCAAAGCCGATCAGCAGCACGCCGCATAGCTGGTTGATGCGCTGTTGCCCGGCGGGCCCCAGCCGCGCCAGCAGGCGCCCGCCGCCGTAGGCCAGCAACAGCCACCACAGCGCCGAGCCGGCAAACACGCCGGCCACCATCAGCGCGGCCTGTGCCGGCGTGGTGTGTTGGCCGCCAGCCAGGCTGGCAAAGACTGCAATAAACGACAGGATGGTCATCGGGTTGCTCAGCGTCAGCCCCAGCGCCGACAGATAAGCCATGGCCAGCCCGCCGCCTTCGCTGGCGCGGGCGGCATGGTTGGCCGCGGCGCGGCGCAGCGTGCCCACGCCCATGTACAGCAGCAGCGCGCTACCGGCCAGCGCCAGCGGCGTGGCGATGGCGCTAAGGGTGTGCAGCAGGGTGCCCATGCCGGCGGCACCGGCGCTGGCGTACAGGCCATCGGCGCTGGCGGCGCCCAGGCCGGTGACAAATCCGGCCGCCGGGCCACGGCGCAGCGTGCGTTCGATGCACAGCAGGCCGATGGGGCCGACCGGTGCGGCAATGGCCAGCCCGATGGCGGCCGCTTCCAGAAACAGGCTCATGGTGTTCTCCTTTGCTGCTGCATAGTGTGACGCGGCGTGGCGCGGTTGCCCATGCCGAGATGCAGGCGATGCGCTATGCTGGCCTAAGAAAATCAGGCCAGATGGCAGAAGGGCTTAACAAATGGAAGTGGATGCCAAATCGTGGGCCATTCTGGCCGCGCTGCAGGACAACGCCCGCCAGTCGCTGACCGAGCTGGCGCAAGCGGTGGGTTTGTCGGTGCCGGCGGTGTCGGAGCGCGTCAAGCGGCTGGAAGAGGCGGGGGTGATTCGCGGCTACCACGCGGTGGTGGCGCCGCTGAAGGCGGGCTACGCGCTGTCTGCGCTGGTGGGCATTACCGTGCCGCAGCCGGCCAAGAAAACCCTGCTGGACAGGTTGGCTGCCATGCCGGAGGTGCAGGAGTGCCACCACGTGACCGGGGTGGACTCCTACGTGTTTCGGGTGCTGGCGCGCGACGTGCAGCATCTGGAATTGCTGGTATCGCACCTGAACGACCTGGGCGAGACGCGTACCAGCATTATTCTGTCTACGCCGCTATCGGCGCGGCCGGTGTGCCCGCCGCGCTAGACGCTGGCGGTCGACCAGAATGGTGCCGGGTAAAACAACAAGGCCCTGCCATGCGGCAGGGCCTTGTTCGTTGCGGCCAACCTTGCGCCAGTCGCTTAATCCACGCGTATGTAGGCCCAGCCTTTGGCTTTCATGCAGCTGCTGTACATGTCTTCGCGCTGCTCGGCGTTGGCATCGAAGCTTTCGCGGCGCTCGGGCTCCCAATAGCCCGGTGTCCATGTGCACTGGTTGTTGGCGCCGCAGATCTGCCGCGGCGGCTGGAACGACGCAGCGCGCGCCACGCGTTCGCGCATGTCCGGCGGGAAGGCTTTGGCGGCCTCCTGTTTGCACGGGTAGCTTTCGGCGTCAAAGTTGCGGGTGCCGTCGCCGTGGCGCCACTGGTAGGTGGCGCAGCCGGCCAGCAGGCTGCACAGCAGCAGGGGAACGATGGCTTTCATCGCAGGCTCCTCAAGCAGTTTGCGGCTGGCGCGCTGCCCAGCGGTACAGCGCGATACCGGCCACGATCATCGGCAGGCTCAGCCATTGGCCCATGCTGATTACGTCGGACTGGCCGAAGATGCCGGCGTCCGGGGTGCGGAAGTATTCGGCGATGAAACGGAAGCTGCCGTAGCCGATCAGGAACACCGCCGACACCTGGCCCACCGGGCGGCGGCGTGCCGAGAACAGCCACAGGATGACAAACAGCGCCAGGCCTTCCAGCAGCGCCTGATACAGCTGCGACGGGTGGCGCGGCAGCATGTCTACGCGCGGGAAAATCATCGCCCACGGCAGATCGGCCGGTGCCACGCGGCCCCACAATTCGCCATTGATAAAGTTGCCGACGCGGCCTGCGGCCAACCCGGTGGGCACCAGCGGGGCAACAAAGTCGGCTACCCGCCAGAAACTGCTGCCTTGCTTGCGCGCAAACAGCGCCATGGCTACCAGTACGCCGATAAAGCCGCCGTGGAAGCTCATGCCGCCTTTCCACACCATCAGGATTTCTGCCGGGTGTTGCAGGTAGTAGCCGGGCTGGTAGAACAGCACTTCGCCCAGGCGGCCGCCCACCACCACACCCAGTACTGCCCAGGTGAGAAAGTCGTCCAGGTCCTTGGCGCTCCAGCCGCTCCACGGCTGGCTTTTCACGCGCAGATTGCCCAGCCACAGGAACAGGCCAAAGCCCAGCAGGTACATCAGGCCGTACCAGTGCACGGCCAGCGGGCCCAGGTGGATGGCGACGGGGTCAAACTGAGGATGGATCAGCATTTGTCAGTAATGTGCGTTTGCGGTAAAAGGAAGATCGAAATTATACGGAAAGCGCCAGGTGGCGTCCCGACGCGATCATGACGGGATGGTGCCATTAACAGAAACTTCACGCACCCGGAAGTTCCTGCCAGCTGCTCACAGAGGCGGCGATGCGCGCAAACAGGACAAGATTCAGGCTGCGCCCGTGTGGCGTAGGCAAAGAGACCCAAAGGATAAAGCCATGCCGCAATACCGCTCCAAAACCTCCACTGCAGGCCGCAATATGGCCGGTGCCCGTGCGCTGTGGCGCGCCACCGGCATGAAGGACGAAGACTTCCAGAAGCCGATTATCGCTATTGCCAACAGCTTTACCCAGTTCGTGCCCGGCCACGTACACCTGCACAATATGGGCCAGCTGGTGGCGCGTGAAATCGAGCGCGCTGGTGGCGTCGCCAAAGAATTCAACACCATCGCGGTGGACGACGGCATCGCCATGGGCCACGGCGGCATGCTGTACAGCCTGCCCAGCCGCGACCTGATCGCCGACAGCGTGGAATACATGGTCAACGCGCACTGCGCCGACGCGCTGGTGTGCATCTCCAACTGCGACAAGATCACCCCCGGCATGCTGATGGCCGCGCTGCGCCTCAACATCCCTGTGGTGTTTGTGTCCGGCGGCCCGATGGAGGCCGGCAAGGTGCAGTGGGGTAACGACATCCGCAAGCTGGACCTGGTGGACGCCATGGTGGAAGCGGCCAACAGCGCCGTGTCGGACGCCGAGGTGGACAAGGTAGAGCGCAGCGCCTGCCCGACCTGCGGCTCCTGTTCCGGCATGTTTACCGCCAACTCGATGAACTGCCTGACCGAGGCGCTGGGCCTGTCGCTGCCGGGCAACGGCAGCCTGCTGGCCACCCACGCCGACCGCAAGGAGCTGTTCCTGAAGGCCGGCCGCCTGATCGTGGAGATCACCAAGCGCCACTACGAGCAGGACGACTTCAGCGTGCTGCCGCGCAGTATCGCCACCAAGGCCGCGTTCGAGAACGCGATGAGCCTGGACGTGGCCATGGGCGGCTCCACCAATACCGTGCTGCACCTGCTGGCTGCCGCCAGCGAAGCCGGTGTGGATTTCAAGATGGCCGACATCGACCGCATCTCGCGCAGCGTGCCCTGCCTGTCCAAGGTGGCACCGGCCACGCAGAAGTACCATATGGAAGATGTACATCGCGCCGGTGGCGTGATCGCCATCCTGGCCGAGCTGGACCGCGCCGGCCTGATCCAGCGCGATGTACCCACCGTACACAGCCCCAGCATGGGCGCCGGTATCGAGGCCTGGGACGTAATGCGCCACGGCCCGGAAAGCGAGCCGCACCGCTTCTACCGCGCGGCACCTGGCGGCGTGCCGACCACCATCGCCTTCAGCCAGAGCATGCGCTACCCGACGCTGGACGACGACCGCGCCGGTGGCTGCATCCGCGACAAGGCCAACGCCTACTCGCAGGATGGCGGCCTGGCCGTGCTGTACGGCAATATCGCCGAGCGTGGCTGCATCGTGAAAACCGCTGGTGTGGACGATTCCATCCTCAAATTCACCGGCCGTGCCCGCGTGTTTGAAAGCCAGGACGACGCCGTGGCCGCTATCCTGGCTGACCAAGTGGTGGCCGGTGATGTCGTGGTGATCCGCTACGAAGGTCCGAAAGGCGGCCCTGGCATGCAGGAAATGCTGTACCCCACTAGCTACCTGAAATCCAAAGGCTTGGGCAAAGCCTGCGCGCTGCTGACCGACGGCCGCTTCTCGGGCGGTACCTCCGGCCTGTCCATTGGCCACGTGTCGCCGGAAGCCGCCGAAGGCGGTGCCATCGGCCTGGTGGAAGAGGGCGATACCATCGAGATCGACATCCCCAACCGTGGCATCCATCTGGTAGTCCGCGATGAAACGTTGGCCGCACGCCGCGCCGCACAGGAGGCCCGTGGCGCCCAGGCATGGAAACCGCAGGATCGACAGCGCGTGGTGAGCCCGGCGCTGCGTGCCTACGCTGCCATGACCACCAGCGCCGATACGGGTGCGGTGCGCGATGTATCGCAGGTAGAGCGCAAGTAAGCCACAGCCGGCCCGCCCGGCGTTACCGAGCCCAAGACAAACCCCGCTGGTTGTACAAGCGGGGTTTGTCTTTTTTACTAGCGGCTAGATGACACTTGTCGTGCAACTGGCATCCGTAAAAGTCGGAAGTCGCTGCTGTCTTCACGGGGCTGATACTGCTATTTCAAACACGGCGAAGCTTTGCGGGTCAGCATGCAGAGTGTGATAGCAACAGTTGCTATGCCTGATCGGCAGTGTTTACGGCATCAGTTGGGTTTGGCTGGCAGAGCCGCCTGCTATGCCGTGTGCTTGCTGTCGGCTAGTTGCTGCGCATCGCCTGTTAGCTTTTTTGGGCTTGGCAGAAGGCACTTTCCACTGCTTGTCTTTGCAAAGGCATACAGGCTCTGCGCTATGACTTATCTTGTGGATTGTGAGCAAGCGTGGTTGTACACCAGCTAGCTTGCACATAGGTGCGCTGTTTTTTGTGACATACGCGAAGTGCTTTGCGGGCACTGCTTTTTTTTTACCATGCTTGTATGTGTATTTTTCGATAATTAGTTATACGTGTTTTTAATAAATTAATTACTGTTGGCAATATAAATACTGGTGGTTTGGTGAATGTTGATGAGTAGTTCTCTTGGGGTTCTGATATTGAGCATTTTTTTTTGAGATTTAAAGTGTATGTGATTGAGTGTTGGTGGCTATAATTTCGTATTGTGGTGGGTGTGGCTATATTTTAATCAGAAAATTCAGGGCTGTTTTCTGGTGGAGTTTAAAATGCGCAGATTGGTCGATAATTTCAAATGTTTAATTTTGGTATGCCATATTTTGCCGGCTGCCGCGCTGGTGGTGCCCAATTTACCCATGGTTGGTACTTCGGTGTCGCAACCACCGCTGAATGTGTTGGTAGTAGGCCGCGACCGAAATATGTTCGTTGAAGCCTATAACGATGCGACTGATTTGGACGATGATGGCATATATGATGTAGAATTCAAGCCGTCTATCGATTACTACGGCTATTTCAATAGCAACGTATGCTACGAATACTCAACTGCTACCAACCGTTTCGAGGCGAGGCAGTACACGGCCGATAAAAAATGCGGTGGCAGCTACTGGTCTGGCAACCTGCTGAACTACGTTGCCATGTCGCGTGCGGACGTGCTGCGCAAGTCTTTATACGGCGGCCAACGCGAGGGCACTAGCGCAGTGCTGGTGCGCTCGCGCATACCGCGCGATGCCCATGCCTGGGGCAAGCAATTCACGGCCGATCTGTCAGGGCAGGGCAACCTGCTGGACTACGTGCCCGCGGACTTCAGGCTAGGAACCCTTTCTTCTTGTAATGATGGCAGCAACAGGGCTTTGTTGCACAAATCAGCCGTAGGTCGAACTACCCCAATCCCCAGACGGATTTATCCCATACGGACCGTTTGCGGCGTGCCCAGTGCTGTGAAGCGATTCAGAATCGCTGCACAGATTTGAAGCTCCGCTACTTGCCGGTCAAAGTCCCGTGACTTAACCCGATCTGCCAGCAATTTGAAACAGTGCATCTTCGTTTCGACCAAGCTGCGGCGATGGTAGCCACTCCACTTTTTCCAGAGCGCGCGCCCCAGATACTTCACCGCTCGTAGCGACTCATTGCGAGCCTGATTGCCCCGTAAATTCCCTTTCCAGAATTGGCCATTTCGACGTGGGGGAATGATGGCTGCCGCCCCACGCTCTGCAATCGCTGCGTAACATAGGCGTGTGTCGTACGCCCCATCCGTGGTGACGGTTACCAGTCCCTCTCCCGCCGGAATTTGCGATAGCAGCTCTGGCAGCATCGTGGCATCTCCAGTGCGATTGTCGGTCACTTCCATTGCCCGGATTTCCAGCGTTTGCGCATCTATGCCCAGATGCAGCTTGCGCCATTGGCGGCGGTAATCAGCGCCATGCTTTTTCACCTTCCACTCGCCTTCACCCATCATCTTGATGCCGGTGCTATCCACCAAGAGATGCAGACAACCTTGCTTTTTCTGTACCGGGATGCGGACTTGCAGGTCTTTCTGGCGGCGGGAAAGCGTGCTGAAGTCGGGGACGGCCCAGTCAAGGCCAGCCAGGCGCAACATACTTTCGACCATACCTGTGGCTTGCCGTAGCGCCAGGCCAAAGAGGCATTTGATGGTGAGACAGAACTGGATGGCAGCATCAGAAAAAGTTAGCTGCCGTCCCCGCCTGCCGGTAGCCGGTGCCAACCAGTTCATGCCTTTGTCGAGCCAGAGAAGGAGCTGCCCTCGTTGCTTGAGGGACTGGTTGTATGACTGCCAGTTGATGGTTTGGTACTTGGGAGGAAGGGGCTTGCTCATGCGGTCATTCTACCGGACGGACGCAAGCACTGATTTGTGCAACAAAGCCATGACGACGAATCATTGACTATCACAAACGTGCCTGAAGAACTCAAGATCAGGCTACGTAAAGAGATGCAACAAGACGACGGAGATAATGAGTAAGGTTACATTCCCGCTTCTGCTAAGTATTTATCGGAGCTTGGCATTTGACCAAAATGCCAAGGCCGGTACGCTTACCCTATCAAGTCAAGACTTGAGGGATACGCTTGCGTTGCTTTTGGAAGAGGAAAACCTTGATGACTCAGGAATGAGCCTGGCGTCTGGAAACCCTGACAAACTTGCAGTTGGGCAGACTGTACGCTTGCTCGTTGGGGAACCAAGGCTCGGCATTGGTGTGCTATCTAGCGATTTAGATGGCCTTCTCCGAACCAGGAAGGCCCGCATTGAAGAGCCAAAGAGATACTTTTTAATTGATAGCAAGTATGCTCCAGGAGATAGCTCTGTCCCCCCGGAGGTGCAGAGCTATAAAACTTTGCTCAGCTTCATCCTGCTACTCAGAGAAGCTGCGGCATACCTAGAAGCCGAAAGAGAAGAGCTGATATTCATTCACGAAGGAAAATTCACACTTCCAGTGAGCTATTGCAAAGCTGATCTTTTAGCCGCCGATCTGTCTGCCATAAAGAAGCTAGAAGACTCCTTCACGAACGATACTCACAAGGAGCAAAAGCTTGCCATCCTCGCAGATGCGGCAATAAGCATCGCTAAGGGGGCTTCTCCTGCTGAGCGGTTCCAGCGACTACTCTCTCATCTTCCTGAGCTGCAAAATAAGTTTGCCGATGGCTATCGGCTGTTCGTTTCCAACTTCTCTTATGACAAAGTCAGAAGTGAGCTCGAAGCAGCAAAGGTCGAATACACGGGGAAAATTCATAAGGTTTTTGCTGATATTCAGAACCAAATGCTTAGCATCCCAGTTGCTACGATCATAGTAGCCACACAAATGAAGGATGCCGGGTCTGAAAAAGCAACCAGCTATGAGACTTGGGTGAATTCTGCCGTATTACTTGGCTGCTGGATTTTTGTACTGTTGGTCGGTTTGCTGATCTGGAATCAGAGGCATACGCTCGAGGTGCTGAAGGGTGAAATCACACGTCAGAAAGATCTCATTCAGAAAAAGCATCAAACCGTTGCTCCAACGTTCAACGACATCTTTGCGATGTTAGACGCACGATTGTCCATGCAGCGTCGCATTCTATGGGCAATTGCTTTTGTACTAATCATTGGGCTTGTTTTAGCTCATGTCGTGTACTTCTGCCTCACTCCCGCTGCTTGGTTATGGTTGGAAAGTGTTACTTCCGTAATTCCTATAGTTTTCTGCTGAATCTCTCTAATCTCGATTAAAAGCCCCTCCCGAACATGCCGCCGACAATGGCGGCATGTTCACGTCTGGAGGGGATCATGTCTCGTACCATCAACTGCATCGTTATCCACTGCTCGGCCAGCGCCAATGGCCGTCAGCTGGGTAGCCCTACCAAAAGCGCCGCAGCGGTCATCGATATCTGGCATGCCCAGCGTGGCTTCAAGCGCCAGCCGGCTGCGCTGACACAGCTCAACCCGCATCTACCCGCCATCGGCTACCACTTCGTGCTGGATACCGATGGCAGCAAGCACACCGGCCGAGGCATTGCCGAGGTAGGCGCCCACGCCCAGGGTTTCAACGCCCAATCCATCGGCATCTGTCTGGTAGGCACCAGCCGTTTTACCCGGGCGCAGTGGGATGCACTACACAGCCTGGTAAAAGCGCTGAAGGCGCAGTACCCGGCTGCCCGCGTGGTAGGCCACCGTGACCTGTCGCCAGACAAGGATGGCGACGGCACCGTGGAGCCTGGCGAGTGGCTCAAAACCTGCCCTGGCTTCAACGTGGCCGATTGGCTGCAGGGTGGGTTGAAGCCACTGGTTGGCAGCCTGCAGGAGTAAGCCCATGCGCCTGTCTGATCTGTTTACCAACCCAGCCAGCGGCCGTCTGAGCCACAGCAAGCTGTGGGCCAATGTGGCCTGCGCCTCTGCCACTGGCATGTTCATCTACCAGGGCGTGGCTGGCCAGCTGACTACCGATACCTGGCTGGTCTATCTAGGCGTGGTGGGCGGCTACTCGGCTGCCCGTAGCTGGATTGCCGCCAAGCGCGACAAGCAGGAGGCCAGCAATGCTTGATACCCCCTTCATCGCCACCCGCCTGCAGGCGGCACTGGCTGGCTTGGGCCTGATCGCCATCACAACCCTGGCGGCCGGTGCCGGGGGTTACGGTCTGGGCCACCGCTCGGCCCAGGCCAAGGGCGAGACCGCGCTGGCTAACCTCAAGCGTGACCACGCCTTGCTGATGTCGACCGCCGCCGGGCAGGCCCTGGACAAAGAGCGCGAGCTGACCGCCACCGCCAACCAGCTGGGTTTCCAGTTGCTGCAGGCGCGTGCCCGGCACGCCGAAGATACCGACCAACTGAAACGGAGAATCACCCGTGTCACCAGCCAATACCGCCCGGCGCCTGATGCGCCGCTGCAGCCTGTTCCTCAGTGCGTTTTCACTCATGGCTTTGTCGGCGTGTACAACGGCGCCATCGGTGCCGCCCCTGTGCCCCCAACCATCCCTGCCGCCGGCGCTGCTGATGCGGCCGACCCCGCCGAAGCCCTTGATGCCGGGGTACAGCAGGCTGACATCCTGGAACACATCACCGACTACGGACAGCGCTGCCGCAACATCGAGTCACAGCTGAACCGCCTACTGGACTGGCATGAAGGGAGCAAGCCATGACCGTACAAGTAGAGTTCTGGCAGCTACTCACGTTGTTGCTGGCTTTCTTTGGCTTTGTCGCCGGCGGCGCCAAGGTGCTGTTCAGTCAGATAGACCGTCGCCTGGACGAGCGCTTCCAGGCGCTGGAAGACGCCCGCAAGATGGCCGACACCGCCATGCAGGCCACGCTCACCCGCCACGCCGAAGAAGAACAGAAAGTGGTCACCCGGCTGCAGGCACTGGACCGCGACTTCCTGCAGTGGAAAGCCGAGCTGCCGCTGCAGTACGTGCGCCGCGAAGACTATATCCGCAACCAGACCGTGATCGAGGCCAAGCTTGATGCGGTGGCGTTGCGCCTTGAGAACTGGCAACTAAAAGGGGCCAACCGTGATTGATCAAGCCAAAGTACGCCGTGAAAGTCTGCGCTGGTATTTGCTGCTGGCGTTGTACAACGCCCGCCCGGAGGAGCTGTCCGAGGGGCCTATCCAGATGACCATGCAGTCCATCTATCCGGACGTGACGCCGATTGAAGTCCGGCGCGAGCTGGACTACCTGTCTGACCGTGACCTGGTCGAGCTGCGCAAGGAACCTTCCGGCCGCTGGTGGGGCAGCCTGACCCGCTACGGCACCGACATTGCCGAGTACACCATCGACTGCGAACCCGGTATTGCCCGGCCGCAGAAGTACTGGAGCCAGTGATATGGCCCGCCGCAACAGTGTTGGCCAACTGCCCCAGTCGGTACGCGAGTGGCTTGATAAGTCTCTGGTGGAGGGCAACTTCAGTGGCTACCAGCTGCTGGAAGCCGCGCTGCGCGACAAGGGTTTCGCCATCAGCAAATCTGCCATCCACCGCTACGGCCAGAAGATTGAGCGCCGCTTCGCCGCCATCAAGGCCAGCACCGAGGCTGCGCGTCTCTTGACCGAAGGTGCGGCCGACGACCAGGACGCTCGCTCCGAAGCCGTGATCGCCCTGGTGCAGACCGAGCTGTTCGAGAGCATCGTCAACCTGCAGGAGGCCGGTGACGAAGACGTCGACCCGGCAGAGCGCATCGGTCTGCTATCCAGTGCGGCCAAGAACATTGCCACCCTGGCCCGCGCCAGCGTGAACCAGAAACGCTTCCGTCTGGACGAGCAAGCCCGCATCGAGCGCGAGGCCCGCGCCCAGCTGCTGGCCGAGCAGGAAGAAAAGCTGGAAGAAATGCGCGGCGCAGATGGTATGAGCGAGCAGATGGAAGCACGCATCCGCCGCATTTTGCTGGGTAAAGAGTGATGGCCAAGCAAGCTGCACAAGCCGCCTCTACGCTGACGCCGGTCGGCACGCCGCGCAAGATCGACCTGGCCGAGGAGCTAGAGCTGGCCGGCGTGGTGGTACCGCAAGAGGTGGCCGACGCCATCCCTTCTAATCAGCCGGTATTCCTGCCGTACCAGCAGCGCTGGTTCGAAGACGAAGCCCAGATCATGTTCGCGGAGAAGTCGCGCCGTACCGGCCTGACCTGGGCAGAGGCCGGTCGCAACGTGGTGAAGGCGGCCCGGCCGCGCCGCCGCCAGGGCTGCAATACCTTCTACGTAGGCAGCAAGAAGGAAATGGCGCTGGAGTACATCGCCGCCTGCGCACTGTTCGCCAAGGCGTTCAACGAGCTGGCGCAGGCCGACGTGTACGAGCAGACCTTCTGGGATGAGGGGAAGCAGGAAGAAATCCTCACCTACATGATCCGCTTCCCGAAGTCCGGCTTCAAAATCCAGGCGCTATCCAGCCGGCCGTCCAACCTGCGCGGCTTGCAGGGCGATGTGGTGATCGACGAGGCCGCCTTCCACGACAGCCTGGAAGAGCTGCTGAAGGCCGCGCTGGCACTGACCATGTGGGGCAACAAGGTACGGTTGATCAGCACGCACAACGGCGTGGAGAACCTTTTCAACCAGTACATCGAAGACGCCCGCGCCGGTCGCAAGGATTACAGCATCCACCGCATCACCCTGGACGATGCCATCGCGGATGGCCTGTACAAGCGCATCTGCTACGTGACCGGCCAGACCTGGACGCCGGAAGGCGAAAAGAAATGGCGCGATGACCTGTACAAGAACGCGCCCAATACCGAGTCTGCCGAGGAAGAATACGGCTGCATTCCCAAGCACAGCGGCGGTGCCTGGCTGTCGCGTGCCCTGGTGGAGTCGCGCATGTCGGCCGATACACCGGTGCTGCGCTGGGCATGCCCGCCGGGCTTCGAGCTGCTGCCCGATCACATCCGCATCGCCGATTGCCGCGACTGGCTGGAGGAACATCTGGCGCCGCTGCTGGCTGCACTACCGACAGATGCCATCAGCTTTAACGGCGAAGACTTTGGCCGCACCGGCGACCTTACCGTGCACGTGCCGCTGATCCAGCAGCAAAACCTGGTACGCCGTGTGCCCTTCATCCTGGAGCTGCGCAATGTGCCGTTCCGCCAGCAGGAGCAAGTGTGCTTTTACCTGCTAGATCGTTTGCCGGGCTTTACCGGCGGCGCCTTCGATGCACGTGGCAACGGCCAGTTTCTGGCCGAGTACGCCATGCAACGCTACGGTGCCAGCCGTATCCAGCAGGTGATGCTGACCGAGTCCTGGTACCGGGAACACATGCCGCCGGTGAAAGCTGCGCTCGAGGACGGCACGCTGGATGGCCTGCCCAAAGACGCCGATGTGCTGGCCGACTTACGGGCGGTACAAATCGTCAAGGGCGTCCCTCGTATCCCGGATAGTCGCAGTACCGGAGAAGACCAGGGCAAACGCCACGGTGATGCCGCCGTGGCAGTGGCGCTGGCTTACTTTGCCAGCCGCGAAATCAACAAAGGCCCGGTGACGGTGAAGTCCCGCCGCCGTCGCTCCGGCACCAAAATTACCCAGGGGTACCAATGAAAGCTAAAGGCATGTGGGTCAGCCCCACCGAGTTTGTCCAGTTCGGGGAGCCACGCAAATCGCTGTCCGAGCAGATCGCCACGCGCGAGCGCAGTATCGACTTCCACACCCTGGGCATGTATTTGCCCAACCCGGACAGCGTACTGAAAGCACTGGGTAAGGACATCAAGGTCTATCGCGAGCTGCGTGCCGATGCCCATGTAGGCGGCTGCATCCGCCGTCGTAAGGCGGCGGTGAAGGCGCTGGAATGGGGGCTGGATCGTGACAAGGCCAAGAGCCGTGTGGCCAAGTCGATCGAGAGCATCTTAGCCGACCTGGACCTATCCAGAATCATCACCGAGATGCTGGACGCCGTGCTCTACGGCTACCAGCCGATGGAGGTGATGTGGGGCAAGGTTGGCGGCTACGTAGTGCCGATCGACATCATCGGCAAGCCGGCCGACTGGTTCGTGTACGACCAGGACAACCAGCTGCGCTTCCGCTCCAGGCACAACCGACTCCATGGCGAGGCGCTACCCGCACGCAAGTTCCTGGTGCCACGCCAGGACGCCAGCTATGACAACCCCTACGGCTTTGCCGACCTGTCCATGGTGTTCTGGCCCACTACCTTCAAGAAGGGTGGCCTCAAGTTCTGGGTGCAATTCACCGAGAAGTACGGCGCGCCGTGGATCATCGGCAAACACCCGCGCAGCGCCACGCCGGCCGAGACCGATCTGTTGCTGGACAACCTGGAAGCCATGGTGCAGGACGCGGTGGCGGTGATCCCTGATGATGCCAGCGTAGAGATCAAGGAAGCGGCCGGCAAGACCGGTAGCGCCGAGGTATATGAGCGCCTGCTGACCTTCTGCCGCTCAGAGGTGTCGATTGCCCTCTTGGGGCAAAACCAGACCACCGAGGCCACCGCTAACCGCGCCTCGGCCCAGGCCGGACTGGAGGTCACCCGCGACATCCGCGACGGTGACAAAGCCATTGTTGAAGAGGCGATGAACACCCTGATCCGCTGGGTGTGCGAGCTGAACTGGGGCGACGGCTCCCGCCCGGTGTTCTCGCTGTGGGAGCAGGAGGAAGTCGACAAGGTGCTGGCCGAGCGTGACGAGAAGCTGACCCGCGCCGGTGCCAAGCTGACACCGGCCTACTTCAAGCGTGCCTATAAGCTGCAGGACGGTGACCTGGTCGAGGCGGCCACTCCCGATACGCCGGCGGCCGAATTTGCCGAGGCCGAAGAAGCACCTGACCAGGACGCGCTGGACGCAGCCCTCGATGCGCTGTCGACCGATGCCCTGAATGCCGACGCTCAGGCGATGTTGGCGCCGCTGTTAAAGCGGATTGAAGGCGGTGCCCAACCCGATGCGCTGCTCGGCACGCTGGCCGAGCTATACCCGGAGATGGACGCCAGTGGCCTGCAGGAGCGCCTGGCGCGAGCTCTCTTTGTTGCCAAGCTGTGGGGGCGCCTCCATGGCTAAAGTGGATCTCGCTTACTGCATGAGCCTGGAGCCGAAGAAGGCGGTCGAGTACCTGAAGAACAAGGGCTACGCCGTCACTTGGTACTGGGAGGAACTATGGCAAGACGCACAGGCCCAGGCGTTCACCGTGGCCAAGGCCACGCGCCTGGACATCCTGCAGGACATCCGCGAAGCGGTGGGGAAAGCACTGGCTGAGGGCAAGACCTTTGCCTGGTTCAAAAAGGAGCTGACGCCGGTGCTGCAGGCCAAGGGCTGGTGGGGCAAGCAGGAGCACGTCGATACCGACACCGGCGAGATCAGCCAGGTGCAGCTGGGCAGCCCGTGGCGCCTGCAGACCATCTTCCGCACCAATCTGCAGACCGCCTACATGGCCGGCCGTTGGCAAGCCCAGATCGAGAACGTCGACGACCGCCCGTACTGGCGCTACGTCGCCATCCTGGACGGCAGCACCCGACCCAGCCACCGCGCGATGAACGGCAAAGTGCTGCGCTACGATGACCCGTTCTGGCAATCGTTCTACCCGCCCAACGGCTGGGGTTGCCGCTGCCGGGTCACCACCCTGTCGGCAGACGACATCACGGCGCGGGGCGTGCAGGTGGAAACGTCCGAAGGCAAGCTGGGCACTGCGATGAAGACCGTTTCGGTGAAAACCGGCGAGGAGCGCGAGGTGGCCACCTTCCGTGCCGTCGACCCTGCCACAGGCAAAACGGTCACCGTCTCGCCAGACGTGGGCTGGAGCTACAACCCCGGTGCCGCCGCCTGGGTACCCGACCTTGGGCGCTATACCGGCAAGCTGGCCTCGCTGGCCAGGAAGGAACTCCGATGAGCGACTTCGTCAGTATCACCGTCGACGATAGCCAGCTGCAGGCGGCGCTGGCGCGGTTGGAGTCGTCGGTGCTCGATATGACCCCGGCCATGCGCAAGATTGCCGGCACGCTGGCCATGGTGGTGGAAGACAACTTTGCTGCCGAAGGCCGGCCGCGCTGGACGCCCAGCCAACGAGCCAGCAGCGAGAACGGTGTCACCCTGCAGCAGACCGGCCGCCTGGCCTCGTCCATCGTCACGGACTATGACGCCGCCTCGGTGGTGATCGGTAGTAATGCCGAGTACGCCCGCATCCACCAGGTGGGCGGCCAAGCCGGCCGTGGCCACGCGGTAGAGTTGCCAGCACGCCCTTATCTGCCCGTCACCGCAGACGGCGATCTGCAGCCCGAAGCCAGCGAAGCGGTGCTCGGCACCGTGCTGCGCCACCTGAAAACCGCTGCCGGAATCTAGCCGCTCTGGCGGCGTTGTGACCTCTCTGACGCGCAACGGTAGCCCTTAGCCCCGCTCACAAAGCCATAAAGCTTTATAAAGGCTTTAGAAATTCGGTATATTGTGCGCTTGGCATCGCTAGCACAGGAATACAGGATGGCAGCTTCCTAAATGGGTGATGCAGTTTCCACAGTTGCTTTTTGATCTGCATGATTAACATCACCAACGCTGGAGTTTAGCCCTAGGCTGCCATGGACAAAGTTGATGGGGGGGACATGCCTGAGAATGTCTTTGAAGATCGGGTCATTACAGAAACAGTGCCCGTGCATGGCTCGTTCACAGGCATGTCGATAGGCACGTTTCAAGAAGACTTCCAACTGTGTGAAGCAGACTTTCTTCGCCTTACCAATGAATCAACACCGCTTACAAGCTGGGCAGTGAATGTGTTTTTCGCCTCCGTTGGATACGCAATGAGTATTCTCCCAAAGTGGATATCGGAAATCACCGGAAAGTCCGAAGCTGTCACAAAAAGTGAATGGATTGTGCTAATCGCTGGCTTGCTTGTTAGTGCTGTGCTTTTTATCTTGAGCAAGTTTGTGGCTAACGAGAAAAAAGAGCTCTTGGGGCGTATGAGCACGCATTTCAAATCTGCACCTAAGACACGCCTTGTCAGAGGGCAAAAATGATTACTACTGAAAATTTACCGGTAGACTACAAGCCCTACGACTATTTGAACTTCTGCAGCAATGTGATCAATGGTGGTGGCCATATCTTTGCAGTTGGAAAAACCCTACCCCTACTGATTGGGGTTGGACCGGCGCCTAGAGTTTGGCTTCAAGCTGTAGCAGCACCTGGAAGTAAAGAGTTCGTACCTATCGTGGCAGACTCCATCTCAACGCACCCAGCCGTTAGTGTTGAGACCATGGGAAGCAAGATTGTTGTTTCTGTGCATGGAAAAATAGTACTCAAGGCGGAAACAAAGGGTGATCTCAAAGCCTCAGTTTCAGAAATTGACTTCCGTCCACTTGGTTTAAATGTAATAGGATCCCCGATGGGTCTTAGTCTTGGTGGCATGCAACTTAGTCGTAACACCTTCACTAATGTTGGTATTGCATTCGGGCTAGGCGAGTAAGCCAACTTATTCAGCCTCTGGCCGAGCTCATCTCTAAGTACTAACCTCATTTAAAAGCTCCATCCCGACATGCCGCCGATCATGGTGGCATGAACACATCCAAACCCCTACACATCTTCAAGCCCGGCCGTCAGACCGCGATGTCTGGTGCGGTGCTTGATTTCTCCGAGTCCGATCTTGCGGCCAGTGCCCGCGCCTACGATCCGGCCCTGCATGAGGCGCCCATCGTCATTGGACACCCCAAACACGATGACCCGGCCTACGGCTGGGTGAAGTCGCTGGCTGTCGACAGTGATGGCTTGAATGCCGAGGCGCATCAAGTTGACGCAGCCTTCGCTGAGCTGCTCGCTGCCAAACGCTTCAAGAAAATTTCCGCCAGTTTCTATCTACCCGACGCTCCTAACAATCCGGTGCCTGGCGTGTACTACCTGCGCCACGTCGGCTTTTTGGGCGCGATGCCACCGGCCGTAAAGGGCCTCAAGCAGGCCGAGTTCGCAGATGCCGAAGAAGGCGTGGTCGAGTTCGGCGACTGGGGCATGGAGACCAATGCCTCACTGTGGCGCCGCATGCGCGAATGGCTACTGGCCAAGTTCGACCAGGAGACCGCCGACCAGGTTGTGCCCGACTGGCAGATCGAATCTATCCGCGAAGCTGCGCGCCAAGACGATGCGCCGCGTGCTGCCTTTGCTGACCCTACCGACACCACTGTTTCCCTGACCCAAACCACCGAAGAGGAGCGTCATGTGACCCCTGAAGAAAAGGCCGCGCTGGAGGCCGAAAACGCCCAGCTGAAACAACGCCTGGTAGCGGCCGAGGCCGCGACGAAATCGGCAGCAGCCGCCAAGCGCCACGGCGAGCACGCCGCCTTTGCCGAACAGATGATCGGTGAAGGCAAGCTGGCGCCGAAACACAAGGATGCCGTGGTGGCTTTCCTCGATTTTGCCGACGGCGAGAGTGCGGTGGAATTTGGCGAAGGTGCTGCTAAACAGCCGCTGGCTACCGCCTTCAAGTCATTCCTGGGCGATATGCCCAAGGTGGTCGAGTTCGGCGAGACCGCTACCAAGGACAAGTCCGGCAAAGGCGGCGACACCCATGCCGCCGAGTTTGCCGAAAAGCCCACCGACCCCGATCGCCTGAGCCTTCACGTGCGCGCCACCGAGCTGGCCGCCGAAAAAGGTATCCCCTACGAGCAGGCTGTGCGCCAGCTGCTGTAACCACCACCCACTTGCAAGGATCCTGTCATGGTAGACCGTTTAAGAAAACTCCGGGTCGTCGACCCAGTACTGACCAGCCTGGCGCGTGGCTACCGCAACGCGCAGTACATCGGTGAAAACCTGTTCCCGGTGGCAGACATCGACAAAGAGTCCGGCATCATCCCGCTGTTTGGCAAAGAAGCCTTCCGCCTGTGGGATACCGAGCGCGCTATCCGTGCCAAGTCCAACGTGATGACGGCGGACGATGCCGACACCCTGGACGTGGTACTGCGCGAGCACGACTTGGCTTACCCGGTGGACTACCGCGAACAGGCCGAAGCCATGTTCAACGAAGAAGCCAAAGCCGCGCGGCGCGTAAAGGACGCCATCGACCTGGGCCGTGAGGTACGCGCGGCCTACCTGGCGCAGAACCCGAACACCTATCTGTCCGGCGCCAAAGTGACGCTGTCTGGTTCCAGCAAATGGGTCAATAACGGTGGCGACCCGATCAAAGACGTGGAGGACGGCAAAGAAGTCATCCGCCAGCGCACTGGCATGCGCCCCAATACCGCAGTCATCGGTGCAGCCACCTATGCCTCGCTCAAGTTCCACACCAAGCTGGCCGCCGCGCTGGGCAGCGGTGAACGCAAGCTCATCACGCTGGAGCACCTCAAAGCGCTGTGGGGTGTGGAAGACATTTTCATCGGCGAAGCCCTCGCCGCCAATGGCGCCGGTGCCACCGGTGATATCTGGGGCGACAACGTGGTGCTGGCCTACGTGGCCAAACCGGGTGCTGGCCAGAATGCCGACCACGACACCCCGTCATTCGGCTACACCCTGCGCAAGAAGGGTATGCCGGAAACCGACAAGTACGACGCCGAAGGCGGCAAGGTCAGTTTTGTGCGTCACACCGATATCTACAAGCTGGTGGTGGTTGGTGCCGACGCCGGCTATCTGATTGCAGACGTCAACTAAGGGGGCAACATGGCTACGAAAACTTACCGCGTGCGCGGCATCGATCTGGATCACGATGGCAAACGCTACCCGGAAGGCAGCACCATCGAACTGGGTGACGACGAGGCGGCCGAGAAGCGCCGCTGGCTGGAACCGGTAGCCTCTACCGAGCCGCTGACTCTGGTCGAGCAGCCTAAGCCGGCGAAAACCTCCAAGCCCGATGACAAAACAGCGCCCGATGGCGATGCCGATAAGGCCGGTGACAAGGGCCAGTCCACCGGCCAGGGTGAAGGAGACAAGCAATGAAGTCACAAAACGTGATCCTGGTCGCCTCGGTGCTGGCCATCGCTAACCTTTCCGCGCGCCGCTTCGTCGGCTTCAACGGTGGCGTCTGCGCCGAGGGCGCCAAGGCGCTGGGCGTGACGGAGACCGACACCGAAGCGGACAACATGGCCCCGGCCAACGTGCTGGGTGTGATCCTGGTGGAGGCCGGTGCTGCTGTGGCGGCGGGTGCTGAGGTGCAGGCAGACAGCCAGGGCCGTGCCATCACCAAGGCCGCCGGTGTGGCCAACGGTGTTGCCTGGGATACGGCCACGGCCGCCGGTGAGCTGATCCGCATCGTGCGGGGCATCTGACCATGCGCTACTGCTCGCTTGCCGACCTGCAGCTGGCTATGCCGCTGGCCACCCTGATCCAGCTGTCGAACGACACGATGGTCGAATATGGCCAACCGGAACTGACGCTTAACCTGGCCGTGGTGGAGGAAGCCGTGCACCAGGGCGAAGAGCTAGTCGACGCCCATCTGCGTGGCCGCTACAACCTGCCGCTCGACCCGGTACCGTCGATGGTCAAGAACATGACGGTCAACCTGGCGCGGCACTGGCTGTACGCCCGGCGGCCGGAAGGCAGCGAGCTACCCGATGCGGTCACCCGCACCTACAAGTCCGCCCTGCAGATGCTGGAGGCGATCCGCGACGGCAAGCTGACCATCGGCGTGCCGACCGGCGAGGCTGCCCCAGAGCCGGGCGAGATGAAGGTGCGGGCACGGCCGCGCCGCTTCAGTTCCAACTTGCTGGATCGTTACTGATGGCCACCACGCTAGAGATCATCGATGCCGTGGCGGGCTGCCTGCGCTCCAAGCTGCCCGCCCTAGCGGTCGAATACTTCCCGGAGCGGCCGGCGGACTACCGGCTCAATCATCCCAAGGGTGCGCTACTGGTGAGCTACCTGGGCAGCCAGTTTGCCGACACCGTTGATACCCATTACATCGCCCAGCCGCGCACCGTGAAGCTGTCAGTCACCGTGGTGTTGCGCCAGCTCAATGGCCGGGGCGGCGCGGTCGACGTGCTCGACCTGGTGCGCCGGGCGCTGGTGGGCTTCCGCCCACCGGACTGCAGGAAGCTCACGGCCGTGTCCGAGAAGTTCCTGGGCGAAAACGCCGGCCTGTGGCAGTACGCCGTCGACTTTGCTGGCGAGGCGATGCTGGTCGAAGACGCCGATATCGGCACCGAACCCCTTCTCACCGACGTTACCCAGGAGGAGCAACCATGAAATACCAGTATTCCGGCCCGATGAGCGGCGTCACGCTCGCTGATGGCCAAGAAGTGATGCTGTGCCCCGGCGGCGAAGTCGAGCTGCCGGAAGCGCACGACTACACCCAGACTTTGCTGGCGCTAGGCCACCTAAAGCCGGCCACCCAGCTCAAGCAAACCAAAGCCAAGGAGAGCAGCAATGCCAGCTAACTATCTGCACGGTGTTGAGACCATCGAAAAGGATAACGGCGGGCGCCCCGTTAAAACGATCAAAAGTGCGGTCGTGGGCCTGATTGGCACTGCGGCAATCGGCGCAATCAATCAGCCTATTCTGGTGCTGTCCGATCGTGACGCGGCCAACTTTGGCCCGCAGCTGGCCGGCTTCACCATCCCGCAGGCGCTGGATGCCATCTACGACCAGGGCGCTGGCACGGTGATCGTGATCAACGTGCTCGACCCGGCCATCCACAAGACCAACGTACCGAGCGAAGCGATCACCTTCGACGCCTCGACTGACCGCGTGAAACTGGCCCACGGTGCGGTGGCCAATCTTGTGCTGAAAAGCAACGACAACGCGACCACCTACGTGAAGGACACCGACTACACCGTCACACCGGTCACGGGCGAGATTGTCCGCATCAAGGGCGGTGCCATCGCGGCAGGTGCCAGCATCAAGGCCGGCTACGATTACGCTGATCCAAGCAAAGTCACAGCCGCCGACATCATCGGCACCGTCAACGCCGCCGGCCAACGCACCGGTATGAAGGCGCTGCGCGACACCTACAACCTGATGGGCTTCTTCGCCAAGCTGCTGATCGCCCCGGCGTACTGCACCCAGACCTCGGTCTCGGCCGAGCTGATTGCCATGGCCGACTATCTGGACGCCTTCGCGCTGATCGACGCGCCGGTAGGTACTACCTTCGCCCAGGCACTAGCAGGACGTGGCCCCGCTGGCAGCATCAACTTCAACACCTCCAGCGAGCGGGCCATCCTGTGTTATCCGCACCTGAAGGTGTACGACGCAGCCAGCGATAGCGAGCGGCTGGAACCCTATAGCCAGCGGCTGGCTGGCGTGATTGCAGCCAAAGACCTGGAGCGTGGCTTCTGGTGGTCGCCGTCCAATACCGAGATCAAGGGCATCGTCGGCCTGGAGCGCAACCTGTCGGCCATGATCGACGACCCGAACGCGGAAGTGAACCTGCTGAACGAGGCCGGTATCGTGACCGTGTTCAATAGCTTCGGTAGTGGCATGCGTGTGTGGGGCAACCGTTCGGCAGCCTGGCCGGTGCTGACGCACATGAAGAACTTCATCCCGGTACGGCGCACCGGAGACATCATCAACGAGTCGATCCGCTACTTCAGCCTGCAGTATATGGACCGGCCGATCGAACAGGCGCTGATCGACGCACTGGTGGAGTCGGTGAACGGCTATGGCCGCAAGCTGATTGGTGATGGCGCAGTACTAGGCTTCAAGGCGTGGTATGACCCAGCGCGTAACACCAAGACCGAGCTGGCAGCCGGCCACGTGCTGATCAGCTACAAGTACACCCCGCCACCGCCGATGGAACGGCTCACCTTCGAGACCGAGATCACCGACGAATACCTGGCAACCCTGAAGGGAGGTAATTGATCATGGCTGGCAAAATCCAGGTCAACCGCATCACCAACGCCAACATCTATATGGAAGGCAATAGCCTGCTGGGCCGTGCCGAAGAGGTGAAGCTACCCGACGTCCAAGCCATCATGACCGAGCACAAGGCGCTGGGCATGATTGGTAAGATCGAGCTGCCGTCTGGCTTCGACAAGCTGGAAGGCGAGATCAAGTGGAACAGCTTCTACCCCGAGGCGATGAAGGCCACGGCCAACCCGTACAAGACGGTGCAGCTGCAGTGCCGCTCCAGTGTCGAGACCTATGGCCAGGGTGGCCGCCTGGAGGAGAAGCCGCTGGTCACCTACCTGACTATCTCCTTCAAGAAGAACCCGCTGGGCACCTACAAGCAGCACGATAACGCTGAGTTCCCGTCGAGCTTCTCCGCCACCTACATCAAGCAGGTGCTGGACGGCGAGGAAATCCTGGAGCTGGATTACCTGGCCAACATCTTCCGCGTCGGCGGTGAGGACATGCTGACAAACTACCGCGCCAATATCGGCGGCTGATTGCCCCACACTTCCCCCTGCAGGCCCACTTCGGTGGGCCTTTTGCATTTGTTAAAGCCGTTTAACTGACCCCCGCCCGGCACCAGTCGACAATCCTTCGTGTACCTAATGTTTCCCGATATAACCCACACGAAGGAATTACCATGCATATCCCCCTGAAGTTCCCGTTCACCAACGCTGCTGGTCAGCGTATCGAAAGCCTCACCATGCGTCGCGGCAAGCGCGGCGATATGAAAGCCGCCGCTAAGTTCAGCAAAGACGATGCCGACCAGGAAGACTTCCTGTTTGCCCGTCTGACTGGTTTGACGCTGGAAGATATCGACCAACTGGATTTGGCCGACTCCAAGGCACTGCAAGATGCTTTTCGCGGCATGGTGGATGGCCGAGAAGACACTGAAGCCACTGGACGAAGTACTGCTGACGGTATTGCGGATTCAGCCTTCCGAGATTGACGCGCTGGACATGGACGATTACTGGGGCTGGATCGAAGTGGCCGAACGCGAGATCAAGCGTCGGAACGAGATGATGCGGTCGCTTTACGGACGATAAACAGCACCGCCGCCGCCAGAAAGCCCACCACGAGTGAAGCGCCGGCCGCCAATGGCGCGCCGGCCAACCCCATCAGCACCAGCGTAACGGGAAAGAGTAACAGCGCAGCCCAAAACGGCAGGTGCGCAAAGCACACCCAAGCAAGCCATGCGGCACAGCTGCCGATGGCCAACCAGTAGATCGTCTTGGCGGTAGTGAGGGCGGTTTTTTCAAACATGTTTTCAGCATAGCAAAAGATCAGACCACATGGCCAACGAACTGCTTATCGGGGTAAAGATCGGCGCGGCACTATCCGGCACTTTCCAGGCCGCTTTCGCCTCGGCACGCGGTACCGCATTGAAGCTAGGCCAGACAGCCGACGAATTGCGCATCAAGCACGCCCGGCTGGGCGATGTTATGGCACGCGCAATGCTCCATCCCTCCCGTAACGTAGGTGAGCTACGGCGCCAGTATGAACGGCTCGGTCAGACTATTGATCAACTGCACGCCAAGCAAGAGAAACTGACCGCCAGCATGGCACGTGGCGAAGCGCTCAAGGCGGGGCGCGCCGACCTGCGCGGCCAAGCGATAGAAACTGCCGGTACAGCACTCGCCTTGGGCGCGCCGGTCGTGCAGTCGGTACGCGTGGCGGCCAGTTTCCAGGATCAGATGCGTGACACCGCCATCACCGGCGAATTTTCCAGCGCCGAAGAGGCCAAGCTTGGTAGTGCCGTGCGCGATGCGGCAGTACGGTGGAACCAAGTCCAGTCTGAGGTGGCACGCGGCACCTCCGTGCTGGTGGCGGGTGGCATCCAGGACGCTAAGGCTCTGGAGAAGTACGCCCCGGTCATGGCCAAGGCTGCGACTGCCACCCGCGCCAGCATGGATGACCTTGGTAGTGTTGCTATCGCACTGAAGGACAACCTCAAAGTTGGCGAGCAGGGCTTCGAGGGTGCACTCAATATGCTGGCCTACGCCGGTAAGCGCGGCCAGTTTGAAATCCGCGATATGGCCAAGTGGCTGCCGGCCCTGTCGCCATCGTTTCAGGCGCTCGGTGTCACTGGCAAAGAGGCTGTGGCCGAGATCGGTGCTGCGCTGCAGATCGCCCGCAAAGGCGCCGGCTCAAACGACGAGGCCGCCAACAACTTCAAGAACTTTCTGCAGAAAATCACCTCTCCGGACACCCTCAAGGACTTTGAGAAAGCAGGCATCGATCTCAAACAAAGCATGATGAACTTGCGCGCCCAAGGCATGACGCCGGTGCAGTCCATGCTGGAGATCATCACCCAGTACATGGGTCAGAAAGGGCCGGAGGCCGCCGGGCAGTTCCAGAAAGTGATGGCAATCAAGGATGACAAGGAGCGTGAAGCCGCCCTGCAGCGCTTATCTGAAGCCTACAAACTCGGTGAGCTGTTCCAGGACATGCAGGCCATGTCGTTCATTCGCCCAGCCATCGCCAACATGAAGGAGATGAAGGACATCCAGCAGGGTGCGAAGGACGCCAGTGAGAAAGACCTGCTGGGAGCGGACTATAAGAAGCGCATGGAGACAGCCACCGAGCAATTTAAAGCGTTCAAGATCGGCATGACGGATATCGGCCTCACCATCGGTGACGCACTATTGCCACCGTTAACCGAGATGCTGCAAGAGCTGAAGCCCGGCATCAAAGCCTTCGGCGACTGGGCCAAGGCTCATCCCGGCGTGATCAAGGGTGTAGTTGGCCTGGTAGCCGGGTTGCTGGCTGGCAAGATGGCTCTCATTGGTATCAGGTATGGCATTAACCTGGTGCAATCGCCTCTCAACGCTTTGAGCACCCTGGTCACAACCGTATCGGGCAAGTGGACGTTGCTGCGTGCCATGTGGCAGACCGGCCACTTCACGTCTGCAGCCTCGGGACTGCGGACACTTCGTGAGGGCATCATGGCCGTCGGTCGATTCCTGCAACCTTTCGGCAATGGTGTTAAGGAACTAGTGGGAGCAAGCCGTACTTGGATCAGTGCGATGTCCGGTCAGCTGACTAGCAGCATTCGGGGGGCGGTAACTGCAGCACGTACCTGGATCATCACACAAGGGGCCTGGGTGCGTGCCAACCTGCTGACCATGTCGGGGATCCGTGGGCTGGTTGGCTCCATGGTCGGCCCCTTATTGGGACGAGTGCATGCGATTACTGCAGCGATGCAAGCCTGGGCGGCTACTTCGTGGTCTTGGGTCCGCTCTAACCTGCTGACCACTGCGGGGATTCGTGGGCTAGCCAATTCTATGGCCGGTGCTTTGCTAGGCAGATTCCAGGCGGTTACTAGAGCAATGCGGGCCTGGACAGCTGCGTCATTGTCTTGGGTGCGCACCAACCTGCTCACCACTGCAGGTTTGCGGGGTTTGGCGGCCTCATTCGGTGGGCAATTGGTTTCGGGCATTCGTACCGCGACGGTAGCGGTACGGGCGTTCTCTCTTGCACTGCTGACCAACCCCATCGGTATTGCAGTCGCCGTCATCGGGGGTGCCGCATTCCTGGTTTACAAGTACTGGCAACCGATCAAGGGCTTCTTCGCCGGCCTGTGGCAAGGGTTACGCTCGGGGCTCGCCCCGTTGATACCGGCATTCCGTCAGTTGGCCAGCGTGGCCAGCGCCGCCTTCGTCCCGTTGATGCCCCCTTTGCGTGCTGTGTGGGGCTGGCTAAAGAATATCTTCCAGCAAGCCAACGACACCGGCGGTGCGGCGAGAAACCTTGGCGTGGCGGTTGGCCAGGGTATTGCCAATGCGGTCATGTGGGTTGGCCGGCTGGTCAAGTCGGTGTTCGATCTGCCGGGCAAGTTCATTCGGCTCGGTGGTGACATCGTCGATGGCTTGGTGAATGGCATCAAAACAAAGTTTGGTGCAGCCCGCGACACCATCGTCCAGTTCGGTAGCAGCATCAAGGGTTGGTTTACCAGCACCCTTGGCATCAAGTCGCCTTCGCGTGTCTTTATGGGGTTCGGTGACAACATCGCCCAGGGTGCGGCCATCGGCATTGGCCGTACCGCTAGCATGGTAGCCAAGGCCACCGCCGGCATGGCGCTGGCCACGACCACCGCGTGGGGCCAGCCAGCCTTGCCTGCACCCACCCTGGGTGCGCTCCCGGCCATCAACAACACCATGCAGATGGTGCACCAGCGCATCGTACCTGCCACACCAACGCTGCTGGTGCCACGTCTACCCACGGTCGTACCACCTGGTAGTACCCCGGAGCGGGAGCGCCTGGCCGAGCGGGTGAAAGAAGCCAGTACCGGAACCCCGACGACGGGCACAGCGGGTAGCGCGCCGGCAGCCATGCACATCGTGTTCTCCCCACAGATCACCCTGCAGCCGGGCACGCCCAAGGAAGTACAGCAGCAGGTCAGCCAGGCGATGCAGCTGTCCTTTGCCGAGTTCGAGCGAATGATGAAGCGCTACGAGGCCGACAAGAAACGCCGTAGCTATGGAGGTAACAGCTGATGTATGCCGTATTGGGTGAAATCGAATTCGACCTGATTACCTACTTCGATGGCATGGAGGCGCATTTCGGCAGCGACTACGCGGAGCACGCGCTGATCGGCGGCAAGCCGAAGTTGCAGTTCGTCGGTGACAAACTGGACGAAATCCGCATCGACCTGGTGTTTCACGCTACCTACTGCGACCCGGAGGCCGAGCTGATCCGCCTGCGGGGGGCCATGCAGTCTCGCGCAGCATTGGCATTGGTGCTGGGCAACGGTGATTACAAGGGGCGCTTCGTCATTACCGACCTGCAAGCTACGGGGCGCCATACCGACCGTGCCGGCAGCCTGCTGGCTGCTGAGGCACAGCTGTCACTGAAAGAGTTCACCGGCCAGGCGCGTAAGCCCCAAGCACCCGCGCTGCAGGGACTCACGAGCGCGCTGTTGCCGGCCAGCCGGGTGCCGCTGGCCAAGAGCTTTCCACTGGCAACCGGCGTGCTACTGAAGGCCAATGCGGGCGGCCTGGGCTTGGCGGTGGCGCGCGCCAAGAGCGCCTTGGCTACCTCCGGCGGTGTGATCCGAACGGTGCAGGGCTTGCGCAGCCTGGCTGGCCGCGACCCATTGGCTGTCATCGGCCGCCTGCCAGGCGTGATGCGCGATGCCCAGGGCGTGTTGCCTGGCCTCGGTCTGGCCACGGTCAGCATCCAGCAGTTTGGGCAGCTAGCGGCCACAGCTAGCGATGCCGGGCGGTTGGCCAAGGGGCTGGCGCGGGTCAAAAGCGACCTGGGCTCGCTGCCTGGCCTGCTGTCCGGCGCCGATGGCAGCAACCTGCTGGGCAAGCTGTCGGCGGCCGGCGGTCTGACCGATCGCACCGAACAAGAGCTGGACGCGCTGGCCAAACCGCTAGCCCGCCTCGCCGCCAAGGCTGCCACGCGCAGCGCCCTTTCCTGATAGGCCCACCATGTACCTGAATCACCTAACCAAAGACGGCGACCGCTGGGACTCGATCGCCTGGCGCTACTACGGCGACGTCAAACACGTGCCGCTGCTGATCGAAGCCAACCCGCATGTGCCCATCGTCGAGGTGCTGCCCGGTGGCCTGAACCTGGCCATCCCGGTGATCGAGGCCGAGGCCGCCACCGCGCTCGAGGCGCTGCCACCATGGAAACGCTGAATAACTACCGGCTGGCGGATGTGCCGGCACCGGCCTTCGACCTGGCGTACAACGGCAAGGCGATCACCGCCGACATCGCCCCCTTCGTGTTGGGCATCACCTACACCGACCATCTGTCGGGCGAGTCGGACGAGCTGGACGTCGAGCTGGAGGACAGCGACGGCCGCTGGCTCGACAGCTGGTACCCGGACAAAGGCGCAGCGCTGACGCTGAAGCTGGGCTACCTGGGCGCGCCGCTGGTCTCGGTCGGTCGCTTCGACATTGATGAGGTCGGCTACCAGGCGCCGCCATCTACTGTCCGCATCCGCGCGCTGGCCACCGGTGTGCAGAAGGCTTTGCGTACCCGTAAGCCAGGTGCGTATGAAAAGACAACCTTGGCCGGTATCGCCCAGCGCATCGCCAAACGGCACAAGATGACGCTGGTGGGCAAGATAGAAGCCATCGCCATCGACCGGGCCACGCAGTACCACGAAACCGATCTGGCCTTCCTCGCCCGCCTGGCCGGGGAGTACGGCTACGCCTTCAAAGTGACTGAGAACAACAGCAAGCTAGTGTTCTGGAAGACTGCTGATCTGCACCTGGCCAAGGCTGTACGCAGCTACGGCCCGGTGCAGCTGCTCAACTGGCAGGCCACCGACAAGCTGAGCGACGTGCCAGCCGCTGCCCAGGTGAAGTACCACGATCCCAGGCGGAAAAAACAGGTGGTGTATGGCGTGAAAAACGGTGAGACCACAGTGGTTGGCAGCATCGATGCCGGCAAAGGTAGCAGCGCCGACACCGTCAAACTGACCCGTCGCGCACCGACCAAGCAGGCCGCCGAGGCGCAGGCCCGCGCCCACCTGGATCGCAGGCTGCTCGACCGCACCAGCATGGAGATCACGCTCGAGGGCGACCCGGTGTTGGCCGCCGGCAGCGTGATCACGCTGACCGACCTAGGCAAGCTGTCCGGCAGCTACACCATCACCCGCGCCACCCACCGCATCAGCCGCGGCGATGGCTACCTGACCACACTGGAGCTGAAGCGCGTAGCGCCTGCAGCCAAGGCCAAGAGCACCAGCAAGAAGCCGGCCGCGCCAAAGGGGATGATGGTGTACGGCGTGAAGGACGG
Organism: Vogesella sp. XCS3; assembly: GCF_020616155.1. NCBI lineage: Bacteria > Pseudomonadati > Pseudomonadota > Betaproteobacteria > Neisseriales > Chromobacteriaceae > Vogesella > Vogesella sp. XCS3. The sequence goes on along the minus strand of NZ_CP085530.1, from coordinate 1,495,386 downwards.
CAAAGTGCAGGCGGTAGGCACGACAACCAAGAAGAAATGACCATGAACGAGACCTTTACCGAAGCCGGCTCGACCCTGAAGTTCGGCACCGTGGCCGCCGTCGACGAAAAGACCATGCGCGTGCGGGTGCGCCTGCCCGAGCTGGACAACCTGCGCACCGCCTGGCTGCCCGTGCTGACACGCAAGAGCAAGCGCGATAAGGACTACTGGCTGCCCGACCTGGGCGAGCACGTGGCAGTGCTGCTGGATGCGCGAGGCGAAGACGGGGTGGTGCTGGGTGCCATCTTCTCCGAGGCCGACGCGGTGCCGGTGGCCAGCCGCGACAAATGGCACCGCCGCTTTGCCGACGACACCGAGCTGGAATACGACCGCGCCAGCCATGTGCTGACGGTCAAGGGCGGCATCCAGAAGGTGATCGTCGAAGTCGGCGCGGAGATCCTGCTCAAGGCTGGCACCAAGGTCACGATCGACACCCCGGACACCGAAACCACCGGCAATCTGCTGGTCAAGGGCAAACTGACCTATCAGGGCGGCATGGCCGGCTCTGGTGGCGCTGGTGCGGCCGCCACAATCAGCGGTGGCGTGCAGGTCGATGGTAACGTCCAGGTTGACGGCAATATCCACGCCAGCGGTAGCGTGATGGATGGTGGCGGGAACTCCAACCACCACTCACATTGAGCAGCGCCCTAAATTAACCGATTGAAGCAAATGAGATACTACGATAGACCACCCTAAGCATTCAGAATACCATCTACATACGCTCAGTTTTGCTCTGCAGATGGGAAAATAATGATGAAGAAATTTTTCGAATGGACTGGAATCTTTGAAAGCCACTTATCGGCGGCCGAATGGGCTTGGCGGATCATCACCCTGATGGTTGTAGTTGGTGGCGGCACTACGGCAGGTTTACTCGCAAAAGGATCTCAACTCTTTTCTGCCCTCGGGCCACTAGCGTGGATGGCAATAGGGCTTTTTGCCGCTGGTATTGTCTCGCTCATCTTCTTTCTGGTGAAGCTGGGTAACCTTCGGTCTGCGGAGTCCGCTTACTTTCAAACGTTGACGCAGCCGAGAACCAGTATCAACCCGTTAGCGGAAAGCTTTACCGATCAAATCATTTACCTGCCAGACCTTTACCTCCCTCGAAAGCAGCTTCACTCACACAAACTATTCAAACGGTGCAAGATCGTAGGCCCGGGTGCGATAGCCATACTTGGTGGATCCTACGTGCACAGTGGGTTTATAGAGGCGGGAAGTCTTGTGGTGCTCCCGGAGAACACATACCTCACAGGAGTGTTGGTGTTTGAGAATTGTACAGTCGAGCACTGTGAGTTCATTGGTGTGACCCTCCTCGTAAACAAGCAAGCAGGCGAGGCATTCAAAGCAATGGGTGCCTCAGTAGTAGGGCTATAGCGTGGACATACTGACAAGCCTTAAACCTCTTTAATATCCCCCGGCCGGTCACGGCGGCACCATGTCGCCATGACCCGGCTATCTGATATCTCCTCACTGCACTGGCAGCCCGCCCTTGGCGGGGACGGCGTCGTCGAAAACTTCGACGACATCCACCAGGCTATCCGCGTGATCCTGCGGACGCCCAAGGGCGCCGACCCGCTGCGCCCGCAGTTTGGCAGCAAGCTGCACCAGTATCTCGATTACCCGGTGGACCGCGCTCGGCCGCACGTGGTGCGCGAGGTGGTAGAGGCCATCAGCGACCCGCTCTACGGCGAGCCGCGTGTCACCGTCGAGCGCGTACTGTTCGACCATCTCACGCCTGGCCACGTCCGCCTGCGTGTGCAATCACGCCTGGCCAACGGCGTACAGATCGAGACGGAGGTAGCGCTGTGAGCGACCTCCCCAAGTTCATTCCAGACGACCCGACAGCGGTCACCCAGGAGCTGATCAGCGCCTACGAGGCGATGACCGGCAAAACGCTGTACCCGGCCCATGTCGACCGCCTGATGATCGACCTGATTGCCTACCGCGAGAGCGTCACCCGCGCCGCCATCAACGACACTGGCCGCCAGAACCTGGTGGCCTTCGCCCGCGCCCCGATGCTGGACTACCTGGGCGAGTTGGTGGGGGTAAGCCGGCTGCCGGCACAAAGCGCCCGCTGCACCGTGCGCCTGATCTTCACCGAAGCCCTGGCAAGTAGCCTGGCCATCCCCGCCGAGACCCGCGTCGAGACCGGCAGCGGCGTGCAGTTCCAGACCGAAGCCCAAATCATCGTCCCGGCCGCCGCTACCTATGCCGACCTGGCCGTGATAGCGGTCGAGCCCGGCTCGGCCGCCAACGGCTACTTGCAGGGCCAGGTGAATGCGCTGGTCGACGACGTGGGTGTCGACGTCGATACGGTGGCCAACCTCGGCGTGACGCTGGGCGGGGCTGACGAGGAAACCGACGACCGCCTGCGCGATCGCATCCGCTTGGCCCCCGAGTCGTTCACCGTTGCCGGCAGCCGCCTGGCGTACCGCCATCACGCCCTGCGCGCGCACCAAGACATTGTCGACGTGGCGGTGGTGGGCCCGCAGCTGGTGATACAGAACGGCCAGCTGGTCTCGCAGAACGCTGTCCCTGCCGGCGTAGTGCGGCTGTTCCCGCTTGTGAAGTCCGGCTTGCCGGGTGCCCCCATCTTGGCAGCGGTCACCGCCACCTGCAGCGCCGACAAGACGCGGCCGATGACCGACTTGGTCGAAGTGCTGCCACCAGTGGAATACCCCTACGCGATCCGCGCTCGCCTGACTCTGTTCACCAGTGCTGATGCCAGCACCACCTTGGACGCTGCTCACGACGCGGCTGCAGCTTACGCGCTCACCCAGTCCGCAGCCCTCGGCCGCGACCCGGTCCCATCGCAGATCGTGGCGGTGCTGTCTGTGCCCGGCGTGTACCAGGTAGAGCTGTTGGCGCCGATGCAGGCACTGGCGGTACCGCCCGAAGGCTGGGCACATTGCACCGGGATCAGTGTGGAGCTGGCAGGAGGTACCAATGGCTAATCGACTACAGCAGACAGCCGTGCCCAACGTGCTGGCCAACGACCCGCGCTTCGGCCCGCTCACTACCCTGACCGAGCGCTTTTCTCAGCTCGACCTGTCGGCATTGCTGGTTTACCTGGTCGACCTGGTCGGCGCCGACCTGCTGCCGGTACTGGCCGAGCAAATGCATGTGATGGGCGACGAAGGTTGGCTGCTGGCCAACACCGACGACCAGCGCCGCAGCCTGATCAAGCGGGCCGTCGAGCTGCACCGCTACAAAGGCACGGTGTGGGCGGTGAAGGAAGTGTTCGGCGTACTGAACGTGGACGTGGAACTGGTGGAGTGGTGGCAGCAGCAGCAGCCGGCCGCGCCGTATACCTTCGCGCTGACTGCCTGGGTCAACAGCAATTTGTTGCCTGGCGCGCCAGTACTGACGGCCGAGCTGTACGAGCGGCTACAGCGCATGGTCGACATGGTCAAGCCGGTGCGTTCCAGCTTCGACTTCAAGGTGGGCGTGCGTTTCGACCAGCCCCTGCAGATTGCCTGCGCAAGTCAGGGCGCAGCAGTTGGCCGCTGGAGCAGCGAGGTTCAGCCAGTCCAACCGACGCCGGCGCAGCAGCCCTTGCGGTTCGCCAGTGTTGGCCAGGCTGCCGCTGTCGCCCGCGTCAGCGGCACGCCGTCCGCCGTGCAACCGACCGCCGCCCTCAACCCTGTGCGGCTCGCCAACGCGGCGCGGCCGCTGTCCATCATTCGCGTATCCATGGAGGCCCAATGAGTAGTACGCCACTTTTGCCGATCATCACCGAGGCCGGCCTCAACGCGATCTGGCGCGCGTCGAACGACGGCGTGTCGGCCCAGATCACCCACATCGCCCTCGGCGACGCCGCGTACACCCCGAACCAGGGTATGACGCGGCTGCAGTCCGAGCGCGCCCGCTACCCGGTGGCCGATGGCAAGCGCCTGACCTCGCGCCAGATCCACCTGACCGCTCTGGCGGATGGCAACGCCGAGTTCTGGGTGCGTGAGGTCGCGTTCATCCTCAGCGACGGCACCACGCTGGCGATCTGGAGCGACCCGAACAAGCCATTGGCCTACAAAGCGGCCGGCGTCGACCTGCTGCTGGCCTACGACCTCACTTTGTCGGCGGTACCGGCGGACAGCGTCACGGTGCAGTCGACCGGAGCCGGGCTGTCGCTGGCGATGGCCGAGGAATACACCGCGCTGGCCATCGCACAAATCAGTGAAATGCAGCGCGGGCTCAAGCGTGATGACAAAGCCAGCGAGCAAGCAGATCACCTGGCCACTATCGATCAGCGCTTGGCAGAGCACGACAAGGCTCATGCCGAAACGGACGTTGCATTGCGTCAGCTTCGCACGCTTGAGCAGGAGCATCACACCGCGCAGACCGCACTGGCGACAGCCCAGGCTGCCGCCCTAATCAACTTGCAGCGTATCGTGCTGCAGCCAGTTCTCAACAAGCAGTAAAGGAGTATGCACATGAGTCTCGAACAACAGGTTGGCGCGCTCGTAAAGGCGGCAAGTGACTTGACAAGCGAGGTGGCCGGGAAAATGGCCGCCATTGATGCCAAGGTGGAAGCGAAGAAAGCTGAGCTGGATGCCTGGAAGAACGGTGCGAACGACCAGTTCGCCAATGCGTTCTCGAAAGAAATCTACGTTGGCGGTGCTAATAACAAATGGTATCCGGTGCTGATTGATCTGCCCAGGAGATTCTTGGGACAGATAAACATCTTGCGTTACATTCATAGTGATAGCGACAAGTACGGCATGTCTAACGGTGCCCTCCTATTGAGCCTACAAGGGGTAAATGGCGAGTGGGGGGGGCTACCTCCCCGTTTAATTCCAGTTTCATTTGCATATTCAGTCTTTGCGCAGTCTCCGGTCGCCGACTTTGCCTTGTCCGTCTTCGGGCAGCGATGCGTTGTCTGGCTGCTCGGTGACCGTCACTACACCGTCACTACATCATACCCGGCGCTCGTTGATGTGTTTTCGCAGGATCTGGCGAATCTGGTTCATGACGATCCAAGCCCGGCAAACGATATTCGAATCGATGCGATGACAGCCGTCGCTGCTGCGATGATCGCCAACAATTACATCCGTGGAGGTTGAGATGGAGATTACCCCTCAAGTCGTGGCCGCATTCCGTGAAGCCAAGCTCATTGAACTACGTCAGCGCCGTAGTCTGTTGCTGCGGGAGTGCGATTGGACTCAAATGCCGGATGCCCCGCTGACCGCAGAACAGAAGACCGCCTGGGCCACTTACCGTCAGGCGCTGCGTGATCTGCCCGAAGCCGCCGAAGACCTGGACAACGTCGTCTGGCCGGTGAAGCCGTGAGATTGCGCCACTGGGTGATCTATACCGACCGCCTGCCCTCCGGGGTGGGCGGCACGGCCAACGGGCCAATCGTGCGCATCCGCCCCGAGTACCGCGCCGACGCCGGCATCCATGCCCACGAGTACCAGCATGTGATCCAGTGGTACCAGGAGGGCATGGTGGGCATGCTGCTGGTAGCGCTGCTCGCGCTGGTGGGTGGCTGCCACTGGAGCCTGACCCTTGCTGTCGCCCCAGCCGGCATGGCCGCGCACTCGCTGGGTTACGCCTTGTGTGCATCGCACCGGCTGTGGAGTGAGGTGCAGGCCTACCGGGTGCAGATGCGGCACGGCCTGAGCCTGGATGACGCCGTTGCCCGGCTGATGAGTCCCCGCTACAAGTTGGGATTGCACTACAACGACGCGCGCCGCTTGTTGAGCGCGTAGGAAGAGAAGACAGCGACCGGGTGGGTGTTGGAGCACCCGCCCGGCCAGCTGACCCGCAGAGATAGCCTGCAAGTCATCCCAAGGCTGCCTACCGTAGGCCCACGGTTCGGTAAGCCTATCGGTGATTTTCACATTTGGAAAGAGGCTTGCAGATGTTACAAGCAACAGCAACACCCATCGTGCCGTGGATCGGCGGTAAACGTCGCCTGGCAAAACACATTCTCCCGCTGTTCCCGGAGCACACCTGCTACGTCGAGCCGTTCTGCGGTGCGGCCGCGCTCTACTTCCTGAAAGAGCCGGCTAAGGTCGAGGTGATCAACGACGTGAACGGCGAGCTGGTGAACTTATATAGAGTCGTGCGCCACCATCTGGAAGAGTTCGTCCGGCAATTCAAATGGGCGTTGACCTCGCGGCAAATCTTCAAGTGGCTGCAGATCACCCCCGAGGAAACGCTGACCGACATCCAGCGTGCCGCGCGGTTCTTCTACCTGCAGAAGATGGCCTTTGGCGGCAAGGTCGAATCGCAATCGTTCGGCACGGCGACCACCAGCCCGCCCAAGCTGAACCTGCTGCGCCTGGAAGAAGACCTGTCGGCCGCACACCTGCGCTTGAGCCGTACCTACATCGAAAACCTCGACTGGGCAGACTGCATCAGGAAGTACGACCGCGAGCACACGCTGATCTATTGCGACCCGCCATACTGGGGCACTGAAGGCTACGGCGTCGATTTCGGCCTGCACCAGTACCAGCGCATGGCCGAGCTGGCCAAGACCATCCAGGGCCGCATGATCATCTCGGTCAACGACATCCCGGAAATGCGCCAGGCGTTCGACGGACTGACCATTGACCGAGTGGACATCAACTACACGGTGGGCGGTGCCGGCCGCAGCAAGGACAGGAAGGGCGAGCTCATCATCCGCAACTGGTGATCACTGACAGAAACGACGAAGGGGCCGAATGGCCCCTTTGAGCTGTAAAAGTGAAATTCCTTTGCAAATGCTGGAAAATGAAAACTGTCCCATTTATCGCGCAGAATGGCGCTCAATTTTCGCGGCGCGCTTCAGCACTGCGCTACTACGCCGGAAAAACCAGCCCTTTCTACTTTACTGCGGGTAGCAATAGCACTATCGATAAAAACAATATCGGCATCAATTTCCTGGAAAACTGGGCCGGCTACAAGCCCTATGCCGGCAAGTACTGGTGCTCCAAACCATTTATCACCGTGGTTAGCGATGCGGTGTCCTCATTTGATAGTCAGTTGCCCGGCTCGCCGTTCGAGAGCATGGGGGCCGAATCCGGCATGAGCGATCTGAACGTTAGCACCCTGGCTGGCACGCTGTGGAACAGGGAGTTTGCCGGCGCGATGAAAACCATCATGATCGGTCAGGTGGCTGGCAGCAATAACAGTGTGGGCCTGCCAACCGGTAAGCTCGCCAGTGCTTTTAATGTGCGCGGCATTTCGCCGGAAGAACCTACCCGTCAAGGCGGGTTCTATGGCGCGATGGCCGCTTACTACGCCCGTACCAAGCCACTCGTGGATGTCACCGTGCCTGCCGGCAAGAGCAAGCCTGCCATTCGTACCTTTGCCATTGCGCTGTCCAACTCCTTGCCCAAGGTCGAACTGAAGTTTTCGCAGCAGACGGTAACGTTTATCCCGTACGCGCGCTCGGGTGCCAACACCATGTCCATTGTGGATTACTACCTGTTCAAGAGCGACAGTAGCTGCACCTGGCCAAACTGCTACCGCTTCCGGGTGAACTTCGAAAACTCTGAGGACGGTAGCGACTGGGACGTAGACCACATTGCAGATTACCGTATCAGCAAGGACAGCAGCAGTACCGTGCGGGTGAAGGTAGACACGTTCTATGCTGCCAATGGCGCGCAAACTTACGCCGGTTTCATCATTTCCGGTGTTAGCCCGCTTGGCGGGGCCAGTGATGGCAACAAGACCGGCCCTTATCTGGTGATCCGCGAGAAAGAAGACGAACCGTGGGCATTGACCTGGAACGGGTACAAGGGCACCAGTATCGAGTGCATTTCTACCGGCCAGCCTTACTACAGCCTGCTGTACGGCTTGTACAACAGCCCGAGGCGCAGTAATTGCCCGATCCTGCCGGAAAACTTCGACCGTATCTTTACGGTAAGCAATGGCGACGCCACTGTAGAGAGGTTGCAGTCGCCGCTGTGGTATATGGCGAAGTATGGCGGCTACACCGATGCCAAAACCGGTACGGATCCTAATGCGCTGGTAGACAATAGCCAGTGGGATGCCGATGGCGATGGTACGCCTGATGCATATGCCTCGGCGACCAACCCTTTGGAGCTGGAGCAGCAGCTGGATCGTATCTTCAATACCATCCAGCAGCAGGCACCATTTCTGGTGCCGGCAGTGGGCAGTGGCAGCAAACTGGAAACCGATACTGCGGAATATACGGGTGGTTACGACTCCTCCGATTGGTCGGGTAGCCTGATAGCCAAAAAGTATGACAGCGCGCAGAAGAAGTTTGCCACCACATTGTGGTCTGCCGCTGAATTGCTGCCAGCCAGTGGCAACCGGCAGATCATTGCCGGGGTCAGTCACAGCAGTGTCAAAGCCATTCCGTTTACCGCCGCCAGCCTGGGCTTGCCCGCCTATAACCTGCTGCCGTCATTGCGTGAAAGCTTTGAAGCTGCCGGCGTAGCCAGCAACCGAGTTGACTACCTGCGCGGTAGTGCCAGTAACGAAGGCACCACTACCGGCAAGTTCCGCGTTCGTAGCCGTACCAAGTTGGGCGATATCCTGCATTCACGCGGGGCCTACGTTGGGCCGCCGCTGAGTAGCTTTCGTAGTGATAGTAGCTACGCCAGCTTCTACAGCAGCAATAAAAACCGGGCAGCCATGTTGTATGTCGGGGCTAACGACGGCATGCTGCATGGTTTTGATGCCGCTAGCGGGGTAGAAAAATTTGCCTTCGTGCCAAAAGTATTCTTGTCATCTACGGTAGGGCAGTCGCCGCTGATCGATCTCTCCGATCGCAATTACAGCCACCGTTACTTTGTTGATGGCCAGCTGCATAGCAGTGCTGCGTGGGCTGATAGCCGCTGGAAAACCTTGCTGGCTGGTGGCTTGCGCGGTGGCGGGCGTAGCCTGTTCTTGCTGGATGTAACCGCGCCTGCCAATCTGTTGGAGTCCAAAGCCAATGATTTGGTGCAGTGGGAATTTACCTCGGCAGACGATGGTGACTTCGGCCTCACTTTTGCCCAGCCGCAGATTCTGCAGATGAATGACGGCAACTGGTACGTAGTTGCTCCCAATGGGTACAACAGCAATGCGGGCAAGGCGGCTATGTTCTTCTTGCCTGTCAATGCACGCACCAGCTGGGCTGCAGACAACTACAAGAAAATGGTGGTCGAAGATGCCAGTGCGGCCAACGGTTTGTCTGACTTTTCGTATTACGATCTTAACAAGGACGGCAAGGTCGATCTGATTTACGCTGGTGATCTCAAGGGAAATATCTGGCGTTTTAATGTCAGCCATAGCGACAAAGATCAATGGAGTGCGAGCAGTATCTTTGTCGCTACCGGCCCGGATAACCAGGTGCAGCCGGTGATACTGGCGCCACAGCTGTCGCAGCACCCTACGCTTAGCCTGACACGCTCAGCCAGCAAGCCCAACCTGGTGCTGACGTTCTCCGGTGGCAAGTTCCTGGAATCCTGCGACAAGGACACGGCGGGTTGCACCGGCGAATCTACTACCCGCAGCGTATACAGCATCTGGGATTTTGGAGGCTATATCTGTAAACGCAGCGAGTTGGCCGCAGTGGGCGTGGAACACTTTCCTGCCACAATCCTGCCCAAAACCCGCCATGTGTTTGACTACGGTGCGCTGGCCTACCCCGGTTCGGCAGTAAACAACGCGGCTTGTGTCACCAGCGGCGATCGTACGCTACTTAGCCCGGATGGCAAGACATCGTATAGTCTGTCCAGTTACAAGCTGGGTTTCTATGTTGATCTGGAATTGCCGCAGGAAAACGTGGTGAACCTAGAGGTGTTCGGTAAAAACCGCGTCATCTTTGAAACCGACTACCGCAAGTCAGGTACGGATGCCTGCGAGTCCGAGTATGTCACTTATCCATACGATAACTTTAGTCTGACCGGCAAGCCTTTGGTGGGGGTGATCAACCCGCCACTGACTGCTGAAGTACAAGCCCTAGTGGCGGAGCTAATGGCTCGTGGGTATACGGAAGAAAAGGCACGCCAGTTGGCTGCCGGTATTGGCGGCCCCGGTAACCTTGCATTGGCGGGTTCCTACGGTTTGATTCGGCGCAATACTTTCAAGCAAGGCAACCAGTGCTATCTTAGCTATAACGGCAGCGTTATCGGCCCTGTCGCTTGTGGCACCTCCCGTATCACCAAGCGGGTTAGCTGGCGAGAGGTAATTCAGGACTAGCGGCAGGTGTGTGGCATTCGCTTGTTCACCTTACCTGCTTGGCAGGCAGGCGCAGCGTGGCTGGTGTCTGACGGCAGTCTCGCGCATGAGCAGTGCACCATCGGTCTGCCGCCGGGGCCTTGTGGGGCATATCATCATGCAGGTACGTGTATGTTACTAGCGCCAGTGATGGCCTGAGTCTGTGACAATACTTTGTCAGTTGGTCGAGCGCTACGCTTTGGTTATTGATTCATAAAAAACGTGACGCGATGTTTCATGGAAATGGCACCAGTTATATAAACTGGTGCCATTTCTATTGGAAGTTTATTAAATATGGCCGCGTGGTTAAATTTATTTTTATGTTTTTGTATCTGCATTCTATAAGCTATTTCCAATCGTGATCTTATCGACTACGATGAAGCAGCTTGGCTAGCTTCCTTGCTTCTTATCGGATTTGATATGACATCGTTTTTTAACGGACTGAAACTATCCGCCATTTGCATGCTGGCTGGGTTTGCCCACGCTATTGTGCCATCCAGTACCTCGCCGCTGGCCGGTACGGGGGATACCGACGGCCCCAATGTGCTGCTGGCATTGTCTATCGAGTTCCCTACTGCCGGCTGGGCCTACCAGACGGGCTACACCACGAGCAACGAGTATCTGGGCTATTTCGACTCTGGCCTGTGCTACAGCTACGTCACCAATGACAGTACAGCTGGGGTGAACTATTTCAACCCGGTAAGCAAGGTAAATAATAGTACCTACCGTACGTGTAACGATGGTTACTGGTCGGGCAACTTCCTGAACTGGGCGGCAGGCACCGCTACCGATATCTTCCGTAAAACCCTGACCGGTGGGTACCGGGTAAAAGAAATCACCGGCAAGACGATTCTGCGTTTTTCACGGCACGGTTATGGCGATACCTCGCGTAGCTATGGTGATTTTCGCGGCTATTTGCCACTGTTGTCAGGGCACAGCAGTACGTCAACGTACTATCAGAATGTAAGTGCTACCTTGGCGCGCCCTAGCGCCAACCCTTTTTCTTTGAACCTTACCCGAGCGTATCAACGCTGGAACGGCTATAGCTGGCAGTCGTTCAGTGACACCACGCTTTACGATCTGAATGTACGTGCCTGCGTGCAGTCCAGCAGCTTTGCCATGGGTAGTAACTGCACACTGTATACGCCGTCTACAGGTGTGGTGGACTACAAGCCGGAAGGCCTGATCCAGAAGTACGCCAAAACCATGCGGGTAGGGGTGTTCAGTTATCTGCTGGATAGCAGCTACGACCGTGATGGTGGTGTGTTGCGCGCGCGGCTGAAATACCCGGGCTGCTACCAGACGGTTACCACCAACGGTGGTAATACCATTGCGCTGGGGCGCGAGTGGGACCCGAAAACCGGTGTCTTCTATACCAACCCCGACCCTACCGATGCGAGTAACAGTAGCGTGAGCAATAGCGGCGTGGTGAACTATCTGAACCGTTTTGGTGAGGGTGGCTACAAATCCTACGACCCGGCCGCCGAGCTGTATTACGCGGCCCAGCGCTACCTGCGCAACAAGGGCAACCTTAGCGCCTACACCAATATCACCAACAATAACCAGAAAGACAGCTTCCCTGTCATTACCGATTGGGACGACCCGCTCAAAAGCTCCGACCAGAACAACTTCATTATCTATCTGGGTGATGTCAACGTACACGGCGATGTGGACTTGCCAGGCTCTACCTGGGGAACCCCCAGAAAGCCCAGCGATGATACTGACCTGAATGTCAGCACCTTGCTCAGTACCGTTCGTAGTGGTGGTACAGACAATATCGGCTCTACCAATTCGCCCGGCTATATTGCCGCCCTGGCGTACTGGGGCAATGTATTTGATATACGTAGCGATAAATCCGGCGAGCAGCACGTCAAAGCGTTCATGATCGACGTGGTGGAAAGCGGCTCGTACAAATCCGAAACCACGAACTCGTTTTACCTGGCGGCCAAGTGGGGCGGTTTCGAAGACAACGACGGCAGCAAAACACCTAACGTGAAGTCGGAATGGTCCAGCGATCTACAAACCATCAGTGCGTTTCCCAACGGCGTGCCAGACAACTACGCCCCCGCCAACAACCCGGAAGCCCTGGTAAAAGCGCTGAACCGTGCCTTTAGCTACGCAGCCCTGGCGGTGAAGCCGTCGCTGTCTGGCCTGGCGGTGTCATCCGGCACTAACAATGTCAATAATGGCAGCCATATATTCCGCACCACCTTCGAGCGCTCGTCTACCGACAGCACCGACTGGTACGGTGATGTAGAGGCGTACAAGGTAACGCTGACCAATAATGTGCTGAACAGCGGCTCCCTTTCCCTGGACTGGAGCACCAAGGCCAAGCTGGAGGCCCAACTGGGTACCACGGCCAGCGGCCGTAATATTTACGCCTACAACAAGACCAATGAAACGGGCATCAGCTTTAGTAGCGCCAGCAGCTATCTGCAAAGCGAGACCGGCCTGAATGCAAACGGTCTGGCCTATCTGATGGGCGACAATACCAATGCGGGTAATAGCGGTAGCAAGGCATATCGCACCCGCAGTGCCCGCCTGGGGCCAATCGAGCTGGCCAAGGTGGCGTTTGGTGGTGCGCCTGTCGATATCAGTGGCTGCGGTACCTTCTCTGTAGCGGCAAAAGCGCGGCCGTCCATTTACGCCGTGCCGGCGAACGACGGTTTCCTGCATATCTTCAACTACGGCGACAAGGTCAAGGCAGACCAGGGCAAAGAGCTGTTTGCTTTCATGCCTTCTGCGGTCTATCCGCAAGCAGCCAAGTTGGCCGCAAAAGACTACGAGTACGTACGCCTGCATGATGGCAGCCCGGTAATCAAGGACGTTTGCCTGAATAACCAGGCAGCCACCTTGCTGATTGGCGCCTCGGGCCGAGGCATTACCAAGGCCGACGGCTACGGCAGCAGCAGTATCTACGCGATTGACGTCACAACCCCCACCAGCATGAATGCGGCCAACGTACGCTGGGAATTCTCGTCGGCCAATGACAGCACACTGGGCAATATGATGACGCTGCCCAAGCTGGTAAAGCTCAATAATGGCCGCTGGGCGGCGGTGCTGGGTAACGGCATCAACCAGACGGGTAGCAATGCGGGCGTATTTCTGCTGATGCTGGACAAGCCAGCCGGGCAAGCTTGGGTACTGAATGACAACTACTTCAAGCTTACGGTCACGCCGTCTAGTACTCCGCTGTATGCGCCAAACGGCATTACCGATGTCAGCACCTACGACGACGACGGCAACGGTACCGTGGATTATCTCTACGCTGGCGACCTGAACGGCAATGTATGGAAGTTCGATATCAGCGCGGCCTCGCCCACCAGCTGGAACGTGGCCCTGGGTGCAACCCCGCTGTTTACCGCCTACACCATGAGCGGCACCACGCTGGGGAGCCGCCAACCCATTACCGCCGCGCCTGTACTGATGAAGACTGCGGGGGGGCAGAAGGTTGTCGTGTTTGGCACCGGTATCAATTACGACGAGCAAGACCGTGCCTCTACCGGGCACGCTATTTATGGCATTTACGACAATGGCAGCGCAGTAGGCGACCCGCGCAACTTGTTGGCCCATGCCACGCCATCATCGGATTCCGGTTACTCGCGCACCTCTACCAGTAGCATGGCGGCCAACCAGAAAGGCTGGTATATCCCGCTTACTACCAACGAGCAGGTCGTCTCGTCGCCGTTTTATATGTCGGTACTGAAAACCGATATGGTGGTGGTGGATAGCATCCGTCTGCGGCAGGAGTGTTCGACAGCAGGCGAGGCGTCATTCCGCACCATCGTCAGCCTGAGCAATGGTGCCGCGCCCGACAAGCCATTGATGGATACCGATGGCGATGGCCGCGTCACCAGCCGGGACAGCAAGGCAAACCGGCAATCGCTATCCACAGGCGTCAACTACGGTGGTTCTTTGCTGGTAACACTGGCCGGCAACAAGAACAAGCTGGTGCTCTGCAACACCGGTGTCAGCGGTACCATCGAGTGTAACCAGCTGGGCTCGTCCAGCCGTGTGGTCAGCCGGGTAAGCTGGCGCGAGATCATTGCCGACTAATCACACGGCGTCAGACTTGCCACCGCGGCTGCTGAGAGTTGGGTAAAGAAGGCGTTTTGCTCTGGATGTGATTGGAAACCCCACGCTATAGCGTGGGGTTTTGTTTTGTCAGGTTGTCGAGTTGTGCGAGCCAGCGACAGGCGAGTAGGGCTGGGTGAGACACTATATCTTTTTGTAATTCGCATCGTCATTAATGCTGCATAGGTGATACCATTTGACATATATCGATAAATCTTATTGACTCGGCTTCATTGCCGCGCTGCTCATGTCTTCTACTCATCAGCTCCGCCTGGTAGCACTCTTGTTATCGAGCCTGGTTTCGTTTGCCGCAGCCCGTAACCTGGATATTCCTCCTGCCCCGCTGACGGCAACCAGAACGGTAGAACCGAAAATCATGTACCAGATCGATGATTCCGGTTCGATGATGTGGGACATCATGCCCGACAGCTATATGCCCAAAGGCAGCCCTAGCGGCTACCTGTTCCCGCCGAGCAATAACAATGTGGTGTATGGCGGCAGTAATTACGCCAGCCTGAACCAGTACTACATGCCGGCACAAAGCGGGCTGAATATCTATGAAGTCTTTCTGCGTGCATCGAACAACAATGCCGTGTATTACAACCCACTGCAGACCTATAAGCCCTGGGTCAATGCGGATGGTTCGGTCTATGCCCCGCAGGGGCGCTACGATGACCCTGAGTCAGCCAGTTTCAACCCGGCGTACCAAAGGGCAGATGTCATCAATCTGACCCGGCGACAGTCTCTTTGGGGGCGCTGGTATACCAAGAATTCCCTGCATAGTGTTGGAAATCCGAGTTACTGCCAGACCCACGACGCATGTGACTGGACAGATACGCGGGATGTGATAACGCGCCAAAGCTATTGGCCCATGACGTTTTATGTCTACAAAGGCACGGGGTCTGCCCAGGATCGCAAAAGCTATATCCGCTACCAGATTCAGGGCAGCAAAGCCTACCGTACCGACCTGGCACAGGTGAATAGCCAGCAGGATGATGTAGGGAAAGAAATCGACCAGTTTCCCTGGGGGCGTAGCGTTGCGGATGAAGCACGCAATTTTGCCATCTGGTTCCAGTATTACCGCTCGCGCATTCTGGCGGCCAAGGCCAGCACCGCCTTGGCATTTTCCGAACTGGGGTCCGAGTACCGTGTAGGCTTTGTCACAATTAATCGGGATGGGAATTCTTACCTTCCTGTGCCAACAAGCGGTGGGTTTACCGGGCAAAACCGTACAGATTTTTTTGATAGCTTGCTGAATTTACAGCTTTATCAGCAGGGTACGCCGCTACGCTCGGCACTGCAGTGGTCTGGAGAAAATTTCAAGAATAACTACTGGAATGACGGGGTCAGCTGCCGACGGGCGTTTTCCATTCTGACTACGGATGGCTACTGGAGTGACGAGAGCATCAATGTCGGTAACACCGATAATTTCAGTGATGCGCCATACCCTGATGCCCACAGCAATACGCTGGCAGATGTGGCAATGAAATACTGGAAGAACGACCTGAAAACGTCGCAGCCCAATAACGTGCGGCCAACCACGCAAAACCCGGCAACCTGGCAGCATATGACGACCTTCAGCTTGTCTTTGGGCTTGAAAGGCACGCTGGATCCGGTGGCGGATCTCCCCTTGTTGGCCGCAGGCAGCAAAAGCTGGCCAGCCCCTAATTCGGCAGAGATCAACAAAATCGATGATCTGCTGCATGCCGCAGTCAATACTCGCGGTAGGTTTGTCGCAGCGGCCAACCCGGACGAATTCCGCAAAGGATTGCTGGATGCACTGAACGAGATCACCCAGATGTCCGGCTCGCAGGCAGCCGGTGGCATGAGTCAGCAAGTCTATAGTGATGGTGCGCTGTATTTTCAGGCGGGTTTTGATTCAGATAACTGGACAGGCAGTTTGCGCGCCTTCAAGCTAACCAAGACGGGTAGCTCTGTTACCGTTGGGGCACAGCAATGGAATGCTGCAGACAAGCTAAGCAAAGGCAAGGGCCGTGTCATTCTGATGGGCGGTGGCGGTACGGGTAGCCTGGCACGTCCGTTTACCTGGGATCACCTCAAACTCGCCGGCCTGACGAGCAACCTGGATACCAGCCTGGTGGACTATCTGCGGGGGAGTGGTGACCTCGAAGGCAATAGTGGCTATCGCCAACGAACCACACTGCTGGGGGATATCATCGGGTCGGCACCCGTGTACGTGGGCGCACCATCCGACAAGATCAAGGCAGCACAAGACCGGCCGGCCATGGTCTATGTGGGCGCAAACGACGGCATGCTGCATGCCTTTGATGCCAGTACGGGGGAAGAGCGTTTTGCCTATATTCCCTCACTCTTGCTGCCCCGTTTGAAGAATCTTTCGCAGCAAAACTACAAAGACCAGCACAGCTACTACGTTGATGGTGCGCTATCCGTGGCAGAGGCGGTGAACCAGACAGACAAGACGGTAGCCACCTATCTGGCCGGCACGCTGGGGCGGGGTGGCGAGGCGATGTTCCTGCTGGATATCACCCAGCCAGCACAGGTGACCGAAGATCTGAGTACCGCCAGAAAACTGGTGCGCTGGGAGTTTGGCAGCCAGCACAGCGAACACATGGGCAAGCAGCATGGCCTGACACCGCAAATAGTCCGCCTGAACGATGGCCAAGACTATGTGTTGGCCCCCAATGGCTACAACAGCAAGCAGGGCAGTGCTTCATTATTCATCTTGCCGGTAAAGAGTGGCATCAGTAGCTGGGGCGAAGGCAGCAACTACTGGCGTCTGCAGGCAGCCGCCGGCAGTGGTAATGGCCTTTCCGATATTGCCACTTATGATCTGGACAATAACGGCACGATAGACCTGGTTTACGCAGGCGATTTGCTGGGCAACGTGTGGAAGTTTGACTTGTCTGCCAAAGAACCGGCTGACTGGGGCAAGACCAGCCCGGTGCTGCTGTATCGTGCCTTGGGCCCGAATGGCCAAGTCCAGCCCATCATGTCGGCCCCGGTTGTTGCACCCCATCCGGACTACCCCCAGACGACTGCGACAGCTAGCCGCCCGGGCTTGATGGTGTATGTGGGTACCGGCCGCTATCTGGACAACTGCGACAAGCTGGGTGGCAGCTGCCAGGGCGAGGATAGCCAGCAATCCATTTACGGGCTGTGGGACTACGGTGGCCGCATTTGCCAGCGCAAAGAGCTGCTGGCGCAGTATCTGACCGATATCACCCTGACTGGTGCAGAGGCCGGTACCTATCGGCAAGGCTCGGATAACAAGCTGGCTTACCCGCCCGCCACCATTGCCAGCTCGCCATGTGATGAAAACGGCCGTGCCCGTACGGCTGTCAAAACTCTGCGCCCGGACGGTAGCACCGATAAGCTCTATCCGTTTCCGGCGTTTGACAAACCGCAAGCCGAGCGCGATGCCGCGGGCAGCTACTGGTTGGGTTGGTACATCGACCTGCCTACCTCTGGCGAGCGGGTGGTGGGTGCGCTGGACTACTACAAAAAGCGGCTGGAAGTACAAACCTATATTCCTGCGGCGCCAGCCACCAATGCCTGCGAGGTCGGTAAAGACAGCGGTTACTTGCTGCGGTTGAACTATCGTACCGGTGGTGTGTTTGCCAAGCCGCGCTTTGATGACCCGCTGGTTAAAAGTGCACTCGGCAGTCAGACGAATGCCAGCCGCATTGTGGGCAAGCGTACCGCCGGTTCGCTAGGCAGGGCGCGTATCAGAACCGGCAGCCGTGTATCGTTGGGCTTGTCTCTGACCTCAGGTGGCACTGGCGGGGAGCTGGATGAGGTGCTGAACCGGGTGGTAAGCCGGGTCAGCTGGCGCGAGATCATTACCCCGTAAGCAGTATGGCCGGCAGCGCTTTGCCCATGCGGCCAACCTTTTAAAGGGTTTGGGGAATGATTGGGTAATTCTTCCCCCGCAAACCCTTGCCCAATCAGGCAAGAGACCTGTCAGTGATGAGCTGAAGCAGCCAACAAAAAAGGACAGCCACCGGGGTAAACCGGTGCTGTCCTCAGTATTTGGCTTCAGCGTTTAGCTGCCGCCTTGGTGCTTACTCCGCCTGCTCGCTAGCGGTGTCACCACCAGCCTGGCGTGCTTCGAAAGCGGCGCGCTTTTCAGCGTTGGCCGCAGTGCGGGCCTGGAACTCGGCGGTGCGGGCGGCTTTGGCAGCCTGCTTTTCGGCTTTTTCGATGGCACGCAGCTCGGCCAGCTGGGTTTCACGCACTTCGCGGGCGGCAATGGCGATGGCACGGGCGGCATCGCGCTCGGCTTCTTCGCGTGCTTCCATTTCTGCTACTTCGGCGTGGGTCATGCACGGGCTGGTTTTTTCGAACCAGGCGATGGACTCCACGTGGCCGGTGTGCGGGAACATGTTCACGATGTGCTATGGGTGCAAAAAGAACTTTTGTATACGCTTGTCCAGCTCTGTGTTGGTCAAAATTTGGGATCCTACTGGGGGATTCTAGCACTTAAACATGGCAACAAGATCAAAGGCTTTGGTATGATGAGGGCATTCATTGGGTGTGCCTGAAGGTGCTTGTCACCATGATAAGAAATGTTAATCGCACCTAATACATCAATTGCTGGAGCTCTGCCGTGAATGCTAGAACAAATTCAATTCCTCAAAATTTAGCTGAGTTGGTAAGAAAGCACATCTCCCATTCTTTGCTATGTGATTTTTTAAAGGCGCATAAAAAGCCTGTAGCTAGGTCATGGGATGAAATTTTTGCGAAAAATAGCAATGAGCAGGTGTTCTTCTTAGATCTGCTGCGGGATGTTGTTTGTTTCGGCAATAAATCCATCTTCGCTTTTGATGCAAATGAGCATCTTATTGCTGAGCTTGAAGGTCTAAAAGTTTCAAGTATGTCTATTGAAACTGCGCTAAGTTTTGGTAGCGAGAACTATGCTTTAATTGATAAGAGAAATGACGGTAGATTTTATTCATATACATTTTGCCGTACGAGAATGGCTGGCGAAACACATGTACTTTCTGGGAATGACTTGATTCCTGAAACAAAGAGGAAATTGTGGACTCCTGATTCTGTTGTTAGAATTAAAACCAATGTTAGAGTTACCGTTTTTGATAGTGTCATTTACGATAGTCATAATGACATTTTGTATGTTATTATTGATAATAAAAAGTATACTTTTGAAGAAAGCGTCTATGAGTTGCAGGCGTCATTTATTACTGAGCTCAGGGGTGTTTGCCCATCTTTTTCTAAATTAAGCATGATAGATTTTTATCCGGCTATCGAGGGTATTTATCAGCAGCCAAATGAAGGGGTTATTCATAGGCTGGAGTTTGAATGTAATACTGGTGTGGTTCGAGATGAAAAACTAAAACCTGGTCAGCTTGATCTAAGAAATGAAGGTTACCATATACAAGGTAAGGCTGCTATTGGAGGTGGAATTCGTCCCTTTAAGATTGGAGTGACATGGTTGCCCAGCGCAGCTACTAAAACTGTCAGTCAAGTAGAATTTGAGATCCTAGGCACTCGTAAGCAACTTCACCGGCAAGGGGGTATGCATTGTGCTGTTTTAAGCTCCCAGGGTTCGTTTAATGAACTTGCATTCGCGCTACACAGAATAGCTTTATATGTCTAGTCAACAAGACAACCCTCTTTTGTGGGAAACGCTCACAAAAAACTATGGGCATCGTCGCCCACAGATTGAGGTCCTTTTTGCACTCTGTCTGAAATATCTTGGCTGCAAGCCACTGTATATTCCTGCGTACGAGTTGGAAGCGGTCATGGCTTCGGCTGGTGTTGATAAGAAAAAGTTCTGGAAAATTATTATAGATTTTCTTTGCGTTGAAAATAACTTGTTTGATTTAAAATTTCATCTAATCGATGATGATGATTGCTTCGATGTTAGTCACTCTGATATAGAGTCTGTTATTAATGGGGTTGATCTATATTTTGGCTCCAGAGTCTACTCACCCAAAGCAGCAGCAAGCATGATTTTTCCGTATTTATTGTCCAAGGATGACTTTCAGCTGCTTTGTAATCTGCAAGGTAATTCTAATGCGACATGACCTTGAAGATTTTCTCTCGCTGTATGGAGCGGTAGATCTGATACGCACTATGGAAATAATAGCCCCTGAAACAGAGGAAGTTTTTATCACTAGGCTTTATAAAGAGCTTGATGAAATAATCGTTAGCTTGGAGGCTGGTAAAAAAGAACGATCGGAAGATGGAGAAGACAGGTTATCGATAGAGATTGTTTCTTGCTTACAAAGAAGCGGTTATGTGGCTATGAAAGATCCAACGCAAGGCGGTCATGTTGATATGCTCGTTCAACCTAAACAACGCAGTGCCATGAAATGGTATGGTGAGGCAAAGATTTGGGATGGTGTTGCATACCTTCAAAGTGGAATGGATCAACTATTAGATAGGTATGCTACAGGCCGTCAAATATATCTTGGTTTTTTGGTCTATTTTAAAGAGCAGGGGATTGTGACTAAGATGAAAAAGTGGTTTGAGCATCTTTCGTTATTGCCAAAAACCTATTGTTGTAAATGTGAGCCTATCACAGATTTTTCATTTTCCAGTACGCATCCCCACTCTAGTGGTTCGAAAATATTAGTCAGGCATTTTTCAGTAAACGTTGAATGGTTAAGCAGCTGACTCCGTATTTTGTGAAGCGACCTTCATTTTGGAGGTCGTTTTTTTTATTTACCCGTAGACATTTACATTCCTGCTCTTGTTGACTAATATGACTACATATTAAATGAACGTTTTATATTGTAGTCGGAGGCGATATGAAGGTCGGAAAGTGTGTGGCTTACTACAGAGTGAGCACTACGAAGCAGGGACTTAGTGGTCTTGGACTTGAGGCGCAAAGACAGGCGGTAGCCAGTTTCTTAGCTAATGGCGCATGGGAGCTGATAGATGAATTTCAAGAGATAGAAACTGCTAAAGGCGCAAATGCTATCGATAAACGCCCCCAGCTAAAAGCGGCCCTTGGGGAGTGCAAAAAGCATGGGGCAACACTAGTCATAGCTAAGCTTGATCGATTGGCCAGGAATGTTCATTTTGTTTCGGGATTGCTAGAAACCGGTGTTGAGTTCGTTGCTGCTGATATGCCACAGGCTAACAAAGTAATGATCCAGATGCATGCAGTGATGTCAGAATGGGAGCGTGATCAAATTAGTGTACGTACGAAAGCCGCGTTGGCAGCAGCTAAAGCACGAGGCGTTCAACTTGGTAAGGCAGGTTCACAGAACCTGAAACCAAACATAGAAGATCGTCAAAAAGCATCTAAAGAGTTTTCAGAGAGACTCAGAGGTGTTTTTGTGGGGATGAAGGCTAGGCACCTATCACAACGAGCTATGGTCCAAGAGCTTAATCTATTGGGAATAAAAGCAGCCAAGGGAGGAGTATGGTCTCTACTCCAAGTACAGCGCATCCTAGCAAAGTTAAGCCTGTGAGATATCACCTTGCCTATTGATATTTCGAAATTGTGATTTGCTCTGGATAGCATACATCCTTCTTGCTAAGCAACAAAAGAAATACATAGCGCTTTCCCCAAAGTTTACAACTGACACCTAGGATATCCACCCTAGGCCCTCTTTAGATCATGCTATCGTAATTGCATATCAGATATTTTATATGCATTTTCTGTTGTTCGGCATGTCATTCTCCCTTCCAAAGCCCTCACTATGCACCGCTCAGCGGTGACTTCCAATAGTCTGCACCGCTAACCCACCTTGGGAATCCAGCATCAAATCTGGGACTTTTCTGTTCAAAAATCCTCTTCCCTTAAAAAAAATCAATTCAATTCAATATTCCAGATCGCAACGTTTCCTTTCCAACCTATAGCTTTTTGTGATATTGCGATTAATTTTTCATCAAAATATGACAATGATGGCGATATTTAATTTACACCTATGTTTAGAATTAGAGAGGAGTTTTATTTAACAAAACATATTTGATACCTGTTAAATAAATTTGCTGGAAATTTTTATTGCCAAATTTTTGATGATGGAACTATGATGCGGTCCTCACTGACCTCGCATAGGTTTTCTTTGAAATTGGTGCGCTCCTCTGATTAGCCTCGATGAGGAGTGGGAAGATTTTATGTAGTAGTTATTTACGCCCGAATTCGCCGGGCGAGGCGACTCCTGCGGAGGGCGTTGTTATCCAATTTGAGCTCTAGATTGCATTGGCAATAAACCTATAGTGCTTTTGCATGGCTATAGTTTTGTCTAAATTTCTCTATAAGCCTTTTAGACAAAATTAGACACTAACCCTGTTGGGTCTAGGCTTCGAGTAAGATACGTAAGGTATATGAGTAGAAAGAAAAAAATAAAGTTTATTACTGGTGTATGTGGTAGTGGTAAATCATATAACGTCATGCGAAATATTGCTGATAGCCCGACTGAGGGTAAGTATATCCTTGCCATGCCAACAAAGCAGATGGTTCACCAAACGGCAAATATTCTCCGCAGGAGCTTTGGATTATCCAATATTTATGGGCTGGTAAGTCACGATGGTGAACCAAGTGTCACTGAGCTATTTTCTATGGCTATTAGAGACTCTTCCAAAAGGCATGTAATTGTCTTGACTCATAAAGCTCTTGAGATGATTGGTAAGCGTATATTACTGGATGGCACGTTTTCAGAGATTTTGGGGGAATATGTCATTTTTGTTGATGAGGTTCCTTCTCCTATTTTGAGTGCTAGGGTTTCTGTCAGAGTTGTGGAGAATCATCGCTGGCTTGCTTATCTTCGTCCTGTCGAAATGGAACGATTTGAGCAGAAAAGATACTGGTTTCCACAAGATAGGAAAAGGTTAAAGAGCTTCTATTCTGATTATCAGAATGGTGATGAACATACGAAGAATGCGATATGGATTGCTCTGGCTGGTTGCCCACTTATACGAAGTCGGGTTTCTGGCGGGGGGTTTGTTATTCATGGTTATGCACCAAGCCCTATTATGCAAATTGCTAGGTTCTGTAAAGACTTCTATCTCATGTCTTCAAATGTTGTAAATTCTCCATTTGCTAGAGTTGCATGCGAGTGGTATGGAATGGAGCTGGAGTCTGCTCCTGATATCTTACAGCCAGATGCAGCTAGAAATAGGCATGATTCAAAAAGAATATTGTGCCATGCAATTCTAAAAAAACGAGCTGGTTTGTCTAGTATCGCAAAAAATGGAATTTTTGAAGATATATGTAAGGAGTCCAAGCGGTTGCTCACTAGTGATTTTATATACGCTACTAATGCGAATAAGTCAGGTGCACTCGATTGTAAATTTAAGTCTATCGCTGATGGGGTATTTTCAGGTGTTGGCGTTAGAGCGGCTTATGTTAGTCATGGGCTCAATATTTTTGGAGGCGCTAATGTACATGGGTACTCTGAGCACGAGCTTGAAACCCAAGGTTTTCATGATATTGAGTTATATAGAAATGGTTTTCAGAAGGCAATTTGGCTAGGTGTTTCAAGACTCAATGGGGAAGTAAAGTCACATCTAAAAGAGGTTTGCCAATTTCTCGGGGGTGATCCAGTAAATATCATTGATGCGATTGAGGTATTCAATAGCTTTGAAGCAGCGTATCAGTTTTGCTTGCGTACAAAGTTGCGGGACGCAAGCTCTAACGCTCCTGTTGAATTTGTCTTTATTGATAAGCCCACAATGGACTACTTCGTAAATAATTACGCGCCAGATGCTAAGGTTGGCAATGTTGGTCTCGTTGGTCTGAATTCCAAAGCGGATGAAACATATATAATAGTGCAGAGATTGAAGGTTTTAGGCTTCTCAAAGTCTGAAGTGCAGCGGGAGACTGGTTTTAGTAGGGCAACTGTTTATAATCATTGGAATTGAATTATGTCTGTCTGGATTGGTGAATGTTTTAAGAATAAATATGAAAATTATGCTGAGGTAGTTGAGTGGGTTGACGAAAATAAATCTATAGTTGTCTTTGCAGATTTTCAAACTGGTTCTAAGGTTTATTTGGAGATCGATAATTCCAAGCTAATTAGCAGGAAGTTTAAGTCGCCTTTTGATCGGGTGATTAACGGGTTGGGTTATGTAGGACATGGTGAGTACACTCCCAAAGATTGTGCCAAGTGCTATCGGGCATGGAAAAGTAGGATTTATTTGGCGACTGCTTTTAATTATAAAAATAATCTGTCTTATGTGGGGACTGGGATTAGTGATGAGTTCCTTTGTTTTCAGAATTTCGCCAAATGGTGGCATTCTCAAGTTGGATGTGATGAAGAAGACTTTCATGTTGATAAAGATTTGTTTTCTGGTGGATATAAGGTGTACTCTGCTGAGACTTGCTGTCTTATTCCTCCGGAAATTAACTATGCCTTGTCTCGTGTCAATGGTGCGAAAAAGAACAAGGTTCTATCTGATTTGGCTCATAAGTACAAGAGTCGAATTGAGCCTAGAGTTTTCGAGGCATTGATTTCTTATAATAAGTCTTGATTTTCTTCATAAATGACCCCTAAATATTGTATTTTTCCGATTGGAAAGCTGCAATAAATAGGGGTTTTATTTTTTAAGCTGTTGATTTTTCTGTGTTTGGCTAAGCAGATGTAGTGTGTTAAATAGGTGTTTTGTGTATTTCGTCAGTATTGCTGGTGTTGTATATTAGGTTGTTAATGTGTGAGCAGATTTTTTGCATTGGCGATTTGAGATCGTCTACATTTAATCTAATGTAATGCAATTGAGTTATGTCAGAGCCTGCGTGATGATTTAGAAGTGCTTTAATGGTGTAGGCGTTGATGTTTATTTTGGTTGCTTGTGATGCAAAAGTTCTTCTCAGTGTATGTGCTGAGAAGGGTATGTTCACTAATTTTGATATGCTGGAGCACCAATTTTTAGCTTGTGCTGGAAACAACGGAGTGCTGTTAGCCTTGCCCTTACATAGCTCAATTAGGACATTCATTAGATGTGTGCTAATCGGTAAAGTGTGTGGTTTCCCATTCTTTGTGTTGTCAATTTTGATGGTTTTGCATTTTTGGTCGATGGATGAAGGAGTGAGTCTTAGAAGTTCTGATAGACGAAGCCCTGTATAAAGCCCTGTGAGGATGAAATTCTTTTTTTGTTCTCTGAGCTTGTTTAAATTTCTTCCGAGTTCTTGAATTTGACTATCAATTAATACGTCATCCTTTGCTTTTGTTTTTTTCTTTTCTCCTGATGCGGCTAGTGCTGTGAAAATATCGGGAAGTTCAATTTCTTGTGTAGCACTCCACCAGCGCCATAGTGCTTTAATGAGAGATAAAGCAGCATTCGCCTTGGCAACTGAGATTTTACTTTTTAGTCCAGAGTATATAGCTCTTACTGTTTTCGATGTCAAAGCTGTGAGAGGCTGATTTATATAGGCCGAAAGATATAGCCGTAATGTCTTGCCGTAGGTAGCAAGCGTGGTCGATCTTAATTGCTTTGACTTTGTGTACTCTTCGTACACTTCTTGGAGCGTTGGTGTGGTGGGCAGTGTTGGGGCGGGATTTGAAGTGGCAGTGCTAGTACCAAGAGCGTAGGTATCTCTGTTCAGTTGAAGCCAGTGAGTGCAACGCGCCCTTGCTAAGTCAGCGCTCACGATAGGCCATGTTCCAAGCTTAACGCTGACACGCTCTCTATTGATGGTAGACCGGAAGTACCAGACCTTCGCCCTTCGTCCTACGCGTAAAGTAAACCCCGGAAGCCTCGTGTCTTTGTACTCAACACGGTCAACCGGGGTCTTTAGTCTAGCGATTGCACTATCAGTTAGATGAATCTTCATGGTTCGCTCTGGGGTAAAACTGGGGTCGAGCGATACAAAAATCATCTAATGCAGTCGGTGGCCCTATCGGAACAGTCGCCTAGTGACGGAACTCTGTAGCTGCCGCCTTGGTGCTTACTCCGCCTGCTCACTACCCGCATCACCACCAGCCTGGCGGGCTTCGAAAGCGGCGCGCTTTTCCGCGTTGGCCGCAGTGCGGGCCTGGAACTCGGCGGTGCGGGCGGCTTTGGCAGCCTGCTTTTCGGCCTTTTCGATGGCACGCAGCTCGGCCAGCTGGGTTTCTCGCACTTCGCGGGCGGCAATGGCGATGGCACGGGCGGCGTCGCGCTCGGCTTCTTCGCGCGCTTCCATTTCCGCTACTTCGGCATGGGTCTTGCACGGGCTGGTTTTTTCGAACCAGGCAATGGACTCCACGTGGCCGGTGTGCGGGAACATGTTCACGATGCCGGCCGATTTCAGCGTGTAGCCCTTGGTGTGGACCAGAATGCCGGCGTCGCGTGCCAGCGTGGACGGGTTGCACGATACGTACACTAGGCGCTGTGGGGCGGTTTCCTCGGTAAAGGCTTTTACCAGCTGGATGGCGCCGTCGCGTGGCGGGTCGATCAGCATTTTGTCGAACTTGCCCAGCGCTGCCAGCGATTCTTCGGTCACGTCGAACAGGTTGGCCATCTCGTAGCTCACCTTGTCTTGCAGGCCGTTGTGGGTGGCGTTTTCCACGGCGCGTTTTACCAGCGCCTGGCTGCCTTCCATGCCGTGCACGGTGGCGCCGCTACGGGCGATCGGCAGGGTGAAGTTGCCGATGCCGCAGAACATGTCGGCAATGCGTTCGCCGGCTTGCGGGTCCAGCAGGCGCAGGGCGCGGGCGACCATCACGTTGTTGATGTCCGGGTTGACCTGGGTGAACTCGGTGGGGTAGTACGGCATTTCCACGTTGAAGTCGGCCAGGCGGTAGGTCAGGCGTGGTGCGTCCAGCGGGTAGATGGGGTAGCAGGTTTCCGGGCCTTTGGGCTGCAGCCACATTTGCAGCGGGCGGCCTGGCTGGCTGTATTGGTCGGAAAAGCCTTTCAGGATGGCGAAGTCGTCATCGGTGATGGCGTCCATATTGCGGAACACCAGGATGTCCACGTCCGAGCCCACGGCCACTTCTACCTGCGGCATGCGGTTGTTGATGGACAGCTGGTAAATCATCTGGCGCAGCGGGGTAATCAGCGCCGAGATGTGCTTGGGCAGAATGTGGCACTCGTTCATGTCGGCGATGAAGCTGGAGCGCTTTTCATGGAAACCTACCAGCACGCCGCCTTTTTTCTCTACCAGGCGGGCAGACAGGCGGGCGCGGTGGCGGTAGCCCCAGGCCGGGCCGGCGATAGGGGTCATGACCACTTGCGGGCGAACCTTGCCGATGCGGGCCAGGTTGTCTTCCAGCACGCGCTGTTTGATGGCCACCTGGGCGGTAAACTCCACGTGCTGCATGGAGCAGCCACCGCATACGCCATAGTGCGGACAGGATGGCTGGGTGCGCATGTAGCTGTCTTTCAACACATCTACCGCTACCGCGTTCTCGTAGCTGGGTTTTTTACGGAAGCTGCTGTAAGTAACTACTTCGTAAGGCAGTGCGCCTTCGATAAATATTGTCTTGCCTTCGACGTGGGCAACACCACGTCCTTCATGGTCCAGGGATTCGATCTGGGCGATTTGTTGCTGTTGAGTCATTGTTTTTTAAAGTCAAAATGCGTTGGCAAAGGCGGCAATTGTCGCAGAAACCACAGCAAAACGCACGGTGCCCGGTTGGCCGCATGGCAATACAACAAATCGGTCTGCATCTGCTACCATCCTCGCTATTGCAACCTGTTCAAAGTACCAAATTGACACTCAAGCCCAGCCTTGCCCTCTTTGCCTTCATCAGTAGCACTGTATGGGCGTCCACCCCCGAGCCGGATGTCGATATCGCCCCCCTGGGCCAGCATCTGGTGGTGAACCTGCCGCAAACCCGTGTGTTGCTGTATCAGGATGGCGTTTTGCTGCGCAGTTACCCGGTAGCGGTGGGCAAGCAGATCACGCGTACGCCTACCGGCAGCTACAGCATTACCGGTATTCACCGTGACCCGACCTGGCATGTCCCCAAGTCCATCCAGGCGGAAATGGCCAAAAAAGGCCAGCCGGTGAAAACCGAAGTACCACCTGGGCCGGATAATCCGCTGGGCAAGGTATTCATCCGTTTTGGCGAGCCGCGTCTGGGCCTGGGCTTTCACGGTACCAACCAGCCAGGTAGCGTGCCCGGGGTGCGTAGCCATGGTTGTGTCCGCTTGAAAAACGAGAATGCGCTGGCCTTGGCCGACTGGGTGAATAATGGCGCCCAGGTGACCATTGCCTACCAGCCTCTGGTGTTGAACGAGGACGAGGCCGGCGAGCTGTGGCTCACCGCCTATCGTGATATCTACGGCATGAAAGACCCGTCCTACCGCCACCTGGCCAACACACTGCTGGAATGGCAACGCGACAAGTCCAAGGTGCTGCATGGTGCCCGTGTGGATGTGGCGATACGCGAACGCACCGGCAAGCCGGTATGCCTGTCGTGCAAGGATGCCGCCAGCGCCACCATTACCGGCGGCCTCAGCATCAAGCGCTGGCTCAGCGTAGACCCGGAGCCCTCGCAGCAGGAGGCAACCGTGCCGGTACAGGGGCGTGCCTTGCAAAGCAAGGCGCCTGTTGTGAGCCCAGGCTAGTATCCGTTCAAGCCAGCCTGACAGTAAAAAGCCCACCTTTGCGGTGGGCTTTTGCATGGGCTAGCACACGCTGGCTGGTGGCAGGCTGCGCTGGTAGTGCAGCAGGCGGCCACGATAGGGTGTGCCGTCCCACAACGGGGCTTCGATCATGGTTTCGCTCAGTGTAAAGCCCAGCAAGGCCATCTGGCGGTGAAACAGGCTGCGGTTGCCACGGTTCGGGTCGATGATGATGACCTGGGCGGCTGGGGCGGCATGCAGGGCAATAAATGCGGCCAGGGTCAGTGGCTGGTCGCGCTCGTACAGCACATCGCTGCCGATAATCAGGTCAAACTCGCCCAGGCCCGGGTTGCTGTGCCCCCAGTTACCGGTAAGGTAGGGCAGCGGCGGCAGCGCATTCAGCGCCACGTTGGCCGCCAGAAAACCTGCGGTGAGCGGGTGGCAGTCGCTGGCGGTGATATTGCCGGCACGGCGCTGTATCACCAGGCTGGCCAGCCCCAGTCCGCAGCCAATTTCCAGAATGCGCTGCGTACCCAGTTCCCAGTCTTGCATCAGGTCGGCCAGCTTTTGTGCAGATGGCCATACCAGGCCAAATAGCGGCCAGCTGGCTTCGGAAATACCCAGCGCGGCGGCTTCGCCTAGCGGGTCGGCGTACTGCTGGTTGTCCAGCAAGGAACGGATGACGAGATCGGGGGCCCCAGCCACGCGAACGTGCTGGGTTTTTACTGTATAGCCTGGCATGGCAAACCTTTGGTGCGGTACGAGCTGGACTCTATGTGCGTCGAACAGACGTCGCGACCAAAGGGCAGAGGCGATGCTTGGGCGATGAGAACATCGGGTAAAGCAGGCGGGAAACGGAAAAATACGAGGCCGCATGGTAGCACAGTCTGCCCCGCAGGCCTGTGCTGGCCTGTTTTTCTCATGCTGTGCGGGTAGGTGGGCCCGTATTTGATCCGCGTCAGTTGCGGGTGCCCCCGCAGTGCAATACTGAAATCAGCCCGTACAGCACGGTGCTGCCAGGGCTACCAGGACACTGGATACCCGATGAAACCAGAAGACTATCTGATACAGACACACCACCATTGCCAGCAGTTGTTCCAGGCCTTGCAGTGCCATATAGCACAGCAGCACTGGGTGCCGGCACAGCAAGCCTGCCACGATTTTTGTGCCGAGCTGGATAGCCATTTTGCCGACGAAGAGCAGGTACTGTACCCGCTGTACGAACAGTTAAATGGCCAGCAGAACGGGCCCACCGAAGTGATGCGGTATGAACACGAGCAGCTGCGCGAGCTGATGGAAGCGCTGTACCAGGCCGTACAGCAGCGCGATGAAGCCGTATGCGCCCCCTTGGCTGGCGTATTGCAACGCCAGCTATGGCAGCACCATAGCAAGGAAGAAAGCATCCTGTACCCGTTTTGCCGGCTTAGTACCGCTGATCTGCTTGCATTGCGTTGGCCGGGTGTCCCGGCCGGGGGCTGAGTATCAAGCCGCGTGCTGCAGCTTGCGCCTTGCCTGCGCCAGGTCCCAGTCACCTTGCAGGTCCAGCCAGAAGCGCGGCGGCAGGCCAAACAGCAGCGAGAGCCGCAGCGCGGTATCGGGGGTAATGCCGCGGTGGCCCTGGATGATTTCGTTCAGGCGGCGGCGCGACAGCCCCAGCCGGCTGGCGGCATCGGTTTGTGTCAGGCCGGCAGGCCGCAAGAAGCGGCTGTGTAAAAAGCGCCCCGGGGCGATGGGGGTTCGGGCGGTAAGGATTTTGTGTGCCATGCGGCCAACCTTTGAAAAAATGGCCGGGGTTTCCCCCGGCCCAACTTACCCACACACTCTACAACTATCGTTTGCCGGCACCGCCAGGCGGGCCAGCGTGTAGCTACAGGGCCTGCGTGACAGCAAGACGCTGTCACGGCCAGCCCTAATCCTTGAACATGCGAAAGCCGCTGATCATGGTAGACACCATGCTCTGCTTGGACATGATGTCCTCGCGGATGGCGGCGTACACGTGGATCATCACGAACAGCAAAATCGCCCACATGCCCAGCCGGTGCCAGCTGTGCACGTCCATGCTGTTGCCAAAGGCCACAATCACCCAGTTAAAGGCGGTATGCGCCCAGCTGCCATCGCCCGTGCCTTCGCCGTACAGCGCAAAGCCGGTGGCGCACATGAACAGCGTGGCCCAGATAAAGCTGGCCATGGCGATCTGGCCTACCGGGTTGTGGCCGATGTACTTCTTGGGGTAGCGCTCGATAAACAGATACCAGCGGATTTCAAAGAAGAATTCCTGCCACCAGGCCTTGTCCCACACCGGTACCAGAATGATCTCGCGCGCGTGGTGGTTGCCGACAATGGCCCAGTACAGCCGCCCCACCAGCCCCACCGCCAGCACGTAGCCGGCAGCAAAGTGGGCAAAGCGGATGTAGCCCATCACATAGCGGAAGGTGGCCTCACCCGGCACGCTGGGTAGCGGCTTGCCGATAAAATAGCCGGTGAGCGACAGCGTGATGATGCACAGCACCGTCACCCAGTGCCACAGCCGTACCGGCGCCTCATACACGTAAACCGACGTTACCTTGCGGCCCAGCCCTTGTGGGGCGTTGCCGTCAAAACCATAGCTTTTCATCGCTTGCTCCTGAGTCTGTGCCACCCCCCCGCTACGTGCTGCAGTAGCGTGGCCGTGGCCGCTGCTCTGAATGAACCGGCAGCGCCGCGGCAGGGGATTGCAGCCCCCGCCGCGGGCCATTCCGGCGATCCGGCCGCCGCCGGGGTGTGCGGTGGCGGCAGCCGGGTCTGGGGGCCAAAGGTTGGCCGCATGCGGCCAACCCGATGCGTTTAGCGCACTTGTACTTTCACGAGCTCGCCGCCGTCATCGCCGATAACGTGGGTAGAGCAGGCCAGGCACGGGTCGAAGCTGTGCAGCGTGCGCAGGATCTCCAGCGGCTGGTCCGGCACCGCCATCTTGGTGCCCATCAGCGAGGCTTCGTAGGCGCCGATCTGGCCCTTGTCGTCGCGCGGGCCGGCGTTCCAGGTGGTGGGTACCACGCACTGGTAGCTGTCGATCTTGGTGTTTTCAATCTTCAGCCAGTGGCCCAGCGCGCCGCGCGGCGCCTCGGTAAAGCCCACGCCTTTCACCGATGCCGGCCAGGTGGACGGGTCCCATTTTTCGACGTTGGCGGTAGCGGTGTCGCCGTTCTTGATGTTGGCGATCAGCTGGTCGTAGAAGCTGGCCATCTGGCGCGCCGCCCACACCGATTCCAGCGCGCGCGCGGCGGTGCGGCCGTTGGTGGAGAACATCACGTCCAGCGGCGCGTTGAAGTGCTTGAGCAGCGCGTCTACCGGCTCCTTGAACTCCGGCTTGTTCTGATGGTAGCCGATCAGGTAGCGCGCCAGCGGGCCTACCTCCATCGCGTGGCCTTTCCAGCGCGGCGACTTGATCCACGAATACTTGGCCGACTCGTCCAGCGACTCGATGCGCGTCTTGGTGCCTTTGTGGTTCGGCCCCAGCTCGAATCTGGGCTCGGTGATGCCATCAAACGGGTGCAGGCCTTTCTTGTCGTCGCCGTAGCTGTACCAGCTGTGGGTAACGAACTCCTGGATCTCGTCCGGCGCGTACAGGTCTACCGGGTGGATCTCGCTGAACTTGCCGTTGATGATGGCGCCGCGTGGCAGCAGCAGGTTGGCCGCACTGTAGTCGTTGGCCTTGTCGGGGAAATCGCCGTACGACAGCACGCTCTGGCTGGCCAGGCCGCCGCCGATCTTGAACCACTCCGGGTAGAAGCCGGCAATGGCGATCACGTCCGGCACGTAGACTTGCTCGCAGAATTCGATGGTGCGGTCGATTACCTGTTTTACCAGGTTCAGGCGTTCCATATTGATGGCACCCACCGCGCCGGTGTCGTCCACGTTGATGGCGCACGGCATGCCGCCTACCAGCCAGTTCGGGTGCGGGTTCTTGCCGCCGAAAATGGTGTGGATCTTGACGATTTCCTTCTGGAAATCCAGCGCTTCCAGGTAGTGCGCCACCGCCATCAGGTTGGCTTCCGGCGGCAGTTTCATCGCCGGGTGGCCCCAGTAGCCGTTGCGGAACGGGCCTAGCTGCCCGCTTTCCACAAAGCGCTTCAGCCGCGACTGCAGGTCGCGGAAGTAGCCGGGGCTGGACAGCGGCCAGTTGGAGATGCTTTGCGCCAGCTCGCTGGTTTTCTTGGGGTCGGCTTTCAGCGCCGACACCACGTCTACCCAGTCCAGCGCGTGCAGGTGGTAGTAGTGCACCAGGTGGTCGTGCACGTACAGCGCGGCCTGCATCAGGTTGCGGATCAGGTTGGCGTTGGCCGGGATATTGATCTTCAGCGCGTCTTCCACGGCGCGTACCGAGGTCAGCGCGTGGGTGCCGGTGCATACGCCGCAGATGCGCTCCACAAACGCCCAGGCGTCGCGCGGGTCGCGGCCTTTCAGGATCACTTCCAGCCCGCGCCACATGGTGCCGGTGGATACCGCGTTGGTGATGATGTTGTTGCTGTCCAGGTTCACTTCGCAGCGCAGGTGGCCTTCGATGCGCGTTACCGGGTCTACCACCACGCGGCGGCCGCTGTTGTCCAGGGTAAAGCCTTGGGTCTGGTAGGCCATTACACGTTCTCCTTGTTCTTGTTCTGGGTGTCGTCAAGCGGCTTCAGGTCCTGCTTTTTCAGCACCGTGCTCTTGATGGCGCTGACCGCCGCGTGCGCGGCAATGGCCGCCCCCACACCGCCGGCTACCGTCATGCCGATCTGGTCGGCGTTGGCCTCGATGCCGAACTGCGGAATGCTGGTGACGCGGTCGTAGAACGAGCCCTTGTCCCAGAAACCATCTTCCGAACAGCCTATGCAGCCGTGGCCGCTTTGCACCGGCCAGCTCACGCCGCCGTTCCAGCGTACGGTGGAGCAGGCGTTATAGGTGGTGGGGCCTTTGCAGCCCACCTTGTACAGGCAGTAGCCCTTGCGCGCGCCTTCGTCGTCCCAGCTTTCCACGAACTGGCCGGCGTCGAAGTGCGGGCGGCGGTAGCATTTGTCGTGAATGCGCTGGCCGTAGAACATCTTGGGGCGGCCCTGGCGGTCCAGCTCCGGAATACGGTCGAAGGTGACCATATAAGTGATCACGGCGGCCATCACTTCGGGGATGGGCGGGCAGCCCGGCACCTTGATGATGGGCTTGTCCAGAATCACCTGGTGTACCGGCGTGGCGCGGGTGGGGTTGGGCTTGGCGGCCTGCACGCAGCCCCAGCTGGCACAGGAGCCCCAGGCGATCAGCGCCTTGGCGTCGGCCGATACGCGCTTCAGTTTTTCCACGAAGGGCTCGCCGCCGGGGAAGCAGAACATGCCGTCCTCGTTCAGCGGCGGGTTGCCCTCGATGGCCACGATGTACTCGCCTTTGTGCTTGGCCATGATCTCTTCGAGGATGGCTTCGGCCTGGTGGCCGGCAGCGGCCATGATGGTGTCGTCGTAGTCCAGCGAGATCAGCGACAGGATGGCGTCCTTCGCCAGCGGGTGCGCCGAGCGGATGAACGACTCGGTGCAACAGGTACATTCCAGCCCGTGCAGCCAGATCACCGGCGTACGCGGTTTGGTTTCCAGTGCCTGGGCAATGCGCGGCACAAATGCCGAACCCAGGCCCATCGAGGTGGCGGTGAGGCTGCAGAACTTCAGAAAGCTGCGGCGGGTAACACCCTGGCGCCGCATGGCCTGGTAGAAAGTCTCCATCGTGGTCTCTGCCTTATTCTGTTTTATAGGGGGGTGGTTACAACATGGGTGGCAGCCTGTTACAAGAAGCGTGCCAGCTTGATGGTGTGCGCAAGTGGCTGTTTTTGCTTGGTTTTGCTGGTGGTGTTACGGCGGGGTGGTAAGCGGCTTTGCAGTGGGTGCGGCCAACTGGCTGCCAGCTGTGCGGCAGGGGCGGGCAAAAAAATACCGGGCAGGCGCGGGGGCGGCCTGCCCGGCTGTTGTCATGCATAACAACCAGGTTTGGATGGAGGAGTGTGAGCGGCAATACCACTCGTGCAGCGCCCGTCGGGCAGGCGCTGCGCGCGGGGTACAACCAGCCTTGGCTAGATAGGCATGCGCCGGCCGTTTTCAAGCCCGGCCGGCAACAGAATTACAGGCTGGACGCCAGCAGCCAGGCACCGCTGGCGGCAATGGCGGCGCCGGTAGCGCGAACCCACAGGCTGGCGCGGGCCAGCAGGGTGTGGCCAGCCACCAGGCCGCCAGCGTGCAGTGCGGCGGTTGCCAGCACGAAACCGGCCATATAGCCGGCCAGGCTGCCGGCCGGCGCTTCGGCGCCGTGGGCATGGCCGTGTACCAGGGCAAAGGCGGCAATCAGCGGTAAGCCGATGCTGGCCTGCACGCGGCTACCGGCGGCTACCATCAGGCCCAGCACCAGTACCGACAGCGCAATGCCTGGCTCTACCGCAGGCAGGTTGATACCGGCAGCGCCCAGCAGGCAGCCGCCCAGCATGGCCAGCACAAAAGTCGCCGGTGCCGCCAGGCGTACCTTGCCCTGGTGGGCTGCGGCCCACAGGCCGACGGCCACCATGGCCAGCAGGTGGTCCAGCCCGCCTACCGGGTGTGCCATGCCGGTCAGCAGGTTAAATGTATCGTTGTGGCCGGTGTGGGCCAGCGCGGGCAGGGCGGCCAGGCTAAGGGTGCCAGCCAGCAAGCTGCGGGTCGGGGTCATTGGTGTCTCCAGGTGGATGCGTGTCTTGCCCGTTTTAGCCCGGGCATGGTGGCGGCACTGCAGGAAGCATGCCAGCCCCGGGTAAGGCTGGCAGGCGGGGCAAGTGGCTGTTTTTCAAGGGGATGGGGCTGAGCTGTAACGGCTAGCGTTACAACGGCTGGCAAGCGGCTTTGCACTATGGTGCGCCAGCCGGTAGCCGCCTTTGCTGGCGGGGTGTCATCGCGCTGTCACGCCAGCGCGCTACAGTGGCCGCCGTTCTTCAGGTTTTGTCCCGTGCGTTTCTGCCTTGTGCGGCCTGCCATGCAGGCCGTTTTCTTTTGCTAAGGCGCTGGCGGCAGCGGGCAGCTTAGCCCCAGCAAGACGCCATCCTGGCGTACCACGCTAAAGCCTTCCCGTATGTAAAAGCCCAGCGCGCGGCTGTCGTGAAACGTGCGTACCCGTAGCTCGCTATGCCCGGCGGCTTGCTGTCGCAGCCAGGCCAGCGCCTGTGCGCCCAGACCACGGCCTTGCCACGCCGGTAGCAAGTGCAGCTCGGCCAGATACACGGCGCTGGCTTCTGGCCGGTAGCCGATGATGCCGACACGGGTGTTACCCAGCTGCAGCCAGTGGAAGCGGGTGTCGGCGGCGCGCAGCCGGAAGGCGGCACTATCCCAGGCCAGCTGGTGGCGCTGGTAGTGCTCGGCCATCGCGTTGCGGACAAGGCTGTCGATGGCGGTCAGGTCGTCGCTGTCGGCGGGCGGGAAGGTGAGCATGGTGGTCATGGCGGTGGTGCCAAGGTTGGCCGCAGTGGCGGAACAGCCATACTAACGGCCATCGTAGCGTCATGTCGCGCCGCCATGCTGCGCGCGGCGCCAGGGGCTTAACCCGGTGCCGCTCTCCTTGCCACGGTCAGCCTGCTTGCGGCAGCGTCAGCGTAAAGCAGGCGCCGCCTTCTGGCAGGTTGGCCGCAGACAGCGTGCCGCCGTGCTGCTCCACGATGCCGTAGCTGATCGACAAGCCCAGGCCGGTGCCTTTGCCCACCGGTTTGGTGGTAAAGAACGGGTCGAAGATACGCGCCAGGTTGGCCGCGGCAATGCCGGGGCCGTTGTCGGCCACGCTCAGGCTCACCTGGTGTTGCCCGCTGGCCAGCGTTAGTGTCAATGCGGGTGCCGCTTGCGTTTCTACCGCGTCGTAGGCGTTCTGGATCAGGTTTACCAGCACCTGCTGCAGCTGGTTGGCCGAGCCGGTGACCCACTGCGCGCCATCCAGCCCGTGGCAGTGCACATCGACGCGGTGCGGTGCCGCCTGGCCTACCCAGTGCAGCGCACGCTGCACCGCTTCGGCCAGGTTCACACGCTGGCGGGTGTCGGTTTCGATGGCAGAAAAGCGTTTCAGCGCGTCCACAATCGCGCTGCTGCGCTGCGCGCCTTCCATCAGCCCGTCCAGCAGCGAGGGCAGGTCGGCCAGCAGGCGGTCGATCTTCAGGTGCTGGCGTAGCGTGGCCGCGTCGGGGTTGGCCGCGTGCACGGCGGCCAGGTACTGCTGCAGCTTGCCAGCGTAGCGCTGCATGGCGTGGGTGTTGCCCACGATGAAGCTGATTGGGTTGTTCAGCTCGTGCGCCACGCCGGCCACCAGCCGCCCCAGCGACGCCATTTTTTCGGCCTGCACCAGCTGCGCCTGTGCCGCCTTCAGCGCCTCGTGCGCTTGTTTCAGCTCGGCGTAGGCTCGTTTGAGCTCGCCCACCGGGCGGCCCACCGCCACAAAGCCGCTGTAGCGGCGCTCGCCGTCGAACAGCGCGCTGACATTCCAGGTGACCGGTATCGATTCGCCGTTGTGGGCGATCAGCGCAATTTCGATATCGCTGCCCTCGGCATTGCCTGCGGCCAACCTGTGCAGTAGCAGCTCGCGCTCGGCCTCGCCCGGCACCAGGTCGGTGAGTTTGCAGGCGGTGAGCAGGCTTTCGCTCAGCCCGGTTAGCGACACCATGGCGCGGTTCACCTGGCGCACCTGGCCCAGCGTGTCGCATACCACCATCACGTCGGTCATGGCTTCCAGCACGCCTTCGGTAAAACGGTGCGCGTCGGCCAGCTCGCGGTGCTTGGCTTCCAGCGTTTCCTGCGATTGCACCAGCTCGGTGTACACCTGGTCCATGCGGCGTATCACGTCTATCCAGGCTTCTTCGGCCAGCTCGCCACCCAGGCGGGTGGCTTCGGCGCTGCTAATGAGTTTGTCGGGCATGGGGTCCTCTACTGCACCGTGCACACCTGGCACGGGTCGAAGCTGCGCACGATGTGCTGCACCGCTAGCGCTTGCGCGTCGTCGGCCACGGTGCCCAGCAGGGCGGCTTCCAGCGGGCCGGGCTGGCCGCCGCTGTCGCGTGGCGAGAAGTTCCAGGTAGTGGGCGCAATGATCTGGTAACGCTGGATGCGGCTGCCGTCCAGCGTCACCCAATGGCCCAGCATGCCGCGTGCCGCCTCGGTCAGGCCTTCGCCGCGGGCGTACAGCGGGTGCGCCGGCAGCGCAGTCTGGAACGGCGCGTCCAGCTCGATGGCGGCTAGCCACGCCTGCATCTGCAGCACCAGCAGCGCCATTTCGCGCACCCGTGCCAGCACGCGGGTGTACACGGTGCTGCCTTGCGCCTGCACCAGCGTGGTGGTCAGCCGGTCGCGGCGCAGCAGGGCGCGGGCGATGGCGCCGGTTTGCGCCGGCTGCCCACCCAGCCGTGGTGCCTTGCTCCAGCTGTAGGCGTCGGTTTTATCCGGCACCGGCAGCGTGTCGTCGTCAAACGGGTGGGTGGGGCCGTAGTCCACCAGCCAGGCGTGGCGGCTGTGTTCGCGGATCAGCGCGGTATCCAGTATGTCGGTTTTACCTTGCTGCCATACGCCGGCCGGCGCCCAGGCGCTGCTGCCTTCGCCTTCCAGGTAGGCCGGGCCGGCAATCAGCGGCGCGTCGCAGCGGCCCAGCGTGGCCAGGCCCAGGCTGTCTGCCAGCAGCAGAAAGCGCGCCAGGTCGGCCTGCGGCTGGCGGCTGGCGTAGTCGGCCAGCGCTGCCGGGCTGTCCCAGGCGGCCACGTCCTGCAGCGGCACGCCGTAGGTGTGTTGTTCCAGAAAGCGGCGGAAGGCTGCCAGCCATTGCCCCAGCCGCACGCGTTCGGCGGCGCTGACGGTGCGGCTGACGCCGCCGGGCTGGATCACCATGGTGTGCGGCCAGTGGCCGGCCAGCGTGCCCATGAAGCGCATCAGCGTGGCGCGTGCGGCCAACATCGGCGCGTGGGCGCTGCCTTCTACCGCCTTGAAGCGGGCGCGGATATCCGCGTGCCAGCCGTGGCCGGCGTAGGCGTCGCGGGCAAAGTCCGGCATGAAAAACAGGTAGAAATGCGACAGGTGGTCGGCCACGTTTTCCACCGCGTGGATCAGGTTGGTGACGCGTTCGCCATTGGCCGGCGGCGTCACGTGGTACAGCTGCGCCAGCGCGCGCGCGGCGGCAACCGACTGCGACACCGAGCAGATGCCGCAGATGCGCGGCACGATGGCCAGCGCGTCCATCGCCTGGCGGCCTACCAGAATGCGTTCGAAGCCGCGAAACAGCCCGCTGGTGGCTTCGGCGGCGGCTACCTTGCCGTCTTGCAGCTCCAGCGTCAGGGTAAGGTCGCCTTCCACACGGCCCAGCGGGCCCAGTATGCGTCGTGTCATGGGGTGTTTTTCTTGGGTAGCGACGGTGGCATGGTGATGCGGTCCTGTGTGGCGTTAACCTTCACCCGTGTGGGCGTGGCCGACTTGGACAGCGTGGACAGCGCCACAAACCAGGCCTTGGGCATGTCGGTGGGCAGGCCCACCGGGAAGCCGGCAATCTTGGGCGTGTCGAAGAAGCCGTGGCCGGGGTCGGCAAAGTCGGGCGCGGTGCAGTTGATGCACGGGTAGCCGCCGGTGAGGCAGGAGCCTTCGCCGTTCCACGGCCGGATATTGCAGTCGGCGTGCGCCTGCGTGCCCTTGCAGCCGACAAACTCCATCAGGCAGCCTTGCTGCCCGGGCGCCTCGGCGCTGGCCTTGAATTCGTAAAACTCGTTCTTGTCGCAGCCGTGGTGTACCAGCTTGTCGGCGTAGAAGCGTGGCCGGCCCAGCGGGTCCAGGTCGCTGGCGGCCAGCGCGTCGGCGGCCAGCAGCGCCAGCGTTTCCAGCACCCAGCCCGGGTGGGTGGGGCAGCCGCTGATGTTCACCACCGGCAAGCCGCTGCTGCCGGCAAAGCCGCTACCCAGCAGGCCGCCGGGCTGGCTGCCCTGCCACGCGAGGCCCGTGGCGCCGGTGAGGTTGTCGCCGGCGGCGGTAATGCCGCCGTAGGCGGCGCAGGTGCCCACCGCCACCACGTAGCGGGCGCGGGCGGCCAGCGCTGCGATCTGCCGGTAGTAGGGCTGGTGTTCGGCACCGCTGATGTGGAAGCGGCCGTCCGCCCCCAGCATCACCGAGCCTTCCAGGCACAGGATGTCAATGCCGTCTGCGGCCAACCCTGCCAGCAGCGGCGCCACCTCGTCGCCGCTGGCTTCGGTCAGCGACGGGTGGTAGGCCAGGCGGATGCCGCTGTCGGCCAGCGCGGTAAAGAAGTCGGGGCTTTCCGCGCACAGCGCCGACAGCGTACAGCCGCCGCAGCCGCCGCTTTGCAGCCAGACCAGGGTTTTGCTCGTCATGTCATTCCAGCCCGTAGCGCGTCAGCTTGCTGCGCAGGCCTACCCGCGACAGGCCCAGTTCTTCGGCGGCGCGGGTCTTGTTCCAGCGCTGGCGGGTAAGGGTTTCCTTGAGGATGCGCTTTTCCAGCGCCTCCAGCCGCGTTTTGAGGTCGCCCTCGATGCCGGCGAGGAACGCCAGCTCGGCCACCTGTTCTTCGGCAGCGGCCTGCAGCACTTCGGGCGACAGCAGCTCGGCGCCCAGCGCGTCGCCGTCGGCCAGCACCAGCATGCGGTTCAGCTCGTTGCGCAGCTGGCGCACATTGCCTGGCCAGCGGTACAGCCGCAGCGCGTCCTGCGCGTCGGCCAGCAGCGTCAGGCCGGGGCGCTGGTAGTGGCGGCGGGCGTCGTCCAGCAGCTTTTCGGCAATCAGCGGAATATCGGCCGGCCGCTCGCGCAGCGGCGGCACGGTGACGGCAAACGCCGACAGCCGGTAGTACAGGTCTTCGCGAAAGCGCCCCTCGCGCACCAGCTCGGCCAGCTTGCGGTTGGTGGCCGATACCACGCGCACGTCCACCTTCAGCGGGCGCGGGCTGCCCACCGGGCGGATCTCGCCTTCCTGCAGCACGCGCAGCAGCTTGGCCTGGAAGGCGGGCGAGGTTTCGCCGATTTCATCCAGAAAGATGGTGCCGCCGTCGGCCTGCTGGAACAGGCCTATGTGGTCTTGATAGGCGCCGGTAAAGGCGCCCCGCTTGTGGCCGAACAGCTCGCTTTCCAGCAGCTGCTCCGGCATGGCGGCGCAGTTTTCCACCACGAAGGGGCGGTCGCGGCGGTGGCTGGCGTAGTGCAGCGCCCGCGCCAGCAGCTCTTTGCCCACGCCGGATTCACCCTCGATCAGCACCGCAATGTCGAAGCCGGCCACGCGTTCCAGCAGCTCGCACACTTTGTCTAGCGGGCTGCCGGCGGCGCGGGTGATGTTGGCCATCGCGTTACGGGCCTTCAGCTCGCGGCGCTTGCCGTCCACCCGGCCTTGCAGCCACGGCGCCGAAGTTTTCAGCTCCACGTTCAACAGTTCGTTGTCCTGCTGCAGGCGGAACAGCTCGGCGGCGCCCTGTACGGTGAGCAGCAGGCTTTCCGGGTGCCAGGGCTTGAGCAGGTACTGGTAGATGCCGGCTTCGTTGACGGCGGCAATGATGTCGGCGTTGTCGGTGTAGCCGGACAGGATGATGCGCACCACCTGCGGGTGGCGCTCGCGCACGCGGCGCAGCAGCGCCACACCGGTCATGTCCGGCATGCGCTGGTCGGTGACGATCACCTGGATGAATTCGCTTTCCAGGATGGCCAGCGCCTCGTCGGCACTGCTGGCGGTAAACAGCGTGAAGTCGTCTTCCAGCGTGCGCTGCAGCGCTTCCAGCGAGCGGATTTCATCGTCCACCAGCAAAACGGTAGCTTGGGGGCTCATGGCGTGTCTTTCAGGGGCATGGGCGTATTGTAACGGGGCTTAGCAAATGCGCGGCAGCATCTCGCCGGTCAGCCAGTCCAGCAGGCGCTCGCCGCCAAACGGCGTGCGCACGCGCACGAAGTGGTGCGGGTCGGCCACCACCTGGCCGATGTTGGCCGCATGGCGGCCCAGCGGGTGCGCCCGCAGCGCGGCC
Organism: Vogesella sp. XCS3; assembly: GCF_020616155.1. Taxonomy (NCBI): domain Bacteria; kingdom Pseudomonadati; phylum Pseudomonadota; class Betaproteobacteria; order Neisseriales; family Chromobacteriaceae; genus Vogesella; species Vogesella sp. XCS3. The sequence continues at coordinate 1,453,692 of NZ_CP085530.1, read as the reverse complement.
AGCGCGGCGTCGGCTTCGGCGGCGGGGCAGACAGCAATCAGCTTGCCCTCGTTGGCCACGTACAGCGGGTCCAGGCCCAGGAATTCGCAGGCGGCGCGCACCGCCGGCTGCAGAGGAATGGCGTCTTCCTGCAGCTGCATGCCCACGCCGGACTGGCGCGCGATCTCGTTCAGCGTGGTGGCCAGGCCGCCACGGGTGGGGTCGCGCATCAGGCGCAGGCCGGGGCTGGCCGCCATCAGCGCCGCCGCCAGCGTGTGCAGCGCGGCGCTGTCGGACACGATGGGGCTGGCAAAGCCCAGGTTTTCGCGCTGGCTCATCACCGCCATGCCGTGCTCGCCCAGCGTGCCGGATACCAGAATCGCATCGCCCGGCCGTGCCTGGCTGCCGCACAGCTGCACGCCGTCGGCCACCACGCCAATACCGGTGGTGCTGATGTACACGCCGTCGCCGTGGCCGCGCTCTACCACCTTGGTGTCGCCGGTCACAATGCGCACGCCGGCGTCGCGGGCGGCGGCGGCCATGCTGTGCACGATGCGCTGCAGGTCGGCCAGCGGCAGGCCTTCTTCCAGAATGAAGCCGGCGCTCAGGTACAGCGGCGTGGCGCCGCCCATGGCCAGGTCGTTCACTGTGCCGTGCACCGAGAGGCTGCCGATGTCGCCGCCGGGGAAGAACAGCGGCGAGATCACGTGGCTGTCGGTGGCGATGGCCAGGCGGCCGCCGGGGGGCGGCAGGATGGCCTGGTCGTTACCCTGCGCCAGGTAGTCGTTGCGAAAGGCCGGGGCGAACAGCTCGTCTACCAGCTGCGCCATGGCGCGGCCGCCGCTGCCGTGGGTCATGTCGATGCGGCCGTGGGTGATGTCCAGCTTGCGGGGGTAGTGGCTCATGCCGGTTGCTCCTGCGGCGCGCTAAAGCGGCCGTAGTGGTAGTGGGCGGCGCAGGCGCCTTCGCTGGACACCATGCACGAACCCAGCGGGTTGTCGGGGGTACAGACAATGCCGAACACCTTGCAGTCCTGCGGCTGCTTTTGCCCGCGCAGGATGGCGGCGCACTCGCAGGCGCGGTGGTCCGGCACGTGGCGGTAGGGCAGGCCGAAGCGCAGCTCGGCGTCGAAGTCGGCGTAGTCGGGGTGGATGGCCAGCGCCGACTGCGGCACCTGGCCCAGGCCGCGCCACTCGAAGGTTGGCCGCAGCACCAGCGTCTCGGCCACCACGGCGCGCGCGGTGGCGTTGCCGTCGGTGGTGACGGCGCGGGTGAACTGGGTGGCCACGCCTGCCTCGCCACGGTTGATGCGCTCGACCAGCATCAGCACCGATTGCAGCACATCCAGCGGCTCGAAACCGGCAATCACCACCGGCTTGGCGTAGGCATCGGCCACCGCCTGGTACGGCGCGCTGCCGATCACGGTGCTGACGTGCGAGGGGCCGATGAAACCGTCCAGCTGCACCGCGTCGCCGGCGGCCAGCAGGTGCTGCATGGCAGGCGGGGTCAGCACGTGGTTGCAGAACACGCTGAAGTTGCGCAGCCCTTCGGCGCGGGCGGCTTTCAGCGCCAGCGCCGTGGGCGGGGTGGTGGTTTCAAAACCGATGGCAAAGAACACCACCTGCCGCGCCGGGTTGTCGCGCGCGATCTGCAGCGCGTCGGCGGTGGAGTACACCATGCGCACGTCGCCGCCCAGCGCCCGTGCCTTGTACAGGCTGAGCTTGTTGCTGGCCGGTACCCGCAGGCAGTCGCCGTAGCTACAGACGATGGCGCCGTGCTGCAGCGCCAGCTCGATGGCGGAATCGATGCGGCCGATCGGCAGCACGCACACCGGGCAGCCGGGGCCGTGGATCAGCTGCACCGCCGCCGGCAGCAGGCCGGTGAGGCCGTAGCGGGCAATGGCGTGGGTGTGGCCGCCGCAAAACTCCATCAGGCGGTAGCTACGGCCGGGCTGTACCGCCTCGGCAATGCGGGCGGCCAGGCCGTGCGCCACGTCGCCACGGCGGAATTCGTCTACGTATTTCATGGCTGCTCCCCCTGCGGCAAGGCGGCCAGCTCGTGCATCAGCGCCAGCGTTTTTTCGGCTTCGGCGGCGTCCAGCCGGCCGATGGCGTAACCCACGTGCAGGATCACGTAATCGCCAGGCTGCACGCCCGGCACCAGGGCGATGGACACGTCGCGCATCACGCCGTCCACCTCGACACGGGCGTTGTCGCCCGCCAGTAGCTCTGTCACTTTCACCGGCATGGCCAGGCACATGGGTCAGTCTCCTTGTTGGCCAGTATCTGCCGTGCTACCCAGGCCTGGCCCACGGCCAGACCGCCGTCGCCGGCCGGCAAGGCCTGCGGGTGGTACACGGCCAGTCCGGCCTGTTGTAATCGCGGTAGCAGCGCGGCCAGCAAGGTGCGGTTGGCAAAACAGCCGCCGCCCAGTGCCACCGTGCTGAGGTGGTGGTGTTGCGCGGCAGCCAGCACCCAGCTGGTCAGCGCCGCCGCCAGCGTGGCGTGCCACCGGCTGGCGATGGTGGCGGCGTCGGGCTGGGCCAGCAGCTGCCGTAGCAGCGGCGCCAGCTGCAACACGTTGGCCGCATCGATATGCCAGGCCTCGGCCAGCGGCGCGCAGGGCTGCACCAGCGCTTGCAGCCGTTGCGGCGCTTCGCCTTCGTAGCCTTGCTGCAGGCACACGCCAGCCAGCGCGGCCACCAGGTCGAAATAGCGGCCCATGCTGCTGCTGTACGGGGTGTTGATGCCGCGTGCCAGTTGTTGCTGTAGCAGCGGCCACGCTGGCTGGTGGCCAAAGCGGCGTTCTGCTTCGTCTGCATGGCCGTGTTGCAGCAACCAGGCGGCGGCCACGCGCCACGGTTCGCGCGCGGCGGTGTCGCCGCCGGGCAGCGCCAGCGGCGCCAGATGGCCGATGCGCTGGCTGTGCGCGCCGTCTACCCGTAGCAGCTCGCCGCCCCAGGCGCCGCCGTCGTCGCCGACGCCGTGGCCGTCCAGCGCCAGCCCCAGCACCGGGCCGTGCAGCTGGTGTTCGGCGCACACGGCGCCGATGTGGGCGTGGTGGTGGCTAATGCGTAGCAGCGGGATGTTGGCCGCAGTGGCCAACTGTGCCGCCAGCTGGCTGGCAAAGTGCTCGCCGTTGTCGCAGGCGATGGCCTGTGGCGCGTAGCCAGCGTGCAGCTGCAACGCGGCGATGGCATCCTCCAGCGCCACGCAGGCGGCCGGGTGCGCCAGGTCGCCCACGTGGGCGCCAGGCAGCGCCGCGTTGCCGTACAGCAGCGCCGGCGCGTTTTTCAGGTAGCTGCCGGTGGCCAGCACGGTGGCGCCGTCGGCAGCCAGCGGTAGCACGTCCGGCACGTAGCCCCGGCTGCGGCGCAGCGTGGCGTGGCCCAGCGCATCGACGCGCAGCACGCTGTCGTCGCTGCGGGCGTGGATGGCGCGGTCGTGCAGCAGAAAGCCGTCGGCAATGCCGGCCAGCGCGGTGAGCGCTTCGTCGTTATCGATGGCCACCGGTGCGCCGCTGGCGTTGCCGCTGGTCATCACCAGCAGCATGGCTTGGGCATCATCCAGCCAGCCGGTGCCGGCCGGGCGGCCGGCGGCTTCGTGCCACAGCAGCAGGTGCAGTGGCGTGGGCGGCAGCAGCACGCCCAGCTCGGCCAGGCCCGGCGCCAGCGCGTCCGGCAGGGGCACGCTGCCGCGTGGCAGCAGCACGATGGGGCGTGCCGGGCTGGCCAGCAGCGTGGCAGCGGCGGTATCCAGCTGCACCACGCCCTGCAGGCTGGCCAGGTTGGCCGCCATCAGTGCCAAGGGCTTGGCCGGGCGGTGCTTGCGCTGGCGCAGCCGGTCGATGGCGGCCGCGTTGCGCGCGTCGCAAGCCAGGTGAAAGCCGCCGCTGCTTTTAATCGCTACGATGCCGCCACCTTGCAGCGTGGCCAGCGCTAGCGCCAGCGGGTCGCCAGCTTGCGGCGCGCCATCCGCGCCCAGGTAGTGCAGCTGGGGGCCGCAGGCCGGGCAGCAGGTGGGTTCGGCGTGAAAGCGGCGGCTGGCCGGCTGCTGGTAGTCGGCGTCGCAGTCGGGGCATAGTGCAAAGCCGGCCAGCGTGGTGGCGCTGCGGTCGTAGGGCAGGGCGCGGGTCACGCTATAGCGCGGGCCGCACTGGGTACAGTTGATGAAGGCGTGGCGCCAGTGCCGGCCAGCGGGCTGGCACAGTTCGGCCAGGCAGGCGTCGCACGGCGCGCTATCGGCCGGTAGCCGCACCTGTGCGGTGTTGCCGCTGCTGACGGCAATGCTGAAGTCGCGCCCGCCTTGCGGCGGTAGCGCGTGGCTGGTGAGACTATCCACCTGCGCCTGCGGCGGCAGGCTGGCCAGCAGCTGTATGGCAAAGGCGTCCAGCTGCGCCGGCGGGCCTTCCACCTCGATCACCACCCCGTTGGCGTGGTTGGCCACGTGGCCGGCCAGGCCCAGCGCCTGGGCGACGCGCCACACGTGCGGGCGAAAGCCCACGCCTTGTACGCGGCCACGGGCGGAGAGGCAACGGCGTTGCAGCGTCATGCGCTAGCCCTGCGCCAGCTGCGCTTCCAGCGCGGCGACCTGGGCTTTGAGTGCGGCCAACTGCGCCAGCTGTGCTTCCCGCTCGGCACGCTGGGCGCGCGCTTCGATCAGCCCGTAGGCCAGCCACTGTAGCCAGGCGTCCATGCCGTCGCCGCTGCGGGCGCTGAGCTGCAGCACCTCGATGGCGGGGTTAACGCGGCGGGCGTAGGCGATGCAGGCATCGACGTTGAAATCCAGGTGCGGCAGCAGGTCGGTTTTGGTGAGTACCATCAGGCTGGCGGCGGCGAACATGTCCGGGTACTTCAGCGGTTTGTCCTCGCCTTCGGTCACCGACAGGATGGCCACCTTGTGCGCCTCGCCCAGGTCGAACGCCGCCGGGCACACCAGGTTGCCGACGTTTTCGATCAGCAGCAGGCTGTCGTCCTGCAGCGCCAGCGCGTCCAGCGCCTGGCCCACCATGTGCGCGTCCAGGTGGCAGCCCTTGCCGGTGTTGATCTGGATGGCCGGCGCGCCGGCGGCGCGGATGCGCTCGGCGTCGTGCGCGGTTTGCTGGTCGCCCTCGATCACTGCCAGTGGCGTGGAGGCGGCCAACCTTTGTACCGTCTCGGTCAGCAGTGTGGTTTTGCCAGAACCGGGGCTGGATACCAGGTTCAGCGCAAAAATGCCGCGCTCGGCCAGGCGGCGGCGGTTGGCCGTGGCGTACTGCTTGTTCTTGCCCAGGATGTCCTGCTCGATCTTCACCATGCGCGCCTGGCTTAGCCCCGGTGCGTGCGCGTGCGCCGGGCCGTGGCCGTAGTGGTGGCTGCCGTCGGCCAGCGTTACCGGTGTGCTGTCTGCGGCGTTGCTTGCCTGCGCTACCGGCTGTGCTGGCGCGTGGTCGTGATGGTGCGGGTGATCATGAGCGTGATCGTGGTCATGGTGGTGGTGATGGCCATGCGCGTGGCCGCCGGCGCGGCGCGGGCGGTACGGGTATTTCACGGCCGGTTTCTGGCCCTCGATGCTGACATTGCCTTCGGCGCAGCCACAGACGGTACACATGGGTGGGGTCCTTTCTTGTTCTGTTCGGTGTTGTGCTTTTCTTTGTGCGGGTGGTAAGGGGCGCGGGCAGGCGCTACTCCACCTCCAGCTCGGCTACGCGCAGTTCCTCGCCGCCGGTGACCTGCACCTGGTGGCGGCCGCAGCTGGGGCAGGCGTCAAAGCGCGCGTGGATGGCTACTTCCTGGCTGCAGGCCAGGCACCAGCCACGGCCGGGCTCGCGCAGCAGGTGCACCTGTGCGTCCTCGGCCAGGCTGCCGCGCAGCACCACGTCCAGGCAAAAGGTCAGCGCCTCCGGCTCTACGCCGGCCAGCTCGCCTACCTGTAGCCAGATTTGTTTGACGCGGCGGAATTGCTGCGTGTGTGCGTGCTCTTCCAGCAGCTGCACGATGCCTTCGGCCAGCGACATTTCATGCATGGGGCGATTCCTCGTTATCGATACCGGCAAGTGTAAAGCTTACGCAGGGGTCGATCAGCAACAGCCTGCGCTGTACCTGTGCGGCCGTACCGTTGGCCGCGGCCTGCGCCATGCAGCCTTGCGGGTGGCTGTGCCATAGCGTGGGCGGCAGCACGCGGTAATGGCTGATGTGGCCGTCGCTACCCAGCGTGGCCAGGTGCAGCAGCGGGCCGCGTGCGGTATCCACCAGCGCCAGGCCGCTACCGGCCAGTGTGCAGCTGTCGCCGCCCGGTTCGGCCTCGCCCAGCCAGGCGGCCAGCGCCAGCCAGCGCGCCAGCAGGCGCGCGGCGCTAACGTGGCCGGTGTCCAGCCAGGGTTGCAGCAGCGGCTGGTAGCGTGCCAGCGCGCCGGTTTCTACCGCCTGGCCGTGCCAGGCCGGGCAGGGGCCGGCCAGCCAGTGCGGGTCGGCGGCCAGCGCGGCGGTGCGGTCCAGCGTGCGTAGTGCCGGTACGGCTTCTGTTGGCGCATTCAGCAGTGACTGCAAGGCGCGGGCGGCGGCGTTATCGCTACCGGCTGCCCATTGCTGCCAGCCGTGCAGGCCGTACTGGCACCAGATGGCCGGGTCGGTACCGAAAATGCTGTACGCGGCCAGCTGGCGGTAGTCTTGTAGCGTGCTGGCGCGTGCCAGTACGGCAATGGCGCTGGGCTCGCAGGGTTGGCCGCAGGCCGGCGCCCAGTCCAGCAGCCAGCGGCGCAGGGTTTCGCGGATGGCCTCCAGTCGTACCTTGGCCAGGGTCTGCTGATCGGCCTGTACTGGCTGGCCGCTGGCGGCGGCCAGCGCCAGGGTGGCGGCCAGCTGTTGGGCGTGGCCGCACAGCGAAAACAATTGCGGTACCAGCGCGATGGCGTCGGCGGGTGTGCGGCCGATAAACAGTTGCTCTGCGGCCAACCTGGGCCAGTGCACGCTCACCTGGCCGTGCTGGCGCTGCAAGGTGATGCCGTTCATGCGCTGCCCAGCCCGAACAGGCGGCGGCGGCTCAGGTCCGGCCCGGCCGGCGTGGCCGCTGCTGGCGCCGGAATCTCGAACAGCAGGCGCAGTACCTCGGCAGCGGTGTCGCGCGCGGATTGCTGGTCGGCAAACTGCGGCAGCGGCGAAAATAGCGAGCACATCAGGTAGGGGCCGATGCTGTCCTCGCTGCCTGGCAGAAACGGCATGATGCCTTCCGGCAGCGCCACCAGCCGCTCTTCGCCGGCCGGGCCATCCGGCAGCGGCGCGTCGGCCGGCAGCAGCATCAGGTTGATGAACCACGGCGTAATCAGCACGCCGGCCCACCAGCCCTGGTAGCGGCGAAAGCCCACGCTTTCCACGCTGATGGCCGGGTTCAGGATGGGGATGCCCTGCATGCGCGTGTGCTGAATGTGGCGGTAGGCCTGCTCCAGCGCGGCGCCCGGGTGCTGCAGCCAGCCGGTGCTGCTGTGGCGCGCGTTCATGGCAGCACCATGAACTGTTCGTGCGCGCCGTCGCATACCGGGCAGCGCCAGTGCGCGGGCAGCGCGGCAAACGGCGTGCCTGGCGGTATCTGCCAAACGCTGTCGCCTTGCGCCGGGTCGTATACCCACCAGCAAATCTTGCACTCCAGCCGCGCGTCGTCGGCCAGCTCGCCGGGTTTGCCCAGATAGCTGCCTTCAAAAGTGTTCATGCCACTTGCTCCCCGGTGAGCCAGTCCAGTGCCTCCTGCAGCCGGTCGATGGCGTCGGCCAGGTCGTCGGCGGCGGCCAGTGCCACCTCTGGCATGCGGGTGATTTCCAGCGTGTCCAGCAGGATGGCGTTCATGCCGTTGAAGTACTGCACCCGCCACACGTTTTGCAGGCCGGTGGCCATCACCCGGCACTTGCCGTAGCCGCGCGAGAACACACCGCTGTTGCCGCCGCCTAGGTTGGCGTCGATATAGGCCATGTCTTCCGGCGTCATCGGCAGCAGGCTGAAGTTGATGACGTGGTCTTCGTCGCCGTCCTGGTAGGCGGCGGCGCGTTCGGCGATTTCCGCCAGCACCGCCGGCGCGTTCATCAGCGCCACGCCGGCCGGGTCGAACGGCGTGAGTTCGCGGCGGCCGAAGGCGCGGGCTTGCTGCCACACGGCAGCGGGGATGGCACAGGCTTCGATGCGGTCGGCCAGCGGCTGGCCGTCGGCGTCCAGCTCCAGCACGCGCCACACGCCAGCGAACACCGATTCCTGGATCAGCAGCTCGTGGCCGTTGAGGCAGCGCACGCGGGCGCTGACTTCGCCTTCGCCCAGCAGCTGGCTGACTAGCGTGCGGCCGTCGCGGTCCAGGCCGTTCAGCAGCAGCGACGGGTAGGGCTCGCTCGTGCCATCCCACGCCTGCATGCGGCGGATCAGTTCGGCCACCAGCGCCTTGGCGTCGCCCAGGTGGGCGGTTTCTTCGGCGGTGGGCAGGTAGGGCATGTCAAAGCCGTCCAGCTCGCGCGGCAGCGGCATGTAGTTCAGGTCGGGGTCGGCCGGCTGCGAGCCGGGGCCGATGCCCACTACCGGAATGGGGAAGGCTTTGGGCAGGGTAAAGGTGCTCATTGGCAGGCTCCGCTGGTGGGGCTGGTCACAGGAATGCCTACCGAGGGCGGGCGGCGCACCGGTGCGGCCAACAGTTCGGCAAAGCGGTGTACCACGTCCGGCCAGTCCATCAGGCCGACGATGACGCCGGTGTACTGGCCGCCGCGCAGGAATACCAGCGCCGGGTACTTCAGCACGCCAAAGCGGCTGGCAAGCGTGCGGCTGGCGGCTGGGTCGGCCCAGCACACGTGCGGTGTGGCGCCGGGCAGGCTTTTGAGCACCTCGGGCACGATGATGGCGTTGTCGGCCACCTCGGGGTGCTGGTGCGGGTCGGCGTTCAGCATCAGTACCAGTTGCGGGTGTGCGGTGGCCAGGGTGTCAAGGTTGGCCGCGTCGGTCTGGCTGTAGCCCAGTGCGGCCAAGCGTGTGGCAACGCTGTCGAAAGTGGGGATATACGATTGCATGGTGGGTGGCCTTGCTTTGTCAGCTTGATGGGGTATCGGGTGTCAGCAGCGCCTGCAGGTGCGGCGGCAGCTGCGGCTCGCGGTGGTACAGGTCGGCAAAGTGCTGCTCGGGCTGGTAGTGGCCGGTCAGCGCGGCTTCCAGCGCGGTGATGGCGGCCAGAATGTCGGCGGCGCGCTGCTCGTCCAGCAGTTCGCGCGCGGCGCCGGTGAACACCAGTAGCCACTGGCCGGCGCTGACATCACCCAGCAGACGGGTGTCGATGTCCACCAAGCTGCCGTCACGGTCGCGGCAGCGGGCGCTGAACCAGCCGGGGGTAACGACTTGCATCGGGGTGCCCATGCACATCAGCCGGGCTCCCCGTCAAACAGCACGCGCGCATCGCCCACGCGGCAGGCGCTGTCGGCGCTGGGGCGTTCGCTTTCGTAGCGCGTCATGTCCAGGCTGGCGTCGTTCAGGCGCGCACCGTCACCGCTGGCGGGCTGTACCTGCACGCCCCATGCCGCCAAGGTTTGCACGGCAATGGCCAGTGCCTCGGGCAGCCGGGCGCGTACCGCCGGCGACAGGCTGCCGCCGTAGTCTTCCAGCTCGGCTGGCTGCACGCCGATCAGCGTGATGGCCGTGGGCATCGCGCCCTTGAGCTCGGCCAGCGCCAGTACCTCGGAAAAGCCGGTTTGGTGCAGGCTCATTTTCTTGGCAGTGAGGTAGGCGGGTACCGCGTCGTTGTGGAAGACGCGCAGCGTGGCCGGTGGCAGGCCGAAGTCGATGGCATCCAGGATCAGCAGATGGTCGGCCGCTTCCACATAGGGCAGCAGCAGCAGGCCCTGGGTGCCGCCGTCGATTACTTCCACATTGGCGGGCAGGGTATGGCCGGCGTACAGCGCCTCGGCACAGCGCACGCCGAAGCCTTCGTCGGCCCACAGCAGATTGCCCAGACCCAGTACCACGATGTGTGGCGTTGACATGTTTGCCTTCCCGGTGTGTTACGGAGGGCGTTACATATACAAAGGCCGTGCCAGCTTTGAGCGGGCAGGTGCTTTGGGCAAGTGGCTGATTTTTATGGGTTTGCTGGTATGCGGCGGGTGCTTGTGTTTACGAGGTGGAAAGTTTGTTTTCTTTTTGGTGCCTTGTGGTGAAAAGTAGCTTTTCACTTTGGCGGCTAGCGATAGCGCGCTGTCAGCCGCTGCACCCAGCCACGTTTCTGCAACTGGTGAAAGCTGGCCTGGTAGCGCGCCAGCTGTGTAGCCGGAGTGCCCGGGCTAAAGGCAAGGTATAGCGGCTGCGACAGCCCTGGTAGCGTAAAAGCAGGGTGCAGCATGCGGCTATCCAGGCCGGCCTGGGCGCTGCGGTAGCGCAGGACCACCTGGTTGGAAAACGGCAGCAGGTCGATGCGGTGCGCAAACAGTTTGCGGATATTGCTCAGGTCGTCGCTGCTTTCCTGCAGGTTTTGCCCCAGGACAAAGCCCTGCTGTAGCAGGTATTGCATTTTCACGTCGCCGGCGGTGGCGCCCAGCTGCCATACCCGGGCCTCGCCCAGGTTGCGGGGGCTGACTTCGCGGCGGCTGGCCAGGCGCCAGACGGTAACGTCGTTGGGGGCAATTTCGCCTATCCAGCCAAACTGCGCTTCACGCTGTGGCGTGCGTGCCAGGCAGAAGATCATCAGCCCGGGCGTGGTTTCCGCCATCTGGTAGGCCCGTGCCCAGGGCAAGAAGCGCACATCCAGTGTATCGCCGTTTTGTCTGGCCAGCTCACGTGCGGTTTCCAGCGCAATGCCCCATGGCTGGGGCTGTGCGCTCTGAAAGGGCGGAAACTCGGTAGTCACTGCGGTGATGGTGGCCGCGCAGACCGGAGCACTGAGTAACAAAAGGAGCAGGCGGGTGTACACGGTGGGCTGGCGGCTGGGGTGGTCAGTAAGGTGTCATGACTCTAGCGCGCTATGCCTTCGTCGTTAAGTGCTTTTGGCAGGCTAGCTGAAAATTTATCGAATTTCGGGATGAAATGGTGTTTCAGGTGCTATTTCCCACGTTATTCTAATGGGCTATTTATTGCCCTGGCTGCGCCACCCCCCTAAGCTGTAGTAACGGCACCATGGTGTAATCCTCATGAAAATACCCGTATCGCAAGCCTTTTCCCTGTTGCACCGTTGCAGCACGGCTGTACTGGCCAGCCACTCGCAGGCGGTACCTGGCTACCCGTTTGCCACGGTGCTGCCTTTTGCGCCGGGGCCGGACCACAGCCCGTGGCTATTGATGAGCAGCCTGGCCGAGCATTGCCGCAATGTCCAGGCCGACCCGCGTGTCAGCCTGCTGCTGCAGGCACCCACCGATGCTGTGCTGCAGCAGGCACGCATGACGCTGGTGGGCGAGCTGCAGCCGCAGCAGCCGGATGCGGCGCTGCAAGCCAGATTGCTGCGCTATTGCCCGGATTTCGAACAGTACCTGGCCTTGGGCGATTTCAGCTTTTACCGCCTGTCCTTGCGTGCGCTGCGCTTTATTGGCGGTTTCGGCCAGATGGGTTGGATACAGGCCGAAGCCTGGCAGGCTGGCGACCTGCTGGACCTGGCTACCGAAACCAGTCTGCTACCGGCGCTGGTACCGCCGGGCAAGCATGTGGCCGTGCTGGGGGCGGATTGCTACGGTGTGGACTACCTGGTGCATGGCCAGCGCCAGCGCCTGGATTTTGGCGGTGCTGTGCCGCCAGAGCAGCTGCTGGAGCGCACCCGCATAGCGTTGGCCGCAGGCGAGTTGCGCTGATGGTACACGGCGTGGTGCCAGTGCGGTGCTGGCCGGGCAAATGCGGCATACTGTAATTATTGTTTAAAATTTTGCCAGTTATTTAAAACTGAAAATCATGAAGCGAGGTGGGTTATGAGCCAAAAAGTCAGGCTGGACCGCTGGTTCTGGCAGTCTTTCCTGCGTACGGCACTGATTCCCTTGCTGGTGATCGAGCTCGGGTTTTTGCTGATTTACTGGGTTAGCGCCCAGATGATTTACCAGGATAACAGCCGCACGGTAGGCGATATTTCCAAGGCCTTCATGCCGCGTGAGGTGCAAGCCGAGGCGCGGGCCTTGTCCGAGCGCCTGAATGCCGTGTCGGGCATTACCGGCTTGTTTGCCCGCCAGACCGGGCGTGCCCTGCAGACACCCTACACCCCCGCTGCCGATGAAAAGTCGCGCTACCAGCGCACGCCAGACGGGGCGCTGATTACCACCCGAGACAATGGCGGTGCTGCAGCCTACTACAGCGGTATCGTGCCGCTGGGCCCGCAGCAGCAGGAAACCATAGACCGTAGCGCTCAGCTGGACCCGGTACTGAAAGACGTAAAAGCGGCCAACCCGCTGATTGCGCAGGTTTATCTGAATACCAAGGATTCCTACAACCGCATCTACCCTTATTTCGAGGTGAAGGGGCAGTACCCGGCCAAGATGGATATCCCGTCGTTCAATTTCTATTACGAGGCCGACGGCAAGCATAACCCCGCGCGCAAACCGGTATGGACCGACGCCTATCTGGACCCGGCAGGCCAGGGCTGGATGGTGTCGTCCATCGCCCCTGTCTGGCAGGGCGATACGCTGCAGGCCGTGGTGGGTATCGACATTACCCTGAAAACCGTGGTGGATGAGCTGCTGGCGCTGGACCTGCCCTGGGGCGCCTACGTGATGCTGATCGGGCGGGACGGCACGATTCTGGCGCTGCCACCGCAAGGCGAGCACGACTGGGGGCTGCAGGAGCTGGGGGCGCACAGCTATACCGAGGCTATCCGCCAGAACGTGTTCAAGCCGGAAAAATACCGTATCGACCTGCACCCGGAAGGCAAGAAGTTGGCCGCACTGATGGGCAAGGGTTCTTCCGGCATTGCCACCTTGCCGCTGCGCCATGGCCGCCAAGAGGTCGTGGCCTGGTCGCGGGTGGCCGGCCCGAACTGGACCATGCTGATGGTGGCCGAAGAGCCGGTTATCCTGGCCGCGGCACAAAAGCTGCATGAGCGCATGACGACCATAGGCTGGTTCATGCTGGCCGCCTTGCTGGTGTTCTATGCGGTTTTCTTTGCCTTGCTGGCGCGCCGTGCCCGCCAGATGAGCCAGCGCGTGGTGGCACCGCTGGCCAGCTTCCAGCAAGCGGTAGAGCAGATCGGTGCCGGGCAATACCGCACTACCATTGCCGAGCAGCCCATCATGGAGCTGAATGCCCTGGGCCAGCATATTGGCCAGATGGCCTTGCAGCTGGAAAAAGCCGCTAGCGTGGAAGAGCAAGCGCGCCAGCAGATGGAAAAAGCCCTGGCTACCGAGCGGCAAATCAACCAGCAACAGCAGCACTTCATCGAAGTACTGTCGCACGAGGTGCGCACGCCGCTGGCGCAGATAGATTCGGTGGCCCAGGCGCTACAGCGCCGGGGCAGCACGACGGATGCCGATACGCTCAAGGTGCGCCTGGGCCTGATCCGCGAGGCAGGCGAGCGCCTGGAAGCCATGCTGGATCGCAGCCTGCTGGCCTTGCTGCCGGTACAGGACAATCATGCGCCCTTGCTGCCGGTATCGCTGCCCGCCTTGCTGGATAGCCTGGTTGCCGATGGGCTGACAGATCAGCATATCCAGCGCCAGCTGGACGCGCCGGACAGCCCTGCCGCGCGCGAGCCACTGTTACGCCTGGTGGTGCAGGAGCTGCTGCAGAATGCGTCCAGCCATGGCGGTGGCCAGCTACGTGTGGCCAGCAGTCTGCAAGGCAAGGAGTGGCTGCTACGGATCAGCGATGGCGGCCCGGCGCTACCTGCCGACGAGCTGGCACAGTTGCTGCAGCCGTTTTATCGCCGTAGCGGCGACCGTGCCGTGGGCAGCGGCCTGGGCCTCACCATGGTGGCGCGCTTTGTAAATGAAATGGGCGGCCGGCTACAGCTGGAGAGTGCCGAGGGCGAAGGGCTGATCGTGTCCGTCTACCTGCCGCTGACGGAGCATGACCATGTCTGAACAAAGAACCGTACTGTGTGTAGAGGATGACAACACCATCCGCATGCTGATCTGCGAGGAGCTGGCTTTTGCCGGCTACCACGTGCTGCAGGCGCGCGATGGGGTGGAAGGGCTGGAGATGGTGCACCAGCACAGCCCGGACCTGGTGGTGTGCGATATTTCCATGCCGCGCATGAATGGCTTCGAGCTGCTGGAAGCCGTGAATCTGAACGATGACGACCCTGTGCCCTTTGTCATGCTCACCGCCCTGGGCGACCGCCAGAACCAGATACGCGGGCGCGAGCTGGGCGTGGTGGACTACCTGGTCAAACCGGTGGATTTTGACCTGCTGCTGGCGGCCGTGGCGTCGCGTATCAAGCGCCGCCGGCATTCCGATACCTTTGCCGACGCCAACGGGCAGTTCTTTAGCCGCCAGTTACTGCTGGAGCGGCTTGAAGCTGCCCGCCGCGTGGTAGCGCCGGTGAGTGTGATCCTGACCAAGATCGACAGTTTTCTTGGCTTGTCCATCCGGCTGGCGCCGGCTGAGCAGCAGCTGTTACGCAGCCAGGTGCATGCCCAACTGGCGCAGCTGGCCGAGTCCGGCAAGGTGTACGGCTGGGCCGATGGCTGCTGGGCGCTGATCGAGCGCGCCGATACCCAGGACAGCGATATCCCGGCCAGCATGCAGCGCCATGAAATCCTGGTGGGCGGGGTGGTGGTGAACTACACCTTCAGCATGCTGCGTATCCAGGTGGACTGGACATCGCCCGAGCTGCGCCGGCTGGACGCCAGCGCGTTGGTGGAGGCGTGCGCGCTGCATCTGAACTTCATGAGTGCCGGCAACGCCCGCCGTTTTATCTATCTGGGCAACGCCGATTACCACGCCCTGGAGGCAGCCCGCTACGCCGAGCGCAACCTGGCTGAAGCCATACGCCATGGCGAACTGGAGCTGGTGTTCCAGCCGCGGGTGGATATTGCCAGCGGGGGGATTGTCGGGGCGGAAGCCCTGCTGCGCTGGCCCGGTGCCGCCATTGGCGCCTTGTCGCCAGGCTTTTTTGTGCCCGCTGCCGAGCGCATGGGCCTGGCCGCTGAGCTGGACCGCTGGGTGATCAGCCGCATGCTGCAAGCCGTGCGCCAGATGGTGCAGCGTGCGCCGCATACCGTGCTGTCGTTCAACCTGTCCGGGCAAAGCCTGGGGGCGGGGGTGCCTGCCTACCTGAATGATTGCCTGAAAGACGACGCGCAAGGCATTGCGGCCAACCTGGAAATCGAAGTTACCGAAACCTCCATGGCCCACCTCACGCCCGAGGTAGAGCAGGCCATTGCCCGCTTGCGCGAGATGGGCACCAAGCTGGCGGTAGACGATTTCGGCATGGGCTACGCCTCGCTTGCCTACCTTAAACGCTTGCGTGCCGAGGTCATCAAGATAGACCGCAGCTTTGTCACCGATATTGCCCGGCAGGAAATCGATGCCCAGATTGTGGAAGGCCTGATTGGCCTGGCGCGCGCCATGGGCTGCACCGTGGTGGCGGAAGGAGTGGAAACCGCCGTACAGGCGGAGGCTTTGCTGAACCTGGGCTGCCGCTACGCGCAGGGCTATTATTTCTATAGGCCTATGCCATTGGACGAACTTCTTGCCCTGCTGGAGGCACCATGACAGCCATTCCTCCGGGCTGGCTGCCGGCTCTGCCGGCATTGAACCAGCTCAGCACTGCCATCTGGTTTTACCATTTCAGCCAGCAGACCATAGTGTGGGCCAACCTGGCCGCGCTCAAGTTATGGGATGCGCCAGACCTGGAAGCCCTGCAGCAGCGCGACCTGAGCATGAGTAGCGAAGGCGGGCGCTTGCGCCTGCAAGGCTACCAGGCAGCCTTTGCGCGGCAAGAAACCGTGCGCGAAACCTGGACCATCTACCCGCGTG
The DNA here is from genome assembly GCF_020616155.1 of Vogesella sp. XCS3. NCBI lineage: Bacteria > Pseudomonadati > Pseudomonadota > Betaproteobacteria > Neisseriales > Chromobacteriaceae > Vogesella > Vogesella sp. XCS3. The sequence continues at coordinate 1,437,839 of NZ_CP085530.1, read as the reverse complement.
GCCGGCCGGTGCAGCTGCATTGCCACTGTGCCCAGCTGGACGTGGCGGTGCCGGAAATCATGCGCGTAGAAGCCAGCGAGCTGAATTTCGAAACCCAGGTGTCGCGCTCGGTAGAAATGTTGCGCCACGTGCGCGAGATGGTGACCTTGTACGACCTGCACGGCAATGTACTGCTGCGCAACCCGGCCGCGCAGGCCTACTTGCCGCAGGCGGACGATGCCTTTGCGGCCAACCTGCATTGCGCCGCCATCGCCCGCGAGCTGCGCACGGCGGTATCGGAAAGCCGTTCGGTACGCCGCATTGTGGAGGTCAACCTGGCCGATGGCAGCACCACGCGCCACCAGATGCAGCTGGTAGAAGTGGCCGACCCAGCCACCGGCGACCCGGCCCTGCTGGTGAGCCAGCACGATGTTGGCGACCGGGAAAAACTGCTACAGCTACAGCGCGAGCGCAGCGAGGAGCTGCAGAGCATCCTGGATGCCCTGCCGCTGCCCATGGTGATTTCCGAGCTGGAAGGCGGGCGTATCCGCTACGCCAACCGGCTGGCGATAGAGCTGTACGGCATGTGGCTGGGCAGTAGCGGGGATTTGTCGCCCGTTTCGGTGGGTTTGTACGAAAAGCCGGAAGACCGCACCCAGTTTCTGGACTTGTTGCAGCTACAGGGCATGGTGTCGGATTTTCAGACCGTGCTGCGCGACCGCCAGCAGCAGCGTTTTGACGCCAGCCTCACCGGCTGCCTGGTGGATTACCGCGGTATCCCCAGTATTCTGGTGAGTGTGCTGAATATCTCGCATATTCGTGAGCGTGAGCGCTCGCTGGAAGCCACCTTGCAGCACGAACGCGAGCTGATGGAAATGCAGCGGCGTTTTGTCTCCATGGTGTCTCACGAGTACCGCACCCCGCTGGCGGTGATCGATGGCATTGCCCAGCGCATTTTGCGCAGCCCCGGGCAGTTTACCTGCGAGATGCTGCACGAGCGGGTGCAGCGTGTGCGCGATATGGTGGCACATATGGTAACGCTGGCAGACAGCGTGCTGACGCTGAACCGGCTGGAGTCGGATCAGATTCGTGTAGAGCACGTGCCGGTACGGCTGTTACCGCTGGTCAGCGAGCTGGTGGAGTTGAACCAGGCTATTTATCCGGATTGCCATATCGAGCTGGATGCCCAGGCTGAGGTCGCCTTGCAGGTAGAGGGCGATATGGAGCTGCTGCGGCTGATTTTTTCCAACCTGATCAATAACGCCATCAAGTATTCGCCGCGCTGGCAGCGTGTGGCGCTGAGCCTGCGCCAGGATAATGACACGGTAAGGGTGTCGGTGCGTGACTGGGGGGTGGGTGTGCCGGAAAGCGAGCAGGGCCGGCTGTTTACGCGGTTTTTCCGCGCCAGTACCGCGCAGGGTATACCAGGCTGTGGCATTGGCCTGGCGCTGGTGAAAGAGCTGGTGCAGATGCACCACGGCAGTATCGAGGTGGAAAGCAGCGAGGGCAATGGCGCCATGTTTACCGTGACGCTGCCACTGCGCCAGCCGGATTGACCCCGGCAGTTGTTATAAAAAAGCCCTGTTTGCCAAAGCAAACAGGGCTTTTTACTGCCTATCCCTGCCCGTGCGGGCAGGGTGCGTGACAGCGGCTTACTCGGCCTTGGCGGCTTCCAGCGCGATGTTCAGTTTTACATCATCGCTGATGGCTGGCAGGAAGGTTTTCATGCCGAATTCGCTACGCTTGATGGTGGCCACAGCGTTGGCGCCCCAGTTTTCCACACCGGTCATCGGGTGCTTGGCCTTGGTCACGTTAACCAGCTTCAGGGTCACTGGCTTGGTCACGCCCAGCAGGGTCAGGTTGCCTTTGACAGCAGCCGGCTTGCCGTTCTTGAATTCAACCGCGGTGGACTTGTAGGTCAGGGTAGGGAATTTTTCCACGTTGAAGAAATCGGCGCTCTTCAGGTGCTTGTCGCGGTCGCCCAGGAAGGTTTGCAGCGAAGCGGCATCGATAGTCACATCCACGGCGCCGGTTTTGGCGGCTTCATCCACGGTCAGCTTGCCGCTGATCTTGGTGAAAGTGCCGGCTTGTACCGACAGACCCAGGTGGTTTACTTCGTAGCTGGCGAAGGTGTGGGTAGGGTCGATGTTGTAGGACACCGGGGCGGCAAAGGCGGCACCAGCAGTGGCAAACAGGGCGGCAAACAGGGTGGTACGGATCATTTTCTCTCTCCAGAGTAGGGTGGGGCTATCAGTACAAAAACGGTTGGTGCGGATCCCGGGTATCAGGGGTTGACCAGCACCAGACGGAATTTCAGGTCTACGTTGTCGGCCACGGTGCCGGTATCGCTCCAGCTGCCTTCACCGATCTTGAATGCCAGGCGCGAGATCGGCAGCGTGCCGTCTACGGTCAGGGTTTTGCCCTGGGCGGTGGCGGTAAACGGCGCGCTAACGTCACGGCTGATGCCTTTCAGGGTCAGCTTGCCGGTAACCTGGTAACGGTTGTTACCCAGCGACTTCATGCTGGTAGACACGAAGCGCGCTTGCGGGAACTGGGCGGCGTTGAACCATTCCTTTTTGCGTGCTTCGGCGCTGGCTTCACCGGTAGGCAGCGCGATGCTGGCCACGTCGATGCTGATGTCGGCTTTGCCGGTTTCTGCTTGCGCCGGGTTGAAGTCCACGTTGGCCGCAAACTTCTTGAAGCTGCCGGACATCGGCACGCCCATCTGTTTCAGGGTAAAGGCCAGCTGGCTCTTGGTCAGGTCAACCGGCTGGGCAAAGGCTGGCGCTGCGAGCAGGGCAGCCAGGGGCAGAAGCAGTGCTTTTTTCATGGGTGGGTTCCTGTGTGTACCACGCGGTTAGCCGCGCAGGCTCATGCGGCTCAGCAGGCCGTCTTTGTCGATGAAGTGGTGTTTCAGTGCCGCCGCTACGTGGCCCAGTACGGCCAGCAGTAGCAAGGTATTGAGTGCGCCGTGCAGCTGCCCCAGTTGCGGTGCCAGCTCGGGGTTGGCCGCAATCAGGTCGGGTACTTGCCACAGGCCGAACATCACCACGGGGATGCCGTAGGCAGAGCTCATCAGCCAGCCGGACAGCGGGATGGCGATCATCAGCACGTACAGCAGCAGGTGGCCGGCGTGCGCCACCAGGCGGGCAGCGGCAGACATACTGGCCGGCAGCGCCGGTGCGCCCTTGGCCAGGCGTACCAGAATACGCACCATGACCAGGGCCAGCACGGCCATGCCGGCCCACTTGTGGTAGCTGATCAGCTGGAATTTGGCCGGCGACAGCGGCAGGCTGTGCACGTATTTGCCAAAGGCGAAAGTACAGACCATCAGCACGGCCATCAGGCTGTGCAGCATGATTTGCATGGGGTGGTAACGGTTGGCTTGCTTCATTCGGCTGGCTCCAGTTTCTGGCCAATGGCGGCGCGCAGTGCGGCCAGCATGGCGATGTGTTGGTTCAGGCTGGCGTCGTCCAGGTGGGCAAACGCTTCGCCGCAGTGGCTTACTACATCAGGAAAGGCGCTATCGAATACCGCTTCTCCTGCCGGGGTCAGTGCAACAAACAGGCTGCGCCGGTCGTGCTCTGGCACGGTGCGGCTAATCAGCCCCTTATCCAGCAGCCGGTCCAGTACGCCGGTCAGCGTGCCTTTGGTAATCAGCGTGCGCTCCGACAGCTCGCGGCAGCTCATGCCGGGGGTGTTGCCCAGCGTGGCAATGACATCGAACTGCGCGTGTGTCAGGCCGTGTTGCTTGATGCGCTGGCTGCTGAGCTGCTCGAACGCCTGGTAAGTACGTACCAGTTCGCGTACCAAAGGTATCGAGCGATGTTGGCCGGGCTGGTCTGGCATACCTGTGTCTCCGAGTAAGTTGTGATTAGGATAGTTCCAGTTAGTACTAAATAAAATCAAGCATTTTTGTAAATCTTATTCAGCAATTCTGAACTGCTGTTGTACCAGCTGCTGTGATGGGGCGTATGGGGGCCGTGCGTGCCGTGCAGGCACGCCGGTTCGGGCGAGGTGTTACCGTAAAGATAGGGCTAAGCGGACTAACCCCCGCCGGCTGGCGGGGGCGGGCTGGGCTAGGCTGCCGGGGTGCTGCGCTGGGCCCGTTCTTCGCGCGGGGTTATGCCGAAGTGGCTGCGGTAGGTGCTGGAAAAGTGCGGCCCGCTGGAGAAGCCGCAAGCCAGGCCGATCTGCACAATGGACTTGCTGGTTTGCTGTAATAGCTGTCTGGCGCGGCTAAGGCGCAGTTCCAGATAGTATTTGGAAGGCACGGTTCCCAGGTGCTGCTTGAACAGCCGCTCCAGTTGGCGACGCGATACCCCTACGTAATAGGCGATGTCGTCGGTGGTCAGCGGCTCTTCGATATTGGCTTCCATCAGGCTCACTGCCTCGGTCAGCTTGGGCTGGCTGCCGCCGATACGGGTGGCCAGCGGGATGCGCTGGCGCTCGCTGCCGGGGCGCAGGCGCTCCATGCTGAATACCTCGGACAGCGTGGCGACAAACTCCTGCCCCAGGTTGGCCGCCACCAGCGCCATCATGAAATCGAAGGTGGCCGCGCCGCCTGCGCTGGTCAGCCGGTTGCCATCCAGTTCAAAAAGATTGGATGACACGATGACATCGGGAAACTCGTCGGTCAGGCGGCTGATCTCTTGCCAGTGAATGGTGGCGCGGTGGCCTGCCAGCAGACCGGCGCGCGCCAGCCAGTAGCTGCCGCAGCCTATGCCGACCAGCTGGGTATGGTCGGACAGCTGACTGCTGATGGCTTTGCCCAGTTCGTCGGCTGATACGTCAATGCCGACTTCATCAGCCAGTACCACCAGCACGTCCAGCTTGGGGGCGTGCGCCAGCGGCAGGTCTACCGGCATGCGCATGCCATTGCTCAGGGTGACCATTTCACCGCTCAGCGAGAGTGGCAAGAACTCGTAGGCGCGGCGTTCTGCCAGCTGGTTGGCGCGGGTGAGCACTTCGGTGGCGATGGCAAGGTCTGCCATCGAGGCATTGGGCAGTAGCAGGAAGCCGAAGCGAACGGGTTTGTGATGTGGGGCGATATTGACCATATCCGGTAGCCGGGTGCTCCAGGTGCTGTAGCAGCGGGGTGAATCAAGCGCGCATTGTGTCGTGCTTGCAGGTGGCAGGCAATATGCAGCCGTATAAAAACTGCGTGGTTTTCCGGCGTGCCTGTAAAAAACGGCGCCATGCAAACGTTGTAGCTTGCATGGCGCCGGTAGATCAAGCCAGACGCGTTATTTCAGGCTGCCGGACAGGAACTGCGCCAGGCGCTCGCTCTTGGGCTGCGCCAAAACTTCGCGCGGGTTGCCTTGCTCTTCGATACGGCCCTGGTGCAGGAAGATCACGTGGTTGGACACCTCGCGGGCAAAGCCCATTTCGTGGGTCACCACCACCATGGTGCGGCCTTCTTTTGCCAGGTCCTGCATCACGCGCAGTACTTCGCCGACCAGCTCCGGGTCCAGCGCCGAGGTGGGCTCGTCAAACAGCATCACTTCCGGCTCCATGGCCAGCGCGCGGGCAATGGCTACACGCTGCTGCTGGCCGCCGGACATGTGCGACGGGTATTTGTCTTCCACGCCTTTGAGGCCAACCTTGTCCAGATACTTGCGGGCGCGGGCGATGGCTTCGTCCTTGGGTACGCCCAGCACGTGCACCGGCGCTTCGATGATGTTTTCCAGCACCGTCATGTGGGCCCACAGGTTGAAGTGCTGGAACACCATGGCCAGCTTGGTGCGGATGCGCGCCAGCTGTTTCTGGTCGGCTGCCTTCAGCGCGCCGTTGCGCTTGTCGGTGGTCAGCGCCAGTTGCTCGCCGGTGACGGCAATGCTGCCGCTATTGGGCTGCTCCAGCATGTTGATACAGCGCAGGAAGGTACTTTTGCCAGAGCCGGACGAGCCGATGATGCTGATCACGTCGCCAGCGTGGGCGGTCAGCGAGACGCCTTTCAGGACTTCGTGGCTACCGTAGCTTTTGTGCAGATCCTGCACTTGCAGTTTGATATTGGATGTCTGGTTCATGCTGAGAGCAACTTTCCGGTTTTGAAGGCCTCGGCGCTGGCAACTTTGGCCAGCCACTGGCCTGCAGTAGCGTAATGACGGCTGTCGGTGGCGTACAGCATGCCGGCGCGGTGGGCGCGCAGCGCGGTAACGCGGTCGTTTATCGGGTCGATCACATCGGCCAGGTGCTGGCCGCTTTCTACCAGGGTGCCGGGCTGCACGTAGTAGTGCACTACGCCGGCGTGCGGGGCGAGCAGGCTTTCCGAGCCGGCCAGCGGGGTGGCCGGGTAGACCAGCGCGGGCAGTGGCGGTGCCTCACCACGGATGATGCCGCGGTGGCTCAGGAAGGCCAGCAGCCGGTCGGCATCGCTAGCGGCCAGCTCGTGGCTCACGTCGGCCTGGCCACGCAGCTCTACGGTAACCGACAGGCAGGCCATGTCGATGGCGGCGTCCAGGCCGGCATCGCGTACCAGGTCGCGCAGCTGCCACCATAGCTGGCTGCAGGCTTCGTCGAACGGGTTGTCGCCCGAGTCTTCGGCCAGCAGCGTGGCGGCGGCGCCCAGGTAGCACGCCAGCGGCTCGCACTGCGGCCACAGCGGGGTGCCGGTATACAGGTGCAGCGCGGCGTCCATGTCGCAGTGCAAGTCCAGTACCACGTCGGCGTCGCAGGCCAGCAGCATCAGGGTTTTGCGCTGCGAGGCCAGCTCGCTGGCCGGCTCGATAGCCGCCACCATGCTGCGCAGGTGCTCGCGTACCAGGCGGGTGTTGGCCGCAGCGTCCGTGCCCAGTTGATCGCGCAGCTTGTCGAACAGCTGACGGGCAAAGGCGGGGTAGTGGCGGTTGAAGTTCTGGCCGCTACCCAGCTCGAAGCGCCCCAGCGCCACGCCGTTCAGGTTCTGGTCCAGACCGATGGGGTTGGCCACAGGCACCAGCACGATTTCGCCGGCAATGCGGCCCTCGGCTTCCAGTGCGGCCAACCTTTGCTTCAGGTGCCAGGCGGTAAGCATGCCGGGCAGCTCGTCAGCGTGCAGGCTGGCCTGGATGTAGACCTTTTCACCCTGGCCTGGCTGGCCGTAGTGAAAGCTACAGATGCTACGCCCGGTGGTGAGGCTGGGGGATAGCAGGGGGTGGTCTATGCGTTGCATGGTGGCTCCTTAGTGCTTGCGCGGGGCCAGGTAGGCCAGCCAGCGGCGCTCGGCCAGCTTGAACAGCCACACGAAGCCAAAGGTCAGTACCAGGTAGAAGCAGGCCACGGTAATGAAGGGCTCGAACGGCATGTAGGTGTCGCTGAACACGCGGCGTGCCACGCCGGTCAGGTCGGCCAGGGTGACCAGGCCGGCTACCGAGGTAGACTGCATCATCATCACCACTTCGTTGCTGTAAGCCGGCAGGGCGCGGCGCAGCGCAGACGGAATCACGATACGGCGCATCATCAGCCATTTGCTCATGCCCATGGCCTTGGCCGCTTCGATCTCGCCGTAGTGGGTATTGCGGATCTGGCCGGCGATGATTTCGGTGGTGTAGGCGGCGGTGTTCAGCGTAAAGGCCAGGATGGCGCAGGCGTAGGCTTCGCGCAGGTATTCCCATGCCCAGCTATCGCGTACCCAGTCAAACTGCGACAGGCCGTAATAGATGATGAACAGCTGAACCAGCAGCGGTGTGCCACGGAACACATAGGTGTACAGCCACACCAGGCTGGAGGCCACGCGATTTTTCGAGACGCGCATCAGCGCCAGCGGTACCGCCAGCAGCAGCCCGCAAGCCAGCGACAGGAACAGCAGCTCCAGCGTCAGCTGCAGGCCGTCGCTGGTAGACATCATCGGTGCGCCGTCGGCCCCGCCCAGAAAAGCGGGGAGTTTTTCCACGATCAGGTTGAAGTCGATCATAGTTCGGTCTCCCGTACGCCCAGCGAGTAGCGTTTTTCCAGGCGTTTGAGGGCAAAGTCGGACACGCTGGTAATGGCCAGGAAGATCAGGCCCACTACGGCGTACACGGTAAACGGTTCCTGGGTGATGGATTTGGCGGTATCGGCACGGTACATCACGTCGTTCAGGCCGATCACCGACACCAGGGCGGTAGATTTCACCAGTACCAGCCAGTTATTGGAAAAGCTTGGCAGGGCAAAGCGCACCATCTGCGGGAAGGTAATGCGCAGAAACACGCGCAGCGGGCTCATGCCGTAAGCCAGGCCGGCTTCCATCTGCCCCTTCGGTACCGCCATGATGGCGCCACGGAAGGTTTCGGTCATGTACGCACCAAAGATGAAACCGATGGTGAGCACGCCGGCAAAGAAAGAGTTGATCTCCGGCGCCTGCCAGCCCATGCGGGTACAGAAATCGTTGATCAGCATCTGGCCGCCAAAGAACAGCAGCAGCATCCACACCAGGTCGGGTATGCCCCGCACCACGGTGGAATACAGCTCGGCCAGCCAGACCAGCGGCTTGGAGGGCGCCATCTTGAACATGGCGCCAATCAGCCCCAGCACCACGGACACCAGCAGCGATGCCACGGCAACCTGCAGTGTCAGTATGGTGCCTTCCAGAATACTGGGTAGGTAACCCTGTAGAAACATTGTTTTACTCCATCGTTCCTGCTTGATGTGGCAGGCAGCCAACCGGGGTTGGCCGCGCGTTTTGCCAGACGGCGGGTGTTATGTGCTGCTTACTTGCCGTAAATATCGAAGCTGAAGTATTTCTTCTGGATCTTGTCGTAGCTGCCGTCGGCGCGGATCTGCTTCAGCGCCTGGTTGATGCGCGCCAGCAGGGCCTTGTCACCCTTGCGCACTGCAATGCCGGAGCCCACACCGAAGTATTTCGGGTCGTTGTAGTCCGGGCCTACCAGGGCAAAGCCCTTGCCGTTGGCCGTTTTGACAAAGTCCACGTCACCCACGGCAGCGTCCACGAAGGCCGCGTCCACACGGGCGGCTTTCAGGTCCAGGAAAGATTCCGGCGCCTTGCCGTAGCTCACCAGCTTGGCGCCCAGCTTCACGAAGTGTTCGCGGGCGTATTTTTCCTGGATGGACGAGCGCAGCACGCCGATCTTCTTGCCCTTGAACCAGGCATCATTCACCTGGCTGCCTTCGCGCGCCACCAGGCGGCTGGCCATGTTGTAGTACTTGTCGGAGAAATCCACCGCTTTCTTGCGCTCTTCGGTGATGTTCATCGAGGCGATCACGGCGTCGAACTTCTTGGCGTTCAAAGCCGGGATAATCCCGTCGAAGTCTTGCGGCAGCACTTCGCACTGCGCTTTCATGGCCGTGCACAGCGCCTGGGCAATGTCCGGGTCAAAGCCGGTCATCTTGCCGTCGGCCCCCTGTTTGGAGAACGGCGGGTAGCTGGCGTCGGTGGCAAAACGCAGGGTGTCTGCGTGGGCGGCAGTGGTCAGGGCGAGTGCAAGCGCACCCAGCACAAGCAAGGGCTTCTTCATGTTTCTCTCCGGCACGGTGGTTTTTGTGTTTTTAGGTATGAAAAACCCTGCCTCCGGACGAAGGCAGGGCGGGACTGGCAGGTTTAGTTGCCGTATACGTTAAAGTTGAAGTACTTATCCTGTACTTTCTTGTAGCTGCCATCCTTGCGGATTTGCTCGATGGCTTTGTTCAGGCGCTCGGTGAGGGCGCTATTGCCTTTCTTCACGGCAATACCGGCACCGCGGCCGAAGTATTTGGCGTCGTTGTAGTCAGGGCCGACAAAGGCAAAACCCTTACCTTGCGACGATTTCAGGAAGTCGGTGTCGCCGACGACGGAATCCACGAATACGCCGTCAATACGGCCGGATTTCAGGTCCAGGAAAGCTTCCGGTACTTTGCCGTAAGCCACCAGGCTGGCGCCGCTCTTGGCCCAGTAGTCCTTGGCGAATTTTTCCTGGATGGAGGCGCGCAGAACGCCGATTTTCTTGCCCTTGAAGCTGTTCTGATCAACCTTGGTGCCTTCTTTGGCGATCATGCGGCTAGGGGTGTGGTAGTACTTGTTGCTGAAGTCCACCGCTTTCAGGCGCTCTTCGGTGATGGACATGGACGACAGGATGGCGTCGAACTTGTTGGCGTTCAGCGCAGGGATCAGGCCGTCCCAGTCTTGCGGCACGATCTGGCAAGTCACTTTCATCGCGGTACACAGGGCATTGGCGATATCCACGTCAAAGCCTTGCAGTTTGCCGTCGGCGCCTTGTTTGGCAAACGGCGGGTAGTTGCCGTCGATACCGAAGCGGATGGTTTCAGCTTGTGCCGACATGCCGGCAGCGGACAGGGCCAGTGCGGCCAGGATGAGCGCTTTTTTCATGCTGCTATAACTCTCTTTGAAGATGGTGAACCCCGGCACGCCGGGGCAGGGGTACCGCTACCTGGCGAAGGCGGCGGTACGGGCCTGGTGCAGGCCTTGCCTTGTTTGCAATATTGTTGTTTTCGCACCCCCTCTGTGGGGGACGGCGAAATCTTTGCACGCAAGCGGCAGCAGGCACAATGCGCTGGCTGCACGGTTGCTTGGGCTTGCGTGCGGGGGGCGAATTCTACTGTCTTTTTGTTCAGGAGGGAAATGTCTTTAGATACAGTGGCTTGTCGTGAATTTTTGCAAAAAAGCCTGTTTTTTACGCATATTCATTTTGTAATTTGCCGTCGCATTGCTATAAGGCAAAAAGTGCACGATTTGTCAATTTCCCGCTGCGCAAGTACTTGTCATTGTGCAGTGCGGTTATTGAATGTGTACGAGCATGTCGCAATAAGGAAATCCCTAGGGTGTGGGCGCTCTTACAATGCGCTCACACAACACCTGTGTTCCCAAAACAAATACGAGAAGCAACATGTCGCTTACCAACAAGACTGAATTTCTGAGCCTGATTGCTGATATCCAGGCGGTAGCAGAGCAGAAGCTGTCCAGCCAGGACGCCGCAAGTCTGGGGTCCTTTGTGCCGCTTTACTTTGAAGAAACCGAACACGAAGACCTGAAAAGCTTCTCGCCGCTGGATCTGTTCGGCGCAGCCATGGCGCATTTCGAATTCGCCAAGAAGCGCGCGCCAGGCCAGGCCAAGGCCCGTATTTACAACCCCGATTTCGAGCGTGACGGCTGGCAGAGCACCCACACCGTGATCGAGATCGCGAACGATGACATGCCGTTCCTGATCGACTCGGTCGCCATGCTGCTGGCACGCCACAACCTGAACCTGCACCTGCTGGTACACCCGGTACTGTCGGTTGGCCGCAATGCAGACGGCGTGATTGCCGAATTCAAACGCACCGAAGACCGCAGCCTGCCGCTGGAATCCTTTATTCACGTGCAGGTGGATCGCGTCAGCGACCCGGCCGTGCTCAAGGCACTGCAAGCCGACCTGAACGACGTGCTGTCCTACCTGCGCCGCGTGGTAGACGACGAGCCGCAGATGCGCGAAGTGGTTGCCGCCCTGCGCGCCGACCTGGCCGCCATCAAGGGCGAGCGCGAGCGCGAAGCCGCCGAAGCGGTAGCCTTCCTGGACTGGATGGCGGCCAACCATTTCATCTTCATGGGTTACTGCGATTACGACCTGGTGAAGCGTGACGGCAAAGACAGCCTGAAGATCGTGAAGAACTCCGGCCTGGGCTTCCTGAAAGACCAGGGTAATAAAGAGTATTCCGAGAGCTTCGAGGCGCTGCCGCAAGACCTGCGCGAACTGGCGCACCAGCCGCAGTTGCTGATCCTGAACAAATCGCAGTCCCGCTCGGTGCTGCATCGCTCCGCCTACATGGACTTTGTCGGCATCAAGCGCTTCAACAGCAAGGGCGAAGTTGTTGGCGAACGCCGCTTCCTGGGCTTGTATACCGCCAGCGCTTACCAGCAGTCGCCGAAAGACATCCCGCTGCTGCGTGAAAAAGTAGCCCACGTGGTATCCGCTTGCGATTACGTAGACAACAGCTACAAAGCCAAGACCCTGGGTTTTGTGCTGGAAAGCTACCCGCGTGACGAGCTGTTCGAAATCCCGGCAGAAACCCTGACCCCTATCGTGGAAGGTATCGTGAACCTGCAGGAGCGCCCGCGTGTGCGCCTGTACACACGTACCGACCGCTACCATCGTTATGTAAGCTGCCTGGTGTTTGTGCCTCGTGACAGCTTCAATACCGAAATCCGCCTGAAAATCGAGCGCGTGCTGATGAATGCCTTTAATGGCGCGTCGGCCGAATTCAGCGTGCAGATCAGCGATAGCACCCTGGCGCGTGTGCATTACATTATCCGCACCCAGGGCGGCCATCTGCCGCAGTTCCGTACCCAGGAACTGGAAACCGACATCGCCCGCGTGGTACGCGGCTGGCAGGAAGAGCTGCACCACCTGCTGATCGAAGCGCACGGTGAAGAGAAGGGCAACTTGCTGTTCAACCGTTACCGTGGTGCCTTCCCGGTGGCTTACCGTGAAGAGTTTGCCGCGCGCAACGCCGTGCTGGATATCCAGCTGATCGAAGAGGCCGCTGCCAGCCACGGCCTGACCATGAAGCTGTATCGTGCCTTCCACCGTGGCCAGGGCTTCAACCTGAAGCTGTTCCGTGGTGGCGAGCCGCTAGGCCTGTCTGCCAGCCTGCCTATCCTGGAAAACATGGGCGTACAGGTGCGCGACGAGCACCCGTACCGCATCGAGCTGAACGACGGCACCGTATGGGTAAGCGACTTCGGCCTGGAGCTGGGTGGCGCTGCGGAATCCATGCAGGATGAAGCTGTACAGAAAAACTTCCAGGCACTGCTGTCGCGCGTGTTTGCCAAAGACTGCGAAAACGATGGCTTCAACCGTCTGGCCGTGGTGGCTGGCCTGGACTGGCGTGAAATCACGCTGGTGCGTGCACTGGCCAAGTACCTGCGCCAGGGCGGCCTGACCTTCAGCCAGACCTATATCGAAAACTGCGTAGCGCACTACCCGGAAATCACCCGTCGCCTGGTACAGCTGTTTGCTGCCCGCCTGCACCCTGCCGCGTTTGACGACGCGCGTGCTGCCGCCTTGCAGGAAGAGCTGAAAGACCTGCTGGACGGCGTGGCCAACCTGGACGAAGACCGCATCCTGAACGGCTTCCTGCAGGTGATCCTGGCGACCCGCCGTACCAACTTCTGGCAGAAAGACAAAACCGGCGAATTCAAGTCTTACGCGTCGTTCAAGCTGGAATCCAACCTGATTTCCTTCCTGCCGCAGCCGCGCCCGATGTTCGAGATCTGGGTATACAGCCCGCGTGTGGAAGGCGTGCACCTGCGCGGCTCCAAAGTGGCCCGTGGCGGCCTGCGCTGGTCCGACCGCATGGAAGACTTCCGCACCGAAGTACTGGGCCTGGTAAAAGCCCAGATGGTGAAGAACTCGGTGATCGTACCGATGGGTTCCAAGGGCGGTTTCGTCGGCAAGCAACTGCCGGCACCAAGCGACCGTGAAGCCTTCATGGCCGAAGGTATCGCCAGCTACAAGACTTTCATTTCCGCACTGCTGGACGTGACCGACAACCTGGTGAACGGTCAGATCGTGCCGCCGGCCGACGTGCGTCGCCTGGACCCGGATGACCCGTACCTGGTGGTGGCTGCCGACAAGGGCACCGCAACCTTCTCCGACATCGCCAACAGCATCTCCGAAGCCTACGGCTTCTGGCTGGGCGACGCGTTTGCATCCGGTGGTTCTGCCGGTTACGACCACAAAGGCATGGGCATTACCGCCCGCGGCGCGTGGGAGTCGGTGAAGCGCCACTTCCGCCACCTGGGCATCAACACCCAGGAGCAGGATTTCAGCGTGATCGGTATCGGTGACATGGCTGGTGACGTATTCGGTAACGGCATGCTGCTGTCCGAACACATCTGCCTGAAAGCTGCGTTCAACCACCTGCACATCTTCCTGGACCCGACGCCAAACGCTGCGGCCAGCTTTGCCGAGCGCGCCCGCCTGTTCAACCTGCCGCGCTCCAGCTGGGCGGACTACAACCGCGAGCTGATCTCGCAAGGTGGCGGCATTTTCGAGCGTTCCGCCAAGTCCATCCCGCTGTCGCCGGAAGTTAAAGCCTGGCTGGAAACCGACAAGGACAGCATGGCACCGAACGAGCTGATCCACGAGCTGCTCAAGGCCAAAGCCGACCTGCTGTACAACGGCGGTATCGGTACCTATGTGAAGGCGTCTACCCAGAGCCACGCCGACGCCCGCGACCGCGCGTGCGACCCGGTACGTGTCAACGGTAACCAGCTGCAGGTCAAAGTGGTAGCCGAAGGCGGTAACCTGACGTGCACCCAGCTGGGCCGCGTAGAGTTTGCGCTGGCTGGCGGCCGCATCTGCACCGACGCTATCGACAACTCCGCCGGTGTGGATTGCTCCGACCACGAAGTGAACATCAAGATCCTGGTGGGCGCGGTAATGCAAGCCGGCGACATGACGCTGAAACAGCGTAATGACCTGCTGGCCGAGATGACCGAAGAAGTGGGCCACCTGGTACTGCGCAACAACTACCTGCAGACCCAGATTCTGGCAGTAAACCGCAGCCATGCCGCGTCCATGCTGAGCACCCACTCGCGCATGATCACGCACATGGAAAAAACCGGCGAACTGAACCGCGAGATCGAGTACCTGCCGTCCGACACGCAGATCAACGAGCGTCGACTGGCACGCCAGGGCCTGACGCCGCCAGAAGTGGCCGTACTGCTGGCGTACAGCAAGATCTCGCTGGACCAGGCCATCCTGAAGACCGACGTGCCGGATGACGCAGACTTCCTGCCGGTGCTGGTGAACTACTTCCCGAAACCGCTGCAGCAGCGTTTTGGCGATGCCATGCAGAAGCACCACCTGAAGCGCGAGATCATCGCCAACCAGCTGGCCAACCTGATCATCAACCGCATGGGCACCACCTTCGTGTTCCGCATGCAGGAAGAGTCGTCGTTCTCGGCTGCCGACATCACCCGCGCATTCTGGATTGCCAGCCGCGTATTTGATGCCGAAAGCCTGTGGACCCGCATCGAAAGCCTGGACAACTTGGTGTCGGCCGACCTGCAAGTAGAAATGATGGTGATGGTGCGTACCCTGGTAGAGCGCGTGGTGCGCTGGGTACTGCGTAACCGCCGTGTCGCCGGCTCGGTAGAGGCCACCATCGCGCAGTTTGCCGACAAGGTACAAGCCCTGCTGGCCAAGCTGCCACAGCTGATCAGCGCAGATACCTACCCGCAGGTAGCGCGTCTGGAAAAACGCCTGACGCAGCCAAACGTACCGGCCGAGCTGGCCAGTGTACTGGCGCGCCTGGAGTTTGCTGTGCCGCTGATGGACCTGATCGAGATCGGCGAAGAGGGCGAGCTGGCGCTGGAAGACATTGCGGCCAACTACCTGCAACTGGGCCGCGATCTGCAGCTGGACTGGCTGCGTGCCGCCATCACCCAGCTGCCGCGCGACAACCGCTGGCAATCGCTGGCACGCAGCGCGCTGCGTGACGACCTGTACCGCCAGCATCGCTCGCTGACCCAGCGCGCGCTGTCCGTGTCGCAAGACGCCGGCTTTGTCAGCCAGTGGCTGCAGCAGCGTGCGGCCGAGGTGGAAGCCTGCCAGCAGATGTTTGCCGAGCTGCAGTCTTTTGAGACGCTGGACCTGGCCATGCTGTCTGCCGGCATGCGCGAACTGAACAACCACCTGCTCGCCTAAGCCGTTTTCGCATTACTCCCTTCAAGCCGACCGTAAGGTCGGCTTTTTTTTGTTGTGACGATACGACAAACAACTGTTTGACATCACGGTGCAATGGCGGTGCCATTTGGTGCATTTCCATGCGGCGTGACCGGGTAATCGCGCATATTCATCTCAATAAATCCCAATTGCATGCACTGGAAAAGTGCCTGCTGTCTTTGCCTGGCTTCAATGCTTATTCCTTTTTCGAAAAAGCATGTCCAGGTAGTTTGTTTTATTAAACGGGGCGATTAAATTAATGGACACCTGTACACAGAGACAGGGGGACAAACCGGCCGGCTGGCGCAAGCCAGCACGCTTTACTTCGGTTTTGATGCTGGTTAATCTGATAAAAACTGAAACAACATTCCGCCAGGCGGAACTATCAGGAAGGACATGATGAGCGAGAAACACACGGCCTCCGACACCCTTGTCAGCTTTCGCGGTGTACAGAAGAGCTACGATGGCGCGTCACTGATCGTCAAGAATCTGGACCTGGATATTCGCAAAGGCGAATTCCTCACCATGCTCGGGCCGTCCGGTTCCGGCAAAACCACCTGCCTGATGATGCTGGCCGGTTTCGAAACCCCCACCCACGGCGAGATCCGTCTGGGCGACAAGCTGCTGAACCACGTGCCGCCGCACAAGCGCAACATCGGCATGGTGTTCCAGAACTACGCGCTGTTCCCGCACATGACCGTGGCGGAAAACCTGGCCTACCCGCTGACCATTCGCAAGATGAGCAAATCCGACATTGCCGACCGCGTGAAGAAAGCGCTGGGCATGGTGAAGCTCGACGCGCTGGCCAACCGTTACCCCGGCCAGATGTCCGGTGGCCAGCAGCAGCGCGTGGCACTGGCGCGTGCGCTGGTATTCGAGCCGCAGCTGGTGCTGATGGACGAGCCGCTGGGCGCGCTGGACAAGCAGCTGCGTGAGCACATGCAGCTGGAGATCAAGCATATCCACGAAAACCTGGGCATTACCGTGGTGTACGTTACCCACGACCAGGGCGAGGCGCTGACCATGTCCGACCGCGTGGCGGTGTTCAAGGACGGCATCATCCAGCAGATCGATGCGGCCAACGTGCTGTACGAAAAGCCGGTGAACTCGTTTGTGGCCAACTTCATTGGCGAAAACAACACCCTGCACGGCGAAGTGCTGGCGGTGCAAGACCAGCACTGCACCGTACGCTTGGGTAACGGCGATACCGTCCAGGCTGCCGCTGTCTGCGTCGGCCAGCCTGGCGAAGCCACCTCCATGTCGATTCGCCCGGAGCGCGTGCGCCTGAACCGCCACGCCGAAGCCTGCGAAAACCGCCTGCAGGCCCGCCTGGCCGAGTTCATCTATTTCGGCGACCACGTACGCCTGCGCCTGGATGTAGCAGGGCAGAGCGGCTTCATGGTGAAAGTGCCTGCCGGCGAGCTCGATAGCAGCTGGAAGGTAGGCGACAAGCTGGATATTGGCTGGATGGCACGCGACATTCGCGCGCTGGATGCCTCGGTTTACACACACTAAATAAAAAGCCCGACCACACGGGCGCTTTCAACGTCCTGCAAAGCGATATCCCCAGAGGAGTTATGACTATGAACAAAAACACCCCACGCCTGTTGGCCCTGTCTGTTGCTGTTGCGCTGGCTGCCCCGGCTATGGCCAAAGACATCACCGTGATTTCTTTCGGTGGTGCCAATAAGGACGCCCAGACCGTGGCCTACTACCAGACCTTTGAAAAAGCGACCGGCAACAAGATCACCGCGGGTGACTACAACGGCGAAATGGCCAAGATCAAGGCCATGGTCGACGCCAAGAAGGTGAGCTGGGACGTGGTAGAGGTTGAGTCGCCAGAGCTGCTGCGCGGCTGCGAAGAGGGCCTGTTTGAAAAGATCGACTGGGCCAAAGTGGGCAAGAAAACCGACTTTGTGAAGCCAGCCGTATCCGAGTGTGGTGTGGGCATCTTCGTGTGGTCCACCGCCATGGCCTACAACGCCGACAAGCTGAAAACCGCCCCGCAGAACTGGGCTGATTTCTGGGACGTGAAGAAATTCCCGGGCAAACGCGGCCTGCGCAAGGGCGCCAAGTACACGCTGGAGTTCGCACTGCAAGCTGACGGCGTGAAGCCGGCCGACGTGTACAAGCTGCTGGCCACCAAGGCCGGTGTGGATCGTGCCTTCAAGAAGCTGGACCAGCTGAAGCCGAACATCCAGTGGTGGGAAGCCGGTGCGCAGCCACCGCAATTCCTGGCCTCGGGTGACGTGGTGATGAGCTCGGCCTACAACGGCCGTATCGATACCGCGCAGAAAGAAGGCAAGAACCTGAAAGTGGTGTGGACTGGCAGCGTATACGACGTGGATTCCTGGGCGGTGCCTAAAGGCTCGCCAAAGCTGAAAGAGGCGATGGACTTCATCAAACACGCCAGCCTGCCGGAAAACCAGGCCGTGTACTCCAACAAGATCGCTTACGGCCCGACCAACCTGAAAGCCGTGCAGAAGGTAGATCCGAAGTCTGCGACCAACCTGCCTACCTGGCCTGCCAACCTGAAAAACGCGCTGGCCCTGGATGTCAACTTCTGGGTTGAGCATGGTGAAGAGCTGGAAGAGCGCTTCAATGCCTGGGCTGCCCGCTAAGTAGCCACCCTGCCTGAACCGTCCCGCCTCGCTACCCGGCCTGGCGGGACTTTGCTGGAAGTGATGCCCACCATGTCCCAAACCCTTACCGTGAATGCCCCGCTCACTGCTGCCGATGGCGAGTTGCTTACCGTCAAGCTGGCACGCGAGCGCCGCAACAAGCAGCTCAAAGCGGTGGCGCTGGTTGCCCCGCTGGCCATTTTCTTGCTGCTGACCTTTCTGGTGCCCATTTTCATGTTGCTGGGCCGCAGCGTCGATAACCCTGAGGTTGTGACCCACCTGCCGGCTACCAGCAAGCTGATTGCCAGCTGGGACCGCCGCGCCCTGCCATCCGAAGAAGTCTTCCAGGCCATGGCGCGCGACCTGACTGCCGCCAAGGAAGCCAAGACCGTACCCGATGTAGCCAAGCGCCTGAACATGGACATCAGCGGTTTCCGTTCGCTGATCCAGAAAACCGCGCGCAAGATGCCGCTGGAGTTGGCCGCAGGCGAAAGCATGCGCGACCGTTTTATCCAGATGGACGAGCGCTGGGGCGACCCCGACCACTGGCACGTGATTGCCAAGAACGCCAAGAGCTGGACGCCGTACTACCTGTACAGCTCGCTGGACCTGCGCGAAACCAAGGCCGGTACGCCTGAGCTGGCACCGGAAGAAGAGCGCGCCTTCATCAGTATTTTTGGCCGCACGCTGTGGATCAGCTTCTGGGTGACGGTGTTCTGCCTGCTGCTGGGTTACCCGCTGGCGTACTGGCTGGCCAACCTGCCGGCGCGCAAGAGCAACCTGCTGATGATTCTGGTGCTGCTGCCGTTCTGGACCTCGGTGCTGGTGCGTGTGGCGTCGTGGATTGTGCTGCTGCAGCGCGAAGGCCTGATCAATAGCGCGCTGATGAACCTGGGCATTATCGGCGAGCCGCTGCAGCTGGCGTTCAACCGTGTGGGCGTGTACATCGCCATGGTGCACATCCTGCTGCCGTTCGTTATCCTGCCGGCCTACAGCGTGATGAAGAGCATCCCGCAAACCTATATGCGTGCTGCCATTTCGCTGGGTGACCACCCGTTTGCCGCTTTCTGGAAGATCTATTTCCCGCAAACCGTGGCCGGCGTGGCTGCCGGGGCGCTGCTGGTGTTCATCATGTGCATCGGCTACTACATTACCCCGGCGCTGCTGGGTAGCCCGGAAGAACAGATGGTGAGCTACTACGTGGCGTTTTACACCAACGTCACCATCAACTGGGGTATGGCCGCTGCGCTGGGTAGCCTGTTGCTGATCGCCACCATGACGCTGTACGCGGTGTACAGCAAGCTGGTGGGTGCCAATAAACTGAGTCTGGGGTAAGCCATGCTGCCAACTTATGCTTCGCCTATCGAGCGCATCTGGTTCTGGAGTTTCCGCATTTTTTGCGTGCTGATCCTGATCTTCCTGGTGTCGCCGTTACTGGTGATCGTGCCACTGTCGTTTTCGGCCGATACCTTTCTGCTGTACCCGATCGAGTCGTTCTCGCTGCGCTGGTACGAGGAATTCTTCGGCAACGGCGTGTGGCTGACCTCGCTGAAGAACAGCTTTATCGTGGCGCCGGCTGCCACCTTGCTGGCCACCACGCTGGGCACACTGGCGGCTGTGGGCCTGACCTCGTCGGACTTCCCCGGCAAATCGGTGCTGATGAGTGTGTTGATCTCGCCCATGGTGGTGCCGGTGGTGATCGTCGGCGTGGGGGCTTATCTGTTCTTTGCTCCGCTGGGCCTGTCCAATAGCTACTTTGCGCTGATTCTGGTGCATACCGCGCTGGGCGTGCCGTTTGTGGTGATTACCGTGTCGGCCACGCTGCGCGGCTTCAATGCCAACCTGATCCGCGCCAGCGCCAGCCTGGGGGCTAACCCGATCACCACCTACCGCCGCATCGTGCTGCCGCTGATTGCGCCAGGTGTGATCTCGGGTGCGCTGTTTGCCTTTGCTACCTCGTTCGACGAGGTGGTGGTGACGCTGTTCCTGGCCGGCCCCGAGCAAACCACGCTGCCGCGCCAGATGTTTGGCGGCATCAAGGAAAACATCAGCCCGGCGATTGCCGCTGCGGCCACGGTGCTGATCCTGTTCTCCATCGCCTTGCTGCTGACGCTGGAATGGCTGCGCGGCCGCGCCGAGAAGACGCGTACCAGCGCTGCCTGATGCCGGCTGTGCATCAAGCAAAAGCCCCTGCCGGTTGGCAGGGGCTTTTTACTGGCCAAGGTTGGCCGCAACAGGGTCAGAACAGCTCGATATCGCCTTCGTGCTGGGGCTGTTCGGTGATCTCGCCGCGCTGTAGCAGCTGGGTGTAGGCACAAGTCTGGTTGCGGCCGTTTTCCTTGGCGTAGTACAGCGCGCGGTCGGCTTGCTCTACCACGTTGGCCGGCAGCATTTGCCCGCCTATCAGCACGTAGCCCATGCTGATATGCACCTGGCCTACTTGCGGGAAGTTGAAGCTGGCGATGTTTTCGCGCAGTGCTTCCAGCCGGGTCATGGCCAGTTGTGGCTCGTCGCGCAGGATAATGCCGAACTCCTCGCCACCATAACGGTACAGCTGGGCGTGCACGCCCAGTACTTGCTCCATGTGGTGAGCCACCAGTAGCAGTACCTCGTCGCCCACGATGTGGCCGTAACGGTCGTTCACCAGCTTGAAGTGGTCGATATCCACCAGCGCCAGCGTGTGCTGGTAGTCCGGCTTGTCCAGCAGCTCGTACAGGCGGGCATCGAAGGAGCGGCGGTTCAGCAGGCCGGTAAGCATGTCACGTTCCGCGTCGTACAGCAGGCGTAGATAGTTTTCGTGAATGCGTACCATGCCACTCAGAAAGCCCAGATCGTCCGGCTCAAGTGGGCCGTGCTCTATCTGCAGCAGCGCGATGATGTTGTTTTTCTGGTAAATCACCTGCCAGATATGGCCACCATACTCCCACGGGGCGCGATTATCGCGGCCAATGGCAATGGCTTTGCGCGCATCGTCACCGGCAGGCAGCCAGCCGCAGCCTTCGGGGGAGATCAGGCTATCGTCTTCCCCGCTGACTTGCAGCAGCTTCAGCTCGGGCAGCGACTCTGCGTGCCGTACACCGTACAGGGCAATGCTCTGGCTTTGCAGAAAGGCACCTACCAGCTCCAGCAATGCCCGCTCCAGCTCGCGCTGCTCACGCTGCGAGGTCATTTTCGCCATTTGTTCCATCAAGGTGGCGATGCTGGAGGGGGGGAAATGCTGATCCATTTTCATCCGTGACAATAGTCTTTACTGGCGGCCAGTACTACCAAAGCCACCGCTGCCGCGTTCCGTATCGATAAAACTCTCTACAATATTAAACCCTACTTGTACCACAGGCACGATAATCATCTGTGCAATGCGTTCCATAGGCGCCAATGTAAACGGCATGTTGCTGCGATTCCACACCGAGACGAACAACTGGCCCTGGTAGTCGGAGTCGATCAGGCCGGTGAGGTTGCCCAGCACAATACCGTGTTTGTGGCCCAGGCCTGAGCGCGGCAGGATCATGGCCGCCAGGCCCGGGTCGGCCAGGTGGATGGCCATGCCGGTAGGTACCAGCACGGTTTCGCCAGGCTGGATCACCATGTCGGCCTCTGTTGCGGCACGCAGGTCCAGGCCGGCAGAGCCGCTGGTAGCGTAGGCTGGCAGGTTGTCTTTCAGGCGTGGGTCCAGGAGTTGTACGTCGATTACAGGTTTCATGCGATGTCAGTTTTCAGGTTAAGGCTTTGGGCCAGATGTTGAACGATGGCACGGGCCACATCGGCCTTGGGCATATCGGGCAGCGGGTGCTGGCCCTGGTCATCCAGTAGCGTCACGCTATTGGTGTCAGCGCCCATGGCGTGCTGGGCCAGGTTGGCCACCAGTAAAGGGACTTTTTTGCGACGACGTTTCTGGTCGGCAAACTGCAGCAGGTTCTGGCTTTCTGCGGCAAAACCCACGCAGAACGGGGCGGCGGGCAAGCCAGCCACGGTGGCCAGGATATCGGGGTTTTCTTCCAGCTCGATCACCGGCAGGCTGTCGCCTTTCTTGATCTTGTGCTCCGAGCGGTTTTTCACGCGGTAGTCCGCTACGGCGGCCACGCTGATGAACACATCGCTGCGGCCAACCTCAGCCAGTACCGCCTGGTACATGTCCTGTGCGCTCTGTACCGCAATGGTATGCACCAGCGTGGGCGGGGTCAGGGCAGTAGGGCCGCTGACCAGGGTCACCTCGGCGCCGGCGTCGCGGCAGGCACGCGCCAAGGCGTAACCCATCTTGCCGGAGCTGATATTGGTAATGCCGCGTACGGTGTCGATCGGCTCGTAAGTGGGGCCGGCGGTCAGCAATACCTTCTTGCCTGCCAGCGGTTTGGTGCTGAATACGCCGCCCAGCAGATCGAACACTTCTTCCGGCTCCAGCATGCGTCCAGGGCCGGTTTCGCCACAGGCCTGTACGCCGTGCGCCGGGCCCCACACCTGTACGCCGTCTGCCTGCAGCTGCGCGATATTGCGCAGGTTGGGCGGGTTCTCCCACATCTGGCGGTTCATGGCAGGCACTACTACCAGCGGGCAGGTACGGGCGGCAGCCATGGTGCTGATCAGGTCGTCGCAGGCGCCGTGCGCCAGCTTGAAAATGCAGTCGGCGGTGGCCGGTACGATCAGGAAAACGTCGGCGCGGCGTGACATCTCGATATGCGCCATGGCGTTGGCCGGGCGTGGGTCCCAGATATCGGTGTAAACAGCATGGCCAGACAGCGCCTGGAAAGTAGCGGGGGTGACAAAGCGGGTAGCGGACTCGCTCATTACCACTTCTACATGGTGGCCTGCCTTTACCAGCAGCCGGGTCAGTTCGGCCGACTTGTAGGCGGCAATACCGCCGGTAATGCCTAGAAGAATGCGTTTCTGCGTCATGTTACGGCCTGCCGTATGTCGTGCAAGGCATGATTGTAACGTAATGCTGCACCTGCACGCAGGCTGCCGTGCATGGGCTGTTTTTCATGAAAAATGCATTTTATGGAGGCCGCTGCATGCATGATGATGAAGACTTCGTCAGCGCGCAGGAGGGACTATGTCTATTAGCGAATGGCCCGCGGCCGAACGTCCGCGTGAAAAATTGTTGGCACGGGGGGCGCAAGCCTTGTCAGATGCCGAATTGCTGGCGATATTTCTAAGAACGGGCATCAAAGGATGCTCGGCTGTCGATATGGCACGTTTGTTAATGCAGCGTTTTGGCAGCCTGGGGCGTTTGCTGGGTGCGCGGGCTGACGAGTTCCAGCAGCAAGCCGGGCTGGGGCCTGCCAAGTACGTGCAGTTCATGGCCATGCACGAGTTGGCGCGGCGGCTGCTGGCCGAAGAAATGGCTGCGGCAGACGTACTGAACAGCCCGGAAGCCGTGCAGCGCTTTCTGCGCGTGGCGATAGGCTATTGCGAGGTGGAGGTGTTCAGCGTGATTTTTCTCACGGCACAATACCGCGTGCTGGCTGTCGAAGAACTGGCCAGGGGCACGCTTACCGAAACACGGGTCTACCCGCGCGAGGTGGTGCGGCGGGCTTTGCAGCACAATGCCTGCAGCGTGATTGTGGCGCATAACCACCCCTCGGGCGTGGCCGAGCCTTCCGACGCCGACCGCCGGCTTACCGCTACGCTCAAGCAGGCTTTGCAGCTGGTCGATATCAACTTGCTGGACCATTTTGTTGTCACGGGCGAGCACGCCGAATCACTGGCGGCGCGCGGCTGGGTGTAGCGGCGGCCCTTGGGCTGCCCCTGCTGTTGTCGTGCGGCCAACCATGCCGGTTGGCCGGATCACAAGGAGCAAGCCATGAACATCCTGCGTTTGATGAATCAGTCCGAATACATCCAGGTGAACAACCAGCTGGTGAAGCCGGAATTCATGTACGCCAGCGAAGACTACGCCGATGACGACGATGTGGCACTGGAGGCGCATATCGACGAAGCCGACCTGGTGTTGACCGTGGCCGACCTGGAAGAGGCAACACCGCTGGCTGATGGTGCTTACTGGATAGAAAGTGTGGGTTACATCCGCTTTTTGAGCCGGCACGCCTTGCACTGACGGCCGTGAGCCGCGATCCGCAGTAAGGCGGTTGATGCGGGATGGGTTTTGTTTCATGCCTTTTTATTGCAAGATTGGGCAATAAAACTGCGCATTGCTTATGATTTCTATACAAAGTGCCCGGGTTTGATCTGGCGCAAATCGCGCCGGGGCGGGCTTGATAAAGTACGCGCTTCAATGCGTGTTACATAAGGCGCAAGCGAGGATGGACATGAACAAGATTCGTATTGCCATGGTGGGCGCCGGTGAAACGGCGACACCTCTGTTGCGGCAGCTGCTGAATGCGCCCTATGTGGAGCTGATCGGCGTTGCCGAGCTCAATCTGGCCTTGCCGGGCGTGGCATTGGCGCGTGAGCGCGGGGTGCCGGTAACCGACAACTTTATCGAGCTGGCCGAGCAGGGCGAGCGCGTGGATATCATCATCGACCTGACCGGCTCGCGCAAAGTGCGCGAAGATCTGCGCCGTTTCATGCAGTTTGCCGGTAACACCCACACCGTCATCATGCACGAGCGTATTGCCCTGCTGCTGATGTCGCTGTCGGCAGGCGAGCTGGTGGAAACCCGCCATGACTCGCTCAGCTACTGAAGGCTCGTGCTGGGCTACTAAAGTATCGATGCAGTAAACGGCCGGTGTGCGACTGTGCCGGCTGGCTTGAAGGGCGTGCGAAAGCACGCCCTTTTTTCATGCGGCCAACTTGCTGAAGGTTGGCCGCATGCGCTGGCATGCAGGTGCAACGGCGGTGAGCAGCTAGCTAGCCGAAACCGCGCTTTTTCAGCGCCAGGTAGAGCATGCTGGCGGTGATGGCGTCGTTCAGTGCGTCGTGGCGTGGCAGGGCGGGGACGCGCAGGTCGTCTACCAGCGTGGCCAGGCGCAGGTCGACGTTGCTGTCCGGGTTTTGCCGCAGCTTGTAATCGTAGTAGCGGCCGGAAACTTCGATCTGCCTGTTTGGCAGCTTGATGCCGGCCAGCGGCTGCACGTACTTGTTCAGGATGGCCACATCGTACTCCAGGTAGTAGCCCACCAGCGGGCGGCCGCCGATAAAGTCCAGCAAGCGGGTTACCGCCTCTTGCGGCGCAAGGCCGTCCGATACGTCACGGGGGCGCAGGCCGTGTATGCGCACGCTGCCGGCGTCCGGCTTGCGCTCCGGACGCACCAGCACGTAGAACGCTTCACTGCTGAGGATACGTTGGCCGCGTATCTTGACGGCGCCAATGGAGAGTAGCTCGGCGTCGCGCACGTTCAGGCTGGTGGTTTCGCAGTCTACGCTGACCAGCTCTTCGTTCTGTTCTTGCAGCAGCATGGCAAAGCGCGGGTCTTTCAGCCGGTGGGCCGCCCACTGTTTTTTCAGCGCGCCTATCATGCCACGGCCCCCAGGCGGAATTGGTGGCGTAGCAGGCTCTTGAATTTTTTTACCAGCGCCAGGGCGTCTTTGAGCAGGTCTTTTTCCAGCGTGGACAGGCGGTCGGGGCGAATCAGGTTGCTGGCCGCGCGGCCGTCTTCCAGGTCGGCCAGGCCGTGGCTCAGGCGCAGGCCCAGCAGGAAAGCCAGTGTTTCGTTGATATCGTTGGCGAACTCTCGCTCCAGGTGGCCGTTTTCGACCAGCCGTTGCAGGCGCTCGAACGTGTTGTTGGCCGCAATATTGTGGCGTAAAGCCAGCGAGCGGATACCGTGCACGATGGGGAAGATGCCGCCTTTCTTGATATCCAGCGTGGCTTCACCGTTCTGCTCGCGGGTGAGCAGCTGGGCAAAGAAGCCCAGCGGGGTATCGAACTGTTCGATGGCGCGGGCAAAGCGTGCGTAGAAGCTTTCGTCGTCCGATAGCAGGCTGCTCAGGTAGTGTTTGCACTGCGCCAGTAGGGCGTGGTCGCCGGCGACGGCTTCGGCATCCACAAAGATGGCCAGGTTCATCAGCGAATCGGCATCCGGCAGGTATAGCCAGCGGTACAGCTGGTCGCGCATGCCTTGCTCGTGCTGGCACCACTGCGGGTTGCTCACCATGATGCGCCCCGGGCACGGCGGGTAGCCAAAGCGCGCCAGGGCGTCGCTGAATGCCTGGCAGGCGCCTTGCAGTGTGGGGTGGTCGAAGCCGTCGCGGATGATCAGCGCGTTGTCCTGGTCTGTTTTCAGGATCTGTTCGCCACGGCCTTCCGAGCCCATGACAATCAGGCAGCTGTTGGCGACTACTTCGGGCGGGGCGATCAGCTGCCAGGTGCGCTCGAACAACCGTGCATTCAGTGCCTGTACCAGACGGCCCAGCTGCGGTGCCTTGACGCCGTGGCTGGACAGGATGCCCACCAGGCGGGTGATCTGGCCGGCGATGTCCTGCAGCTCGTCCAGGGTGTCGGCGCGCTCCAGCTTGTGGGCAATCAGGTGTGAGTGGTTGGAGAAATAGGACAGGATGTCTACCTGCGCCAGAATGCCCACCGGCTCGCCTTGGTCCATCACCACCAAGCGGCGGATATTGCGCTGCGTCATGGTGAGCAGGGCATCGAACAGAAAACCGTCGATATCGGTGGTAATCAGGTTGAAATGGCACACCTGGTGTAGCGGTGTACTGGAAGGTAGCTCGTTCAGAATGGTGTCGCGAAAGTCGGTGGTGGTGAACATGCCCAGCTGGCCCATGTGGCGTACCAGGATGGACTTGCTCTTGCGCTGTTTCATCAGGCGGGCAGCGTCCAGCACGCTATCCTGGCCATCGGCAAAGACCGGCAGGCGGCTACAGGCGTCGCGCACGGTGGCGGTGAGCAGGGTTTGCAGTTCGCGGGTGCCGGCATTTTGCGCCAGCGCACCGAATTTCTGCGACACGCTGGCGTAGAAGAAGGCGCCAAAGCGCGGGTTGCTTTCGGTGAGCTGCATGACCATGGCGCGCGGCAGGCAGTAGGCCAGCGCCTCTTCGTGCACCACAAAGCGCTGCGTGGCCACGCCGGCTACCATGGCGCGGGCGTCGAAGGTGTCTTGCGTGTGGTACACGGCCAGCACTTCGTCGTCGGCCATCTCGCGCACCACGCCCTTGATCAGCACGTACAGGCTATCCACGCTGTCGCCGGGGGCCATGATGACTTCGTCGTTATCGAAGAACACGATATCCGCCGCGCCCTCCAGTGCCAGCCGTTCGTGCTGGCTCAGGTGGGTAAACGGCGGGTGGGTAAAGTCGAAGCGGCTCATGCTGGCAGGTCCGGTGGGTGGCTCATTTCTCCAGCATACGGCGCTATCGAAATGGCTAGCCAGCCCTGCCTGGCGTAAAGCGGCTAGATTTGCGCTGGATCAGACGGTTTTGCAGCATTCGTGCAGCACTGGGCTGCGCGGGTGGCTGGCAGCGTCACGCTGCTGCGCCGCACGATGCCGTCGGCAAACAGGGCCAGCTCGCCATCTTGCATTGCAGTCCACTGTTCGTTGTCGGTGAGCGGTACGGTGGCAATCACGGCTACGCGGTCGTCTGGCGTGGTGACGGTGGAAAAATCCACTGTCACGTCGTCGTCCACCAGGTGGGCGGTGGGGAACGGTGCCTTGCGTACGATGTAGTGCAGCTTGGTAGAGCAGTGGGTAAACAGCCATTGGCCGTTGGACAGCATGAAGTTGAACACGCCGTAGCCGCGCAGCGTGGCGGCCAGGCCTTCAATGGCCTCGAATAGCTCGTCCAGCGTGGGGGCGGTGCACCAGCGCTGGCGTAGCTGCTCCATGATGTAGCAAAACGCCGCTTCGGAATCGGTGCTGCCCACCGGGTTGTAGTGGCAGCCGGGCGCGGGCGCGAAGTCCACCAGGTTGCCGTTGTGGGCAAAAATCCAGTACTGGCCCCAGATCTCGCGCTGGAACGGGTGGCAGTTAGCCAGGTTCACTTCGCCTTGCGTGGCTTTGCGGATGTGCGCGATCACGTTTTCCGATTTGATCGGGTACTGGCGTACCAGCGCCGCGACGGGCGAGTCGGCAGACGGTTTATCGTCCAGGTACAGGCGCACGCCCTTGCCCTCGAAAAAGGCAATGCCCCAGCCGTCAGCGTGGTGGTCGGTCAGCCCGCCGCGGCGGTGGAAGCCTTCAAAGGAAAACAGGATGTCGGTGGGCGTATTGCAGTTCATGCCCAAAAGCTGGCACATGGGGGTGTCCGTGTTCAATAGATAGCCTATTGTTTCATGCAGGGGCGGCCACGCCAAGCAGCATTCAGCCAGGTGGCCGCCTTGGGGTGGGCTTGTTATTTATGAGAAAATCCCGATATGTGTTTTCCTGGGTCTGCCAGCAACGTTGCTGTTGCAGGCCCGCTGTAACTGAAAGGCAGGCATGACCACCATCGTTGTTGTAAACAAAGGGGCAGAGATTGCTATTGCCGCAGACAGCCAGACTACTTTTGGCGATGACCAGAAACTGCTGGCGGCCTACGATGTGCACAGCAACAAGATCTTCAAGCTGGGCGACAGCTACCTGGCCATTGCTGGCTCGGCGGCGCACGACTTGGTGTTGCAATCGGCGCTGAAAGGCATGAAATCGCGCGATTTCAGCAGCCGTGCCGGCTTGTTCGAGACCTTTCGCAAGATACACCCCAAGCTGAAAGACCACTTCTACCTGCGGCCGGAAGAAGAGGAAGACGACCCGTACGAATCCAGTCAGATGATGGTATTGGTCGCCAACGCCCACGGCATTTTCGGTGTTTACCCCATGCGTGAGGTGTACCAGTTTGCCCGTTACTGGGCCATAGGCTCGGGACGCAAGTTTGCCATGGGCGCCATGCACGCCCTGTTTGATACCGACATGACGGCCGGCCAGATTGCCGAAGCGGCGATCCGTGCCGGCTGCGAGTTTGACGCCAGCTCCTCGCTGCCGTTGACGATTCACACTATCCAGAAAGAGAAGGACACCCGCTCATGAGCCAACACGATACTCTGCAACGCTTCCTGTTTGACGGCATACCGGTGCGTGGCGCACTGGTACGCATGGACAGCGCCTGGCAGGAGGTGGTGGCGCGCCATCAATATCCGCCGGCCATCCGCCATGTGCTGGGCCAGATGCTGGCTGCCAGCAGCCTGCTGGCGGCCAACCTGAAGTTTGACGGCACGCTGATCATGCAGCTGCACGGCAAGGGTGCGCTGCGCCTGGCTGTGGCCGAATGCACCAACGACCGTACCGTACGGGCTACCGCACGCTTTGACGACGGTATCACCGATGCCCCGCTGGCCGAGTTGCTGGGCGAGGGCGGCACCTTTGTCATTACGCTGGAGCCGAAAGACGGCGAGCCATGGCAGGGTATCGTGGCACTGGAGGGCGACAGCATCGCCCAAATGCTGCAAAACTACATGCTGCGTTCCGAGCAGCTGGAAACCCATCTGGTACTGGCCTGTAACGACGAGACCGCCGCCGGCCTGCTGCTGCAGCGCCTGCCCGACGGCCATGGCGATGCCGAAGGTTGGCCGCACGTGAAGGCGCTGGCTGAAACCCTGCAGCAAGACGAGCTATTGCAGCTGGACGCGCTGGATATCCTGTACCGCCTGTACCACCAGGATGCCGTGCGCATTTTCGACCCGGCACTGGTCAGCTTTGCCTGCAACTGCAGTACCGAGCGCGTGGGCGACATGCTTAAGCTGCTGGGCGGCGAAGAAGTGGCCAGCGTGGTGCTGGAGCAGGGCAGCATCGAGGTGGGCTGCGAGTATTGCGGCCAACGTTACGTGTTTGACGACGAAGACGTCAACACGCTGTTCGGTATGGATGTGGTAGCCGCCGTGCGCGCCGAGCAGCAGCGCCATTAATCGCTATCCGCCGTAGCCAAACAAAAACCCGCCAAGTGGCGGGTTTTTTTGTGTGGTTTACAGGCCGGCGTGGATGCGGTCGTGCATCTCGTCCACCCAGTCTTCAAACTCCACTTCGTGCATGCCCAAGTAGGCAATCAGCTCTTCTGCGCGGTCTTTCCAGCCCGGGTCGCCATTCTGGTCGGTGCTGGTGCGCCAGATGTGCTGCGCGGCGCGGGCGACGGCAATCATCATCTTGTGGCTGTGGTCCAGCAGCTCGTCGTTGCTGTCCTGGAACAGGTCCGGGTTGTGCTGCAGCAAGATGGCCTGGCCAAAGTCTTCCGGCATATTCCAGGTCCGGGCGACCAGGTAACCGACTACGTCGTGGCTAGTGCCGTGGAACTCCTGCTCGATCTTGCTGATCTGGCGGTCGCGCGCCTGGGTAATCAGCCGCAGCGTGCGCTCGTAGTTGGGGTAACGCATCAGCATCACGGCGATACCACAGCTGCGGAATAGCGCAAAGCTCTGGCACTCGTCTGCCGGGCGGCCCAGCTTCTCGCACAGGCTGGCGGCGATGGACGCCTCGTGCATGGTGCGTTCCCAGAACTGCTCGATCACCGGCGGGTTCTGGCTGGTCAGCGTCAGGCGCAGCAAGAGGCCATGTACCAGGTGAACGATATTGCGTTCGCCCAGCAGATTCACGGCCTGCATGATGGAAGTCAGGGTACGGCCGCTACCGAAAAACGGGCTGTTGGCCGCCTTAAGGATGGCGGCAGACAGGCCCAGGTCGCTGGAAATGATATCGGCCACGTCCATCAGGCTCATGTCCGGGTTGCTACGCAGGGCGACCAGCTTGTCCAGGATTTCGGGACGGGGCGGAATCACCAAGTTGCGCACCAGGTCGGCTGTGGTATTGGCGTCGAATTGAGGGACCTTCATTGCTAAGGATCCGGTGTAGGCTGGGTTATAGGAATTTCAACTCATTCTAGCAGTGAAGGCGGGGTATTTCATGGCGAAATCAACATCTGGACCACCTTTTTTGCAAGTGAGTCCGGGTGGGCGGTAATGCGTAGCACGTGCTGCATGGCCGGGTGGGGCGGGCGGTGTACGGCAACGCCTTGAAGCCACAGTGCTTTTTGGCGCGCCAGCGCCGCGTCGGCGTCCGGGTAGACGATGGTCAGGAAATTGGTATGCGACGGGATGATGCGCAGCCCGCCTTGCTGCAGAGCCAGCTGCAGCTGGTCGCGTAGCGCCAGCGTGTCGGCAATCAGCCGCTGGCTGCATTCGGGTTGGTCCAGCGCGGCGACCGCTGCGGCCTGTGCCACGCTGGAGGTGCCGTACTGGGTGCGGATCTGGTCGGCCTTGACCACCCATTCTGCCGGTGCCAGGGCATAGCCGATGCGCAGGCCGGCCAGGCCGTGCGCCTTGGACAGCGTACGCAGGCGGGCGGTATCAGGCAGCGTGCCCTGGCGCTCGGCCTGGTCGCAAAAGTCGATATAGGCCTCGTCCAGCAGCAGGAAGGTGTCGGCCGGCAGCGCAGTACGTAGCGCAGTGACCTCGGCCAGCGGCAAGTAGCTACCAGTAGGGTTATCGGGGTTGGCCAGGTATAGCAGCGCGGCCTCGTGCTGCTGCGCGGCGGCCAGCAGGGCGGGCAGGTCGTTCACCAGGCTGTCGCCGTGCTGCGCATAGGGTACTTCCACCACGCGGGCGCCCACGCCTTCGGCAAAGTAGCGGAAGGTGGGGTAGGTACCGGCGGTACACACCACCACGTCGCCCGGCGAAACGCGGGCACGCAGGAAGAGCGCGATCAGGCTGTCGGCGCCTGCATCCACTACCACGTTGGCCGCTTTCACGTCGTTGAGCGCCGCGGCGCGCTGGCGGATGGCGCCGGCGTACGGGTCGGGGTACAGCCGCGCCAGTTCGTACAGCGCTTCGCCCCATTGCTGGCTGACGCTGTGGCCGGCGATGGCCATGCTTTCGTTGGAGCCGATGCGGCTGTCGATGCGGCGGCCGATCAGGGCTTCCAGCTTGGGCAGGCCGGGGAACGGGTTGGCGATGGTGACGTCTTGCAGGTGGCGGGCGTAGCGTGGCATGGCGGTATCCATAAAAGCTGATGGCATGACACTAAGGCAAAACGCGCCGGCGTGCCATGCCGCTTATTTATAAGTAAAGAACGCGGCCAACGTATCGGCCAGCGCGGCCGGTTGTTCCCACTGGATCATGTGGCCGGCGTCGGCGATGGTGGTTTCGGTCAGCTGCGCAAAGCAGGCGCGGCGCTCTGGCAGTGTATCGAACACGCCCTTGGCCATGGGGTGGTCCCACATATCGCCGCCTATCACCCACAATACCGGCGCGCTGATGCGCTGCCAGCAGGCTTTGGCTTCTTCCAGCCGGTACAGCACCGGGTTCACCATTTTGTGGCGCGGGTCGGCGCGGTATTGCCACTGGCCGTTGTGCTGATGGCACAGTGCGGTGGCTATGTGCTGTGCGTGGGGCAGCGCCATGCGCGGGTTGCGCGCCTGCAGTTTGGCGGCCACCTCGTCCAGGCTGCCCACGGCGGTAAAGGCCGGTGCCTGCTGTTTTTCGCGCAGCCAGCGCGCGTAGCGGCCCGGGGCCTCGGCCGGGCGGGTGGCGGCCAGGCCGAAGCCTTCCACCAGTGCCAGCCGCGCTACGCGATCGGGGCGAATACCGGCGTACAGGCCGGCTACCATGGCCCCCATGCTGTGGCCGACAAGGTTGGCCGCACGGTGCGGGCTGTAGTGCTGCAGCAGGGCGTCCAGATCGGCCAGGTAGTCGGGCGAGTAGTAGCTGACGCTGTTCCACGCGCTGTGGCCGAAGCCGCGCCAGTCTGGCGCTACAATCTGCCAGCCGCCAGCCAGGCGGTCGGCAACAAACTGGAAGGTGTCGGCACAATCCATCCAGCCGTGCAGCATCACCAGCAGGGGTGCATCGGGCTGGCCCCAGCGGCGGATATGGTAGGCGTGGCCGTTAAAGGTATGCCACTCGCTGCGCGGCGGCTGCTGTGGCTGGTAGGGCAGGGTGGGGTGCATGCAGAATCGCAACCTGAATCAATCGGAGGCGCCTAGTGTACGCACAGGAGGAGACAGATGACGAGTAGCGACACCAGCCAGCGCCATGTGCAGCGTGTTCTGCAAGTGGTGCATTACCTGTGGCAGCACCCGCAGCACGACACGCCGCTGGCGCTGCTGGCCGAGATGGCGCACTTTTCGCCCTATCACTTTCACCGCACCTACGTGGCGGTGATGGGCGAGAGCGTGAACGACACGCGCCAGCGCCTGCGCCTGCAGTTGGCCGCACTGGCACTGCGTCGCCAGCCCGTGGTGCCTTTGCAGCAGATGGCGCAGCGGGCAGGTTACGGCAGCGCAGCCGCCTTTGTGCGTGCCTTCCGGCAGGCGTACGGCATGCCGCCCGGGCGCTATCGTCAGCACTGTGTCCGGCGCCTGGAAACCTTGTCCCGATTGGAGAATGCCATGTACACACCCGAATTTCGCACGCTTGACCAAGTGGTAATGCTGGCCGCCTTGCCGCACCGTGGCGACTATATGCAGATAGGACAGGCGTTCGAGCGCCTGGGGGCGATCGCCCGCCCGTGGCTGGGGCCGGAGAGCCGCTGGTACGGCATCTATCTTGATGACCCGCGCACGGTGCCGGCCGAGCAGCTGCGCTCGGCAGCCTGCCTGACCTTGCCGCCCGGCGTTAGCCTGCCTGACGGGCTGGAAGCGTGGCGCATTGAGGCCGGCCGCTACGTGGTGATCTGCCATCGTGGCCCTTACAGCGAGCTGGAGCAGGCCTACGGCTGGCTGTACGGTGTGTGGCTGCCTGCCAGTGGCGAACAGTTGGCCGACCGGCCGTGCGTGGAGGCCTACCTGAATTCGCCGCAGGATACCGCGCCGAAAGACCTGCTGACCGAAATCTGGGCGCCGCTGGTGTAGCTGGCGCGGCTGGTGCCGCCGGCAGTGCATGGCTTTGCTTTGGCCGCGTGAGGGCAAAGAAAAACCCCGCAGCACGCTGCGGGGTTTTTGCGGCCAACCTTGGCGCGGGCTTAGCGGCCCACGTTGTAGTTTGGTGCTTCCTTGGTGATCTGTACGTCGTGCACGTGCGATTCACGCATGCCGGCAGAAGTGATTTCCACAAAGCCGGCTTTCTCGTGCATCACGTCGATGCTAGGGCAACCCAGGTAGCCCATGGACGAGCGCAGGCCGCCCACCAGCTGGTGGATAACCTGGGCGATCGGGCCCTTGTACGGTACGCGGCCTTCGATGCCTTCCGGCACGAATTTGTCGGCTGCGTTGGAGCTGTCCTGGAAGTAGCGGTCGGCCGAGCCTTGGCTCATGGCGCCCAGGCTGCCCATGCCGCGGTACGATTTGTACGAACGGCCCTGGAACAGTTCTACTTCGCCCGGTGCTTCTTCGGTACCGGCAAACATGCCGCCCAGCATCACGGCGTTGCCGCCGGCTGCCAGTGCCTTGGAAATATCACCGGAGAAGCGGATGCCGCCGTCGGCGATCATCGGTACGCCGGTGCCTTTGAGGGCTTCGGACACATTGTGGATGGCGGTCAGCTGCGGTACGCCTACACCGGCCACGATACGGGTGGTGCAGATGGAGCCTGGGCCAATGCCCACTTTCACGCCGTCAGCGCCAGCAGCCACCAGGGCCAGGGCAGCTTCGGCCGTGGCAATGTTGCCGCCGATCACGTCTACTTGCGGGTAGGTTTCCTTCACCCACTTCACGCGGTCCAGTACGCCCTGGCTGTGGCCGTGGGCGGTATCCACCACGATCACGTCCACGCCGGCAGCCACCAGCGCTTTGACGCGCTCGTCGGTATCGCCGCCAGTGCCTACGGCCGCGCCTACGCGCAGGCGGCCCTGGTTGTCTTTGTTGGCGTTAGGGTGTTCGCTGGTCTTGATGATGTCCTTGACGGTGATCAGGCCTTTCAGCTCGAAGTCATCGCCAATCACCAGTACGCGTTCCAGACGGTGGGTGTGCATCAGCTCGCGGGCTTCTTCGATGCTGGCACCTTCTTTCACGGTGACCAGGCGCTCGCGCGGGGTCATGATGCTGGCTACCGGCTGGTCCAGACGGGTTTCGAAGCGCAGGTCACGGTTGGTCACGATGCCGACTACCTTGCCATCCTGGATCACCGGCAGGCCGGAGATCTTGTGCTGGCGGGTCAGCAGAACCAGGTCGCGTACCAGCATGTCCGGAGCGATGGTGATCGGGTCTTTCACCACGCCACTTTCATGACGCTTGACCTTGGAAACTTCCAGGGCCTGTTTTTCAGCGCTCATGTTCTTGTGGATGATGCCGATGCCACCTTCCTGGGCCATGGCAATCGCCAGGCGCGACTCGGTCACGGTATCCATGGCGGCGGAAACCAGTGGCAGGTTCAGGCTGATGTTTCGGGTAAGACGGGTGTGGAGGGCAACGTCGCGCGGCAGTACTGCAGAATGGGCCGGGACGAGGAGAACGTCGTCGAAAGTGTAGGCTTTCTCGATGATGCGCATCTTCGCGTTTCCTTAGGCGGCAAAAACGCATTATACCGATCTGCCGCCCCAAGTGCAAAATGTGATGGCGGTTTTGCCTATAGTGTGCATGCAGTGTATAAAGTGGCCGTTTGCTGCCGATTGCAAAGACGGTTTTCATGAGAAAAGACATAGTGATAGCAGCGCTGCTGCTGGCTGCCAGTGGCATGGCGCAGGCCGAGGTCTACAAATGGGTAGATGCCAACGGCCGCGTGGTGTTTTCCGACCAGCCGCCACCTGGCAAAAAGGTAGACAAGGTGAAGGTTTACCCGGGTGGGGCGCAGGTAGCACGCCAGGCGGCCTCCGCCCCTGCTGGTGCGGCCCCTGCGGCGGGGCAATCTGCCGGCGGGCTGGATGCGGATGTGAAGGCGCTGAACGAGCGCATTGAAAAGCACAACCGCGACGTGAAAGCGCAAAACTGCAAAACCGCCCAGGCCAACCTGGCGGCGCTGGACCGCCCGGGTAGCAAGCCCGGCCGTGAAGAGATGCTCAAGCGTGCGCGCGAGGAAGTGCAGATCTGGTGCGGCAAGTAATGCAGCCTGCTTTTGATTACCGGCCGGTTCTGGCCAGCTTGCCCGGCCTGCCCGGGGTGTACCGCATGCTGGATGCCTCGGGCAATGTGCTTTATGTCGGCAAGGCTATCGACCTGAAAAAGCGCGTTAGCTCCTACTTCCAGAAAAACGATCTGAGCCCGCGCATCCAGCTGATGGTGGCGCAGATCGCCAGCATCGAAACCACGGTGGTGCGTAGCGAGGCCGAAGCGCTGATCCTGGAAAACAACCTGATCAAGGCGCTGGCACCCAAGTACAACATCCTGTTTCGCGACGACAAGTCCTACCCTTATCTGATGCTGTCCGGCCACGCTTACCCGCAGCTGGCCTACTTTCGCGGCGACCCGAAAAAGCCGCATCAGTATTTTGGCCCCTACCCGAACGGCTACGCCGTGCGCGAGAGCATCCAGATCCTGCAAAAAGTCTTCCGCTTGCGTAGCTGCGAAGACAGCGTATTCAGCAACCGCTCGCGCCCCTGCCTGTTATTCCAGATCAAGCGTTGTACCGCGCCCTGTACTGGCGAAATCAGCGCCGAGGACTACCGCGAAGACGTGCGCGGTGCCGTAGCTTTCCTGCAAGGCAAACAGAACGAGCTGATCGACGCGCTGACCGAGCGCATGTTGGCCGCATCCGAGTCGCTGGCGTTCGAGCAGGCGGCCGAGCTGCGCGACCAGATCCAGGCCCTGGCGCGGGTGCAAGAGAAGCAGTTCATCAGCAGTAATACCAGCCAGCTGGACGCCGACGTGGTGGCCATCGCCGCGCATGGCGGGCTGGTGTGCGTGAACCTGGTGATGATTCGTGGCGGGCGCCATCTGGGCGACAAGAGCTTTTTCCCGCAGAACGCCGACGAAGCCTCGCTGGCGGCCAACCTTGAAGCCTTCCTGGCGCAGCATTATCTGGGTGTGCCGTTGCCTGCCGTGATCATCCATAACGAACAGGTATCGCCCGAGTTGCAGGCGCTGCTGATCGAGCAGGCAGAAAAGCGCCTGGCTTTTGTGGGCAACCCTATCGGCGAGCGCCGCGTATGGCTGGAAATGGCCGAGAAAAACGCCCAGCTGGCCATCGGCCAGAAAATACTCAGCGTGGCCGGCCAGCAAAGCAGGTTGGCCGCACTGGCCGAGCTGATGGAGGTAGAGCAAGTAGCGCGGCTGGAGTGCTTCGATATCAGCCACACGCTGGGCGAGGCCACGGTGGCTTCCTGCGTGGTGTACGACCGTGGCGGCATGCAGCCGTCGGAGTATCGCCGCTTCAATATCGAAACCGCCGCCGCTGGCGACGATTACGCCGCCATGCGCGAGGCGCTGACCCGCCGCTACAGCAGGTTGGCCGCAGAAGAAGGCAAACTGCCGGACGTGCTGCTGATCGACGGTGGCAAGGGGCAGGTGGGGGTGGCGCTGGAGGTGTTGGCAGAAGTGGGTGTGAATGTGCCCATCGTCGGCGTGGCCAAAGGCGAGGAGCGCAAACCCGGCCTGGAAACGCTGATCGTGCCGCATCTGCAAAAGACGTTACAATTGCCGCGCGATCATGCCGCCCTGCACCTGATACAAACCGTGCGCGACGAGGCGCACCGCTTTGCCATTACCGGCCACCGTGCCAAGCGGGCAAAGGCGCGTACCTCGTCTACGCTGGAAGATATCCCGGGTGTCGGCCCCACGCGCAGGCAGCGCCTGCTTACCCGTTTTGGCGGGTTGCGCGGGGTAGTGGCAGCCAGTATCGATGATCTAGCCCAAGTAGACGGTATCAGCCGCGCGCTGGCCGAAAAAATTCATAACGCACTGCACTAGCACACCCGAGCCGACACATGCCCTTTAACCTGCCCATTTTATTAACCTGGCTGCGCGTAGCCCTGATTCCCGTATGCGTGGCGGTGTTCTTTCTGCCGGATAGTGTGCTGCTGCAACATCACCGCAATAGCCTGGGGGCTTTCATTTTCGGCCTGGCGGCGGCGACCGACTGGCTGGACGGCTACCTGGCGCGTCGTCTGGGGCAGACCTCCGCCTTTGGCGCATTCCTGGACCCGGTGGCCGACAAGCTCATCGTGGCTGCCGCGCTCATCTTGCTGGTAGAGCTGGGCCGGCTGGAAGGCTGGATGGCCATGATCATCATCGGCCGCGAAATCGCCATTTCGGCGCTGCGCGAGTGGATGGCCGAAATGGGGCGGCGTGGCAGCGTGGCCGTGGCCTATATCGGCAAGCTGAAAACCGCCGCCCAGATGGTAGCTATTTTGCTCTTGCTGTACGCAGGCCCGCTGGTGCCGGGGCTGAGCACCATGCTGGCAGGAAAATT
This sequence comes from Vogesella sp. XCS3, assembly GCF_020616155.1. Classification (NCBI taxonomy): domain Bacteria; kingdom Pseudomonadati; phylum Pseudomonadota; class Betaproteobacteria; order Neisseriales; family Chromobacteriaceae; genus Vogesella; species Vogesella sp. XCS3. The sequence goes on along the minus strand of NZ_CP085530.1, from coordinate 1,399,476 downwards.
GTTCATGATTGTCGCTGTCATATTGACTTTGTGGTCAATGGTTTATTACCTGCAGATGGCGGCGCGCGAATTCTCGGGCAAAAAAATTGATGTTTGAGTGTTGACACCCCCGAAAAGATCATTATAATTCGCCTTCTCTTAACGACGCAGCGACGGAAACGACGCAGCAGTCATTAAGAAAAACCAAGTTTTATGCGGGAATAGCTCAGTTGGTAGAGCACAACCTTGCCAAGGTTGAGGTCGCGAGTTCGAGCCTCGTTTCCCGCTCCATAAAATTTAAGCAGCACCATGCGACGCGGGAATAGCTCAGTTGGTAGAGCGCAACCTTGCCAAGGTTGAGGTCGCGAGTTCGAGCCTCGTTTCCCGCTCCATAAAATTTAAGCAGTACCATGCGACGCGGGAATAGCTCAGTTGGTAGAGCGCAACCTTGCCAAGGTTGAGGTCGCGAGTTCGAGCCTCGTTTCCCGCTCCATAAAATTTAAGCAGTACCATGCGACGCGGGAATAGCTCAGTTGGTAGAGCGCAACCTTGCCAAGGTTGAGGTCGCGAGTTCGAGCCTCGTTTCCCGCTCCATAAAATTTAAGCAGTACCATGCGACGCGGGAATAGCTCAGTTGGTAGAGCGCAACCTTGCCAAGGTTGAGGTCGCGAGTTCGAGCCTCGTTTCCCGCTCCACAGATTGTTCAAATTGTTTGAATGGTTTAATGTTCAGGCAATCAAGTTTTGGCGCGGTAGCAAAGCGGTTATGCCCCGGATTGCAAATCCGGTCAGTCCGGTTCGACTCCGGACCGCGCCTCCAGATAAAGCCCGGTAGATCAATGATCTGCCGGGCTTTTCTCATTCCATTCTTCCAGACTACCACCTGTCGGACGCAGCCATCGGGGCCTTGCCTGTACCGGGCTGCGTGCCGGCGACGTGCTGCCGCGCCCGTGTTGCATCGCCGTGATGTGTATTCGGCCGAATGCGGCGGGGCAGGGGCCGGTATCCAGCTGTGCAATGGATGCTTGTATTGCCACTTTTAAAGATGTATATTTTGCACATCTTAATGTTGCAGGCGCCAAACAAAGCTGTGGCGCCAGTTTTTTACCCTTGAAGATTCATTTTAAATTCATCTATTGGAGCCCGCCATGCTGGATCAAGCCACCCGCCAACTCGTCAAAGCCACCGCCCCGGTACTCAAAACCCACGGCGTGGCGCTTACCCGTCATTTTTATGCCCGCATGTTCCAGCACAACCCGGAGCTGAAGCAGATCTTTAACCAGGGCCACCAGCAGGCCGGTAGCCAGCAGCAAGCGCTGGCGATGGCGGTGGCGGCCTATGCCGAACATATCGACAACCCGTCGGTGCTGGCGCCGGTGCTGACGCTGGTGGCCAACAAGCACGCCAGCCTGGGTATTCGCGCCGAGCATTACCCTGTAGTGGGCCGCCACTTGCTGGCATCCATCTCCGAAGTATTGGGGGAGGCGGCGGATGAGGCCTTGCTGGCGGCCTGGGGCGCGGCCTATGGCCAGCTGGCCGACCTGCTGATTGCCGAAGAGGCTGCGCTGTACCAGCAGGCAGCCACGCAGGCGGGGGGCTGGAGCGGCTGGCGCGCCTGCCGTGTGGTACGCAAGGTAGCGGAAAGCAGCGAGATCACGTCGTTTTACTTGCAGCCGGCCGACGGCGGCAGCTTGCCGGTGTGGTTGCCGGGCCAGTACGTTACCGTGCGCGTGGCGGTGCCGCAGCTGGGCATCATGCAGCCGCGCCAGTACAGCCTGTCGTGTGCCCCTGGTGGCAGCAGCTTGCGTATTTCCGTCAAGCGTGAAGCCGCCACGGCGGATAGCCCGGCCGGCATGGTGTCCAATGTGCTGCACGACACGGTAGAGGAGGGCGCGCTGATCGACGTGGCGCCGCCGATGGGTGACTTCTGGTTGGATACCGCCGCCGACACGCCGGTGGTGCTGATCAGCGCCGGTGTCGGTATTACCCCGATGATAGCCATGCTGGATACGCTGCTACAGGCCGGCCAGCCACGCCCGGTGCAGTTCCTGCACGCGTGCCGCAGCCCGTCGGTACAGGCTTTTGGCACGCACCTGGCCAATCTGGCGGCCGAGTACCCGCAGCTGCAGGTAACAGTGTGGTACGAGCAGGCCGACCGCTTGCCGGCACACGGTGCGGTGGCCAGCCAGGTTGGCCGCATGCAGCTGGGTGCGGCCAACGTGCTGCCGGACGCGCATTACTACCTGTGCGGCCCGCTGGCTTTCATGCAGGCGCAGCAGGCCAGCCTGCTGGCATTGGGCGTGCCTGCGGCCAACCTCCACGCCGAAGCTTTCGGCACCGGCGGTAACGGCCTGGGCTAAGCGGCCTTGCCTGCCGCCGGGTTTTGTCAGCCGGCGGCAGGCAGCGTATGCTGCGCAGTGTTTCCACGCCGCCTAACGTTATGCAACTTACCCAGTTTACCGACCTGGGCCTGCGCGTCCTGATGTACCTCAGCTACCAGGAGCGCGAGCAGCCCGTCACCATCGCCGAAATCGCCGAACGCTTTGCCATCTCGCGCAATCACCTGATGAAGGTAGTGCACGCCATGGCGCAGCAAGGCTGGCTGGCCACCACGCGCGGCAAAGGCGGTGGCCTGGCGCTGGCCATGCCGGCCGACCAATACCGCCTGGGGCAGGTGATTCGCCAGCTGGAGCAGGTAACGGTGCTGATCGATTGCGCCGAGCCGCCCTGTGCGCTGCGTGGCCAGTGCCGGCTGAAAGGCGTGCTGGACGAGGCGCTGGCGGCCTTCTTTAGCGTGCTGGACCGCTATACGCTGGCCGACGTGGTGGCGCAGCCCACCGGCCAGGCCATTGCCATCCTGCACCGGCTGGGCAGCGCCGGCCTGCCGCCCGCTGGCGACAGCTAAGCGCTTGGCTACCGGCTGCGCTCTATAAAGGTGACGTAGCCAGTCAAAGTTGGCCGCAGATGTTGCTGCATGGGGCTTGAGGCAAATTAAAACGCGTGTTTAACTGTGGGCCAGCGCTGCCGCCACGGCAGCCGGCAAAGGCCGCAGAGCCCCCCGCCCACACCAACACGAGGAATCCCCCATGCTGCACGGTACCCCGCGCAAAGTCGCCATCGTCGGCGCCAACCGCATCCCCTTCGCCCGCTCCGGCACCGCCTACAGCCAGCTGTCCAACCGCACCATGCTTACCGACACCCTGAAGGGGCTGGTGGAAAAATGCGGCCTGCAAGGCCGGCTGCTGGGCGAGGTGGTGGGTGGCGCGGTGATGAAGCACGCCCGCGACTGGAATATGGTGCGCGAATGCGTACTGTCCAGCGGCCTGCACCCCCATACCCCGGCCTACGACATCCAGCAAGCCTGCGGCACCGGGCTGGAAGCCACCATCCTGGTAGCCAACAAGATCGCGCTGGGCCAGATCGACGCCGGCATCGCCTGCGGTACCGACACCACCTCCGACGCGCCGGTGGCCGTCAGCCGTGGCCTGCAGCGTGCGCTGATGGACATCAATGCCGCCCGCAGTACCGCGGACAAGCTCAAGCTGCTGCCACGCCTGCTGAACCCGGCCAACCTCAAGCCCGAGCTGCCAGCCAACGCCGAGCCGCGCACCGGCAAGAGCATGGGCCAGCACGCCGAGATCACCGCCCAGCGCTACGGTATTACCCGCCAGGCGCAAGACGCGCTGGCGCTGGCCAGCCACCAGAAGCTGGCCGCTGCCTACGACCGCGGCTTCTTCGACGACCTGGTTATGCCCTACCACGGTCTGCAGCGCGACAACAACCTGCGCCCCGATAGCAGCCTGGACAAAATGGCCAAGCTCGCGCCGGCCTTTGCCCGCAACGGTGGCACCATCACCGCAGCCAACGCCTCGCCGCTGACCGACGGTGCCTCCGCCGTGCTGCTGGCCAGCGAAGACTGGGCCCGCGCCCATAACTTGCCCATCCTGGCCTACATCACCGCCGGCGAAGTGGCCGCCGTCGACTACATCGATGAACGTGAAGGCCTGCTGATGGCGCCGGCCTACGCCATCCCGCGCATGCTGCAAAAGCACGGCCTGGCGCTGCAGGACTTCGACTTCTACGAAATCCACGAAGCCTTCGCCGCCGTGGTGCTGTGCACGCTGGCGGCGTGGGAGTCCGACGACTTCTGCCAGAGCAAGCTGGGTCTGCCTGGCGCGCTGGGCAGCATCGACCGCAGCCGCCTCAACGTGAACGGCAGCTCTATCGCCGCCGGCCACCCCTTTGCCGCCACCGGTGGCCGGGTGGTGGCCACGCTGGCCAAGCTGCTGGCAGAAAAAGGCAGCGGCCGAGGCCTGATCAGCATCTGCGCTGCCGGCGGCCAGGGTGTTACCGCCATTCTGGAACGCTAAGCCGCCACGCGTCGTAGCGCAGTGCAGGGTGGCCAGCGCAACAGGGTTGGCCGCACCAACATACGCCCGCGCCCACGCCGCCGGCATTGCCGGCAGGGCTGCTTTCGGCTAGAATCTGCACCCTGTCTGTGCCCCGGTGGTGAAATTGGTAGACACAAGGGACTTAAAATCCCTCGACTTCGGTTGTGCCGGTTCGACCCCGGCCCGGGGCACCACAAAGAAATCAAAGGCTTACCTGCTGGGTAAGCCTTTTTTCTTTCTTTGGCAAATGTGAAGTGTCAACCAACTGTCAACCGCGATAGAGGGTTAAGTGTCGCTGCTTCTGCTAGATGATCTGGCGATAGATGCGCGTAACGCATAGTCATGGTCAGCGTGCTATGGCCTAGAATGCGTTGGAGTGCCAAAATGTTGCCGCCATTCATCATGAAGTGACTGGCAAAGGTGTGTCTCAGCACATGGGTCATTTGCCCTTTGGGTAGTTCGATGTCTGTCCTGGCTACGGCATCCCGGAATGCTTCATAGCACGGGCCAAATAGTGCTCCCGTGTGCTGGCAAGCTTGCGCATGCAGCATGCTTGCCAGGTCGGCCGAGATAGGGACTGTCCTGTTTTTCCCCGATTTTGTCCTGCTAAAGTCGATTGCATTTTCCCTAAGCTGGCTCGAACGCAACCCTTCAGCCTCACTCCACCGCGCTCCAGTAGCTAGCGCGACTCTGGTCACAAGCCCGACATGGGCATTCTGGCTACGATCCAGTTCAGCCAGTAGAGTTTTGATTTGCTCAAGTGTGAGGAAAGATAATTCGCTCTCCACGATCTTGAACTGTCGAACTGCCGAAAGAGGGTTTTCGCCATTCCAATGGCCGAGCCGCTTTAGCTCATTGAATACCGCTCTAAGATAAGCATGTTCCCTGTTGACGGTGTTTGCTTTGACGCCAGCATCAAGCCGAATGCTTCGGTAGGCTGCAAATGACTCAGCTGTGACCTCTGTGGCCAGCGGATTGCCCATCATGTCGGCAAGCTGCCTTAGCCGGTTGCGCGTGTGTTCCCCATCCCGCAGTTGCTGCCCGTGATGCTGCCACCACAGCTCGATCAACTCAGTTAGCCGCCGTCTGTCTTTCTTTGACTTGGGCGACCATTCGGGCTCTTGCTGTGTCTGCCCCTTGACCCAGGTTTCCCACTCTAGTGCTTCACGTTTTGTATCGAACGTTTTCCGGAAACGTTTATGCCCACGTCCTCCTGGTTGAATGTCAACAATCCAACCAGTTTCTGTCTTTTTAATGCTCATTTTGATTGTATTTTTCTAATATTTTATAACCTTTCATGCTTAGCCAGTTCTGGGTCTCACTCTCTGATAATTCAGCTTCGTTGTGCTGTAGTGAAGCGATGATGTCTTGTGAAAAGTCTGTAGCTAGCATTTTTGCTTGTTCAATGGTGCATCCATGCCAGTGCAAAATATTAGCAGCTAATTCTTTTGGACCAGTTCCGTGATAGCCCCATTCAAATGATGGAGCCGAGTATGGATCTCTTAGGTTTATCACGTGAGGTACATTGGTTATCACCTCTCCATTCTGTGCTCTTCTTAGGCGGGCTTTCATGTGTTCGTGGCGTAGAATTTTTTCTTGTTCATCTAATTTCTCATTGAGCATGTCGTTGCGAGACATTTTTCGTTCTCGCATTTCCATGGTTTCAATGATTTTGGAAACAGATAAGCCAGATTTACCTTCTTCGTAAATCATTTGTTGCCTAGCCAGTTCAATCTCAAGGCGTAAATATTCTTCTTCAGTTATCTGTGCTGGGTCTTTTTCAAAAATGGTGGATAGGCTTGTTTTATCGATCGCAATATACCCCGCAGGGTCATACTGTTGATTCGCATAATCATGCTTTCCTGTGACTATCCACATTGAAAGGCTTGGAAAGTTTCGACACAGCCCTTCTAGCATTTCCTCAGTGCAGCGTTGCCGCCCAACGTAGAACTTGCGCCAGCTATCAGCAGGGCACTTTGTCCACTCATCTAGTTGACGAAAGCGGCGTGACTCAATGGTGAGTCGATCGATCAGCTCCATGAGCCGGTCGCGCAAAGCACTTGACATTTTTTGCGTTCCTCATATGATACGGATCATTGTTCCGGATCAATGATCCGGATTGGATGAACCAATGGTGTAATTATGGGTGACAACCTCAACATCGGAAACCTCTCCCAATCAGGAGGGGCAACGCCACTGCTGACTAGGCAGCGTTTTGCTGATCTCGTCGGCGTGACTCATGACACCGTCAATAAGTGGATTGACCGTGGCTACATCCCGGTTGTTTCTGTTGGCCGCTGGTCTCTCGTCAATGTTGCTCTATTGAATGCACGTTGTCTTGACAGAGAGTGCAAATCCTTTCCTGAAGACCCTATCCCTTTTCCTGTTCAGCCTAGTTCTGCGGTTAGCCAGGCACGTACCCGTGCGGGGAAATCTGCATTAGTCGGTTGAACACTATCTGCTGATCGCTGAGAGGACTATCAAATGAGTACCCCCAATGTCGCTGAAGTAAAGAATCAATCCCGCGTCAACCAAGCGGTTCTGGCCGGTCGTGTCAATGCTGTCCGTAAGTCGGATGATGCAGTTTTCACAGAGGTGACGCTGCCTGCTCCAGATCAATACAGTGCGCCAGCCACGGTCGAGATTCGTAGTCGTAAACGGCTGGGTCAGATCGGTGAAACGATCGAAGTATCGGTTGTGTGCGGTGGTTATCGCGGTAAGTCGTTCCAGTATGTGGATAAGGACACAGGTGAGCGCTTCACTCGTCGTCCTGTTGTTAACTCCTACGTTGCTGTCGAGGACTGATCGTGCTGTCTGCGCTGTCGCTCGAATACCGCCGCGCTTGCCTAAAGCAAGACCGTGAGCGCGTTGCTCACTGGCTTCGTCGTATTCCTGCTGCGTTTGCAAAGGATATTCGGCGTCAGCACAACAAAATTCTCTTTTCGAATGGGTTCAAGTACGACGGGGATGCCCGTCGTGCGGCAAACCTACATGTTCAAGATCGCCGTGATTACTTCGCTCGTGCAGCGGGTCAGTTGAATTTGAACGCGACTGACAAAGAGCTTTGTGAACAGGCTAAGGAAACGGCTGAATATATCCAGCTTTTCCAGAGACTGCATAGGGATAAAAGTCACGGTGAGCTGTTGGGACTCCTAAGCAGCTACCTGGCTGACCGGGATGTGTATTTCCATGCGAGTGATGATGCTCCCGATGGGAGTACACGCTTACCCAGGTTAGGTGTGAAAGGAGTAACGGAAGAGTCGCTCTTTGCCCGCTTGGTCGATGAAGCCTTTTGGCGAAAAGTCTTCCGCAAGGGAACTACTCGCAAGGTCGAGGCCGAAGCTATTCGCTGCGGTCTAGTGAATCAAAAAGCTGGGCTCTATGTGTCAGATGAGACGCTAGTTCGCTTCAGGGGCCAACGCTGCCGTAACCGTGCGCTTCTGGAAGGTCTGCTGGCATTCAATGAGTTAGGGCAGCAGTACACACTGGCAGAGCTTGCAGATCTGTCTGTATCTAATCCTGATATCCGTCGTGCAGAGTTGATGACTCGGATTGCGGGTTTCGAAACTATCGCGCGAACCCTTGGCCATGCCGGTCTATTCCTGACTATTACCTGCCCTTCACGTTTCCACGCCTACCGGAAGCTGGGCAAGAACAAGGTTGTGGCTAACGACAAATACTGCGGTTCTACGCCTCGCCAAGCACAGCAATACCTTTCTGGTGTTTTTTCCCGTATGCGTGCTGAGTTGCATCGTCGAGGGATCGCTCCGTATGGCTTCCGAATTGCGGAGCCACATCATGACGGTACACCACACTGGCATCTTTTGTTGTTTGTTCCAAATGAGCAGGCAGCGGAAATGGTTGATGTCTTTGCCGATTACGCCACCCGTGAAGATCGGGCAGAGCTGGGTAATGACATTTCTCCACGATTTAAATGCAAAGAGATTGATTGGTCGCGTGGTACTGCTGCTGGCTACATCGTTAAGTATGTCTGCAAGAACATTGATGGATTCAAAAATAATGGAGAACCTGTCGGTACTAATTTTGATGGTATTGATACCCCCGTTGCAGCAGAGCGTGTTTTGGGCTGGGCATGGTGCTGGGGGATACGCCAGTTTCAGCAGATCGGTGTTGCACCTGTAACCTTTTGGCGAGAATGCCGCCGGCTCTTTTCCATCCTTGGGATTGTCATCGATAGCGACATCATTATGCGGGCCGCTGTGGCTGCAGATACTGGTGATTGGGCTGAGTTTGTACGTGTGCTTGGTGGTACGGGACTAAGGCTTGCTGATTTACCTTTCAGACTCAGCCGTGAAACTGGTCTTCTGAACCGATATGGCGAAGAAAAAGGCATTCGTATTCTTGGCCTGGTTGATATTGGTGATGGCCTATTTGTTCGCTCCCGTATTCATGAATGGAGCGTTGAATTTTCGCCAAAAAACGAGCGTAGCGAGTCTTGGACTCGTGTCAATAACTGTACTAGCCACGCGGCTGGCGGAATCGCCAGCCATTCAAGGGCTAGAGCAGCAGTCATTCCTGTGGTTGAGCTCACGAAACGGCTTTGTTGCACAAATCAGTGCTTGCGTCCGTCCGGTAGAATGACCGCATGAGCAAGCCCCTTCCTCCCAAGTACCAAACCATCAACTGGCAGTCATACAACCAGTCCCTCAAGCAACGAGGGCAGCTCCTTCTCTGGCTCGACAAAGGCATGAACTGGTTGGCACCGGCTACCGGCAGGCGGGGACGGCAGCTAACTTTTTCTGATGCTGCCATCCAGTTCTGTCTCACCATCAAATGCCTCTTTGGCCTGGCGCTACGGCAAGCCACAGGTATGGTCGAAAGTATGTTGCGCCTGGCTGGCCTTGACTGGGCCGTCCCCGACTTCAGCACGCTTTCCCGCCGCCAGAAAGACCTGCAAGTCCGCATCCCGGTACAGAAAAAGCAAGGTTGTCTGCATCTCTTGGTGGATAGCACCGGCATCAAGATGATGGGTGAAGGCGAGTGGAAGGTGAAAAAGCATGGCGCTGATTACCGCCGCCAATGGCGCAAGCTGCATCTGGGCATAGATGCGCAAACGCTGGAAATCCGGGCAATGGAAGTGACCGACAATCGCACTGGAGATGCCACGATGCTGCCAGAGCTGCTATCGCAAATTCCGGCGGGAGAGGGACTGGTAACCGTCACCACGGATGGGGCGTACGACACACGCCTATGTTACGCAGCGATTGCAGAGCGTGGGGCGGCAGCCATCATTCCCCCACGTCGAAATGGCCAATTCTGGAAAGGGAATTTACGGGGCAATCAGGCTCGCAATGAGTCGCTACGAGCGGTGAAGTATCTGGGGCGCGCGCTCTGGAAAAAGTGGAGTGGCTACCATCGCCGCAGCTTGGTCGAAACGAAGATGCACTGTTTCAAATTGCTGGCAGATCGGGTTAAGTCACGGGACTTTGACCGGCAAGTAGCGGAGCTTCAAATCTGTGCAGCGATTCTGAATCGCTTCACAGCACTGGGCACGCCGCAAACGGTCCGTATGGGATAAATCCGTCTGGGGATTGGGGTAGTTCGACCTACGGCTGATTTGTGCAACAAAGCCGGTAGTAGAGGAAATTCATTCGCTGGCTAAAAGCTTTGCCCGTGATAAAGGTTTTTTTAAGGGGACGCTCAGTGATGGGGATAAGGTGTTTAGTGCTTTGAGAAGTATGGCAAATCGAGCTGATTATGCTGTTCGCCATAGTAGAAATCTTTCTGATGCTGAGTTTGAAGAGGCGAAGAAATTACATGATAATCCTTCTCGTGTTATTCATGAAGAGATTGGAAGAGTTTCCAATGTTTCTTGCTTCTTGGTTGAGGAGCATAAATTTTGTATGAGTTCTAAGAAGTATGTGGAAGATCTTCTAAATATTGATATTGAGAATAGTTCGACGCAGCAATTGTCTACCGTGGCAAAAAATATCGATCAGATGATGCGTGATTTGGATGGTTTGAAAAAAACAATAAAGGAATTTGAATTATTTAAGGCAAATGATGCGAATATAAGACTTTTGCCGTTTCTGTTGTAGAGGCTGGGGTTTTATGTGTTCAATTTGAGGTGGCAAGGTATGAGAGATCGGCCGCATGATGAGGCAATGGTAGAGATGTTCAATGCTGATCCCATTTTTCTGAGGGTGCTAATTGATAGTATTCTTGCCGATGGTGATATCGATGCGTTGAGTATTGCTTTTCGGCAGATTGATAAAGCAGGGCTTTTTAGCCGTACTGGTGTGATGTATGAAGTTGCCTGTGATGTTATAGGTTCCATGATCACTCATTATTCTGAAGTTTTGGCCTTGGAGCGAGAAAAACCACTCCCCGATGAGTCTGTTATCGCCCATATATGCAAAATTAAGTCGGGCTTGCGCTTGTTGCGTGATCAGCTTGATCCTTTGGATTTTGAAGCGATTAAGTCTGTGATTAAGACATATGGTCCCCAGGCTCGAAATGTATATGGGTACTAGTTTTGTGGCCGGTAATCAATTGGGCTTCTTTTGATTTCATGGCAGTATCTTTCAGATGTTGAGGGGCTTTGTTGCACAAATCAGTGCTTGCGTCCGTCCGGTAGAATGACCGCATGAGCAAGCCCCTTCCTCCCAAGTACCAAACCATCAACTGGCAGTCATACAACCAGTCCCTCAAGCAACGAGGGCAGCTCCTTCTCTGGCTCGACAAAGGCATGAACTGGTTGGCACCGGCTACCGGCAGGCGGGGACGGCAGCTAACTTTTTCTGATGCTGCCATCCAGTTCTGTCTCACCATCAAATGCCTCTTTGGCCTGGCGCTACGGCAAGCCACAGGTATGGTCGAAAGTATGTTGCGCCTGGCTGGCCTTGACTGGGCCGTCCCCGACTTCAGCACGCTTTCCCGCCGCCAGAAAGACCTGCAAGTCCGCATCCCGGTACAGAAAAAGCAAGGTTGTCTGCATCTCTTGGTGGATAGCACCGGCATCAAGATGATGGGTGAAGGCGAGTGGAAGGTGAAAAAGCATGGCGCTGATTACCGCCGCCAATGGCGCAAGCTGCATCTGGGCATAGATGCGCAAACGCTGGAAATCCGGGCAATGGAAGTGACCGACAATCGCACTGGAGATGCCACGATGCTGCCAGAGCTGCTATCGCAAATTCCGGCGGGAGAGGGACTGGTAACCGTCACCACGGATGGGGCGTACGACACACGCCTATGTTACGCAGCGATTGCAGAGCGTGGGGCGGCAGCCATCATTCCCCCACGTCGAAATGGCCAATTCTGGAAAGGGAATTTACGGGGCAATCAGGCTCGCAATGAGTCGCTACGAGCGGTGAAGTATCTGGGGCGCGCGCTCTGGAAAAAGTGGAGTGGCTACCATCGCCGCAGCTTGGTCGAAACGAAGATGCACTGTTTCAAATTGCTGGCAGATCGGGTTAAGTCACGGGACTTTGACCGGCAAGTAGCGGAGCTTCAAATCTGTGCAGCGATTCTGAATCGCTTCACAGCACTGGGCACGCCGCAAACGGTCCGTATGGGATAAATCCGTCTGGGGATTGGGGTAGTTCGACCTACGGCTGATTTGTGCAACAAAGCCATAGCGAATCCATTACTGATGATAATGCGGCAGAAAAATTAAAATACTTAGAAGGTGTATTTCTGCGTAATTTTTTAGTGCGTGAATCCAATATGGTGGACTTGGTTTTCTCAAATCATGTGGTGTTGTCTTTGGATACAAGCAACATGTACGAGACGGAAGACAATATTGCCGAGTTTGTTGCACCAAACGGGCGCTTCTATACTATCGGGCCTAATGGTGCGTTTTTCCTTTCTGATGAAGTTGATACGGCGCGATTTGTTCAGTAGCCAAATTTGGTGGCACAGCTTTCCGCTTTTTTACGGTTGGCTGAAAGTGCTGATGGCCAGTAGCTTGCCTTGCCTAGTCCTTGGTGTCTCCAGGATAAAACGCTACCGCATCTTCGTTAACGATACCGGCCTATCCCCGGATTCGGCTGCGCCTTATCCGGGCTTATCACCATGCCCACCCCTTGCGGCCAACCTTGTCGTTTACCCCACCGTTACAACGCATCTGCCTGTCTTGCGCCTTTCACACCCGCGTCACGCTGCCGTCACCGTGGCGCTTTACCGTAGCGGCTTCATTTTTGTTACCGGAGCTGTCTGCCATGAAACCCCTGTTTAGCCTGACGCTGGCCCTGGCTTGTTGTGCTACCGCTGCCCACGCGCAGCAGGCGGTGGAGGCCACGCTGGCTGGCCACGCCGTGGTGCCGTTTAATACCGTGGCCACGCCGCCGGCGGACGCGGGCACCTTTTTTGCCACCTCGGGCAAGTTTGCCAACGGCAAGCGCGTGCGTAACGAGGTGCCGGGTTCGGAAGCGGCCAACACCTTTGTGGGCGACCCCAAGTACCCGCGTGCGTCGGGCGGGGCGCTGCCGGTAAAGGGGCAGGCGGTACAGGGCTTTTCCGGCATTGCCATGCTGGACCGCAACCACTACCTGACGCTTACCGATAACGGCTTTGGCAACAAGATCAACTCGCAGGACGCGCTGCTGATGGTGCACCGCGTAGCGGTGGACTGGGCCAAAGGCAGTACCGACGTACAGCGGACGATCTTCCTGCGCGACCCGGACCGCAAGGTGCCGTTTGCCATCCAGAACGAAGCCAGCGCCCAGCGTTACCTCACTGGTGTTGATTTCGACGTGGAATCGCTGCAGGTAGTGGGCAAGGAAATGTGGATAGGCGACGAGTTCGGCCCCTATCTGATTCGCGCCGACCTGGACGGCAAGGTGCTGGCGGTACACGAGATGAAGGTGGGCGACGTGGCCTACCGCTCGCCGGACCACTACCTGAACGGCCGCCTGGGCAACCTGCCTACCGACAGCATTGGCAGCTGGAACGTACGCCGCTCCGGCGGCTTCGAGCCGATGGCCAAAGCGCCGGACGGCAGCAAGCTGTACCCGGCGCTGGAATGGCCGGCTTTTGACGCCGCCAGCAAGGGCTTCGAGCGTGCGGCCAACGGCAGGACCTTCACCCGTATCTTCGAGTTTGACGTGGCGGCCGGCCGCTACACCGGCAAGCAGTGGAAGTACCAGTTCGAGCAGGATGGTAACGTGATGGCCGACTTCCAGCTGCTGGACGCCAGCACCGGGCTGCTGATCGAGCGCGACGACAGCAGCGAGGGCCTGGGCCAGGTGTGCCCCGGCGAGATGGCGCGCACCGACTGCTTCAACAAGCCGGCGGCGTTCAAGCGCGTGTACAAGATCGACCTGGCGCAGGCCGATGCCGATGGCTTTGTGAAGAAGGTGGCCTATATCGACCTGACCCGCATTGCCGACCCCAAGCGCCTGTCGCGCTACAGCGACGCCAACGGCCGCTTTGGCCTGCCGCACCTGGGGCCGGAAGGGCTGGTGGTGGTGGACGGTCACCACATCGTGCTGGTGAACGACAACAACTTCCCGTACTCGTCCGGCCGCCAGCTGGGCAAGCCTGACGACAACGAGCTGACGCTGCTGGACATCCAGCCGCTGATCGACGCGCGTTAAGCGGGTGCCAGGTACAAGGCCCGGGCTGCTGGCAGCCCGGGCCTTGTTGCGTATTGCCTGGCAGAACGCAGCGTACTGCCAGGCCTACTGGTGCGCGGGCGGCTGGCGGCGTAGCCTGTACGGCTTTCCCCTTTTGCTTGCCTTTGCCATGCCCAACCCAGCGTCGCCGCCCGTGTTGTCCCTGCGCCACCACCGCCCGTTCTGGCAGTTCTGGAGCGCGCGCCTGCTGCTGACCGGCGGTTTTCAGATCATGGGGGTAGCGGTGGGCTGGCAAATGTACACCCTCAGCGGTAGCGCCCTGGACCTGGGCCTGGTGGGGCTGCTGCAGTTTCTGCCGCGCATCCTGCTGGTGCTGGTTACCGGCACGGTGGCCGACCGCTACCCGCGCCAGCGCATCGTGGCCATCAGCATGCTGCTGCAGGCGCTGGCGGCGGCCACCATGCTGCTGGCCAATAGCGGCGTGGGCCTGGCGGTAAGCCGCGAGCTGATTTTTGGCTTGTCGCTGCTGATCGGCACCTGCCGCGCTTTCGATATGCCCACCATGCAATCCATCCTGCCCAATATCGTGCCGCCCGCCTTGCTGCCGCAGGCCGTGGCAGCATCGGCTTCGGCCAACGAGATGGCCACCATCGTGGCGCCGGCGCTGGGCGGGTTGCTGTTTGCCTTTGGTGCGCCGCTGACTTATGGCCTCAATACGCTGATGTTTGTGGCCGGCGTGGTGCTGGTGCTGGGCTTGCCGCTGCCCCCGCACGTGGCCGACAGCCGCAAGGTGAGCATGGATTCGCTGCTGGCCGGTATCCGCTTCATCCGCAGCCGGCCAGACATCCTGGGGGCCATCTCGCTGGACCTGTTTGCCGTGCTGCTGGGCGGCGCGGTGGCCTTGCTGCCGGTGTTTGCCGCCGACATCCTGCACACCGGCCCGTGGGGCCTAGGCCTGTTGCGTGCGGCGCCGGCGGTGGGGGCGCTGGCGATGTCGGTATGGCTGATGCGCCACCCGGTACAGCGCAAGGTTGGCCGCACGCTGTTTGCCTCGGTGGCGGTGTTTGGCCTGGCCACCATCGGCTTTGGCCTGTCCACCCACTTTTTGCTGTCGCTGGCGGCGCTGATGGTGCTGGGCGCGTCCGACATCATCAGCGTGGTGATCCGCGGCACGCTGGTGCAGCTGGAAACGCCGGACGACATGCGCGGCCGCGTCAATGCGGTCAACTCGCTGTTCATCGGTGCGTCAAACCAGCTGGGCGAGTTCGAATCCGGCGTTACCGCCCACCTGTTTGGCACCGTGCCGGCGGTGGTGCTGGGCGGTGCCGGTACCCTGCTGGTGGTGGTGCTGTGGATGCGCTGGTTCCCGTCGCTGGCGCAGCGCGACACGCTGGAAGCCCGGCCGGGCTAAGCCGGCCGGGTCAGGGTAGGGCCCTAGTCGTGCGGCAGGGCCTGCACCGCGTAACCGCCGCGCTGGCGCTGCCGCCACCACAGTACGGCAAACACCACGCTGAGGATGGCCGGCAGCAGGCTGAGCTGGCGCAGCGCGGTAGCGGTGTCGCTGCTATCCATCATTTGCCCCACTACCGGCAGCGCCACCATCACCGACAGCATGCCGGCGCCGCCCATCAGGTTCAGCAGCAGCGCGCCGCCACGCGGAAACTGCTCGCTGGTGATGGCCAGCATGGTAGGCCAGAAGAAGGTTTTGCCCACGCCGAACAGCGTGGCGCCCAGCAAGGCGGCGCTACCGGCCCAGGCCGCATCGGCCGACAAATGCCCCAGCGTGGCCAGGCCCGCCAGCGACAGCAGCGCACTGCCGGTAAGGATGGCGTATGGCGACAGGCGCTGGAACAGCCAGCCGGCGGCATACTGGCGCAGCACGAACATCAGGCCGGCGGTATACACCAGGAACAGGATGGTATTGCTACCCAGCGCCGGCAGCAGGTCGGCCATGATCTTGGCAAACCACTGGTCCGGTGCCAGCTCGGTGGCGGCGGTCAGCCACATCAGCGCGAACAGCAGCAGGAACAGCGGGCGGCGCGTTTCGGCCAGCATCTGTCCGGTGCTGACGCTGGCGCTGACCCGCTCGGTAGGCGGGTAGTGCAGCGGGGCGATCAGCAGCAGGTAGGCCACTACCGGCACCGCCACGCTGAGCAGCCGCAGCTGCCAGCCCAGCCCCAGCTGGCCCATGCCCCAGGCCACCAGCCCGCCCACGATCAGGCCGCACGGCCACCAGGCGTGCAGCTTGTGCAGCATGCGGCGCTTGTCGTGGCGGTACAGCGTGGCCACCAGCGGGTTGGTAACGCCTTCCACCACGCCCTGGGCAATGCCGGTCAGCAAAAAGCCCAGGTACAGCACGGTGCTGCCGGTGCTGGCAAACAGGCCGCCTGCAGGGTTGGCCGCAGCCGGTACCGGCGCCAGCAAGATCAGCGCGATGCCGCCCAGGTAGCCGGCGCCAGACAGCAGGTGCAGCCGCTTCATGCCCACTACGTCCACAATCAGGCCGCATACCAGGATGCCCAGGGTAAAACCCCAGAACACCGACGACATGGTCAGGCCGATCAGGGCGTTGTTCAGCCCGTAGTCGGCCGCCACCGGCTGCAGGATGTCGGCACGGATGGAAAAGATCATCGACGTCACCATGATGGAAAGACAGCTGGCGACAAACAGGCGTTGTGTGGCGTTCATGCGGCGTCTCCTGGCATAGCGGTGTCCACGTGGGCAAACAGGTACACCAGGCAAAAGCCGTCCATCGGCATCACCGGGTTGGTCCAGATCATGCGGGTGTGGCTGCCCTGTTCGCCAAATACGGCGGCCAGCAGGTCCGAGGCGCCATCCAGCGCGCGCGGGTGCTGGGTGCAGCCCTCGGCTACGTTCAGCACGCCTTCCAGCCGGAAGATGCGGCGCACGCGGCTAAGCTCGCCCACCGCCTGTTTCAGTTGGGCAATGGCGTTCAGCGCCGCCAGCTGGCAGGCGGCGTAGCCCTGGTCGATGTCCAGCTCCTGGCCCAGACGGCCGCGGTACAGCAGCTGGCCGTCGCGCCAGGGGAACTGGCCCGAGGTCATGAAAGTGCGCTCCACGATGCACCAGGGCACGTAGTTGCCCAGCGCCGGCGCCGGGCTGGGCAGGGTGAGCCCCATCGCGGCCAGGCGGGCCTCGGGGGTGGGGACGGAATGTGGCATGTTCTCCTCCTGTTTCTTCTGTGTGGTGTTGCGGGCTAGGGTCTTAGCTGCCCAGGGTTGGCCGCAGCCAGCCGGCCAGGGTGTCGGGGTGGGCGGCCAGCCAGGCTTCTGCGGCCTGGTCTTCGCTTTGTCCTTCGCGGTTGATGGCGTAGTCCAGCGCGGCCACGATGCGGTTATCCAGCCGGATGTTGTCCAGCACCTGCAGGTGGGCCGGAGTCAGGCGCGACAGGCGGTCGCTGCGCGCCAGCAGTACGGCGCGGTCGGTACCGCCCAGCAGGCCTTTCGGGTCTTGCAGCTCGCGGATGCGGTAGCGCGCGTGCAGGAACTGCGGGTGCCACAGCGGCACCACCACCCAGCGCTGCGCGGCCACCGCTTGCTCGAAGGCGTCGAAACATTGCTGCTGGGTGCCGGTCTGGAAGCGGTAGCCGGCGGCGCTCAGGCCGTACTCGTCCATCATGCGTAGCGAAAAGCGGGTAATGCCGGCGCCGGGGCCAATGCCCTGTATCAGCGGCGTCATGCGCTGGCGTACCTCGGGTTTGAGCAGGTCGGCCACGCTGCCGACCGCGTCGGCCGGCACGTAGTCGGGCACGCCCCACAGCGCGTATGGCTGGTAGTGCAGGCCCAGCTCGCGGGTGCTTACTACTTCGTGCACGCGGTTCTGGTACACGCCGTGGCTGTACGGCAGCCAGGCCGAGGCCAGCAGGTCGATGTCGCCGTTGCGCAGGCGCTCGAAGTTGGCCTCGTGCAGCGCGTAGCTGCGCTGTACGCGGTAGCCCAGCCGGGTGAGCACCGCTACCACCACGGCAGCAGTGGCGCGGTGGAAGCTCAGGTCGGTGACGCCCAGCTGCAGCGGCGGGGTCTCGGCGGCGGCCAGCGGCAGCGCCGGCAGCAGCGCGGTGGTGGCGGCCAGCTTCAGCCACTGGCGGCGGCTGGCAGCCGGCAGGCGGCGTGGCGGCTTCATGGCGCGATCTCCAGCTGCGGCATCGGTTCGCCCACGATGCGGTCGTCGGGCGAGCAGGGGAAGATCAGCTCGATGGTGACGCCGTTGGGGTCTTGCAGGAACAGCTGGTGTTCGTTGATTTCCGGCACCACGCGTTCGCGGAACGGCTGGCCCAGCGCCAGCAGGTGCTGCTGGGTGGCGGCCAGCTCGCTGCCGCGCAGCGATACGTGGTCCAGGCAGCCGCTACCGCTGCCTGCGTCGCGGCTGCCCAGGTAGGCTTCCAGTTGGTCCTGCTTGTCGCCCACTTCGGCGATGTGCAGTACCGGCTGGCTGCCGGCGTACAGCCAGGCGCCTGGGAAGCGGAAGGCCGGGCGCGGGCCGGGGGCCAGCCCGATAACGTGCTGGTAGAAGGCCACGGTGGCGGCTACCGCCGGGGTACGCAAGGTGAAATGATCCAGTCGCTGGATGCTCATGACAGGCTCCTGTGAAAAGCCGGGCGCGCAGCGCGTACCCGGCAGGGGCCCGGCCCCGTGCAGGGCGCGGGCAAAGGGGGCTTACAGCCGGGTGATGACGCTGTCGGCCGGCAGCCGCGATTTGGGTAGCGCGGCGTTGAAGTCGTCGGCAGTGCGGTAGCCCAGCGCTACGATCACCGACGGCACCAGGCCGTGCTGGCGCAGGCCTAGTGCCTCGTCCAGCGCCACGGCGTCGAAGCCTTCGATCGGGCAGGCGTCGATTTCCATGGCGGCCACGCCCAGCAGCAGCATGCCCAGCGCCAGGTACACCTGCTTTTCCATCCAGTGCACGCTGTCGCGCAGCTGGAAGCGGTGGGCGTTCACAAAGTGGCTGCGGCCACGGTGCTGGCCTTCGCGCGCCTCGGCATTGGCAAAGCGGCCGTCCTGGTCTTCTTGCGCCAGCACCTGCAGCAGGTGGCTGTCGTCTACCTGGGCGCGGGTGCACAGCACCACCACGTGCGAGGCACGGCGGATCTTGGCCTCGTTAAAGCTGTAAAAGCCCTGGGTGGCTTGCGCGATGCGCGCCTTGCCGTCGTCGCTGCCGGCCAGGATGAAATGCCACGGCTGGGCGTTGGTGGACGACGGGCTGTAGCGCAGCAGGGTTTCGATTTGCGCCAGTTGCGCGGCGTCCAGCCGGCGCTCGGGGTCGAAGGCTTTGGTGGTATAGCGGCGGAGCAGGTAAGGGGTGATGTCCATGGTGCAGTTCTCGGTGTCAGGCCTGGCTGGCAGGCGGGGTATAGGGTGGGTAGCGGGTGTAGCCGTCGGCCTGGCCGCCAAACAGCGCGGCGGGGTCGAAGTCGGCTAGCGGCCAGCCGTGTTGCAGCCGGGCTGGCAGGTCGGGGTTGGCGATAAAGGGGCGGCCAAAGGCCACCAAATCGGCCAGCTTGCTGGCCAGCATGGCTTCGGCGCGGGCGGCGTCGTAACGGCCGGCTACGATCAGCGTGCCGGCAAAGCGCTGGCGCAGCGCCTGGCGGAACAGCAGGTCAACTTGCGGCGCATCGTCCCAGTCGGCTTCGGACAGGTGCAGGTAGCCCACGCCCAGCTTGTCCAGCTGCACGGCGGCTTCCAGGATGGTGGGGATGATGTCCGGGCAGGCCATGCCGCGCGCGGTGATATAGGGCGCCAGCCGCACGCCGGTACGCGCTGCGCCGATGGCACCGGCCACGGCGCCGCAGACTTCCAGCAAAAAGCGCAGCCGTGAGCGGCGGCTGCCGCCGTAGCGGTCCTGGCGCTGGTTGGACGTGCTGCGCAGGAACTGGTCGATCAGGTAGCCGTTGCCGGCGTGGATTTCCACACCGTCGAAACCGGCGGCCATGGCGTTGAGCGCTGCCTGGCGGTAGTCGGCCACGATGTCGGCAATTTCGCCGATGTCCAGTGCGCGCGGTGTCGGGCAGTCCAGCATCTGGCCCTGGCCGTTGGCGTCGGCTACCCACACCTGGGCCTGTGGCGGCAGTGCCGACGGCGCTACCGGCAGGCCGCCGTCGTGGAATACCGGGTGCGACATGCGGCCAACGTGCCACAGTTGCAGCACGATGCGCCCGCCCGCGGCGTGCACGGCCTCGGTTACGCCGCGCCAGCCGTCGATCTGTGCCTGGCTGTAAATGCCGGGGGTAAAGCTGTAGCCCTGGCCCTGGCGCGAAATCTGCGTGGCTTCGCTGATGATCAGGCCGGCGCTGGCGCGCTGGGCGTAGTACTCGGCCATCAGCGCGTTGGGCACGTCGCCGGGCTGGTCGGTGCGGCAGCGCGTCATCGGTGCCATCACGATGCGGTTGGGCAGCGGCAAGGCCGGGTGGGCAAGTGGTGAAAACAACGATATATCGGGCATGGTGGCAAGCTCCTGTTGGGGTTTCCTGCCGGGCAGGAAAACGGTGCTGCTATCATTGCCTTGTATGGAAATTTGAAAAACTGCGCGGCATTGCAAGCACTTGTGAAGGATTTTTGAAAATGAAGGCGCTGCAGGACCTGGAAATTTTCGTGCTGACCAGCGAAACCGGCAGCCTGTCGGCGGCGGCACGGCGGCTGGACCTGACCCCGGCAGCCACCAGCGCGGCGCTGAAACGGCTGGAGGCCGAGCTGGGCGCGGCGCTGTTTGTACGCTCTACGCGCAGCCTGCGCCTGACACCGCAGGGCGAGCTGTTTCTGGCGCATTGCCGCCAGGCGCTGGCCACGCTTGGCGCCGGGCGCGACGCCATTGCCGGCGGTGGCAACTTGCAGGGCACGCTGCAGCTGTCGCTGCCGTCCGACCTGGGGCGGCACCAGTTGCTGGGCTGGCTGGACGATTTCCAGCAGCGCCACCCCGGCGTGACGCTGCGGGTGCAGCTGTCCGACCGCATGGCCGATGTCTACCGCCAGCCGGTAGACCTGGCCATCCGCTACGGTGTGCCAGGCGATTCCAGCCTGATTGCGGTGCCACTGGCGGCCGACAATCGCCGCATCCTGTGCGCGGCGCCGGCCTACCTGCAGCGCGCCGGTGTGCCGCAGCAGCCGGATGACTTGCGCCAGCACAATTGCCTGTGCTTCCAGCTGGGCGAGCAGGTGCACCAGCGCTGGCAGTTTTTCCGCTATGGCGTGGCGCACAGCGTGCAGGTGGGCGGCAACCGCGTGTCGGACGACGGCGACGCGGTGCGGCACTGGGCGCTGGCCGGCTACGGTATTGCCTACAAATCGGCGCTGGACGTGCTGCCCGACCTGCACGCCGGCCGCCTGGTGGCGCTGTGCCAGCCGTGGCTGGGCGAGCCGGCGCCGCTGCACATGATGTGCGCCGACCGCCGCCAGCTGAACCCGGTGGTGCAGGCGCTGCGCCATTATCTGGGCGAGCGTTTGCAAGCGTTTATCACCCATTACCGGGGCGGCCAGCAGGCCACCCCGTCAACCGAGGTACACCCATGACACCGCTTCACCCCGCGCTGGCCGCCTGGCTGGCCCAGGTCAACGCCATCCAGGCGCAAAGGTTGGCCGCAGGCCAGCAAACCACCCCCATCAGCGCGCGCGAGGCGCTGGCCGGGCTGATCGCCGCCATGGTGCCGGCCGGCCCCGCTTTGCCGTGGGTGCAGGAGGCCATGGTGCCGGGCAGCTACCCGGTGCCGGTGCGCATCTACCACCCGGCGCCGGACGAGGCGCTGCCGGTGCTGGTGTACTGCCACGGCGGCGGCCATATGGCGGGCAGTGTCAGCAGCTACGACCCGGTGTGCCGCAGGCTGGCACAGGCCACGCGGCACGTGGTGGTGTCGGTAGAGTACCGCCTGGCGCCGGAATGCCCGTACCCGGCCGCCTTGCAGGATGTGTGCACCGTGCTGCACGGCTTGCGGCCAACCTTGCTGGCGCGCGGGGCCAATATCGACGACGGCCTGCCCGTGTTGGCGGGGGATTCCGGTGGTGCCGCGCTGGCGGCCACCGTGGCGCAGTGGGCGCAGGCCGACGCCAGCCTGGCCATCAGCCGCCTGGTGCTGGTGTACCCCAGCCTGGATTACACGCTGTCGCAGCCATCCATCCAGGCGCTGGGGCAGGGCTATCTGCTGGAGGCCGAGCGCATAGCCTGGTATTTCGGCCATTATTTCCGCGAAGGGGGCGACCGCCACGCGGCCTCGCCGCTGTATGGCCAGCCTGGCGCCCGGCACGCGCCCACGCAGATACTGACCGGCGGCTACGACCCGCTGCACGACGAAGGTCTGGCTTACGCCCGCCAGCTGGCTGCGGCTGGGGTGGCGGTGGATTACCACTGCGCGGCCGACCAGATTCACGCCTATATGCTGCTGGAAGCGCTGGTACCGGACGCCTGCGCTGCGGCCTACCAGCGCATAGCCGGTTTTGTGAACGGCAGCGCTTTACACGCCGCGCCACCCGTGGTGTGATGCGGGCCTTTCAATAAGGGGGCAGACATGCGCTACGGTAAAGAAGGCGGGCTGGTATACAGCACCGAGCACGGCCAGATGTGCCCCGGCTGTCGCCAGCCACAAGCCGCCTGCCGCTGCGGCACGCAGGCGGTGCCGGCCGGCGACGGCGTGGTGCGGGTGAGCTGCCAGCGCAAAGGGCGCGGCGGCAAGACGGTGACACTGGTGCGTGGCGTGCCGCTGGCGGCCGATGCCTTGGCCGCGCTGGGCAAGCAGCTGCGTACCGCTTGCGGTAGTGGCGGCACGGTAAAGGACGGCGATATCGAAATACAGGGCGACCACGTGGACACGGTGCTGGCCAAGTTGGCCGCACTGGGGTATGTCGCGAAGCACAGCGGCGGCTGAACGGCAGCAGCGTATCGGCCTGAACGCAACAAGCCCCTGTCTCACCGACAGGGGCTTGTCTGTTTCCGCTTACGTCAGCCCCTGGTTTGGCTTTCGTGTTGCGCGCGCGGCTGCAGTGTCACGCATAGCCCGCCTTCCGGCCGGTTGTGCCACGCCAGCTGCAGGCGGTGCAGGCTGGCGATGCGGCCAACAATGGACAAGCCCAGACCGCTGCCGCTGGCGTCTTGCCCGGCCGGGCGGTAAAAGCGCTCGCCTATGCGCGCCAGGTGTTCGGCGGCAATGCCGGGGCCGTTGTCCAGCACCTGTATCTGCTGCGGGCCGATCTGCAAGGCCACCAGGCTGCCAGGCGGGCTGTAGCGCACGGCATTATCCAGCAGGTTGCGCAGCAAGAGCTGCAGCAGGCTGGCGTCGCCGTCGGCCAGCGGGCCGTGGCCATCCAGCTGCAGCTCGATGCGGGTAGCGCGCTGCGTGGCTGCGGCGGCTACCTCGGCCATGGCCTGCTCGGCAATGGCCGGCCACGACAGCGGTGCAAACGGCAGGGTTTGCTGCTGTTCCAGCCGCGACAGCGCCAACAGCTCGTCTACCAGGTGGCTGGCGCGGTCCACGCTGGCCAGTACCTTGCCGATGGCTGCTTGCCGGGCGGCCGGCTCGTCCAGCAGCTGAACCAGCTCGGCCTGGACGCGCAGGCCAGCCAGCGGGCTGCGCAGCTCGTGCGCGGCGTCGGCGGTAAAGCGGCGTTCGTGTTGCAGGGTGCTGGCTACCCGGGCAATCAGCTGGTTCATGGCGTCGATCAGCGGGCGGATTTCGCTGGGCACATCGGTAGGCAGCGGGGTGTCGTCGTCGGTACTGCGCTGTTGTAGCTGCTGGCGGATATGCACCAGCGGGCTCAGCCCGCGGCCCAGTGCCCACCAGATGGCCAGCATGGCTACCGGCAGGATGATCAGCCACAGTAGCTGGGTCAGCAGCAGGCCGCGCATCAGCTCCCAGCGTTCGCCTTCTTCTTGTGCCACGGCCACGGTGCCTTGCTCGCCACTGTAGTAGTACACGCGCCAGATTTCCTTGTCGTGCAGGCTGGTGACAAAGCCGGTAAAACCGGGGCGCGGCGATAGCTGCATGCCGTCGGTGTCGGCCACCAGCGCGCGCGCCTGGCTGTCCCAGATCGCGACGGCCTGATGGTCGGCATTTTCTTCGTGGCGGGCATTACTCGCGCCGCTCTTCAGCTGCGGCAGGGTGTGGTAGAGCTGGCGGGCAAACAGCTGCTGCTGCTCGTCGTACAGCTCGGATACTTCGTGGTGCGCCAGCAGGCCCACTAGCAGGCAGGCCAGCAGCCACAGCGGGGTGATGGTTTTCAGCAGGCTGCGGCCAACGGTGCCGCGCAAGCTGCGGCTCATGCGTCGTCGCCTAGCGTATAGCCCAGGCCGCGACGGGTCTTGATCAGCTCGCTGCCCAGCTTTTTGCGCAGGTGGTGGATGTGGACTTCTACCGCATTGCTTTCTACTTCGTGCGCCCAGTCGTACAGCTTTTCTTCTATCTGGGCGCGGCTCAGCACGCGGCCCTTATTGTTCAGCAGCAGCTCCAGCAGGGTGAGCTCGCGTGCGGCCAACTCTACCGTCTGGCCGTCCAGCAGTACGCGGCGGGCGGCGGGGTCCAGGCTGATGCGGCCGTGCTGCAGCAACGGGCTGGCCTGGCCACTGCGGCGGCGCAGCAGGGCGCGCAGGCGGGCGGCCACTTCGCCCAGGGCAAACGGTTTCACCAGGTAGTCGTCGCCGCCACTGTCCAGGCCGCGGATGCGGTCGTCTACGCTATCGCGGGCAGTCAGGATCAGCACCGGCAGGGTGTGGCCGGCCTGGCGCCAGGTGGCCAGTACGTTTAGCCCGTCCACGCCGGGCAGGCCCAGGTCCAGCACTGCGGCGTCGTAGGGGGCCGCGTCGGGGCCGCGTAGCGCCAGCTTGCCATCGCGTAGCCAGTCGCAGCTGAAACCCAGGGCGGTGAGGCCGGTTTGTAGCCCGTCACCGATAAGCAGGTCGTCTTCGATAATGAGGATGCGCATGCTACCTCCGTTTTTTTATACGGGCAGTGTACTGTGTTCAGCCCCGCTAGGTCTTGTAGCCGGTGATCATGGCGCGTACCAGGTTCACCTTTTCCAGCTTGCTCATCACGATGGCAGCGGCGGCGTGCAGGCCCACGGCCAGCATCAGGGTATTGGCCAGGCCTTCGTGCAGCTCTTCCAGCCATTCTTCGCCCCAGTAGGTGTCGGTGCCCATCAGGTAGCCGGTAGCGCCCAGCGACAGCACCAGCGCCATCAGCGCCAGCATCATCAGCGCCCCCAGCGGGTTGTGGCCATCGCTGTGCGGCAGGGTGCCGGCACGCAGCTGCTGCAGGTGGTGGCGCAGCCGCGACGGGGTAGGGAAGAAGCTGGCAAAGCGCGCGTGATGGCTACCGACAAAGCCCCACACGATGCGGATCAGCACCAGGGCGCTGGCGATATAGCCCGCCCAGCGGTGTGGCGGGTCGCCTTCTTCCAGCAGCAGGAAGTTGGCCAGCACGCAGGCTACCAGGCTCCAGTGGAACAGGCGCACCAGCGGGTCCCATACGTACTGGCGGTGCGGGGTGGCGGGCAGGGTATTCATGGCAGACTCCAGGTAAGCAGCCTGCCAGCGTTTGCCGGCAGGCCAGGGCGGTGCGGTTTAGTCTTCGATGTCGGTTTTAACCGGCGCGCCGCTTACCGGGTCAAAATAGATTTCCACTTTCTTGCCGTCCTTGTTTTTGCCGTAGATCTCGTAGCAGTTGCCGGACACCTTGAACTTCTTGATCTGGTAGCCTTCGGCGGTCAGCTTTTTCTTGAAGTCGGCTTCTTTCTGCCATTTGTCTTTTGGCTGGGCTTTGCACTCGGCCCCGGCCAGGGCTGCGTTGGAGGCAAAGGCGGCGATCAGGGCAACAGCAAACAGTTTTTTCATGGTGACGCTCCGTGTAGACCCCTGCTGCAGTGCAGGTACAGGTGCATTAAAGCAAGCCAGCCTTAACGCCCCCTTATGCCTGGCGGATGTTTTGCATGGCCGGCTTTGTGGTTGTTGGCAGCGGGTGCGGGGCGCATGAAAAATGCCGGGCTGCATGGGCAGGCCGGCATGGGTTTGAGCGTGCGGGTGCTTTAGTGGCGGCGCGCGGCGCGGTAGTCAAACAGGGCAAAACCCAGCACGCACACTAGCCAGACTACCCAGCCGCTCCACAGATTGTGGCTAAGGAAGTGGGCGCCGCGGGCCACCTGGCCCAGCCCCATCAGCATGCCCGCCAGCAAGCCACCCCATAGCGCCATGCGCGCCCGGCCCGGGTGACTGGGTTGCCAGTAAAAGTACAAGGCCATCAGGGCAAAACCGGCAGAGGCATGCCCGCCCGGAAAGCAATGGCCGGGGCCGGCATTGAGCGGGGTAGCCGCCAGGGTGGGGAAGTGTTCTGCGCTGCCACCGTAGGCGGCCATGTCCCACGGGCACGAGTGGGCACTACGGGCTTTCAGGCTGGATACCGCCGCAGTCGCCAGCATCATCATGCCGGCGGCAAAAGCGCGGCGGCTGTCGCGGCGACGCAGGCTGCTGTACAGCAGCCACAACACACTGGCGGCGATAGCGTATTTGGCCAGGCGGTGGTTCAGCCAGTCTAGCCAGGCGCTGTTTTGCAGGGGAAAAGCTTGCAAGGCGTCGCTATAGAACAGGCGGGTGACGGCATCGTCCAGCCTGGTGTCGTACTCCAGCACAAGAAACAGTACCGCCAGGGCGGCAGCACTGGCCAGATGCCAGGCAGTACGGCGGATTACCCGTTGGCCCGGAATGGGAAGCCTAGCCTCCCGGCTACCGCTCAGTACGCTGCCGTGCATGCTTATTCTGCCTTATCGATAAAATGTCCTTTATGCTGCATGAATTAACTTAAATTCGGCTTAATGAAGCACAGTTTTAGTGCAGTGGCCGTGCCGGGGGCATCAAATATGTTGCTTTTGCCGCAGGGTAAAGCGGATCACGCCTTGGCTCAGGCTGACACCCAGCAGAATCAGGCCGCCACCCAGCCAGTGGTAGCCGTGGATGGTTTCGCCCAGCGCCACGCTGGCCATCAGCGCGGTAAACAGCGGCAGCAGGTTCATGAAGATGGCGGTGCGGTCGCTGCCCAGCGTCTGGATGCCGCGCATCCAGAAATAGGCCGCCAGAATGGACGAAGCAATGCCGGCAAACAGCACCAGCGGCACACCGGCCGGGGGGATGGCCATGGTTTGCGCGCTAGCCGCCACCGGTATCAGCATCAGCACGGCCAGCCCCACCTGCACGTACAGGTTCAGCCACTGGCCAAACGGCGGTGCCCAGCGTTTGAACAGAATGCCGTATAGCGCATAGCTGGTGGAGCCCAGCAGCATCAGCGCATCACCGCCGTTTACCCCGCCAGCCAGTAGCGCCAGCGGGTTGCCGGCGCCCAGCAGGTACAGCACGCCCGCCAGCGACACCGCTACCCCGGTAGCGGCAGCCGCACTAATGCGCTGCCGGAACACCACTACGTTAAGCAGCAGGCCCAGTAGCGGAATCAGCGCGCAGATCACGCCCATATTGGTAGCTGTGGTCAGGTGGGCGGCGTAGTAGGCCAGGCACTGGTAGGCCACCATGCCCAGCAGCGCCAGTACGGCAAAGCGTGGCAGCAGCGGGCGGATGGCCGGCCATTGCGCGCGCAGCGGCCGCCACATGAAGGGGCTGAGTACCAGTAGCGCCACCAGCCAGCGGTAGAAAGAAATGGCGGCCGGGTCCAGCACGCTGGCCGCCGCCTTGGATACCACGGTATTGGCGGCCCAGATCAGCACCGCCAGCAGGGGGAAAAATCGTGCCATGACAGGCTCCAGAGCAAGAATACGGCGAGTGTAAATCTGTCTGTTGCAAGGTATATACTTCAAAGCAGACAATCCGATACGCCATTGCCGACAACATGCCCGCTTACCACTACAGCAGTACCGACCTGGATCTGCTGCCGCCAGCACCACTGCATTTCCGCCACGAGCAGTTCCTGGCCAATACCGATTTCGAGTGGCACATCCACCCGTGGGGCCAGATCAACCGCATCAGCCTGGGCATTCTGGAGCTGCAGCTGCCGGAGCGTACCCTGGCCGCGCCGGCCGAGTACCTAGTGTGGATACCGGCCGACCTGCCGCACGCGGCGCACATCCGCCAGGCGCTGGATTACGTGTCGGTGTACGTGGCGCCAGGGTTGGCCGCGCAGCTGCCGCCGCAGCCCTGCCTGATACCGCAAACCCCGCTGCTGCGTGCCTTGCTGGATGACTTTTGCCAGCGCGGCGTTACTGCCATGGCCGATGAGTGGGACACCCTGCAAGCGCAGCTCTTGCTGCAGCGCATGGTGCAGGCCGGCAGCCTGGACGACTACCTGCCCGATAGCCACGACCGCCTGCTGCGCCCGCTCTTGCATGCCTTGCGTGCCGAGCCGGGTAATAACACCACGCTGGCGGCGTGGGCTGCACAGGTGCACAGCACCGAGCGCACGCTGGCGCGGCGTTTCCAGCAGCAGCTGGGCATGAGCTTTGCCGCCTGGCGCAACCGCGTGCGCCTGCTGCAGGCGCTGGCCTGGCTGAAGGCCGGCCGTACCGTGGCCGATATCGCCGCCGAGCTGGGCTACACCACGCCGTCGGCTTTTATTGCCATGTTTGCCCGCCATACCGGCATGACACCAGAACGCTACCGGCGCCAGCTGCTGGCAGGCAGGGCGTAAAACGGCTGCGGCCAACCTGGGCAAGGTTGGCCGCATGGGCGGGGCGAGGCTGGTTTACTGGCTGAGCGCCTCGTCCGGCGCCACCGGCAGGGCCGGGTCTATCGGCTCTGCGGCCGGTTCACTGGCGGCCAGCGCGGGCCCGCGTTGCGGCTGGTAGGGCTTGCCGTTTTGCAGCAGTTTGCCGTCTGCCAGCTCGAAACGGGTTTGCAGCAGCGCACCGGCCTGTTGCAAGCTGCCGGTGGCCAGCATCTGCGACACCATGCTGCGGTAGCTTTGTACCAGCGCGTCGCGCTGGGCCTCGGGGGCAAAATCGTTGACCCAGCGCTCTGGCAGGATTTGCGGCCAACTGATCAAGGCCTGAAGCGCCAGCTTTTTGGCCAGCGCGGCGTCATTGCCTGCCAGCTCGGCCTCGCTTGGCGCGTTCAGGCTGGCTTTGATGTTCAGCGTGCTGTTGCCTTCGGGGTTGGCCAGGGCAATCACCTGCGCAAACGCCGGGCTATGCGACAGGATGCGCGCCAGCAGTGCGCGGTTAGCCGGGTTGGCCAGCTGGCTGTCGAAATGGCATTGCAGTACGCCCTGGGTGAGCGCCTGCTTGTTGTAATCGGCCAGCGCCTTGGCATCCAGCCGGCTCAGGCTGGCCTGGCCGGACAGGTCGCCCAGTGGCTTGCTGTTGTAGTGCAGGCCCACCCAGCTGCCTTTGCCGCTGAGCGCCACCATGCCGCCTTGTTCGCTGCTTTGCATGCTGGTTTCCAGTACGCCGGCGCTAAAACTGTGCGGCGTATCACCCTGGCTGGCAGCAAGCTGCACGCCACCAAAGCGCAGGGTTTCCTGGCCCAGCAACAGCCCGCTGCTGCTGCGCTGGTATTGGCCCTGGTGCTGCAAGTCTTGCGTGCTGAGCTTGAAGCGGCCCTGGGCATCGCTGGCGTCACTGCCGCGCAATATCAGCGTGTGCTGCAGGTTTTGCAGGGGCAGGTCGTACTGGAAGGTGGCTTCCAGGCCTTTCCAGTGCAGCATATTGCCGTCTTTTTCCACACGGAAGCCGGGGCTGCTGATGCGGGTTTCCATCTGGCCCAGCCAGCCGGCACGGGTGTGGATGCTCAGCGGCTGCGCATCGCCAAACAGCTGCTTGATGGGTTCGGCCCAGTTGGCCGGCCAAATGATGTCGGTACGCACCCCTGGCGATAGCGGGTTATGCGACACCGTATTGCGCACGGTAATGCCGGGGCGTGTACCGCCAAACAGCTCGCTGCTGATTTCGTTGTCGCAGCCTAGCTGGTAGCTCACGGTTTCTTCGCTTTGCCACAGGCTGTAGGTCTTGCTGCGGCTGATCACTTTCAGCAGCGGGTACTGCACCATGGCTTGATTCAGCTTGTCCAGCTGCTGGTGGCTGCGCCAGGCGGTATAGGCGCTGGCACCGCTAAAGGTAGCCAGCAGGACGGCAGTGGCGGTAAGGGCGAGATGGGCGGGCTTCATGACGGGGCTCGGGCGGGGGGGAAAGCGTCACTGTATGGCAGCGGAATAGCCAGGGTCAATTTGCCCGCCACCGGGCCAGCCATTACAGTGCATTTTTATGTTGCAGGAGCGTCGTGTGCTGAAAACCATAGCAGGGTGGCTATGCCTGTGCCTGGCGGCGGCCAGCTGGGGCGCGGGGCAGGCGTGCAGGGTCACGGCGATCAGCGATGGCGATACGGTAAAGTGCCTGCAAGACTGGCGCGAGCTTACCGTGCGCCTGGTGCAGATCGACGCGCCGGAAAAAGCCCAGCCCTACGGCCAGCGGGCTCGTGCCGCGCTGGCCGCGCGCGTGTTCGGCCGCAATGTGCAGCTGGAGCGCCATGAAACCGACAAATACGGCCGCATCGTTGGCCGCCTGTGGCTGGACGGCGTGGACATCAACCTGGCGCAGGTGCAGGACGGCTGGGCCTGGGCCTATCGCGATTACCTGAAAGAGCCGCACTATATCGCCGCCGAAAACAGCGCCCGCGCCGCCGGGCGCGGCCTGTGGGCAGGTAGCGGGCCGGTACGCCCGCAAGACTGGCGCCGTGGCAGCCGCCGCGCCAGCAGCCTGCCACCGCTGGACACACCTGCGGCACCGCCTGCGGCCAACCCTGGCCGCAGCACCCCCGCCAGCCCGGCAGCGGCGTTCCAGTGCGGCAGCAAAAACCGCTGCAGCCAGATGGCCAACTGCGCCGAGGCGCAGTTCTACCTGCAGCAGTGCGGCGTGAAAAAGCTGGACGGCAATAACGACGGCATCCCCTGCGCGTCGCTATGCCGCCCTTGAGCCTGTAGCGTTAACGGTCGGCCTTGCCGGCCATGCTGGCCAGTGCGGCCAGCCGCGTAGCCAGCCACGCCGGCTGCCTGCCGGCGTCCTGGGCTGACTCCACGCTGCGTATGGCCTGGCGCACCAGCATGGCACCGGGCCAGCGTAGCGGCTCGGGCGGGAACTGTGCCAGCGGCCCCTGCGCCAGCGGGCTGCGCGTCCAGGCATTATCCAGCCCCAGCAGCAGGCTACTGAGCAGCTGCCCGCCCAGGTGGCACTGCACCACGCCATTGCCGGAATAGCCCATGCCGTAAAACACGCGCCGGTAGCCGGGCAGCACGCCAAAGAAGGGCAGGCCAGTGGCCGAGCGGTCGGACGCGCCGGTCCAGCTTTGCGCCAGCGGCACCCCGGCCAGCGCCGGAAAAAAGCGCGCGATGGCTGCCTGTAGTTGGCCGCGGTAGGCGCTGGCTTGGTCGAAATAGCCATGCAGGCGGTTAGCCCAGGCGATGTGGTTGCCGCCCTTGCCCAGCATCAGCCGCCCGTCCGGCGTGCTGCGCCAATAGTGCACAAAGGTACGCAGGTCGCACACCGCCTGGCCACGCGCCAGCCCCAGCTGCTGTATCAGCGCGGGTACGGGCTCGGTAATGACCATGTCGGACGATACCAGCACCACGCTGTCGGCCAGCTGGCCAAAGCGGCGCGGCATGGCAGCGTTCAGCGCCATCACCGCCTGCCGCGCCTGTACGCAGCCCTGCGCGGTATGCACCCGCACCTGTTCGCCCTCTTGCAGCGTGGTCATGGCGCTATGTTCGTACACGCGCACGCCCATGGCGCGCGCCACCCGCAGCAGGCCGCGTACCAGCAGCGCCGGCTGCAGGCTGCCCGCTGCCGGGCTGAACACGCCGTGCTGCAAGGCCGCGCTACCCCCCAGCGCCACCGTGGTGGCGGCGTCCAGCGGCTGCCAGCGGTTGCTGCCAACCTTGTCCAGTGCCGCCAGTACCCCGTCCAGCGTGCCGGCCTGGGCCGCGCTACTGGCGGCGTATACGGCGCCGCCCAGCCGTATGCCGGCATCGATGCCGTGCTGGCGGCAGAAACGGTCGATGTCGAACACGGTTTGTTCCGAGGCGGCTACCAGGCGGCCTGCTTCCTCGGCGCCGTACAGCTGGCACAGCGACAGGTATTTGGTGCTCCAGGTCAGCATGCAGCCGCCGTTGCGCCCTGACGCGCCGCTGCCACACAGGTCTTTTTCCAGCACCACGATGCGCCAGTGCGGCTGCGCCTGCTGCGTCAGGATAGCGGTCCACAGGCCGGTGAAGCCGCCGCCCACAATGCACACGTCGGCCTGCTGCTCGCCCTGCAGCGGTGGCGACGGCGGCTGGAGTTCGGCCGCCAGCGCCTGCTGCAGCCAGAAGGCTTGCTGGCTCACGGGCGTTCCCCGTTGGCCAGGCGGGCGTCGATGGCGTCCAGCACCGCAGGCAGCTCGACGAGGGTATCCACCACGTAGTGCGCACCGGCAGCACGCAGCTGCACCTCGGCCGGGGCGCGGTACTCGGCCTGCTGCGCCGGGCTGAGCGCAGCCCACTTGTCGGCGGTGAGCCCCACGGCGTTGCCGCTGGCTGCCAGGCCTACCGTCCACATGCCGGCACGCAGGCCTTCGGCAATGCCCGGCACGGTGTCGTCTACTTTCACGCAGTGGCGTACATCACCCACGCCCAGCGCCAGTACGTTGTCCAGCGCCATCCACGGGCCGGGGCGGCCGCCGGCGGGCAGGTCGTCGGTGGCTACGGTGTGGTCCGGTGCGTAGCCGGCGGCGGCGGCCAGCGGCAGCAGCTGGTCCATCACCACGCGCGGGTAGCCGGAGCAGCTGCCGATCTTCAAACCGCTCGCCCGCAGGCTTTCCACCGTGGCAAACGCGCCGGGGATGGGGGCTGAGTACTCGCCCACGCGCGCTACCTGCAGCGGCATGAATTCTGCGTACAGCGCGTCCACGTCGCTGTCTTGCATGGGGCGGCCAAAGCGTGCCTGCCAGCGTGCGGCCACGCCGGGCAGGCGGCCCAGCGCCTGGATATGGTCCCACTTGGCCAGGCCCATGGGCACGCGGGCTTCGGCCATACTGACCGGTACGCCCATGCGCGCGAAGACGTCGATCAATACCTGGGTGGGGGCAAAGGAGCCGAAATCCACTACGGTGCCGGCCCAGTCGAAAATCACGGCTTCAAGGTGTTGGTAGGTGTGCATGGTGTGTGCCTCAGGCAAGCCAGCCGAGCTGGCGCAGGGTAGAAATGATGACGTGGCAGGCCTGGCCGATTTCGGCCTGGTCGATGGCGCCGATGCAGCCCACGCGGAAGGTTTCCTGCGTGGTGAGCTTGCCGGGGTAGAGCACAAAGCCCTGTTCGCGCACCGCCTGGTAGAAAGTGGCAAAGCGGTAGTCCGGGTGCGCGGGGGCGTGGAAGGTCAGGATGATGGGCGCCTGTAGCGCGGGCGGCAGAAATAGCGCCAGCCCGGCTTCGCCCAGGGTGCGCTGCAGCTGTGCCGCGTTGGCCGCATAGCGCGCCAGGCGTGCCGGCTGGCCGCCTTCGGCCAGGTATTGGTCCAGCGCGGCGCGCAGCGCGGCGACTACGTGGGTGGGCGGGGTAAAACGCCATTGGCCGGTGGTTTGCAGGTAGTCGTGCTGCGCGGCCAGATCCAGCGCCAGCGAGTGGCTGTTGCCGCGGCTGGCGGCCAGGCTGGCCTGGTTGACGATGACAAAGCCCATGCCGGGCACGCCTTCCAGGCATTTGTTGCTGCTGGCTACCAGTGCGTCGATATGCAGCGCGGCCACGTCGATGGGCAGCGCGCCAAAGCTGGACATGGCGTCCACAATCAGGCGGCGGCCGGCGGCGTGTACCACGGCGGCCAGCTCGGCTAGCGGGTTCAGCATGCCGGTACTGGTTTCGCAGTGCACCAGGCCGACGTGGGTGATGGCCGGGTCGTCGTGCAGCAGCATGGCCAGCGTGGCGGCGTCCGGCGGGGTATCGTCGGCAGTGGTGTACAGGCTGTGTTCGCGCCCCAGATAGCGGGCAATGTCGGCCATGCGGCGGCCGTAGGCGCCACCGGCCAGCACCAGCAGCTTGCCGCCGCGCGGCACCAGGTTGGCCACGGCGGCTTCCACGGCAAAGGTGCCGGAGCCTTGCAGCGGCACGCACACGTGGCTGCCCTGGCCGCCGGCAATGGCCAGCAGGTCGTGGCATACACTGGCGGTGAGCTGGTTGAAGCGGCTATCCCACGAACCCCAGTCGGTGAGCATGGCGGTTTTGGTGGCCAGGCTGGTGGTGAGCGGGCCGGGGGTGAGCAGTATCGGTTCGCGCATGGTGCTTCCTTGCTTGTCTAGATGTCTTTGCGGGGTCAGAAAAACCGGGCCGCAGCCCGGTGAGGCAGGGTTTACAGCGGCCGCCGCCAGCGCTGGCTACGTGCCAGCAGCCAGTGCGACAGCAGGGCAAACAGCAGGCAGGCCGTGCCGCTGCTGGCCACGATCAGCGTGGCCATGGCCGCGGCGGCGGCGGTATCGCCGGCGTCGTCCATGTTCAGCACCGCTACGGCAGCCAGCACGGTGTCCGGGGTATACAGAAAGATCACCGCCGACACCGTGGTCATGGCCGACACAAAAAAGTAGCGGGCAATATCCAGCA
The DNA here is from genome assembly GCF_020616155.1 of Vogesella sp. XCS3. Lineage (NCBI taxonomy): Bacteria > Pseudomonadati > Pseudomonadota > Betaproteobacteria > Neisseriales > Chromobacteriaceae > Vogesella > Vogesella sp. XCS3. The sequence goes on along the minus strand of NZ_CP085530.1, from coordinate 1,365,029 downwards.
CCGCCGGCAGGCAGGTGGGCAGGGTGACGCGCCACAGCGTGTGCCACAGTGGTACGTGCAGCGAGGCGGCTACCGGCTCGAAGTCGGCATCCAGCTGCGCCAGCGCCGTGCGCGCCGTCATGTGGGCGGTGGTGTAAAAGTGCGCCACCGAGCACAGCACCAGAATCGCCAGCGTGCCGTACAGGCCGTGCAGCGGGTTGGCCGCATGATTGAAGAAAAAGATATAGCCCAGGCCCAGCACCAGCCCCGGCACTGCCATGGGCAGCATGGCCAGCGCGTGCAGCAGCTGCCCGGCTGTGCCGGCGGTGCGCAGCTTGCTGCTACCCCAGGCGCCCAGAAACACCAGTACCGTGCCGGCCAGCGCGGTATACAGCGCCAGCTTCAGGCTGTTGCCAAACGCCAGCCAGCCGCCGCCGTCTACCAGGTCAAAGTCGAAATGCTGCAGCGTGAACTGCAACTGGTACGGCCACTGTTTGATGAAAGCGGCCGCGATGGCGGTGCCCAGCAGCACCAGCAGTGCGCCACCCACCACGCTGCAGTACAGCAGCGCCAGCAGGCGCGCCAGTGGCTGGCGTAGCGGCTGCAGGGGCTGTGCGCGCGCCGAGACCTGGCTGCCCTGGCGCCGTTGCAGCCAGCGATCCACCGCAAACGATAGCAGCGCCGGCAGCAGCAACAGCAGGCCGATCACCGCGCCGCGCGGGAAATTCTGCTGGCCGATCACCTGCTTGTACGCCTCCACCGCCAGCACCGGGTACTGGCCGCCTATCACCTTGGCCACACCAAAGTCGGTGACTACCAGGGTAAACACCACCATGGCGGCCGATACCAGGCCGTAGTGCGTGGCGGGCAAGGTGATGGTGGCAAAGCGGCGCAGCGGGCCGGCGCCCAGTGTGCGCGCCGCCTCGTACAGCCTGGCGTCGCCCACCGCCAGCGCGGTGAGCAGAATCATCAGCGCGTGCGGAAAGGTGTAAAACGCCTCGCCCAGCACGATGCCGGCAAAGCCATAAATACTGCCGTCGGCAAACCAGCTTTTCAGCAGGCCCTGGTGGCCAAACAGGTAGACCAGCGAAATGCCCGGCAGCAGCGACGGTGCCAGCAAGGGCAATAAGGCCAGCAGGCGGAACAGCCCGCGCCCCGGCAGCGCCACACGGGTGAGCGCGGCAGCGTAGCCGTAGGCCAGCGGCAGCACCAGGGCGGTAGTGGCCAGCGCTACCTGCAGGCTGCCGCCCGCCGCCCGCGTCAGCCCCGGCTGCGCCAGCGTGTCGCGTAGCGGTGCCAGCCCGGCAAAGCTGCCGTCCGCGGCCAACATGGCCTGGCCCAGAATGGCAGCCAGCGGCAGCAATACGGCCACCACCAGCAAGGCCAGCAGCAGCCACAACAGCAGGCTGGCCTGGGTTTCGTCGCGGCTGGCCGCCAGGCGGCGTGGTGTGCTCAGGCTAGTCATGCTGCGCCCCTTCGCTGGCAAACACGCGCAGCCGCGCCACATTGAGCGATACCGGCACGCGCTGCTGCAGGCTGATATCCAGCTGCGCCAGCTGGGCGTGTGTGATGTCGGCTACCACGTTGGCCGCACCCCAGGCCGGCACGTGCAGGCTCACGCGGTAGATGGGGCCCAGCAGCTCCAGCTTGGTGATGTCGGCCAGTACCGCGTCCGGCGTGGCCGGCCAGCGCGGGTGCAGGGTCAGGTCTTCCGGGCGGATAAACAGCGTCAGCGCACTGCCTGGCGCGCTACCGTGCGGCGCAGGCAGCAGCAGCGACACATCGCCCAGCGTGGCGTGCTGGGTGCTGCGGCTACGTGCGGCCAACCAGTTGCCCTGGCCGACAAAGCTGGCCACAAAGCGCGTAGCCGGCTCGCGGTATAGCGTAAACGGCGTGGCGCACTGCTCGATGCGGCCGCCGTTCATCACCACTACACGGTCGGCCATGGTGAGGGCTTCTTCCTGATCGTGCGTGACCATGATGGTGGTAATGCCCAGCTTTTGCTGCAGGCTGCGGATCTCGCGGCGCAGGTGTTCGCGTACGCGGGCGTCCAGCGCCGACAGCGGCTCGTCCAGCAACAGCAGGCTGGGCGAGGTGGCAAGCGCGCGCGCCAGTGCCACGCGCTGCTGTTGGCCGCCGGACAGCTGCGCCGGGTATTTGCCGGCGATCCCGTCCAGGCCGATCAGTGCCAGCAGCTCGGTGACGCGGCGCGCTTTGTCGCGGCGGGCGCCGCCCAGGCCGTAGGCGATGTTGTCGGCCACGCTCAGGTTGGGAAACAGCGCGTAGCTCTGGAACACAATGCCGTAGTCGCGCTGCGCGGGTGGCAGCAGGGTAATGTCGCGGCCATCCATGACAATGTGTCCGCTATCGGGCACGTCCAGCCCGGCGATCTGGCGCAGCAGTGTGGTTTTGCCGCAGCCCGATGGCCCCAGCAGGCAGACAAATTCGCCCTTGCCGATGGTGAGGTCCAGCTGGCTCAGTACCTGCTGCTGGCCAAAGCGTTTGCTGATGCCGGCAAGCTGCAGGTAGGGGCGGGTGGCCGCACCGTCGGCAGGCGGCGCTTTGTGCAGCAGGGTGGTAGGGTCTAGCTTCATGGCGTGGCTTTCAAAACGTTGGCCGCAATAGCCAGGTAGTGCGCCAGCGGCGGCGTGCTGGCGGCAGGGTCTTTGGCCAGGTCGTCGCAGTGGCGTAGTGTCAGGGCATCCGCTGCCCACGGGCGGGCGGCAAAGCGCTGGCAGGCTGCGGCATTCATCACGCCGCCTTGCAGTGCCAGCGACGCTTGCGAGGCGGGCGACAGCGCGGCGTGGTAGCCGCTCTGCACGGCGCACAGATAGCGTTTGGCCGCCACGTGCAGGGCAATGGGCTGCAATACCTCGTCCGCAAACAGGTGTTGCAGGCTGTGTACGGCCACCGCTTCGTGGTGGTCGTTGATGCCGTTGGCGATATCGTCGTCGCCTTGCTCGCACACCAGGTGGCCCAGGTCGTGCAGCAGGGCGGCGGTAATCAGTGCCGGGCTGGCCCCCGCTTGTTCGGCCGCGTGGGCGCTTTGCAGGGCGTGTTGCAGCTGGCTGATGGCTTCGCCGCCGTACAGGCGGGTGCCGCTGCCGGCCAGCAGGCGGGCGATATCGTCCAGGGAGCTAAGCGGGGTGCTGGGCATGGGGGGCTCCGGCGGCGGGGCGTGCCCGCCGCGTGGGGTGGCTTACTTGGGTTCGGATTTGGCGTCGTAGCGGCGGGTCCACTCGGCCAGGATGCGGTCACGGTTGGCTGCAGACCAGCGCAGGTCTTGTTTTACCAGGCGTTTTTCGTAGTCGGCGGGGATGTGCGCGTTGGGCTTGGCAATGCCGGGCATGGCCACGATGGCGAAGTTTTTCTCGTACAGCTCGTTGGCCGATTGCGATGCCGACCAGTCGGCCAGGCTGCGGGCAGCGGCCAGATTGCGCGTGCCTTTCAGGATGGCGGTGGCTTCTACGTCCCAGCCCAGGCCTTCTTTGGGGAACACCACGTCGATCGGTGCGCCGCCGTCTTTGAGCTTGGCCGCGCGGTATTCAAACGAGATGCCGATGGGGAACTCGCCGGCAGCGGCTTGCTTGCACGGCTTGGAGCCGGAGTGGGTGTACTGCGCCATGTTCTGGTGCAGCTTGTCCATATAGGACCAGCCGTCTTTTTCGCCGAACAGCGTCAGCCAGGCGGTGACATCAAAATAGCCGGTGCCGCTGGAGGCCGGGTTCGGCATCACGATCTTGCCCTTGTATTCGGGCTTCAGCAGGTCTTTCCAGCTTTCCGGTTTTTTCAGGCCCTGCTTGGAGGCCTCTACCGTGTTAAAGCAGATGGCCGCGCCCCATACGTCCATGCCTACCCAGGCTGGCGGGTTGCTGTCATCCACGTAGGCCTTGCTGAGCCGGGCCAGGTTTTTCGGCGCGTACGGCTGCAGCATGCCTTCCTTTTCCAGCACCAGCAGCGACGATGCCGCCACGCCCATTACCACATCGGCCTGCGGGTTGGCTTTTTCGGCCAAGAGCTTGGCGGTGATGATGCCGGTGGAGTCGCGCACCCAGCGCAGCTTCACGTCCGGGTATTCCTGCTCGAACTTTTGCTGGTACGCCTTCAGCTGGTCGGCTTCCAGCGCGGTGTACACGGTAAGGGTGGTGTCGGCCAGGGCGGCCAGGCTGGTGGTGGCCAGCACGGCGGCCAGCAGGGTGCGGAGGGTGTGCATGTCGTGAGCCTTGTGTCGGGTTGGGAGACAAGGCGCACTGTACGCGGCCAACATTACAGGCGATTTACATCTAGATGTCTAGATGACTTTGTGTGTCTTGTGCCACACAGCGTTGTGCCGGTGCCACGAGCGGTGGCCTGCTGCTTACAGGCTGTCGGGGTTGATTTCTACCTGCACATTGTCACCGCCAAAGCGGGTAATGCCGTACTCGATGGGTGTGCCGTCGCTGTCGGCATACACGCTTTCCACGTACAGGATGGGCTGCTGCTTGCCCTGGCACAGTGCGGCGGCGACTTCGGGGCGCGGCAGGCGCGCGCTGATGCGGCTCAGGCTGCGACGAAAGCTGGCGATGCCCAGGCGGGCAAAGGCTTCGCTGGTGCTGCGGCTGTGGCGGTAGTGCTCGATAAAGCCGTCAAAGCGCGGTAACGGAAAGTACTGGGTACAGACGCTGACCACTTTGCCATCGGCCAGGTCCAGTGCTTCGACGCGCAATACCTGGCTGCCGGCAGGCACGGCCAGCAGCCGGGCCACGGCGTCGCTGGCTGGCTCGAAATGGCAGGACTGGATGTCCACATCGCTTACCAGGTGCTGTTCGTTCAGGCTGTGCGAAAAGCGGCTGCTCTTGCCCAGGCGGTAAGCAATGATTTCTTCTTGCACAAAGGTGCCGCGGCCGCGTTCGATACGTACCAGGCCTTTGTCTTGCAGGTGCTGGATAGCCTGGCGCACGGTGTGGCGGTTTACGGCAAAGCGTTCGGCCAGCGCGGTTTCGTTGGGCAAGCGGCCCTGCAGGGTGCGGGCCAGGATTTCCTGGCTGAGGGTGGCTTCGATCTGCAGCCACAGCGGCGTGCCGGCAGGGCGGGCGGTGCGTTTGTTCATGGTGTACGGGCAAAAAGGATTTGCCCGACATTACCATGGCAATGTGACAGCTGACAGCGTACGCCGTCGCGCAAATGGCAAAAGGCCCCTGTCTTGCGACAGGGGCCTAAATGCTTGGTGCCGGAGAAAGGAGTCGAACCCTCGACCTTCTGATTACAAGTCAGCTGCTCTACCAACTGAGCTACACCGGCGTAGGACGCGAATATTAGACAAGCCCGCGCGCTTTGGCAAGCCCCTGCATGCAATTTTTTTGCATGCAGGGCAATCAGGCGACGGTGGCCGGCAGTATTACTGCATCCACACCAGGTTGGCCCAGATTTCGTCCAGGTTGATGCGGTGCTGGAATAGACGTTTCATGTTGCGGCTCCTGCGGTGTGATGGGCTGCTGTCATGATGCTGCATTTTGATTTAAAAGTTAAATTAATAATAAAAATACGATAGCTAGATTATTGCTATGAAGCTGGCCAGACGCGCCGGTGGCGGCACAAGGTGTCGCGCTGCTGCCGACGGCGGCGTGGCCGGTGGCAGAATCTGGCAGGCGATTGCTGCAGCTTTGGGTAGCCATGCGCTATGGTGGGCATAACTTGTCCGCGTGCGGATTACTTAAATAAGGGGAGCGCGTTATGTCTTGGTCTGCCGGTTATGTCACGGATGTGGATTACACCTACGGGTACTACAGCGAGCTGAACCCCTACTACGCGCGCTTTGTGTTGCAGGATGCCGGCTACGCGCTGCCGGCCTGGCATACCGCCTGCGAGCTGGGCTTTGGCCAGGGCATGAGCGTGAACCTGCACGCCGCCAGCGGCAGCCTGCAGTGGTACGCCAATGACTTCAACCCGCAGCACGCCGCTTTTGCGCAAGAGCTGGCGGCCATCAGTGGTAGCGGTGCGGTGCTCAGCGACGAATCATTTGCCGAGTTTTGCGCCCGAGACGACCTGCCGCAGTTCGATTTCATCGGCCTGCACGGTATCTGGAGCTGGATCTCGCCCGACAACCGCGCCCTGATCGTGGACTTTGTGCGCCGCCGCCTGCGGGTGGGCGGCGTGCTGTATATCAGCTACAACACGCTGCCGGGCTGGGCGGCGTTTGCGCCGCTGCGCAAGCTGTTTGCCTGCCACGCCGAGCGCATGAGCGCGCCGGGTGCCGGCATCGAAGCCCAGGTCAAGGCGGCACTGGATTTCAGCCAGCAGCTCGTTGCCACCGAGCCGCGCGCCCTGTCCGATAGCCGCGTCAAAGACAGGCTGGGCACCATCGCCAAGCAAGACCCGCACTATCTGGCGCATGAATACTTCAACCGCGACTGGGAGCCGATGTACTTTGCCGATCTGGCCGCGGCGCTGGCACCGGCCAAGCTGGCTTACGCCTGCCAGGCCAGCACCATGGACCAGGTACCGGTGCTGCACTTTACGCCGGAGCAGCAGGCGCTGCTGGACGGTATTGCCGACCCGCTGTTTCGCGAAACCGTGCGTGATTACATCCAGAACCAGCAGTTCCGCCGCGACTACTGGATAAAAGGCGCCCGCAAGCTGGCGCCGGCCGAGCAGCAGGCGCAATGGGAGCGCATGCGCGTGGCGCTGGCGGTGCCGCGCGACCAGGTAAAAATGAAGCTGGCCTTGCCGCGTGGCACCATCAACCTGACCCCCGCACTGTACGACCCGCTGCTGGAAATATTGCAGGATGGCCAGCCGCGCACGCTGGGCGAGCTGGCCAAGCGGCTGCTGGGCCCTGCCATGCAGCGCAGCCAGCTGGTGGAGGTGATTCGTGTGATGGTGGGGGCACGCATGTTGCACCCGCTGCCCGAGCAGGCAGCAGCAGACGGCCAGGCCGCCGCCCGGCTGAACCAGCGCATTGTGCAGCTGGCGCAGCATAGTGCGGGCATTGCCGCCTTGGCCAGCCCGCAAACCGGTGGCGGCGTGCCGATCTCGCGCTTTACCCAGCTGTTTATCCAGCAGTATCTGGCCGGGGAGCGCGAGGCGGATGGCCTGGCGCGCTACGTGCACACGCTGCTGCAGCGCAACCGCGAACGCGTGGTGCACGAGGGCAAGATGATGGAAAACGACGCCGCCCAGCTGGCCCACCTGCAGGCTTTGGCGCAGCGTTTCCTGCAGGCCGAGCTGGCATCGCTGCAGGCACTGGGCATTGTGCCGCTGGTCTGATTTGGCCCCGAGCCATCGCCCCAGGCCAGGCCTTGTGCCTGGCTTTTTGCTGTCAGGCCCGTAGCAGCGGTAGCGGGCTGAAGCGCCCGCCCAGCACGGCTGCCGACGGTTTGCCCCACCAGCGTTCGCACACGGTGGCGTATAGCTGGCGAAAGTCCACCGCGTAGGGCAGGTTGCCATCGCTGACGCCGGCCAGCTGCGGCGCCTGGCCGTAGAAACCGCCCGCCACGCGGCCGCCCAGCACGAAATGGCTATTGACGGTGCCGTGGTCGGTGCCCTGGTTGCCGTTCTCTTTCGGGCGCCGCCCGAATTCCGCGTAGCTCATCACCAGCGTATCGTCCCAGCGCCCTTGTGCGGCCAGGCCGGCCTGCAATGCGGCCAAGCCTTCGGCCAGCTCGGCCAGCAGCCGCTGCTGGGTACCGGTTTGCCCGGCGTGGGTGTCAAAGCCGGTCAGCGTGAGCCTGGCCACCACGACCTGGCTACCGCCAGCCAGGGTTTCCAGCAGGGTATGCACGGCACGGCCAAAATTGCCGGGGGCGTCCGGAATGCGCCCCGGGTCTTGCGCGCCACCCATGGCCTGCTGGGCCGGGCTCATTTTGCCGATGTCGCTGGCGGCGCGGCGGATGTCGGCTTCCACTTTCAGCACATGGGCCAGCGCGCTGCTACCGCCCTGGCTAGCACCCGCCTGTGCCAGCCGCGCCTGGCGGGCAAAGTCGGCGGCGTTGCGCAGTACTACGGCGCGGGCGCCGCCGGCCAGTGGCCCCAGCGTCTGGCTGCCCAGAATCAGGCCGTCGCTGGCGAAGGCGTCGCCAGCCGGGTACTGCTGCAGCAAGCGGGTGAGCCAGCCACTGCTGAGTGTTTGCGTACTATTGCTGGCGGTGTCCCAGATATCGATGGAACGAAAGTGCGACAGGTTCGGGTCGGGGTAGCCGACGCCCTGCACGATGGCCAGCTGGCCCGCTTGCCACAGCGGCAATAGCGGCGCCAGCGCCGGGTGCAGGCCGCGCTGCTCGTCCAGCTGTAGTACCTGTTCACGGGCGATGGCCAGGGTTGGCCGCAGCCGGGTGTAGTCGGGGCTGGCGTAGGGGATGACGGTATTCAAGCCGTCGTTGCCGCCCTTGAGCTCTACCAGCACCAGCAGGCGCTGGTAACCGGCGGGCGCGATGGCGTAGGCGAGACCCGGCAGCTGTACGGTCAGCAGGCCGGCGCCGAGGGTGGCGAGAAACTGTCGTCTTTGCATGGTGGTGTCCTTATTGCAGCTGCCAGGCCGGGTCTTGCAGCAGCTGGCGTAGCGCCTGTAGCGGTGCGGCCGGGGCGGGGTTGGCCGCAGGCAGTGCCGGTAGCCAGCTGGCAGCGGTCGGGTGCTGTTGTAGCCAGTCCGGTGCGATCTGTGGCCGCGGCTTGTTGCCGCCAGGGCGCGTCAGGCTGTCCAGAAACTGTTTGCGCAGCAGCAGGCTGTCGCTGTTGACCCAGGCATCGCCGCCGGGCCAGCCGCGCACATTGGGCGGGTCGAACAGGTCTTGCCCCAGGCGGCGGTTTTGTACGGCCAGCGCTTGCCAGTCGGAGACGGCAATGCCGAAGGTGGCTACGGTGCCCACTGTCAGCTCCACCGGCGATTTCACTTGCTGGCCGCTGCTGTGCCAGAACGCCGGGGTGAGCAGCAGGGCGCGTACCAGCGGCTTGATCTGGTAGTCGCGGGCAAAACTGGCGGCCAGCCGGTTCACGGTGGCCTCGTCCGGCGTAGGCGATACCAGGTACAGCCACAGCTTGCGGGTGATGAAGAGGGCGGTGGCTGGCTGCGCCAGCAGCGTGTCCAGCACCGCGTCGCCGTCCAGCGCGCCGCTACGGCCCAGTACTGTCTTGGCGCCGTCGTCGTGGCGGCGCGGGCGGAATACCGGCTCGCCGCTGTCTGGGTCCAGTTGCCAGCCGGTGAAGGCGCGCGCGGCGTCGCGGATGTCCTGCTCGCTGTAGTGGCCTTCGCCCAGCGTGAACAGCTCCATCACCTCGCGGGCAAAGTTCTCGTTGGCCTCGCCTTTGCGGCTGCCGGCGGTGTCGAGGTAGCGCAGCATGGCCGGGTCACGCGCGATGTCGTGCAGCAGGGTGGCAAAGTTGCCTAGCGCTTCGCGCCGCAGCAGCGTGTTCTGGCGGTACATCAGCTGCGCGCTTTTGACCTTGCTCTGGCCGGACACGAAATGGCCGTGCCAGAACAGGGTGAGTTTTTCGGTGACCGGGCTGGGGGTGGTGGCCATTTCCTGCAGCCACCAGCCGCGCAGGGCGAGGCCGCGCCGGGTTTCGGTGTCACGCAGGGCTTTTTTTTCCTCTTCGCTCAGCTGTTTGCGCGGCGGGTGCAGCAGCGGCTCGGCGGTCCAGTCTGGCGGCGCCGTAGCCGGCACGGTGCGGCTGCTGGCCAGAATGCGGTCTACCGCGGCTTCGCGTTCCAGTGGCGCCAGCGCGGCCACCTGTGCAGGCGGTGCGCCAAAGCCGGTACGGCCAAGCAGCAGGCGGGCGCCCGCTTCGCCGATAGGGGCGGCCAGCACGGGCAGCGGCAGCAGCCACACCAGGGTGGCGAGTTTACGCAGCAAAAACATGGCATGTTCCTGATGGTTTGACCTATCAAGTATGGCGCTTATTTGTTGGCCGGATGTGAAGTGTGGGCAGGCAGGTGTTAACGAATGTGACACAAAGCTCTATACTCGCGGCTCGATCACCGGGGGTGCCTGCGCGTGCGGGCTGAGACATACCCCAGAACCTGATCTGGATAATGCCAGCGGAGGGAGCGTGATGGGCGTCTGCCCGTGTCCCGCTTTCTTTTTTGGTAGCGTCATCACCAAAAGAGGATGTCTGTAATGTTGAAGAAGTCTGTACTGCTGCTGGCTCTTGCCGGCCTGTCCCTGTCTGCCCTGGCCGCCGAGCTGCGCGTCATGACGCACAGCTCGTTCAGCCTGCCCAAAGACCGTATTGCCGAATTCGAGAAGCAAAACGGCGTGAAGCTGTCCATCGTCAAAGGCGGCGACGCTGGCGAGATGCTGAATAAACTGATCCTGACCCGCGCCAACCCGATTGCCGACGTGGTGTACGGCATCGACAATACGCTAATCGCCAAGGCCAGTGCCGCCGGCATTCTGGCGCCCACCAGCAGCAAGGTTGGCCGCACCGAAAAAGACGCCCAGCTGCCAGGCGCTGTAGCGGTGGATTACGGCTATGTCACGCTGAACTACGATAAAGCCTGGTTTGCCAAAGCCAAGCTGCCGCTGCCAGCCACGCTGGACGACCTGGCCAAGCCCGCTTACAAAGACCTGCTGGTGGTGCAGAACCCGGCCACGTCCAGCACCGGCCTGGCCTTTCTGCTGGCCACCATCGCCGACCGTGGTGAAGACGGCGCCTTCAAATGGTGGGAAAAAGTGCGCGATAACGGCCTGAAAGTCAGCAAGGGCTGGAGCGAGGCCTACTACACCGATTTCAGCCGCAACGGCGGCAGCCGCCCCATCGTGGTGAGCTACGCCACCAGCCCTGCGGCGGAAGTGTTCTACAGCAAGGAAAAAATCAGCGAATCGCCCACCGCCAACCTGCTGCTCAAAGGCGGCGTGTTCCTGCAAGTAGAAGGCGTGGCGCTGCTGAAGGGCGGCAAGGAGCCGCAGGCGGCGCAGGCGTTTGTGGACTTCCTGCGTAGCGAAGGCGTGCAAACCGGCCTGCAAACCAAGATGTGGATGTACCCGGCGGTAGCCGGTACCGCCATCGACCCGGTGTTTGCCCACGCGCAAAAACCGGCCAAGTTCAGCAACCCTGGCCTGGCAGCGATGAACAGCAAGACAGCCGGCTGGGTCAGCCGCTGGAACCGCCTGGTGGTGAAACAGGCCAACTGATGGCCACTGCGGCCAACCTTGGCCGCGGCACCGCGTAGCAAGGGCGCCTGCGGCGCCCTTGCGCCTTTGTACAGATACCGCACCCCATGACCCGTACCGCCAACCGACCCGACCCTTGCCGATGAACCGCTACCGTACCTTGCCAGCCTTGCTGCCGCTGGCCTTCCTGCTGCTGATGGTGGCCGCGCCGCTGGCGCGCCTGCTGCAGGAAGGCCACGCCGGTTTCAGCCTGGCGCTACTGCAGGGCAGCTATATCCAGTGGCGGCTGGCGTGGTCGCTAGGCCAGGCGCTGGCTACCTGCGCGCTGGCGCTGCTGATCGGCCTGCCGCTGGCCTGGGTGCTGGCGCGGTTCGATTTTGCCGGCCGCCGCCTGCTGCTGCGCATGCTGATGCTGCCCTTTGTCATGCCCACGCTGGTGGCCGGCATGGGGGTGCTGGCGCTGTTCGGCCCGCACGGTGTGGCCGGTGTCAATTTGCAGGACACGCCGTGGCTGCTGCTGTACGGCAACCTGTTCTACAACCTGCCGTTGCTGGTACGCGCCGGCGTCGACGGCCTAGAGCAGGTGCCGGCCAGCCGGCTGGCGGTGGCGCGCACGCTGGGCGCCTCGCCGTGGCGTACCTTCTGGCGGGTGGAGTGGCCGGTGGTGCGGCCGTGGCTGGCGTCGGCGCTGTGCCTGATTTTTCTGTACTGTTTTTCCGGCTTTGGCCTGGCGCTGCTGCTGGGCGGCCAGCGCTACGCCACGGTGGAAGTGGAGATCTATACGCTGGTGGCCTACGAGCTGAACCTGGCCGACGCCGGCGTGCTGGCGCTGTTGGCGCTGGGTATCGGCGCTGTGGTGGCGCTGGCTTACGCTGCGCTGGAGCGTGGCCTGGCGCGCCCGCAACGGCTGGCCCCCACGCTGCGCCAGCCTGCGCAAGGTTGGCCGCAGCGCCTGCTGCTGGCCGCAGCGCTGGCGGTGCTGGCGCTGTGTTGCCTGCTGCCGCTGCTGGCTATCCTGTGGCGCGCATTGCAGGCCGATGCTGGGGTGTGGGCGCAACTGGCCGAGCCCGAAGTACTGGCCGCGCTGGGTAATACCCTGCGCTTTTCCGGCGCCGCGCTGCTGTTGTCGCTGCTGCTGGGCCTGTGCCACGGCTGGGCGGCGCAGCGCTGGCTGGCCTTGCGCGCGCTGGTGTTTTTGCCATTTATGGTGTCGCCGGTGTGCCTGGCTTTTGGCTTGCTGCTGCTGTACCCGCAGTACAGTGCCAGCGTGTGGCTGCTGATCGCTGCCTACGCCTTGCTGGCCTACCCCTTTGTGGCCAAGGGCGTGCTGTCGGCCGCCGCCGCGCTGCCGCCGCAGCTGCCGCAAGCGGCGCGCACCTTGGGCGCCACGCCGTGGCGCAGTTTCTGCCGCGTCAGCCTGCCGCTGATGCGCCCGGCTTTGCGCCGCGGGCTGGCGTTTGCCGCCGCCACGGCGGTGGGCGAGTTTGCCGTCAGCCTGTTTCTGTCGCGGCCGGAGTGGGCCACGCTCACCACGCTGATCTACCAGCACCTGGGGCGGCCGGGTGCGGCCAACCTGCAGCTGGCCTTGCTGTTGTCTTGTCTATTGATGCTGTTTGCCCTGCTGGCCTTTGTGGCCATCGAGTGGCCGGAGAAAAACCATGCTCGAGCTGATTGACCTGACCCTGTCCTACACTGGCCGCGCCGTGCTGCAAGGTGTCAGCCTGCAGGTGGCCGCTGGCGAAACGCTGGCGTTGTTGGGGCCATCCGGCGAGGGCAAGTCCAGCCTGCTGTCGCTGGTGGCCGGCTTGCAGCGGCCCGACGCGGGGCGCGTACAGCTGGCAGGGCAGGACATTACCCGGCTGCCGCCGGAGCAGCGCCACATCGTCATGATGTTCCAGGACCACGCGCTGTTTCCGCACCTGGACGCGGCGGCCAACGTAGCGTTTGGTTTGGTGGAGCGTGGCACGGGCAAGTTGGCCGCACGCCAGCAGGCGGTGCAGATGCTGGCGGCGGTAGGGCTGGCCGGGCGCGAGGCGGCGCCGGTACACACGCTGTCCGGCGGCGAGCGCCAGCGCGTGGCGCTGGCACGGGCGCTGGTGTGCCAGCCACGGCTGCTGCTGCTGGACGAGCCGTTTTCCAGCCTCGACACTCACCTCAAGCAACAGCTGCTGGCCGACGTACGCCGCCACCTGGCCGCTTTGCAGGTGCCGGCGCTGCTGGTCACGCACGACCGCCACGAAGCCTTTGCGCTGGCGCAGCGCGTGGCCATTTTGCAAGCGGGGCGCATCGTGCAGCAGGGCACGCCGCAGGCCATTTTGCAGGCGCCAGCCAGCGCCTGGGTGGCGCGCTTTGTCGGCCTCGACAATGTATTTGACGACCACGCCATCCCGCCGCAGGCCTTTGTGCTGGGCGCCGGCCAGCCGCGCCGCGACATCATCGCCGCCGAGGCGCAGGCCGACGGCTGGCGCGTCACCGTGGCGGGCGAGGGCGGCCAACCCTGGCAATTGCTGCTGGGCGTGCGCGAGCTGGCCGGGCAGGGCGCGCCGTGCGTGGGGCAGCAACTGGCTATCGGGCTGGATCGCCGCCAGGTGCTGTACTGGTAGCCTGGGCGGGCGGTTTTTTCTGCTTTGCCACCATTTTGTGTACAGATGGTGGGTGATGGCACGGCAAAGCACGGGTAAAATGCCGCATCGACTCGCTATACAGAACACGCCCCGCCTATGAAACCGCATATTGTTGCCACCCTTACCGAAGCCCGCAGCGCGCTGGATGCCCTGCTGTCCAACCCGCAGGCGCTATCCGCCATCGAAGCGGCAGGCGATGCGCTGGTCAACGCGTTCAATAACGGCCGGCGTGTATTCAGCTGCGGCAACGGCGGCTCCATGTGCGACGCCATGCACTTTGCCGAGGAACTGTCCGGGCGCTACCGCAACGACCGCCGCGCGCTGCCGGCGGCCAGCATCAGCGACCCCAGCCATATCAGCTGCGTGGGTAATGACTACGGCTACGAAGCCATTTTCTCGCGTTATCTAGAGGCGCACGCCGGCGCCGGTGACGTGCTGGTGGCCATCAGCACCAGCGGTACCAGCAAAAACATTCTGGCGGCGGTAAAAGCTGCCAAAGAGCGCGGCATGGTGGTGGTGTCGCTCACCGGCCGCCCGGGCTCGGTGATCGGCGGCCTGGCCGATATCGACGTATGCACCCCCGGCGGCCAGTACGCCGACCGCGTACAGGAGCTGCACATCAAGGTGATCCATATCCTGATCGAGTCGGTAGAGCGCGCGTTGTTTCCGGCCAACTACGCCTGAGCCCGCCCGCTCCCCGACCAACCCGCCCCTGTGGCGGGTTTTTTCATGCGCGCATGCTTTTGGTATGGCGGGTGGGGCTTTTGTCGCACTGGCACTGTTATTAGTTTGGTATTTGATTGGTATTTTATTTCTATCGGCTTGCCGGGCTGGCAGCCCGTGCTTTTTGTGCTGTGAAACAAGCCGGTTGATGGCATTTTTTAGCTGGAATCGCGACGTGTGACTGGCTAGGTAGAAATACCTATAACGCATGTTTGCGATTGACGGCACCCACGCGGGGCGCTAAATATCAATAAGTTTAATTTGCAAAATTCAGTTGCAAAACTTATCGAAATTTGGAGCTTAGCCATGTTGCCTACACTGACTATCGGCCAGCGGCTGACTGTGCTGGTCATTGTTCTGCTGGCGATTGCCATGACGCTGGGTGCTTATGGCATGCATACCCAGTCGGCTATTTTGAAGGATTTTTCAAGTACTTATCACGACAGGGTAGTGCCGCTGCAGCAATTGAAGAAAGTCAGTGACGGCTATGCGGTGAGCATTGTCGATGCAGCGCATAAAGTCCATTCCGGTGCCATGGAAAAATCGGCATTCCTGAAAGAATTGGATAGCGCCCGCGCCACCATTGGCACCGAGTGGCAGGCCTACCGTTCCACCTACCTTACCGACCAGGAGCTGGCGCTGGCGGGCCAGGCCGAGCAGGCGATGAAGCGTGCCGATGGCGCGGTGGACGAGCTGCGCCGCCTGGTAGAGGCCGGTGACGAAGCGCCGCTATTGGTATTCAACAACAAGCAACTCTATCCTGCGCTGGACCCGGTCTCCGGCAGCATCTCGGCGCTGATTGACTTGCAGCTGAAAGTGGCTGCCCAGGAGTATGCCAAGTCGGAAGCCAGCGCCAATTTCAGCGCCCGCCTGTCGGCCATGCTGATGGTGGCGGGCGTGTTGTTTGGCGCGGTTCTGGCCTGGCAGATTATCCGTAACCTGCTGGCGCAGCTGGGGGGCGAGCCCAAGGACGTGGTGGCACTGGCGCAGCGTATCGCCAAGGGCGACCTGAGCCAGAAGCTGCAGATTCGCGCTGGCGACACCAGCAGCGTGGTGGCGTCCATGGGGGCGATGCAAAGCGGGCTGATTGCGCTGGTACGTAATCTGGAAAACATCATTGGCCGCCTGAGTGTGAACGCCAGCGAGCTGGCTGCCGCGTCGGAGCAGGTTGCAGTCAGCACCGAGGAGCAAACCCGCGCCGCGGCCGCCATGTCGGCATCGGTTGAGCAGCTGTCGGTCAGTATCAGCTCGGTCAGCGACAACGCGCGTGACGTGTCGGTAGACGCCAAAGCATCCGGCAAGCTGGCACGTGACGGGGAACGCATCATCGACCACACCCTGCGCACCATCAATACCGTCGCCGATATGGCGCGTGGCTCGCAGCAGCAAGCCGACCTGCTGGGTGCCAAATCGCAGCAGATTTCCAATGTGGTACAGGTGATCCGCGATGTGGCCGAGCAGACCAACCTGCTGGCGCTGAACGCGGCCATCGAGGCCGCACGCGCCGGCGAGCAGGGCCGGGGCTTTGCCGTGGTGGCCGACGAGGTGCGCAAGCTGTCGGAGCGTACCGCGCAGTCTACCGCCGAGATCGGCACCATCATTACCGAGATGGTCAGCAGCAGCCAGCAGGTGGTCAAGACCATTCACGCTACCGTTGATGAAATGGACGCCGGCTTGCAGCAAACCCTGCAGGCACGCGAGGCGGTAACCGGTATCAGCAGCAATATGGCGCGCATCAACGACTCGGTGGCGTCCATTTCCATTGCGCTGGCCGAGCAGCAGTCGGCCAGCGGCATGGTGGCCAGCAATGTGGAGCAGGTAGCGCAGATGTCGGAAGAAACCAGTACTGCTGCGGTGCAGACGTCCAGCTCGGCCGAGCAGATGGAGCAGATGGCGCACGAGCTGAAAGCCAGTATCGACTTCTTTACCCTGCCGCAGCCAGGGCAGAGCCGCGGTGGTGACGGTATGCAGGCTGTGGGGGTAGGGGTGCCGGTGATGTAAGTGTTGCGGCCAACCTTGCCGCATCAATACAAAGCCCTGCCGGCACTGTCGGCAGGGCTTTTGCATGCTGGCCGTGTCAGGCTTCGGCGGTTTGTGCCTGGCAGCAATCCACCCATTGCCCGTTTACCAGCTCGGTCAGCTGCGCCGGGCTGATGCGTACGGCGGTGTGCACATCGCCGGCTGCCGGTAGTACTTCGTCAAAATCCTGCAGTGATACATCCACATAAACCGGAAGCGGTGTCGCCAGGCCAAACGGGCACACCCCGCCTACCGGGTGGCCGGTTAGCGCTTGCACTTCTTCGGCAGGCAGCATGCGGCTTTTGCCGAATGCGGCTTTGAATTTCTTGTTATCGATGCGGGCGTCGCCGCGCGCTACCAGCAAAATGGTGCGCTCGTCGGCCAGGCGAAACGCCAGTGTTTTGGCAATGCGGCCGGGAGCCACGCCGTGTGCCTCTGCGGCCAACGCTACTGTGGCGGTGCTGGTTTCCAGCTCGATGATGTCGATTGCCAGCGACCTGGCAGCAAAAAAGTCACGTACCGACTGCAAGCTCATGCGGGGGTCTCCGGATCAAAAGGCCATTATCGGCCAGCGGCAGCACCATGCAAACGAGCAGCTGTACGCTGCCCGTGGGTGCGGTGCCGTGGTGGCGTGAATCACTAGCCGCGGGCGATATCGCCCAGCTTGTCGGAAATGTCTTGCGAGGTGGCGGCTTGCTCTTCGCTGGCTTCGGCGATCTGTACGACAAAGTCACGCATCTGGTTGACTTCTTCCACGATCTTGATCAGTGCTGCCTCCGCACGCTGGAAGTCGCTTTCGGTCGCCGCAACCTGCTGCCGGCTTTGTTCGGTAGCCGAAACGTTCTGTTGCACGTCTTGCTGGATGTCCTTGATCATGCCGCCGATCTGCTGCGTCGCCGCTGTGGTGCGCTCTGCCAGCTTGCGGACTTCGTCGGCTACCACGGCAAAACCGCGGCCCATTTCGCCGGCGCGGGCGGCTTCGATGGCGGCATTCAGCGCCAGCAGGTTGGTCTGGTCGGCAATATCCTTGATCACGTTGACGATCTGGCCAATGGCTTCCGAGCGCTGCCCCAGCGAGGTCAGGCTGTCTGCCGTGCTGCGTACCATATCGGCCACGGTTTTCATGCTCTTGCTGGTTTCGTCCACAATGGCGACCCCGTGCCGGCTTTCGCGCAGCATGACCTCGGCCGACTCGGATGCCGAGGCGGTCTGAACCGCCACGTTTTCGATGGTGGCGCTCATGGCTTGCATGTTTTGCGAGATTTCACCCACGCGCTCTTCCAGGAACTGGCGGCGGTTGGCGGTTTCTGCCGCCAGCTTGTCGGCGATGACACTGGAGCTCACGTCACGGAAGCTGGCCATGAAACACAGCAACTCGCGGTTATTACCCTGGCGCCAGATAGGGAAGATTTTGGTCTCGAAGGTGATATTGCCGACCGGAATCATGGCTTTGTGTACTGCCAGCTTGCCACTGGCCAGGTCTTGCAGAATGCCGCGTATGCGTTCGGGCGAGGTGTGAAACTGGTGGATAGAGTGTTCGAAGGCTTTTTCCACATCTACGCCAGGGCGAAACTTCTGGTTCATGGCGGCCCGGTGTTGCGACAGCAGCTCGCGGGCGGTCTTGTTCATGTAGATGATTTTGTTGTCCGGCGTGGTGTCGGCCAGCATGATCAGGTTGTCTACACAGTCCAGCATCTGGCGCAGCTGGTGTATTTCTTCGTCTTTGGCGCTGCTGGCTTCTTTTTGTTTGAACAAACCGAACATGCTTATCTCCCTGTGTGTGTCAGATGCGATATTTTTATTGATAGCTTCTGTTTAGCATGTGGCGTGTTTCTTTGTCTGCCTTTGTAAGGTTGTCAGCTACGTCTATCGATTTGCTTGTTGTGCTTGAAATACAGAATACTTTTTTAAATAGCCAATGTGCATGACGTGCCCTGTCACAGCGCTGGCCAGCCTGGGTGGCTTGTGATGCGGCGGGCTGGTAATATACGCATCGTATACAAACCATATAACGAGGCGGCCATGGGTATCGTCAAGATTTCCGAACAGATGCACGAGACCTTGCGCCAGACAAGCGGGGCGCTTAGCCGCTCCATCAACGCGCAAGCCGAACATTGGCTGCGTGTAGGCATGCTGGCCGAGCTCAACCCCAAACTGAGCTATAGCGACATCTGCCAGCTGCTGATCCGTGCAGAAGCCGGCGAGCGCCTGTCGGGTATCGCCTGGCCACCTACCACGCAGGAGCACGCCTGATGGCAAACCAACGACAAGTGATCCGCCGCAACGCTGGCGAGATCGAACAATCCCGCCGCGCTGGCGCGCTGGCGGCCGAGCTATTGCAGATGATCGGCCAGTACGTGAAACCCGGTGTCAGCACCAACGAGCTGGACCGTATCTGCCGCGAATACATCATCAATGTGCAGCAGGCCAAGCCGGCCAATATCGGCTACCACGGCTACCCCAAAACCATCTGCGCGTCGGTTAATCATGTGATCTGCCACGGCATCCCCGACGACAAGCCGTTGCAGGACGGCGATATCGTCAATATCGACGTGGCGGTGATCAAGGATGGCTGGTTTGGCGACAGCAGCCGCATGTACTACGTGGGCGAGCCATCGCCGCTGGCCAAACGGCTGGTGGACACCACTTACGAGGCAATGTGCGCCGGCATCCGCGCCGTGCGCCCCGGTGCGCGCCTGGGCGACGTGGGCCACGCCATCCAGCAGGTGGCGCTGCGCGAAAGCTTTAGCGTGGTGCGCGAGTACTGCGGCCACGGCATCGGCACCGTGTACCACACCGAGCCGGAGGTGCTGCACTACGGCCGCCCCGGTACCGGCCTGACGCTGGCGCCGGGCATGATCTTTACCATCGAGCCGATGATCAACGCCGGCAAGGCCGACATCCGCCAGCTGGCCGACGGCTGGACCGTGGTGACCAAGGACCGCTCGCTGTCGGCGCAGTGGGAACACATGGTGGTGGTGACCGAAGACGGCTACGACGTGCTGACACGCTGGCCGGACGGCGTGGGCAGCTACGCGCCGGTCTGACGCGGCCACGCCTGCAAAGCAAAGCCCCTGTCGCCAGACAGGGGCTTTTGTCTTAACGCCGGGGCTAAAGTGGGCGGCTCAGGCCACGGCGCCGTGGCCGTAGACGTCCAGCTGCCAGCGCCCGCTAGCGGGCTGGCGTTCGGCGCGGATCGGCCAGCGGTACACCTGGCTGAGCAGCTCGCCGTGCAGCACCGCGTCCGGCCGCCCTTGCGCCACCAGCTCGCCGTCGGCCACCAGCAGCAGCCAGTCGGCAAAGTTGGCCGCCAGTTGCAGCTCGTGCAGCACGCACACCAAAGTGCGCCCCTGGCGCGCCAGTTGCTGTAGCTGGCGCAGCAGTAATTGCTGGTGGCGGATATCCAGATGGTTGCACGGCTCGTCCAGCAGCATCAGCGGCGTGTCCTGTGCCAGCGCCCGCGCAATGGCGGCGCGCTGGCGCTCGCCACCGGATAGCGTGGCCAGCCGTTGCCCGGCCAGGCCTTGCAGCGCCATGCTGTCCAGCGCCCGCGCCACCGCCTGCTGGTCGGCCGCGCTGCTGCGCCCCAGCCAGCCCAGCTGCGGGCGGCGGCCCAGCATCACGTAGTCGGCCACGCACAGCGGGCTGTCGGCGCCTTCGTGCTGGCCCACCCAGGCCAGCGGGCGCGGCTGGCCGGCGCGCAGCGGCTGCCCCAGGCTGTGGCCGTGGCAGTCGCCATGAAAACCGGCCAGCGCGCGCAGCAGCGTGGTCTTGCCGGCGCCGTTGGGGCCGATGATGGCGCACAGGCTGCCAGCGGGGATGTGCAGCTGGCGGGCGCTGAACAGGCAGCGGCCGCCGGTATGCACGGCGATGTGGTCCAGCTCAAAGGCGGGGGCGCGCATGGCGGCCTCCTTGCAAGCGACGGAACAACCATAAAAAGAACACCGGCCCGGCAAAAGCCGCCATCACGCCGGCCGGCAGGTCTACCGGGTAGGCCAGCTCGCGGCCCAGGGTGTCGATCAGCAGCAAAAACAAAGCGCCGACCCAGGCCGACCACAGCATCAGCTGGCGCCGGGTGCCGCCGCCCAGCAGGGCGATGGCGTTGGGCACCATCATGCCGACAAAGCCGATGATGCCGGATAGCGTTACCGCGCCGCCGGCCAGCAGCGCCGCGCCAACGGCGGTGAGGGTGCGGGTGCGGCCAACGTTGACGCCCAGCGAGCGGGCAGTGTCGTCGCCCAGCAGCAGGCAGTCCAGGTCGCGCGCCACCAGCAGCAGGATGGCCGCGCCCAGCGCCATCACCGGCAGCACGTAGCCGTGCTCGGCAAAGCGGGCTTCGGCCAGGCTGCCGGACAGCCAGCTCATGGCGCCGCGCAGCGTCAGGTCGTCAGACAGGAACAGCAGCAGGCTGACCATGGCGCCGCAGCACGCCCCCACCACTACGCCGATGATCAGCAACCCGGCCTGGCCGCCTTGCAGCAGCCGGTTCAGCAGCAGGATCAGCGCGGTAACGGCCAGGCCGCCGCCAAACGCCGCCAGCGGCACGCTGAGGCCGCCGATGCCCAGCGCGATGACGCCGATCACCCCCATCGCCGCGCCGGACGAGGTGCCGATCAGCCCCGGGTCGGCCAGCGGGTTGCGGAACAGCGCCTGCAACGCTGCGCCGCTCATCGCCAGTGCCGCGCCTACCAGCAGCGCGTTGGCAATGCGCGGCAGCCGTAGCTGGCGCACGATGGGGTCGTGCCAGTCCGGCGCCTGCCACTGCCCGGCGCCAAAGCCGGCCAGCAGCCAGATCAGCGCCAGCCCGCCCAGTGCGGCCAACCCCAGGCCTACCCCCGGCAGGCGCGGCCAGGCGGGTAGGGCGGCCAGCGTGCGGCTGCCGCTCATGACGCCAGCGCCCGCAGCTTTTGCACCGTGGCCGGGCTGGCTACGCCCAGGCGCAGGAAGTCGGCCGCCGGCCAGGCCAGCACACGGTTTGCCTTCACCGCCGGGCTGCCCGCCAGCTCCGGCCGTGCCTTCAGCGCCGCCAGGCTGCCGAACACCGGCGCGTTGTGCGCGGCCACGATCACCACGTCCGGCGCGGCGCGCAGCCACGCCTCCGGCGTCATCGGCAAAAAGCCCTGCACGTCGGCGGCGGCGTTGACGGCGCCGGCGGCGCGGATGATGGCGTCGCCGGCGGTGCCGCTACCGGCCACCAGCCGGCCGTCGTAGCTGAACAGCACGCGCTTGCCCTTGCCGGCCTGCGGTTGCAGCGCCTTCAGCCAGCGTGCGGCCAGCTGTTCGGCGCGCCCGGCTTGTCCCAGCGCCTGCCCCACCTGGCGGATGCCGTCGGCAAAGGCCGCCGGGTCTTCGCTGTGGCGGATGCGGCCAACCTTCAGCCCCAGCGCCTGTAGCTGGTCGTAGATGGCGGGCGGCTGCGCCTGGTCGCTGCCCAGCACCAGGTCGGGCTTGCTGGCCAGTACCGGCTGCGGGGTCAGCGCGCGCGAGCTGCCGATCTCGGGCACCTTTGCCAGCTGCGGCTGGCGCGCCAGCTTGTCGCGGCCAACCAGCAGGTGCTGCGCATCCAGCGCCAGCACGATTTCGGCCACGTCGGCGGTCAGCGCCACCACGCGCGGGCCGGCCGCTGGTTGTGCCGGTGCGGCGGCCAGTGCGGGGGCCATCGCCAGCGCCAGCAATAGCGGCAGGCGTTTACGCCACATGGCTGGCCTCCTTGCGCGGCAGGGCGGCGGCCAACTCGCGCCAGCCGGCCAGTTCCGGCTCGCCTTCGATGCGCTGGCCGAAGAAGCTGACGATGCTGTGGCCGTCGGCGTCGAACGCTTCGATGGCGGTGATGATGCCGTCGCGCGTGGGGCGGCGCACCAGCCAGGTTTCCTGCAGGCGGCTGTCCTGCAGGTGCAGGTTGAAGCCGGGGTCGAGGATGTTCAGCCACTCGCCGATGCGTTGCACGCGCTGCAGCGCGCCGGTATGGATCTGTACCATGCCGCGGTTGCCGACAAACACCATGATCGGCAGCCCGCTGTCGGCGGCGCCGCGCAGCAGGCGGTCTACCGCGTCGCCGGCCAGCTGCCAGGCGTGGCCGGCCGGCGCGTGGCGGAACGCTTGCTGGCGGGTGAGGCCGTGTTTGCGCAGCAAGCCGTGGAAGTGGTGCACGTCCTGCAGCGCCAGCCAGGCGTCGGCAAAGGCGGCGGCGTCGAAGCCGGCCGGCAGCGGCTGGCTGGCCGGGGCAGTTTCGATATTGCTGCTGTCGAACACCGACGCGGTGGCCGTATCGGCAAACTCGGCCACCAGCGCCTGCCAGGCGGGTACGGTGCTGTCGTCTTTCAGGTACAGCTTGTGGATGGCGTGGCCGGCGGCGTCGTAAAACTGTAGCGAGCGCAGCGTGCCGCGCGGGCTGGCTTGTTCGGCGGCGTAGGCGTGGGCCCAGTGCGCGGGGAACAGGCGCAGGTCGAGCTGGCCGGGGTTGAGCACCAGGCCTACTTTGTCGGATAGCGTCAGGTTGTCGTAGCGGCCGTCTTTCTCGTGTACCGCCAGTTCGTTGCGGGTGATGGCTTTCAGTGTGCCAAGCTCGGCCAGGCGCGGCAGCAGTGCCGGCAGGTCGCAGCGCAGGCGGGTACTGCCCGGCAGGCAGGCCAGCAGCTGCGCTTCGCTAACGCCCAGCTGCGTGGCTGCATCACGCTGGCGCAGGTGGGTCTGTTCGGCTTTCAGCGCCTCGTAGCGCTGTAGCAGGGTAACGGGTGCGTTCATGACGGTCCTTTCAGAAGCGGGTTTCCAGGCTGGCGCTGACACTGCGGCCGGCCTGGGCGTAGAAGTCCACAGCGCTGCCGGTGACGTTTTTCACGTCGGCCCACTGCCAGTATTTCTTGTCGCCCACGTTGTGCACGGTGGCGCGCAGCGTGGTCTGCTTGCCCAGCTTCAGCCAGCCGCCCACGTCCAGCGTGCCGTAGCCGGGGGCCTTGAACTGGCTGGCGCTGGCGGCGCGGGTTTTAGCAGCCACCAGTGTGATCAGCACGTCGCTACCCCATTGCCCTTGCTGGTAGTGCGCGCCCAGCGTGGCTTTCAGCGGGTCGATGCTGTTCAGCGGGGTGCCGGTTTTGCGGTTGCTGCCGTGCGCCCAGGCCAGGCTGCTGTCCAGTAGCAGCGCGTCGCTGGCTTGCCAGCCGGCGCGGGCTTCCACGCCGTGCGTCTGTACGCTGTCCAGGTTCTGGTACTGGAAAATGCCGCGCGGCGAGGCGCGGTCGCTCCCCAGGGTGACGGTGTCGATGAAGTGGCTGTAGCGGTTGTAGAAGGCGGTGAGTTGGCCGCTGACGCTACCGCGCTGGTATTTGCTACCCAGCTCGATGCCGCGCGAGGTTTCCGATTTCAGGTTGGCGTTGGGGATGATGCGGTAGCCGGCCTGCGCGTTGTTGAAGGTCATGAACGAGCTGTCGAACGGCGGTGCGCGAAAGCCGGTGCTGAGGTTGGCAAAGCCGGTGATGCCGTCGGCCAGCGGCAGGCTCAGGCCCAGCCGGGGTGACCACGCGCTGTCCTGAAAGCGGCTGACCGGCACCGCGCCGCCGCTGCTGGCCTGGTAGATGGCGTCGCTTTGCGGCGTCATCGTATAGCGGTCGTAGCGCAGCGCCGGGGTAACGGTGAGGCTGCCCACGCGGAACTGGTCTTGCACGAACAGGCCCAGGCGCTCGCTGCGGTTGTCGGGGAAGGTCTTGCTGCTGCTGGTGGTGCTGCCGGCGGTGGTGCGCGTCAGGCGTGCCGTGTCGGTACGGGTGGCTTCGATGCCGGTCAGCACGCGGTGCTCGCCGAGGCGCCATTCCAGCTGGCCGTCTAGCCCGCTGATGTCCTGGTCGAAACGGTGGTTTTCGTAGCGGGTGCCGGTGTTGCGCACTTCTACTGCCTTGTCTTCGTTGCGCAGCGTTTGCTGGTACAACTTGAGGTTGGCCGCAGCCAGGCTGCCGTCGCCCTGGTAGCGGTATTCGGCGCTGTAGCGCTGGCGGCGGGTGTCGTCGTCGCTGTCGCGGTCGCGCACGGTATAGCCGGTGGCGGGGCCGCGGGCGCTGAGCAGCTCGGTCTGGCGCTGGCGGTCGAAGCTTTCCACGCCCAGCAGCAGCTGGTGCGGGCCGTCCTGGCCTAGCGCTACCTTGGCCAGCACGTTGCGGGTGTCGGTCAGCTGTGGGTCGGCCACCGTGCGCTGGCCGCCTTCGATGTCGCGGCTGGCCGGGGTGTCCAGTTCGTGTGCGCGGCGCTGGGTCAGCATCAGCAGCGCGGCGGTATTGTCGCCAGCGGCGGCTACTGTGGCGGTGGTGGCGCTGCCGTGGCGGGCGCCGTCGTACGATTGCTTCAGGCCGAAGTGCAGCGGTTTGTCGCGGTCGACGAAATCGGCCGGCTCGAAGGTGTGCTGGCTGATCACGCCGCCGATGGCGTCGCTGCCGAACAGCGCCGACGCCGGGCCCTTGATGATGTCGATCTGGCGCAGGGTATCCGGCTCTACCAGGTCGCGGCCGGAAATGGCACCGCCGCCGCTCATATAGGCTTCGGGCAGGCGGGTGCCGTCTACCTGCATCAGGATGCGGTTGGTTTCGATGCCACGGATGGTGACACCGGCGTTGCCACGGCGGCCCTGGTCGCCGGACACCGACACGCCGGGTTCCTGCGCGAGCAGGCTGTCGAGGTCGCTGGCGTGTTGGCGGTCCAGCTGCTTGCGGCCAAGGGCCGAGATATTCGGCGCGGTGTCGGCCAGCTGCTCGCTGATGCGGTTGGCGGTCACCGTGGTGGTTTCCAGTACGGTGGGGCTGTCGGCAAAAACAGGCAGGGCCACTGTCGTCAGACAGATGCCCGCCAGGGTAATGCGATCCTTGGACACGGATCTTCTCCTGTATGCGTGGCACCGTGGCTGGCGATGGCTGGCTCGGTGGGGTGGTTGCGGTGTTACTTCACCAGTATCAGTTTGTCGTTTTGCGTCAGTTGCAGGCGGTAATACTCGCCACGGTGGCAGATCAGCAGCTGGCGGTCGCGCACAAACAGGGTGCGGGTATCCAGCACGGTGTAGGGCTGCTGGTCGGCGGCAGTTTTGGCGTGCAGTGCGGGTGCTTGCGTCATGATGTCATCTCCTTTGATGATAATAATTCTTATTAACATGCATGGCAAGTGTTTGCTTGTGGCGCGCACGGCTCTGCGATATTTCCGCATTACAGAAGCACAAAACCCCGCCATTGGCGGGGTTTGGGGTGGTTTGCGGCCAACTTTACCAGTTGCTCTCGCGTTCCGGCGTGGCGGTAATCTGGTGGATGGACAGGTCGGCGCCGTTGAATTCTTCTTCGTCACTCAGGCGGATGCCCACGGTTTTCTTCAGCACGCCGTACACGATATAGCCGCCTCCAAAGCCCACGGCCACACCGGCTGCGGTGCCGGCCAGCTGCGACAGCAGCGTGACGCCGCCGGCGCCGCCCAGTGCTTCCAGCCCGAAGATGCCGGCCGCAATGCCGCCCCAGGCGCCGCACAGGCCGTGCAGCGGCCACACGCCCAGCACGTCGTCTATCTTCCAGCGGTTTTGCGTGAGGGTGAACAGCCACACAAACATGGCACCGGCCACGCCGCCCACGATCAGGGCACCGATAGGGTGCATGATGTCGGAACCGGCGCACACGGCTACCAGGCCGGCCAGCGGGCCGTTATGGATAAAGCCGGGGTCGTTCTTGCCCAGCCACATGGCGGTGAGCGTGCCGCCTACCATGGCCATCAGCGAGTTCATGGCTACCAGGCCGGAAATGCCGGCGATTTTCTGGGCGCTCATCACGTTAAAGCCGAACCAGCCCACGATCAGGATCCACGCGCCCAGCGCCAGGAAGGGGATGGACGACGGCGGGTGGGCGGCCACGCGGCCTTCCTTGCTGTAGCGGCCGCGGCGCGCGCCCAGGTGCAGCACGGCGGCCAGGCCGATCCAGCCGCCTACCGCGTGTACCACTACCGAGCCGGCAAAGTCGTGAAACGGTGCGCCCAGGTTGGCCGTCAGCCAGTCTTGCACGCCAAAGTGGCCGTTCCAGGCGATGCCTTCAAAAAACGGGTACACCAGGCCTACCAGCAGGAAGGTGGCGGCGGACTGCGGGTGGAACTTGGCGCGCTCGGCAATGCCGCCGGACACAATGGCGGGGATGGCGGCGGCGAAGGTGAGCAGGAAGAAGAACTTCACCAGCTCGTAGCCATTGGCCTGGCTGATGTGCTTTACATCGGCCAGAAAGTTCACGCCGTAGGCCACGCTGTAGCCGACAAAGAAGTAGGCAATGGCCGACACGGCAAAGTCGGTGAGGATTTTCACCAGCGCGTTGACCTGGTTTTTCTTGCGCACGGTGCCCAGCTCCAGAAAGGCAAAGCCGGCGTGCATGGCCAGAATCATCACCGCGCCTAGCAGCAGGAACAGTACGTCGTTGGGGGTGGTGGCAGGCATCTCTTGCTCCCTGATGGATATTCTGGTGCAAGGTGAGCAATAACAGTGCCAGATGAGCTGTTTCGGTGCGGGCGGTATGGGTGGTTGCCCGGCAGTGGGGCGGTGCAGGCGGGTGGCGCGCTAGGCGGGCGATTTGATGCAAGTATTTGGTGCGCAAGGCAGTTTGTGCACTGATATTGTGCTTGGTGTGCACCGTAATGGTTGGTCGCACGGTGTGGGCTGCTGCCAGGCAGGCGGCAGCCCCGTCAGCCGGCAACTTAGCGGCGCTGGTAGCCCGGCCACGGCTGCAGTTTGACGCGTGCGGCTTTTTGCTGGCCGCATTGCAGCTGGCAGTCCAGTGCTGCCGGTGCGGTAATGGCCAGCATCAGCCCGCTATCCGGCAGTGCTAGGTGGGCGGCGTAGTGCTCCAGCTGGTGAATGCTGCCCGTCTGTTGTGGTGTTTCCCAGCGCCGGCCGTGGTACTTGCCCAGTGCCTCTTTCAGCGTCCAGATGCGCCAGAACGGGTCGCCTGGCAGGCTGTTTTCAGGCAGCTCGGCCAGCCAGGCGGCTTCGTCAGCCGAGAGCAGCTCTGCCAGATCGTCGGCATCGCGGGGCTTGGCGGTTTGTTCGATATCCATACCCAGCGGGCGACAGGCCGACACGGCCGCCGCTACCCATGGCCCGCTGTGGCTGATGGATAGCCCCAGTGGTGCCGGTGCGCCTTCCAGCAGCAGGAAGGGCGGCTTGTCGCTATCCATGGCGAAGTGGCGCAGTGGTAGCGACATCAGTTGCGAGGCTGCCTGTAAGGCCAGCTGGCGGCCCAGGCTTTTCAGTGCTTCGCGCTGGGCAAAACCGTCTTGCATGAGTGGGTCTGGCAGTCGGTCCAGCAGGATCAGGGTATTCATAACGGGCTGTTGGAGTCGGTTGTCATTGCCGGCAGCTTAGTCAGGAATGGCCGTCAAGTCACGTGGTATGACGGTTTCAGGCTTCCAGATTCAGCTGCAGGGTCTCTTTGACTTCTTCCATGACCACGTAACTGCGCGATTCGTTCGCTTGCGGCAGCTTTAGCAGGATGTCGCCCAGAATCTTGCGGTACATGGACATGTCGGGTAAGCGCACCTTTAATAAGTAGTCATATTCGCCCGATACCAGGTGGCACTCCTGCACGTCGGGCAGCTTCTGTACTTCGCGGCGGAAGGCGTCGAAGATGTCGCCGGACTTGGCTGAGAGCTTGATCTCCACGAACACCAGCAGGCTGGCGCCCAGTGCCTGGGGGTTCAGGCGGGCGTGGTAGCCCTCGATCACGCCTTCGCGTTCCAGTCGGCGCACGCGCTCGGTGCAGGGGGTGGTGGACAGCCCCACCTTTTCTGCCAGCTCTGTCATGGCGATGCGGGCGTTGGCCTGCAGCAGCTGCAGGATTTTGATGTCCACTTTGTCCAGCTGGCGTGATCTGTCTATTGTGCGTTGCGGTTTCACTGTTTTAGCCTTTTTTTGTGGTGAAATGCTCTGTGCTGTTATTAAACATAAGTGAAAAAAACTGCGTTTTAATCAATATACTACGCAAATTCACTGAGCGGCAAAAGCCGCCGATTGCACACACGACAGGACAGCCCGCGCTGTCCTGTTTCAACAGGGTAGCCTGGAGGTAAACATGAAAGTCATCGTTCTTGGTGGTGGGGTCATCGGTATTTCCACTGCATGGTATCTGGCCAAATCCGGCGTCGACGTTACCGTGGTGGAACGTCAGCCCGGCCCGGCGCTGGAAACCAGCTTTGCCAATGCCGGCCAGATCTCCCCGGGTTACGCTGCGCCGTGGGCGGCGCCCGGCATCCCGGCCAAGGCGGTGAAATGGCTGTTCCAGAAGCACGCCCCGCTGGCTATCCGCGTGGATGGCAGCACCTACCAGTGGGAATGGATGGCGCGCATGTTCGCCAACTGCAACCCGCAGGCCTACAACGTCAACAAGGGTCGTATGATGCGCCTGGCCGAGTACAGCCGGGACAAGATCCGCGAGCTGAAAGCCGAAACCGGCCTGGGCTTTGAAGGCCGCGAAGGCGGCACGCTGCAGCTGTTCCGCAGCCAGCAGCAAGTGGACGCCATGGGCAAGGACATCGAAGTACTCAAAGAGTGCGGCGTGGCCTACGAAGTGCTGGACGCCGACGGTTGCGCCCGCATCGAGCCGGCGCTGAAAAAGACCAAGCACAAACTGAAGGGTGGCCTGCGCCTGCCTAACGACGATACCGGCGATTGCCAGATGTTCACCACCCGCCTGGCCGAAATGTGCGCCGGGCTGGGCGTGAAGTTCCTGTGGGGCAAGAGCATCGACAGCATCCAGACCTACGGCGACAAAGTCACCGGCGTAGTGGTGGAGGGCGAACTGCTCACCGCCGACCACTACGTGGTTGCTACCGGCAGCTACTCGCGCGAGATGGTCAAGGCTATCGGTATCGATATCCCTGTGTACCCGGTAAAAGGCTACTCGCTGACGGTGCCGATCACCAACGCCAAGGGCGCGCCGGTATCTACCGTACTGGACGAGACCTACAAGATTGCCATCACCCGCTTTGACGACCGCATCCGCGTAGGTGGCATGGCCGAGCTGGCCGGTTTCGACCTCAGCCTGAACCCGAAACGCCGCGCTACGCTGGAAATGGTGGTGACCGACCTGTACCCGGACGGCGGCGACGTATCTCGCGCCGAGTTCTGGACCGGCCTGCGCCCGATGACCCCGGACGGCACGCCGATTATCGGCGGTACCCGCTTTGCCAACCTGTCGTTGAATACCGGCCACGGCACGCTGGGCTGGACGATGTGCGCCGGTTCCGGCAAGGTGCTGGCCGACCTGATCACCGGCACGCAGCCGGAAATCCTGGTAGACGGCCTGTCGATGCAGCGTTACGCCAAGCAAGGCGAAACCCTGGTGGTGCCGATGTTCCAGCCCGCTGCGGCCAAAGCCTGAGACTGCCATGCGCCCATTGATTGCTTCGATCCGCCTGGATCATTTTCGACATAACTACCTGCTGGCGCGCCAGCAGCACGGCAGCCGCGCGCTGGCCGTGGTGAAGGCCAACGCCTACGGCCACGGCGCGGTGCGCTGCGCCCAGGCGGTGGCCGACGTGGCCGACGGTTACGCCGTGGCCTGCCTGGAAGAAGCGCTGCAGCTGCGTGCGGCCGGCATCAGCCTGCCCATCCTGCTGCTGGAAGGCGTGTTCGAGCCGGCCGAGCTGGCCGAGGTGCAAGCGCACGACCTGTGGCTGGTGGTGCAAAACCGCGAGCAGCTGGCCATGCTGTTGGCCGCACCTGCTACCAAGCCGTACCGCGTGTGGCTGAAGATGGATTCCGGCATGCACCGCGCCGGTTTCTTCCCCGCCGATTACGCCGCCGCTTACCGCGAGCTGCAAGAGAGCGGCAAGGTGGACGCCATCGTCAAGATGACGCACTTTGCCCGTGCCGACGAGCCAGGTTGCCCGGCTACCGACGCGCAGATTGCCGCGTTTGACGCCGCCACCGCCGGCCTGGGCGGGGAAACCAGCCTGGCCAACTCGGCCGGTATCATGATCCACGCCGACGCGCATCGCGACTGGGGCCGCCCCGGCATCATGCTGTACGGCGCCACGCCGCTACCGGCAGATCATGCGGCCAACGTTGGCCTCAAGGCAGTGATGCAGCTCACCACCCGCATCTTCGGCGTGCGCGAGCTGGGTGTGGGCGAGCCGGTAGGCTACGGCGCGTCGTTCCATACCGAACGGCCCACCCGTGTCGGCCTGATGGCCTGCGGCTACGCCGACGGCTACCCGCGCCTGGCGTCCACCGGCAGCCCGGTGCTGATCGATGGTGTCCGTAGCTGTGTGATCGGCCGCGTATCGATGGACATGATGACGGTAGACCTCACCGA
The DNA here is from genome assembly GCF_020616155.1 of Vogesella sp. XCS3. Lineage (NCBI taxonomy): Bacteria > Pseudomonadati > Pseudomonadota > Betaproteobacteria > Neisseriales > Chromobacteriaceae > Vogesella > Vogesella sp. XCS3. Next base: position 1,334,288 of record NZ_CP085530.1, on the reverse strand, counting down.
CATCCCGCAGGCTGGCGTAGGCAGTACCGTAGAGCTGTGGGGCGACAATATCAGCGTGAACGATGTGGCGGCGCACGCGTGCACCATCGGCTACGAAGTGCTGTGCAACGTAAAGCGCGCACACTTCCACTACGAGTGAGCCATATCAACGGCATGAAAGTGTAGAATTCCGCACTTGCTATGCCAGTATAAGAAACCCTCTTGCTCTTGCGGCATGGGGGTTTTTCTTTTGGCGGCTTGCGTAAATTCAATCGTTTAGCTGAAGCCTGCCCGTGTCAAAGCGCGTTAATGCGCTGATTTTGCCCCGCAGCGTGCCAAAGATCGGCTACCTTGATTTTTAGCAAACCATCAAAACGCTATTATTTTGATAATGTCACATTATTAATCGTGCTAGGTACGCAATGAGCCGTCTGACTGTGCTGTTCTGGGTGAAGGTGCTGGGCTTATTGCCGGGCGAAGTGGGCCAGGGTGATGCCGGCAGCCTGCTATTGCCACATCAGCACATGCCCTTGCTGGCCAGCCGCCGCGCTCACATGCTGCTGAACCGCGTACGGCTGTTTGCCTGCCTGTTTTCCATCCTCACGCCCCTGTGGATTGTGGTGGATCTTTACACCCTGCCTTCGCCACTGTCCTGGCAGCTGGCGGGTCTGCGCCTGTTGGCGACACTCGCCTTTGTGTGGCTTACCCGCGCGCTGCGCCCGGATGGCCGCCTGCTGCAGGCGTGGCGTGGCATGGCCATGCTGTTTGCCATTCCTTCGCTGTTTTATCTGTTTTCCCACCTGCTGCTCAGCCATTACTCGCTGGTAGGGGTGTCCGGCATCATCAGTGCCGGCTATACCTTCTTGCCCTTTGTGTTGCTGGCCGGCCTGGCCATTTTTCCGCTCACGCTGGTGGAGTGCCTGGTGTTTGCCCTGCCGGCCTTGCTGGCGCATTTGCTATCCGGTTACCTGCAGTGGTCTGCCATGGTGCCGCCGGTGTTCTGGGGGGCTTTCTGGCTGCAGGTGCTGATCGCCGGTGTATCGGCGCTGGCCTGTACCACCCAGCTGGCGTTCATGATGGCGTTGGTGCAGCAGGCCGTGCGCGACCCGCTTACCGGCGTGTTTTCCCGCCGTAGCGGGGAAGAAATGCTGGAGCTGCTGGCGGTGCAGGCGCAGCGTAGCGGCATGCCGCTGGCGGTCGTGTTTATCGACCTGGACCATTTCAAGTCCATCAACGACAGCTTTGGCCATGCCGCCGGCGACCAGACGCTGAAAAGGTTGGCCGCAGACCTGGGGCAGCTGCTGCGTAAAAGCGACATCCTGTGCCGCTGGGGGGGCGAGGAGTTTTTGCTGCTGTTGCCGCAAACCACGTTGCCGCAGGCCAGGCTGGTGTTACGCCGTGTGCGCCGCCGTGGTCTGGGCCTGCGCCCTGACGGGCAGCCGCTGACTGCCAGCATGGGCGTGGCCGAATGGCATGAGGATGAGGTGGCCGACTGGCCGGCGCTGCTGGCGCTGGCCGATGCCCGCATGTACCAGGCCAAACAGCAGGGCCGTGACCGTGTCGTAAGCGGCGATGATGCCGTACTGGCGCAGACGGCTTAGTCCGCAATACAGTGGCCGGCCCGCGGCTATCTGCCTTGGCAATAAGTTTTACTTTCACGTTAACTAAGTAAATTTATAAATAATTACTTGAAAACCCTAACGGCATGAAGAAAGAATGAACCTGGCACGCCCGTTTGCAAGGAATCATTCATGCCGCTTGAGTCTACCCTGTCGTTGTCGGCTCCCGCCGGTGACACCCAGCCTTTAGCCTGCGCTTACTGGCTGGCCGATACGGCACGTAGCCGCTTCCTGTTTGTTTCAGCCGGTTTCGAAGCACTCTGGGGCAGGCCGGTGTCTGCGCTGCACGAAGACCCGTCGCGTTATCTGGCGGCGGTGCACCCCGATGATCTCCCCCTGTTTGCAGACCAGCAGCCGCCGGTATCCGGCCGCCGCCAACGGCTGTTCCGCCTGCGCCAGCCCGACGGCAGCTACCGGGCGGTAGCCGAGTGCACTTTCAGCATGATTTCCCCGTTTGGTGGCGAGCCCCGGCTGGCCGGGGTGCTGTTCGAGCAGCCCGCAGACCCGGCGCTTCTGCCCGAAGACTGGCTGGCCGGGCGGGAGAATATTGTGGATGAACTGGCCGGCCTGTATCAGCGCAGCATCAGTAACGACGACAACTTGCGGCATTTGTTTGCCTATTCGGCCATTGCCGTGATCGTGCTGGATGCCGAGGGCTATGTCTGCGAGTGGAACCACGAGGCCGAGCGTTTGCTGGGCTGGCCCGACAGCGCGGCGCTGGGGCGGCCGCTGGCCGCGTTGCTGGTGCCTGCACCATTGCAGAACCGCTTTCACGACTGGCTGTTTGCTGACGATGGCGGCGCCATGGCGCATACCATGCGCCCACTGGAAATACCGGCGCTGCACAGTAACGGCAGCCGGGTGCCGCTAGAGCTGTCCGGCTGGCAGTTTGTGCTGTCCGGCCTGCCTTACCGCGGCATTACCCTGCGCGACATGACGCGCCAGCATGTGGCCGAGCAGGTGCTGTACGAGCACATGGAACGGGCGCGCATGCTGTTCGAGTTTGCCAGTATCGCCATGGTGGTGCTGGACCACACCGGCGTCATCATCGATTGGAATATCCACGCCGAGCAGATCTTTGGCCTGCATGGCGAGCACGCAGTGGGCCGCCCCTTGCTGGAGGTGCTGCCGCTATCGCCGGACCAGCTACCCGCCGGTTTGCTGCTGGGCGACCAGGGTATGCAGCTGGCCGAGGCAACCTCGCTGGAGTTCACCCTGCAGCGTGATGGCCAGGTGCAGCATGTTGATGCCTCGTTCTGGCCGTTTTCGTCCAGCCAGCAGGGGTTTATCGGGGCGTTCTTTCGGGATATTTCTGCCCGCCGCCGCAGCGAAGACGCCCTGCGCCAGTCGGAAGAACACTACCGGCTGGTGATCGATAATGTGCGCGACGGCATTGTGGTGGTGCAGGGCATGCGCATTGTGTTGTCCAACCCGCGCGCGGCCGAAATCAGTGGCTACAGCATTGCCGAGCTGGCCGAGGTGGATTTCGCCAGCCTGATTCACCCGGACGACCAGGGGCGCGTGCTGGATATCCACCGGCGGCGCGTGGGGGGCGAGCAGGTCGATGCCCGCGATGACCTGCGCGTGGTCAACAAGAACGGCGAGGTGCGCTGGGTCGATAGCGGCGTGGTGCTGATCGAGTGGCACGGCCGCCAGGCAGCGCTGGTGTTTTTTACCGATATCACGCACCGCAAGCGTCTGGAAAAAGACCTCACCAGCACCCTGCGCGAGCGCGAGTCCATCCTGGACAACACCATCGCCGGCATGGCGTTTGTGGACGGCCAGGGTTTTGTGCGCTGGGTAAACAGCACCGCAGCCGAGCTGTTCCAGACCACGCCAGAGCGTATGCAGGGCGGTAGCCTGGAGCGCTACTACGATGTGCAGCAGGACTTTTTGCGCACCACGCGGGACGCCCGGCAGGCCTTTGCCGAAGGCCGTGCCTACGCCACCGAAATGCGCATGCGCACCGCTTGCGGCCAACTATTGTGGGTGCAGCTGTCCGGCAAGCCCATCAACCCCGAGCAGGTGGCCCAAGGCACGGTGTGGGTGATGATGGATATCAGCCGCCGCAAGGAGCTGGAATTCGAGCTGTTGCGCACGCATACCGAGCGCGAGGCCATCTTGCAGTCTGCCCTGGTCGGCATGGCCTTTGTCACCAACCGCCGCCTGCTGTGGATCAACCGTACTTTCTCGCTGCTGCTGGGTTATAGCGAAGCCGAGCTTATCGGCAAGAGCAGCCGTATTTATTTCCGCAGTGACGAGGAGTTCGACAGCTTTGGCCGCGATGCCTACGGCTGCCTGGCGGCCGGCCAGATTTTTACCACCGAGCGGCAGCTGCAAACCAAAAGCGGCAAGCTGATCTGGGTGCAGATGAACGGTACCAGCATCGTGAAGAGCCAGCCAGACAAAGGCACGATCTGGACGCTGGTGGATGTGTCCGAGCGCCATGCCGCCGAGCAGGAAATCCGCGATGCGCTGGCCAAGCAGCAAGAGCTGAACGTACTGAAATCGCGCTTTGTTTCCATGACCTCGCACGAGTTCCGCACCCCGCTGGCGACTGTACTGTCGTCGGCCGAGCTGCTGCGCCACTATCACGACCGCCTGCCAGCAGAGCGGCGCGAGGCACTGCTGGAGTCTATCCAGACCTCGGTGCAGCGCATGACCGACATGCTGGACAACATCCTGCTGATAGGGCGGGTAGAAGCCGAATGGGTAGAGTTTGTGCCGCAGCCGCTTGACGTGGCGCGCTTCTGCCAGAGCCTGGTGCAGGAAGTCAGCCACGCCTCGCATGCCCGCGGGGAGGAAGTGCTGGCCAGCGTGGTGATGGAAATGGCACTGCCGCAGCCGGTATTGCCGCTGGACGAAAAACTGTTGCGTGAAATTCTGGGCAATTTGCTGAGCAATGCCTTCAAGTACTCGCCACAGGGCGGCGAGATTCGCTTCTCGGCGTACTGCGATGGCAACGAAATTGTTTTCGACGTGCAGGATCAAGGCATAGGTATCCCGCCTGAGGACCTGCCGCAGCTGTTTGATGCCTTTCACCGTGCGCAGAATGTCGGGCCGATACCGGGTACCGGCCTGGGCCTGTGCATCGTGCGCAAGTCGGTAGAGCTGCACCACGGGCAGATTACGGTGTCGAGCGAGCAGGGGCGCGGCACGCAATTCTGTGTGCGCCTGCCGGTACAGGAACAGCAGAAAGGCCGGTCAGTATGAGGCGGATCCTGGTAGTAGAAGACGATCTCGCCATTCGCAACAACATCATGGCGCTGCTGCGGCTGGAAGGTTACGAGGCTGATGCCGCCGGCGATGGCCAGGAGGCGCTGGATTACCTGCGCAGCCATGTGTACGCGCTGGTGATCAGCGACGTGATGATGCCGCGCATGGACGGCTACGCCCTGCTGCGCCAGCTGCGCAGCCAGCCGGCTACCGCGCAGCTGCCGGTGATTCTGCTAACGGCACTGGCGGATAAACAAGACCAGCGCCAGGGCATGAACCTGGGTGCGGACGACTACCTGTCCAAGCCCTTCCAGCGTGAGGACCTGCTCAACGCCATTGAAACCCGGCTGGGGCGCAGTGCGCAGCAGCAGGTGGAGGCGCAGCGTTTACAGGCCGAGGCGCACCGCTTGCGCTATCTGGACCAGCTTACCGGGCTGGGTAGCCGCATGGCCTTGCTGGAAGCGCTATCCGGGCAGGGCGGGCTGTGCGAGACACCCGGCCAGCTGGTGCTGGTGCTAGTGCTGGGGGTGGACTACTTTTCGCGCATCAACGATTCGCTGGGTTACCAGGCCGGGGATGCTGCTCTGCGCGAGTGCGGGCGGCGCCTGGAGCAAACCCTGGGGGATATGGGGCGGGCATTCCGTTTGATCGGCCCCAACTTTGCCGTGGTAGCGAAGGTGGCAGAGCCTGCTGCTGCCGAGCTGCTGGCGACCTGTCTGCAGGAAGCCTGGCTGCAGCCCATGACGGTGCTGGGCGAGGAAATGTTTATCCCGGTCAGTATCGGTTACTGCCTGTTTCCTACCGATGCGGCAGACGCCCAGCAGCTGCTTGGCCGTGCCGAGGTGGCCTTGCACCAGGCGCAAAGCCTGGGTGGCAGCCATGTACTGGGCTATACCGCGCAGATGAATGCCGAGGCCAGCGAGCGTTTGCGGCTGAGCAATGACTTGTACCGCGCGCTGGAGCGGCACGAATTCGAGCTGCACTACCAGCCGCAGCTATCCCTGCACGATAACCGTCTCACCGGTTTCGAGGCTTTGCTGCGCTGGCACCACCCGCGGCTGGGCCGTGTGTCGCCACTGCGCTTTATCCCGCTGGCAGAAGAAAACGGCCAGATTATTTCCATAGGTTGCTGGGTGTTGGCCGAAGCCTGCCAGCGGCTGGCCAGCTGGCAGCAGCTGGCGCCCGGGGTGCGCATGGCGGTGAACCTGTCGGCGCGCCAGTTTGCTGCGGCCAACCTCTTGCACAGTATCGAGGCTGCACTGGACTTCAGCGGCCTGCCGCCATCGCTACTGGAGATCGAGATTACCGAAGGCACAGCCATGGTCGACGCCGAGCGCACGGTAGGCACCTTGCTGCAGCTGAAAAGCCTGGGGGTGAAGCTGGCGCTGGACGACTTTGGTACCGGCTATTCCAGCCTGGCCTATCTGAAGCGTTTTCCGCTGGACGTCCTCAAGGTAGACCAGTCGTTTGTGCGCAATATCCTGACTTCGGCCGGAGACAGGGCCATTACCCAGGCGGTGATCTCGCTGGCCAGCAGTTTTGGCATGTCGGTGATTGCCGAAGGGGTAGAGCGCGAAGAACAAAAACAGTTACTGCAACAAATGGGTTGCGATGCGTATCAGGGCTATCTGTTCAGCCCGCCGCTAAGCGCCCAGGACGTTGCCGAGCATTTGCCTGAATGGATGACCGCAAGGGTGCCGACATGACCATTTTTTTTGAAGAAGACATTGTGGCAGCCACACCGGCTGCCCAGAGCACACCCCCCGTCCGTATCTTCATGGTGGAGGATCAGCCGCCGCTACGCTTTAACCTGAAGCAGCTGCTGGAGCTGGAAGGCTTTGCAGTAGAAGAGGCTGCGGATGGCATGAGCGCGCTGTCGCGGCTGGATATGCTGGCCAGCCAGGCGCACACCTGCCCGCAGCTGGTGCTGCTGGATGTGGGGCTGCCCGATATGGAAGGCTACGACATCTGCCGCGAGCTCAAAGCCGATGCGCGCCTGGCGCATGTGCCGGTGATTTTTCTGTCTGGCCGGGTGGAGCTGGAAGACAAGATGGCCGGCTACGAGGCAGGGGCGGAAGACTATATTGCCAAGCCCTACGTGAATGCCGAGTTGCTGAGCAAGATCGGTGTAGCGCTGCGTAATGGCGACGCGCGGCAGGCAGGCCAGCAGTTGCAAGGCCAGGTGGCTAACGCCATGCAGGCGGCTTTCACCGCCATGACCAGCGCCAGTGAAATCGGCATTGTGTTGCAGTTTCTGAAAAACACTTTTGCCCTGCCCGATAACGGTGCCTTGCAACAGTGCGTATTGCAAGCACTGCAAGACCTGGGGCTGGATGCCAGCGTACAGCTGCGTTCCAGCCGCGGTATCAGTACCGTGAATGGGGAGGGGCCCTGTGGCCAGCTGGAGATCGGGCTGATCGACACCCTGGCTCGGCGCGGGCCGATTGTGGATGCCGGCCGGGTGACAGTGTTTACCTATGGCCAGGTATCGCTGGCGGTGAAGAACATGCCGCGCGAAGACGAAGAGCGTAACGGGCGGCTGCGCGACAACCTGGCGTTTCTGGTGGAAGGGGCCACGGCGCGCCTGGCAGCGCTGGATGCTGCCTGGCAACAGCAGCAGCAGGCCGCTACGCTGGCACAGCTGGTGTCGCGCACCCGTGCCACGCTGCAAATCATCGATAACCGCTTTCGCGAACAGCAATGGTGCAGCAACGACATCATGCTGCGCCTGCGCGAGGACGTGGAGCGCGCTTTTGTCAGCCTGGGCCTGACCGAAGGCCAGGAGCGGCTGCTGGCCGGCCTGGTGGCGCGTGCCACGCAGGAGGCTACCGAGCTGTACGACCAGAGTGCCGATGTGGATAGCAGCATGAAGGCCTTGCTGCAGGCGCTGGAAGCCGGGGAGGCTACCTCATAGGGGCGTGACATCGCCCCAGTCCTGGCGCAGCAGCCGCTCGCGCCATTCATCCCCCAGGCGGTGGCTTTCGGCTACCGCCTGCGCCCAAAGCTGGCGCCGCTGTGCGTCGTCGTGTGCAAAGCGCTTCGGGTCGCCGCGATCGGGCAGGCGGCCCAGTGCCAGTGTGGCCAGGTAGGCCGGGCTGGGCGTCACCAGTAGCGTGTTGCTGTGGTGGCTGGCCACGGGCTGGCGCCACGGCAGCAGCTTGTCAAACCAGCCCGGCACAATGCGCGGCTGGTAGTGCAGGTACAGCGTGATGCCAGCCTGCTGTTGCCACGGGTAGTCCAGGTGGTAGTCCAGCAGCCCGCCGTCGCGGTATACCCCCGTGCTAGCACCCGGGATGGCTACGCCGTCAAATAGCCCCGGTACGCCGGTGGTGCCCAGCAGTGCGGATAACAGGTTGGCCGCAGACAGCGCGACATGCTGCGTGGGCAGGCCATCTTGCGGGCTAAACGCCAGTGTGCTGCGTGCGTCGTGGCATATCAGCCGCTCGAATACATGCCGCAGTTGCGCGCGTCCCAGGGTGTTGCAGGCGGCGGCCAGCGCCAGCCCGGCGAGCAGCGGCGCGCGCTGTTCATGACGCAGCAGGCCGCGCGCACGTACCAGAATCAGGCTGAGCCGGTAGTGCGGGTGCTGCAGTATGGCCTGCAGGCCATCGGGGCCTAGCGTGTCGTGCAGCAGGGCCTGCCAGTTCTGGTAAATCAGTGCGCGTGTAGTCTGGCGGCTGTAATCCTGCGCCACATAGTTGGCCGCAAAGCGAGCGAGTGCAGCGGCGGGGTCGGCCTGCATGGCGCAGGCAAAGCGCCAGCCGCCTATCGATGCACCGACCAGCTCGCGTACCGCGGGCGTGGTGGCCAGCCAGCCGAATACCGCCTGGTCCAGCCCGGACAGCCCCAGTGCCTTTGGCCCGCCAGCAGCGCCGGGCAGGGTGCGGATATCGCGCGCGTGCAAGCCGTTTTGCTGTAAGTGCCGCCGTGCGGCAGGGCCGGCGCGCAGGGTGAGCGCGCGAGGGTTGCGCAGCGCAATTGCAGTCATGTCTGGAGTGTCCAGTACAAAAAGGTAATAATACCCGACTAAATTACTTTACCGGAGTCATGCGTATGCCTCAGGCGTATCTGGATGCCGTGGGTTTGCCCCTGCCGGCTGCTGCTGTTGCCCATGCTGTAGATCGGCTAACTGCTACCTTGCCCGGTTTGCCGCAAGCGGCGCCGGCCGATTTATACCGCTATCTGGTGCCCAAGCTGGGCGAGGGTGGCAGCTGTTCGCTGGTGGACGAGCTGGATGACACGCCGTACAACGTCGCGCCCTGGCTGGGCGGCGAGAGTGAGGCCGCCGCTGCGGCCCTATTGCAGCTGCATGCGCTGGTAGAGGCAACCTTGCAGGCTGCCGCTGCCGACTGGCTGGGGGTGTATTGCCGCTTCGAGCGTGATGGCCAGGCGCGCCTGGTCAAGCTGGCCTACCGCGGCCTGCCCAGCCGTGGCGAGTTTCCGCTCACCGAAGACTTTGCCCTGTTCAGCAACAATAGCCGCGTGGGCCTGAGTGGCCGTGCTGCCATCGTGGCCGATGTGGCCGCCTGGCAGGCCGCCGGCGGTGCCTACTACGAGTGCGACCCGAAAGTGCAGAGCGAAGTATGCCTGCCGGTGCTGGCAGTCGATGGCCGTGTGGTGGGTATTCTGGATGCCGAAGATGCGCGGCCCGGCTTTTTTGGCGAGGCCGAGCAGGCAGCGCTGGTGGCGCTGGCGCTGGCTTTGTCGGCACCGTTTAGCCAGCTCGGCGCTACTGTTGAAAAAAGCTGACTGACGTGTTCGGTTGATTGATCTTTCCCATTCGGTGGGCGCATGACTACCATGCCCCGCCAGTTTTCCTTGAATCGGAGTCTATTTTGAGCCAAGCCGACACCCAGCCCCGCGTTGATCTGGTGGCTAGTTGCACGCTGCCTACGCCTTGGGGTGTGTTCCAGATGCATGGTTTTGAAGAGCATGGTGGGCGCGAGCACGTGGCGCTTGCTCTGGGCGACATCAGCAGTGGCGATGCCCCGCTGGCGCGTGTGCATTCCGAGTGCCTTACCGGCGACGCGCTGTTCTCCCTGCGTTGCGATTGCGGCTTCCAGCTGGAAGCGGCGCTGGAAGCCATTGCCGCCGAAGGCCGTGGCGTGTTGCTCTACCTGCGGCAGGAAGGCCGCGGTATCGGGCTGATCAACAAGATTCGCGCCTACAAGCTGCAAGACGGTGGTGCCGATACCGTAGAGGCCAACGAGCAACTGGGCTTCCCTGCCGATATGCGCGATTTTCGCATTGCCCGCGAAATGCTGGCGCTGCTGGGGGTGGATGCCGTACGCATCATGACCAATAATCCGCGCAAGATTGCCACGCTGGAGCAGGCGGGTATTCGTGTGGCCGAGCGTGTGCCGTTGCAGGTTGGCCGCAACCCGTATAACGACCACTATCTGGATACCAAGCGCGCCAAGCTGGGCCATTTGTTCGGCGGTTAAGTTTGCCGCCCGGGTGGCGATAAAAGCTGAAACAGGAGAGAGGCATGATCAAGATTGCACCCGTGGGCAGTGCCGAGGCGCTCAGCCAGCATACGCCGCAGCATCTGCACGATCATGACCACCGGCATGCGCATGGTCATGCTGCGGTAACGACCTTTAGCGCCAGCCTGCTCAGCCAGCACGCACTGCAGCTGGACCCGGACGGCGAAGCAGGAGACAAGGCCACGCCGCAGCAGCTGGCGCAAGCGCTGTGGCAACTGCTGGCCTTGCTGGAAGAGCGGCTGGCCGACATGCGCGAGCGCGCGCTGATGGCTGGCGGCCAACCTTCTTACGGCCTGTTCAACGAGCTGGTGCAAATCAGCGACGTGGTGGCACGGCTGCGCCACCTGTGGCAACGGCTGAGTCAGGAAATGCCCGAGGTGTGCCGCCAGGCCGGCGACCGCCTGCGGCTGCTGTTCGGCACCGTACACTTCCTGCTGCGCGTACTGGCGCACAGCGCCGAGCCGGTGGACTGGCAGGCGCAAAGCCGGCTATGGGCCGAGCACGAGGCGGCGCTGCTGCAGCCCTTGTAGGTCATCAGAGCGGTTTCTTCCATTGAGTGTGGTGTGCGGTGCGGCAGCGCCCGTGCGCAGGCTGCGCGGCGGCGTGACCGGGCGAATGTCGCCCGTTTGGCTGTAGTGGGTGTGGGCGCTTGCTTCATGTTCGCCAGGGTTATCAGGCTGCTGACCGCTGCTTGCGTGTCAGCTAGCGAGCACTGAGTGTGTTTAAGGGGCTGGCATGGATGGGCTAACGATATTGCTCAATCAGTACGCGGTAAGTGCAGGTGTCTTTTATGCCGGAGGGTTGTGCGGTGCGCATGCTTTTCCCGAGGACGCCCAGCGAGGGCATTTGCACTTGTTGCGCGGTGGGTGTGTGCTGGTCGATGGTTTTACTGCCAGCCATATCGTCTTGAGCGAGCCGACTTTGCTGTTTTTGCCGCGCCCCGGGCCGCATCGGCTAATCGTGCCACCGGAAATTCGAGCCGAAATGGTTTGTGGTACGGTGGAGTTCGGTAAGAGCGGCTGGAATCCGCTGACCGCATGTTTGCCGGACTTGCTAACGTTACCGTTAAATGCCATGCCGGGTTTGTCGGCGCTTGTGGATGCCATGTTTGATGAAGCATTTCAGCAGCGACTGGGGCGTCAGGCGGTGCTGGATCGCTACTGCGAAATCGTCATGGTGCGTCTGCTTGACTATTGTGTCGAACGCGGTTTGGCGGCGGGCGGGGCGCTGGCTGGTTTGGCACACCCCCGGTTGGCGCCCGTGTTGCAGGCACTGCATGCCAACCCGGAGCAGGCATGGCCGCTAAGCAGTATGGCGGTGCTGGCCGGTATGTCCCGCTCGCGTTTTGCCTTGCTGTTTCGTGAGGTTACGGGCGATACGCCCGCCGACTATCTGGCAACTTGGCGCATTGCGACTGCGCAACGTTTGCTGCAGCGTGGTCGCAGTTTAAAACATGTCTTTGGTGAGGTTGGTTTTGCCAGTGCCAGTGCCTTTCACCGGGCCTTTGTGCGCAAAACCGGTCTGTCGCCAGGTAACTGGTTGAAGCAATCTGCTGCGGTAGCAGAGATGAATGGGCATGAATGCGGGACGGTTGGTGCGCCCGGGCGGCATGACAAGCCCTAGCATGCTTACATACACGCACGACATGGCTGAGTGGTTCAGCCAGTAGCGGCGGGTATCAACCTTTACGGGAGTCATAGCATGCCGCGTTCTTATATCCGTCAGCTGCGCGCATTACAGCCGCAGCAAGCCGAGCCTGGTAGTCGCGCCATACTGGAAGAGGCACAAAAAAAGCTTGGTTTCGTTCCGCAGATGTACGCCACCATGGCCAATGTGCCAGCCGTTCTGGACGCCTATATGCATGGTTACAAGCTGCTTCGTACTGCATCCGGGTTTAGCGCTGCGGAGCAGGAAGTGATTTTTCTGGCAATCAGCCAGGGCAATGACTGCCGGTATTGCACCGCTGCGCACAGTATGGTTGCCGATAAGCTGTCTGGGGTTCCTGCGGCTGTCTTGCAGGCAATACGGAACGGCGAGGTGCTGCCTGACGCCAGGCTGGCAGCTTTGTATGCCTTTACCCGGGAGATGCTGCTAAGCCGTGGCCGCCCTTCGCCAGCGCATCTTGCTGCTTTTCTGCAGGCGGGTTTTGCTGATCAGCATATCCTCAATATCATTTTGGCCATTGCGGTGAAGACAATCAGCAACTACAGCAACCATGCGTTCATGCCGGATCTTGATGAGGCGTTTGCGCCCTATGCTGTGTCCGAGTAGCGGTCGTGCATATTGGCTAGGGCTTGGAGGCTTGGCTGGGCTGGCACAATTGATGGATAGCTGGCGCCAGAAATGAAAAAACCGGCCCAAAGGCCGGTTTTTTCTTATCGGTGGTGGAGGTAAGCGGGATCGAACCGCTGACCTCTTGCATGCCATGCAAGCGCTCTCCCAACTGAGCTATACCCCCACGCAATGTGGCGTCCCCACGGGGATTCGAACCCCGGTTACCGCCGTGAAAGGGCGATGTCCTAGGCCTCTAGACGATGGGGACCTAGTGTGTTTCCTGGTGGAGGTAAGCGGGATCGAACCGCTGACCTCTTGCATGCCATGCAAGCGCTCTCCCAACTGAGCTATACCCCCTGACACCAGCTCTTCGTTTCGCATCGCTGCGTTGCGAAGAGGTGCGCACTTTAACTTGCGCCCTTTTTTCCGTCAAGCGTTTTACGGTGGCTTTTTTCAAAAAAAATGCAATTAATCTGCAAGTGCATGATTTTTATAGGTGCCTGTCGGGGCTGGGCGGCGCTTGTTGTCATGCCGTTGCGGGTGCCTGCTTTTCCGGGCGCACGCGCATGGCCCACAGCACCCCCGCCAGTAGCAAGCCGATGCCGGCCAGTGATAGCCCGCCAGGCCATTGCCCCCTGAGCAAATAGGCAAAGGTCAGGGCTGCCAGTGTTTCAAACACGATCAGCTGCCCGGCCAGGCTGGTGGGCAGGCGCTGGCTGGCTTCGTTCCAGCACAGGGTGCCCAGCCACGATGCCAGCAGGGCTACGCCCAGCATCATCAGCATGAATTTGCCTGGTGTCGGCCCCAGCGGCATGGCAAAGCCTGGTGTGGCCAGCGTGCTGTATAGCCAGAAGCCTGCGTAGCCCAGCAGTGCCAGCGGCAGGGTGGCCAGGCCTTGCGCGGTAGCCCAGCCGCGTGGTTTGCGCTGTGGGTGGGCGCGTAGCCAGTTGCCATTGCGTATCGGGTACCAGGTCCAGCAGGCTACAGCCAGCAGCGCCATGATGGCACCACTGCCGTAGCGCGCCATGTCTATGCCAGGCTGCAAGGCTAGTGCGGCCAACTCTGCCTGGTTGACGCAGGCAATGCCGGCCAGGATGACGGCCAGCGGGGGCAGTAGCTTGCCCCAGGGCAGGTGCCCGTCGCGCTGGTGGTTGAACAGGTTGGCGCTGATGGCAATCACCACGGGCAGTGTGCCGATCAGCATGGTGGGTAGCGGGCCGCCGGTGCGCTGTATGGCACTGGCCAGAAACAGGTAGTACAGCACATTGCCGATCAGCGACAGCTGCAGTGCCTCGCGCCAGTCGGCACGGGTGAGGTGGGCCAGCTCGCGGCGATCCAGCCAGGCCAGTGGCAGGGCAATCAGGCCAAAGGCCAGGTAGCGGCCAACGCTTAGCAGGGCGGCGGGGTAGTCCGGCAGCAGCAGGGGGGCAATGAAAACCAACCCCCATAGCGTGCCGGCGGCCAGGGCAAAGGCAATACCGGTAAACATGGGCTTCTCCAGGGTGCTTGCCCCAGTGTCGCTGCCGCGTTGCCTTGTTGTCTTGTACCAGCTTGCGGTGGGCTTGCGGCCTGCTGACACTATTTCTTGCCGTGGCGCCGGCCCGAGAGATTTTCCAATACCAGGTGGATGGCGATGCGCCGGGTAGTTCCCGGCGCTAGCCGCGTATGGCTTTCTGGTAGCGCGCAGGCGTGGTGCCGTAGCGTTTCAGAAAGCTGCGGTTCAGGTGTGCCTGGTCGGACAGGCCGCAATCTGCGGCCACCATGGCAGGAGCGATGCCTTGCGTGAGCAGCTGCTTGGCACGGTACAGGCGCAGTGCCATCAGCATTTGCTGCGGTGTGGCGTGGTAGTGCGCCTGGAACTGGCGCAAAAAGTGGAACGGGCTAAGCCCGGCAACCGCGGCCAGCGTTTCCAGGTTCAGGCGTGTCGCCAGATGCGCGTGCATGTAGTCGATAACACGGTCAAAGCGTTGGCCGCGTTGCGGTGTATTTTGTGTTGTGGCGAGCGGTGCCAGGGTTTGCAGCAGCTGCGCCAGCTGGCAGTCGAACGCCAGCGCATCGTGCGTTTGCCACAGCGCGGCCAACTGCTGCGATAGCTGTTGCGCGCGTGCAGGGTCACGGTGCACGGCTTGGTCGAACCACCAGCCTGGCCTGCCGGCGATCTCGTCCAGCACCTCTGGCGCGATGTAGATCATGTGGTATTGCCAGCCGGTGTCGGTTTCGGCACGCCCGGTGTGCAGTATGTCAGGGTTCATGGTCACGATGCTGCCGGGGCTGGCCAGGTGTTCGCTGCCGCGGTAGCGAAAGCGCTCCACCCCGCTGGCAACCGTGCCAAAGCCATACGCCGCGTGCGTGTGCGGCTCGAAAGCGTGCTGCACGATATGCGCGCGGTACAGCTCGATGCCGGCCCGCGTTGGCGGGTGAAAGAACTGAGCCTGGTCTAGGGGGAATTCAAACTGCTGGGGAACGCCTTGCATGCTTGGCCGAGCCTGGATGGGGCAAGAGCTGGCAGCTTAGCGGCTGGGCATAGCGGTGGCAATGCATGCTGACATGCCTGGCACCTTGGCCGCAGGTGCGGCTAAAGCGCCAGGCTTTGCTGACTTAATCAGGTGCGCTGCTGCCGGCAGTTTGCAGGCTGGCCCAGTAACCGTAGTTGATCTCCAGGTTTTCCTGCAGGCTGGCCAGGTCTACGGCCTGCTGGCCGATGATCTGTACCGCACGCAGCGCCAGGTTCATTTCCTGCTCCAGCAGCTTGGATACGGTATTGGCCTGGCCCAGCTGGCAGGCGGTGTGCAGCCAGCCTTGCCACTGTGCCAGCCAGCTATCTTGCTGGGCAATCAGCTTTTGCAGGCTGGCAGCCTGCAGCTGCGCCAGGCTTAGCCAGGTGTTGGTATGCGCCAGTGCCGGCAGCATGGCCAGGCTGGCGCCAAGATTGTGCTGCTGGCGGCTGGCCAGATTGCCCAGTAGTTGGCCGTGGCGTGGGCGCTGGTGCGGTGTTGGCAATTGCGCAGCTTGTGGCAGGGCGGGGTCGGCGTGGGTCATGTCGGATCCTTTGTGGTATCGGGCGGTGGTGTAGGCGGCTCAGCCGCCCAGGCGCTGCAGCATGGCGTGGATGGCGCGAATCTGTAGTGCCTGGCGCGAGTAGTAGTCGGGGTAGTCGGCACTGCGGCTGGTGTAGCCCCACCAGTCCCAGCAGCCATCCGGGTTTTGCGCCAGGGTGTTGTCGCTGCCGGCGGCTTGCGGGTACAGCACGATCAGGTTGTTGCTGTCGGCCAGCGTGTTGTAGCCGGTGGTGGTGATGTAGCGGTTGCCGTATGGCGGCTGGGTGGCGGTGTCGGCCTGGCCCAGGGTGTAGCTGACGTAGCTGTAGCCTTGCTTGCAGCCGTGCAGGGCGATGTGTACCCGCGCCGGCGCGCCGTCCAGTACCGCTTGCGGTACGTACACGTAGCCAAAGTCCGCCATGCTGGCGTGCGGATCGTTGCCAAAGAATTCGCGCTGGTCAAAACGCAGCAGTTGGCCGCTGGCCTGCGCCACAGGCGCCGCCAGGCCGGGGTAGATATGCTGCAGGATGTGGTGCGACTGCATGAAGCCGCCATTGTTGAGGTAAGGCGGCTGGTTGCTGGCCAGTGGCGAGTCTTCCGGGTTGTCGGTAATCAGCGAGTGGCCGGCCGGTAGCTGGTCGTGGTAGGCAATCTGGCTGTCTGGCACGCCCAGCAGGCGGTACATGTCGCGGGTTTGCGCCACCACCGCGCTGTTCACCACGCTGTCGGCGCTGCCGGTAAAGATATACACCCGCTGGCGCGAGAGGTTGGCCAGCGGGTCGATCAGCGCGTCGCGCTCGGCCTCGCGTGCCAGCTGCACCGAGCGCTGCGCAGGCGGTGCCAGCTCGGGCGTTAGCGGTGCCATGCATAGTTGCAGCGCGTTCAGCTCGTAGGCGTCCTCGGCCAGCCAGGCGGCGCCACGAAAGGTTTCTACGCCACGGTAGGGGCCGCCAGCCACCACGCCGGCACCGGCGAAGCTGGCCGAATGCGCCAGGTGCAGCTGCACCGTCATGAAGGCGCCGGATGATAGCCCGGAGAGCGAGCTTTCCCCGGCGGTAACCTTGTACTGATCCAGCTGAACGATGTGTGTGGTGGTTTGACGCATGTCTGGCTTCCTGTCGTCGTGCTGCGGGTGAGGGTGCTTGTATTGTTGGCCAGCTTACCGATTTTAATATGAATATTGCATTATTTTTATATTGATGGTTGTCGTTTGCTTTCGTTAAACCGGCTTTGGCAAACTTTTATACTGGGTGCTCACCTACGGTAAAAAGGGCAGCATCATGATGGGAAAAGGCAGGCTGGAAGCGTTTAGCGACGGGGTGTTGGCTATCATCATCACCATCATGGTGCTGGAGCTGAAAGTGCCGCACGGGGCCGACTGGGCAGTGTTGCAAAAGCTGTGGCCGGTTTTTGTCAGCTATATCCTGAGCTTTGTGTATGTCGGTATTTACTGGAATAACCACCACCACCTGCTGCACGCGTCGCGCCACGTCAGCGGCGTAGTGCTATGGGCCAATCTGCACCTGCTGTTCTGGTTGTCGCTGGTGCCGTTTACCAGTGGCTGGATGGGCGAGAACCACTTTGCCCCATTGCCCACCGCGCTGTACGGCCTGGTATTGCTGATGTCGGCCTTGGCCTACTGGCTATTGCAGTGCGCGCTGCAACGCTCGCCGGAAAACGCTTTGCTGGCGCAGGCGCTGGGGCGCGACCTCAAAGGCAAGCTGTCGCTGCTGTTGTACGTGCTGGGCATTGTGGTGGCCATGCAGCTGCCGGCGCTGGCCTGGGGTATTTATGCCGCCGTGGCCTTGATGTGGCTGGTGCCGGATCGCCGCATCGAGCGCCTGCTGCAGGCGGGCTAGGTATCGGCTACCCGCCGCAAGTAGCCGCTGGCCCGGGCTGGCGGCTTTTTGGTACCTTGCCCGCGACGGTGAGGCAACGTGTTGGTCTGCCTGTGAACACCGGCTATCATCGCGGCATGATGTTTAATCTGGATAAATATGACGCTGCACAAGATTCTGGCCGTACTGGGCGTGCTGTCGTGCTGGTCGCCGTGTATGGCAGCGGACACCAGCCAGGCCGCAGAGCGCGCCGCGCGTGAAATGCGCTACATCGCCAGCCAGTTCCCCGGCCGGCTGGCCGGGGCCGAGCGCGAGTTTGCCGCCGCCGAGTACCTGCATATCCAGCTGTCCAGCATGGGCTATCAAACGCAAACCCAGGCGTTTGATACCGAATACAGCTATGTGTTTGCCAATAATGTGCGGCAGCGCCGCCTGCTGCAATCGCGCAATGTGGTGGCCACCAAGCCGGGCGTTAGCGGCAAGGTTATCGTGATAGGCGCCCACTTTGATACCGCAACCACCCTGCACGAAGTACACGAGGGCGTGTTTGGCGGCGAGCAGCTGCAAGGGCTGGACGATAACGCCTCCGGCGTCGGCGTGATGCTGGCGCTAGCGCGCGAGCTGGCCGATGCACCGGTACAGCACACGTTGAAATTTGTGGCCTTTGGTGCCAAAGAGCTGGGCCTGAAAGGCTCGCAGGCGTATCTGGAGCAGTTGTCCGCTACCGAGCGCAGCCAGATTATGCTGATGGTGAACCTGGATAGCCTGCTCACTGGTGATGTGCTGTATTTCAATGCCGGCAAGCGCACCCTTGCGGCCAACCCGGCTGCCGGTGCCGCGCGTGACCGTGCGCTGGCGTTGGCCGCAGCGCTGGGCATAGACGCCCGCAGCAACCCCGGCCTGCACCCCGATTACCCAGCGGGAACCGGCTGCTGTTCCGATCAGGAAAGCTTCGACAAGGCCGGTATTCCCGTGCTGGCGGTAGAAGCCACCAACTGGTCGCTGGGCAAGGGGGATGGCTATACCCAGACCGCCCTGCCCGATATCCCCGGTGGCAGTAGCTGGCACCGCCCCGACATCGACAACTTGCAGCGTTTGCCGCAGCTGTTGCCCGGCCGGCTGGAGCAGCGGGCCAGCGATAGCTTGCGCATCCTGTTGCCTTTGCTGCTGGAAACCAGCGGTGCGCGCCCTGCGCCGTGAACCCCGGAGAACATCCCATGAAGACACTGCTTTTCCTGTTGGGCTGCTGGCCCATTTTGGCCGCAGCACAAGAAGACGCGCCCGCCATGCGCCAGTGCCAGGTGGTGTTTGACAATGGCCGCAGCCTGAGCGCGGTGCCGTTGGCAGAAACCAGTGCGCAGCAAATGCGCGGCCTGTCGCGGCGGCACGATGTGCGTAGCGGCATGTGGTTTGCCTTTGCGCAGCCCCAGCCCCTGCGCTTCTGGATGCGTGATACCTGGCAGCCGCTGTCGATAGGCTTTATTGACGAGGCAGGCGTGATTTTCCAGATAGCTGACATGCAGCCGGACACCCTGGACGTGCATGCCAGCACGCGTGCCGGTGTCGCGGCGCTGGAGCTGCCGCAAGGCGGCTTTGCCGGTTTGGGGGTGTCGGTTGGTACTCGGGTACAGTTGCAGGGATGTCGCTGAAGTGAGGAATTTTGGTATTGCATTGGTATTGCATATAACTGTGAGACTATATGCTAATTCTAAAGCATATGCATAAATAAAATATCAAAAGCGGGCGATATTTATTTTTATAATTTTAATATTATTTGAATAATTAAAATTAGCAGTAAATTTTGTCAATTTTATTGCAGGACTATTGCGATTTTGAGAGCCATTCTCATTTGAGCGGTAATTGCCGCTATGATGCTTTCCCGAAGCTGCTTGCATTCTGCACCCTGATGCAGCTGTAACTAGGGATTCTGGCAATGAAAATTCGCAACAAACTTGTTCTGTTCGGTCTGGTTGGACTCTTGGGTGTGATGGCCGTGGGGGCGGTAACTGTAGGGCAGCTGCAGCATATACGACAGGATGCCCGGCAGATTGCCGAGGTCTATGCACCGCAAATGTACGTGATTACCGATGTGGCAGAAGATTACGGCGATGCCCGCCGTGCCGCGCTGATGTTTTTAAGTGAGCCCGACAGTTCGCGCTGGGCCATGCTGGAGCAGGGATTTCGCCAGGAAGTGGCCGCAGCACAGGCAGGCCTGGACCGCTTTCAGGATATGAGCCACCAGCGTAGCGAACAGCTGCAAGTTATTGCAGCCAAAGACGATATGGCCCGCTACGAGGCGGCTGTGTTGCAAGCGTTTGCCCAGCAAAAGCTGGGCAATGCCGCCGAAGTGCAGCGCATCGTGCAAGCTGCGCGTCCGCTGGGTAACCAGCTCACCCGTTTTACCAACAACCTGAAGGCTGCCAAGCTGGCATTGATCAACCAGCACAATGGCAGCTTGTTTGCTGCGATCGAGCAGGCCGTCAGATGGAGTGCATTCATTGCCCTAGCGTGTTTGCTTGTCTTGCTAAGTTGCGCACTCGTGCTGGGCCGTAGCATTACCCAGCCGTTGTTGCGCATGAAGCAGGCGGTAAAGCACACCGGTGACAATCTGGATTTGAGCCAGCGTAGCAGCCAGGCGCAGCAGGATGAGGTCGGGGAGGTGCTGACCTCATTCAACGGCTTGCTGGACGTGCTGGTTGATAACTTGCGTGACATGCAACAAGTAGGGGTGAGCATAGGCGGTACCGCCGGCCAGCTGCGCGCCTCCTCGCAAAGCCTGTACGAGAAAGCCAGTGTGACAAGCCAGGCCAGTGCAAGCATGGCGGCCACGGTAGAGGAGGTGGCTTCCAGTATCCGTCTGGTAGCCGAGCATGCCCAAGGTGTTGATGGCGTAGCGCAGCAGGCAGGGGATGAGGCGCTGCGCGGGAGTGTGGTTATCGAAGAAACCATTACCTGCATCAACGATATGGCTGCGCAAGTACAGCAAACCGCCAACGACCTGCATCGCTTGCAAGGCAGTACCGAGGAAATCAATAACGCGGTCGGCATGATCAAGGATATTGCCGACCAAACCAATTTGCTGGCGCTGAACGCCGCCATCGAGGCGGCCCGTGCCGGAGAAACCGGCCGCGGCTTTGCCGTGGTGGCCGACGAAGTTCGCAAGCTGGCCGAGCGCACCGCGCAAACCACCGCACAAATCACCGACACCATCAACCGTATTCGCCAGGAAACCGACCGTAGTACCCGGGCTATGCAGGCAGCCGTGCAGCAGGTCGAGCAGGGCGTAGCGCGTGCTGGTGCGGCCAACTTGGCCGTGCGCCAGATTGTAGGCAGTGCAGCGCAAGTCAAGCTGCAGGTGGGGGAGATTACACAGTCCATGTCCGAGCAGTCGCAAGCCCTGGCACTGATCAGCGTGGAGATCGAGCGCGTCGCCAATCTGGCCGAGGCCAGCCACCAGACGGCCGGCGAGCTGGCTGGCGGCAGCCGCCTGCTGGACCAGCACGGACAAGGCCTGCTGCACATCCTGGGCAAGTACCGCCTGGCCTAGTGTCGCCCCGTGGCTGGCCCTGGCAGTAGCCTGCTGCGGCAAGCCGGGATTTTTTCCGGGCAGGCATGGTCTATGCTGGCTTGTCGCTTGCCCGTACCTACCCGCCATGGAGCCCAGCATGAGCCAGAAGCCGACTTTGCCCGCTGTAAATCAGGACATCATCCAGCTGTACGACGAATACACCCACGCCCCGCTGTCGCGGCGTGATTTTTTCCAGCGCCTGACGCGGCTGGCCGGTGGCACGGCTGCGGCCTACGCCATTCTGCCGCTGCTGGAAAACAACTATGCCCAGGCCCAGATGGTGGCGGCGGGCGATAGCCGTTTGCAGGCGGCCGATACCGTGTTTGGCCGCCTGGGCGAGGCCAGCCTCAGCGGTTACCGTGTACAGCCCGCTGGTGCCGATGTGCGCCAGCTGCCGGCGGTGATCGTCATCCATGAAAACCGTGGCTTGAACCCGCATATCCGCGACGTGGCGCGCCGGCTGGCGCTGGAAGGCTTTGTGGTGCTGGCGCCGGATTATCTGTCTAGCCTGGGCGGTACGCCGGCGGACGAAGACAAGGCGCGCGATATGTTTGCCAAGCTGGATGCCGCCGTGTCGCGCGATGTATCGCTGGCGGCGCTGGCCTACCTGCAAGGGCAGGGCAACGGCAAAGTGGGCGCGGTGGGCTTCTGCTGGGGTGGCGGCCAGGTGGGCCAGCTGGCGGTACACGCGCCGGCGCTGGGTGCCGGGGTGGTGTACTACGGCGCGCAGCCGGCGGCCGCCGACGTGCCGCGCATCAAGGCACCGCTGCTGCTGCACTACGCCGCGCTGGACGAGCGCATCAATGCCGGCATTCCGGCGTTCGAGGCGGCGCTGAAGGCCGCCGGTAACCGCTACACCCTGCAGCTGTACCCAGGTGTGAATCACGCGTTCAACAACGATACCAACGCCGCCCGCTACGACAAGGCCGCTGCCGAGCTGGCATGGGGGCGTAGCGTGACATTCTTGCGCCAGCAGCTGGCGTAGACAGCCTCTGCATCGTCAAGCAACAAGGCCGCTGCATGGCAGCGGCCTGGCCACTAACAAGACCAAGCCCCCGGCCTGGCAGGCAGGCGGGGGCTTGGGGTGTGGCAAGCTGCAAGGTTGGCCGCATGCGGCCAACCCTGGCGTGATGGCGCTTACTTGCGCACGATCTCGCCGGCCGGGTCAAACGTACCGGCCTTGATCACGCCATTGCGTGCGTTGATGAAGGCTTTCAGCACGTCGGCGTCGGCATAGCCGGTGTTGACGTAGCCCTTGTGGGCGGACAGTTTCGGATAGCCGTCACCACCTGCGGCGGTGAAGTTGTTCAGCGCGACGCGGTAGGTTTTGGCCGGGTCGATATCCTTGCCACCGATCTGTGCCTGTTTCAGGTCACCGCCTTCGATCACCAGCTTCACGCCGGCAAACTGCGGGAAAGCGCCGGAGCCCGGGCTCATCTTGGCCGCAGTGCGCAGCAGGTCCAGCGCTTCCTTGCCGGACAGGTCCACGTAGACCAGTGTGTTGCCAAACGGTTGTACCTTCAGCACGTCCTTGTAGGTGATCTTGCCGGCGGCGATGGAATCACGCACGCCACCCGAGTTCATGATGGCAAAGTCGGCCTGCGCTTTTTCTTTCATGGCGCTGGCAATCAGGATGCCCATGCTGGTGGGTTGGCTGCGTACCTGGTTGCGGTCGCCGTTGAGCTTGGCTTCGGTGGCGCCGATTTCTACCGACAAGGCTTCCTGGCCCTTGTTCTGGAACGGGCGCAGGAATTCCAGCACTTCGCTGTGTTCGGCGATCTGCTGGGTGTAGTACACCTTCTGTTCTTTACCGGCGCTGTCTTTTACGGTTTTTTTCAGGTTTACCGGAATCAGCTGGTATTTCACCAGTTTGAACTCGCCGTTCTTCAGCTCGAAATCGGCGCGGCCAACGTATTTGCCCCATTCGTGCGCCTGTACGATCCAGGCGCCGTTCTGGCGGTCCGGTGCGCAGTCGGTGCCTGGTACGTAGGCGTTGTCACGCACGTTTTCGGCTTTCATGCACACCGGGTTCTGGCTATGGCCGCCCACGATCAGGTTCAGGCCTTTTACCTTGCGTGCCATTTCCACGTCGCCTGGCGCGTTTACGCCATGGTCGCCGTTTTCGTAGTGGCCCATATGGGTGGTGGCAATCACCACGTCAGCCTGTTTGCGCAGCTGCGGTACCAGCTTGGCCGCTTCGGTGGCCGGGGTGCGGAACTCGATACCCTTGGTGTTTTCCGGGTTGGTCAGTTTTTTGGTGTCGTCGGTGGTCAGGCCCATCACCGCCACGCGCACGTCGCCCAGCTTGAAGATGCGGTACGGCTCGAACATGCGCTTGCCGTCTTTGTAGATGTTGGCCGACAGCATGGGGAAGTTGATCCACTGGCGCTGTTTGGCCAGTACTTCCGGCGATTTGTCGAACTCGTGGTTGCCCACGGCCATGGCATCGTAGCCCAGCAGGTTCATGCCTTTGAAGTCCGGCTCGGCGTCCTGCATATCGGACTCGGGTACGCCGGTATTCACGTCACCACCGTCCAGCAGCAGGCTGTAACCGCCGTTTTTGCGCACGTCGGCGCGGATCTGCTCGATGACGTTCTTGCGTGCGGCCATGCCGTATTCGCCATCGCTATTGCGCCAGAAGCGGCCGTGGTGGTCGTTGGTGTGCAGGATGGTGATCTTGTAAACCTGGTCTTTGGCTGGCTTGGCCAGTGCAGTACCAGAAGTCGCCGACATGGCGGCAAGTACGGACAGGCAGAGTGCCGGATAGCGTAGTTTCATGGATGGGCCCCGTATTTCGTTTTATAGACGCAGACCCTGCAGTATCGCGCAGGGCAAAAAAAAACGGCAAGCCCCTGCGTGCAGGGCTTGCCGTTATGGCTGGATTTATTTGCTCCAGTTGTCTTTCAGGCCAACGGTGCGGTTGAACACCGGTTTGGCGCCCGCCTGGTGTTCGCGGCGGTCGGTCACGAAATAACCGATACGCTCGAACTGGTAGCGGGTTTCAGGCGCTGCCTGCAGTACTACCGGCTCGACATAGCCGGTAATGGTGGTCAGCGAGGCCGGGTTCACGAAGTTCATGAAGTCCACGTACTCGCCGTCTTCACCGCGTACCGCGTCCGGGCGTGCTTCGGTGAACAGGCGGTCGTACAGGCGTACTTCGGCTTCGATGGCGTGGTTGGCGGCAATCCAGTGGATCACGCCCTTCACCTTGCGGCCAACCGGGTTCTGGCCCAGCGTGTCGTGGTCGATGGAGCACTTCAGCTCGATAACGTTACCGCTGTCGTCTTTGATGACTTCATCGCACTTGATCACGTAGCTGTAGCGCAGGCGTACTTCGCCGCCCGGCGTCAGGCGCTGCCATTTCGGCGGTGGCACTTCGGCAAAGTCTTCGCGTTCGATGTAGATCTCGCGTGCCAGCGGGATCTCGCGCTCGCCCATTTCCGGGTGGTGCGGGTGGAACGGCGCGCTGCGGCTGCCGGTAACACCTTCCTGGTAGTTGGTGAGGGTGACCTTGATCGGGTCCAGCACCGCAATCACGCGCGGCGATTCGTTTTCCAGCGATTCACGCACGGCGCCTTCCAGCACCGACATGTCGATGATGTTTTCACTCTTGGACACGCCAATACGCTGCGCAAACAGGCGCACGCCAGCCGGGCTGTAGCCGCGGCGGCGCATGCCGGCGATGGTAGGCATGCGCGGGTCGTCCCAGCCGGTTACCACGCCCTGGTTTACCAGGTGCTGCAGCTTGCGTTTGGAGGTCAGCGCGTACAGCAGCTCCAGGCGCGAGAATTCGATCTGCTGCGGGTGGTGGCCGATGCTGATGTTGTCCAGCACCCAGTCGTACAGCGGGCGGTGGTCTTCGAACTCCAGCGAGCACAGGCTGTGGGTAATGCCTTCGATGGCGTCGGAAATGCAGTGCGTGTAGTCGTACATCGGGTAGATGCACCACTTGTCGCCGGTACGGTGGTGATGCACGCGACGGATACGGTAGATGGCCGGGTCGCGCAAGTTGATATTGGGCGAGGCCATATCGATCTTCAGGCGCAGCGTCTTGCTGCCGTCGGCAAACTCGCCGTTTTTCATGCGCGTGAACAGGTCGAGGTTTTCCTCTACGCTGCGTTCACGGTAGGGGCTGTTCTTGCCCGGCGCGGTCAGGCCACCGCGGTATTCGCGCATTTCGTCCGGCGTCAGGTCGCAGACAAAAGCCTTGCCGGCGCGGATCAGCTCTACGGCAAAGTCGTACAGCTGGTCGAAGTAGTCGGAAGCAAAACGGATCTCGCCGTTCCACTGGAAGCCCAGCCAGCTGATGTCCTCGCGGAAGGCCTGCACGAACTCGTCGGATTCTTTTTCCGGGTTGGTGTCGTCCATGCGCAGGTTGCACTGGCCGTTGTAGTCTTCGGCCAGGCCGAAGTTGATGCAGATCGCCTTGGCGTGGCCTACGTGGGCGTAGCCGTTCGGCTCGGGTGGAAAGCGGGTCACCACGGCGGCACGTTTGCCGGTGGCCAAGTCTTCATCGATGATCGAGCGGATGAAGTTGCTGATCACCGGGGCATTGTTTTCTGCAGACATCGACTTTTCTTGTAGCAATAGATAATCGCACGATTGTAACCGATAACCCCCGTCCCGCGGATAGTGGGTAATTGGGGCAGGTGATTTGCGCCATATCAAGTGCATTTATCGAAATCGGCAAATACTACAGGACATCGGCGTAGCATGATTCGCTTACCCACCCCCCAGGAGCAGCCCATGAATGAGAACGAAAAGGCCATGGCGGCCACCCCTGACATGCCAGACGCCACCACAGCAGCACCGCAAGCCTCGGCCCGCCGCCGGCGCAAACCGTCAGCCCAGGCGCAGCGCGAGGCGGCCGCCCGCGAGATCGAGGCGGTCAGCCACGCACCGGTGGCCATGCAGGTAGCGCACGCACCGCATGGCACGGCAGAAGACAGCAACAGCGCGCCGCTGCCGGCCGCGTACCCGTACAAAAACCGCATCAAGCGCGCCGATTACGAACGCCAGAAAGCCGAGCTGCAAGTAGAGCTGCTGAAGGTGCAGAACTGGGTGAAAGAAACCGGCCAGAAAATTGTGGTGATTTTTGAAGGCCGCGACGCAGCAGGCAAGGGCGGTACCATCAAACGTTTCATGGAGCACCTGAACCCGCGCGGCGCCCGTGTGGTGGCGCTGGAAAAACCCACCGAGCAAGAGCGTGGCCAGTGGTACTTCCAGCGTTATATCCCGCTGCTGCCTACCGCCGGTGAAATGGTGCTGTTTGACCGCAGCTGGTACAACCGCGCCGGTGTAGAGCGCGTGATGGGCTTTTGTACCCCGCAGGAATACCTGGAATTCATGCGCCAGACCCCGCAGCTGGAGCGCATGCTGGTGAACAGCGGCATCCGCCTGTTCAAGTTCTGGTTCTCGGTAAGCCGCGAAGAGCAGCTGCGCCGCTTTATCTCGCGCCGCGACGACCCGCTCAAGCACTGGAAGCTGTCGCCTATCGATATCCAGTCGCTGGACAAGTGGGACGACTACACCGAAGCCAAGAAGGCGATGTTCTTCCATACCGATACGGCGGATGCACCGTGGACGGTGATCAAGTCCGACGACAAAAAGCGCGCGCGGCTGAACTGCCTGCGCCACTTTTTGTGGACGCTGCCGTACCCCAACAAGAACACGGCCATCCTGAAGCCGGACGAGCGCATTGTCGGCGCCGCCGCCGAGGTGTTCGAGCCTTCTGAAAAAGATATCAGCAGCTTCTGATACGCTGCCAGGCAGCAAAAAGGTTGGCCGCAGTGCGATTGCGGCCAACCTTTTTTTGCGGGCTATCGCCGGTGGCGGGCTAGCCCCACACCACGCCGCTGGTCAGCACTTCTTCCGCCCGCTGCAGGGCGGTGGTGAGGTCGGGCTGGATATTGCGCGGCCCCATTTCTTCGGCCAGGTGGGCGCTGCGTATCATGGCGGTAACTTCGGTACCCGCGCCGCAGATCACCAGCGTGCGGTTTTGCTGCGCCAGGCGCTGGTTCAGTGCCGACAGCGCCAGCAGGCCACTGGTGTCCAGCAGTACCAGGCGGTGCAGCTGCAGGATGATCACCCGCGCCTCGGGGGCTTCCTGGGCAATCTGTTCTACGGTATCGGCCGCACCAAAAAACAGCGCCCCTTCTACCCGGTAGGCCACGCAGCCCGCAGGCACGTGTTTGCCGGCAATCGAGTGGCGTTCGTACAGCACGGCGTGCTCCGGCTTGAGCTGCTGCACGCTGGTACTGGCGGCCATGCGCTTGATAAAGAACACGGCGGCAATCAGCAGGCCGATTTCTACCGCAATGGTCAGGTCGAAGATCACCGTCAGGGCAAAGGTAATGGCCAGCACGGCCGTGTCCTGGCGCGGGAACTGCGCGGCCTTGCGGATATCCCAGTCGCCCATCTTGATGGCCACCGAGATCAGGATGGCTGCCAGCGCCGCCAGCGGAATGTACGCGGCCAGCGGTGCCGCCACCAGAATCACCAGCAGCAGCAAGACCGCGTGCACAATGCCCGATACCGGCGTTTGCCCACCGTTGCTGATATTGGTGGCCGTGCGCGCTATCGCGCCGGTGGCGGGAATGCCGCCAAAGAACGGCACTACCATATTGGCCACGCCCTGGGCGATCAGCTCCTGGTTGGCGTCGTGCTTGTCGCCGGTGAGGCTGTCGGCCACCACCGCGCACAGCAGCGATTCGATCGCGCCCAGCAGGGCAATGGTAAAGGCTGGCGCCAGCAGGTCGGACAGGTGTTCCGGGTCAAAGCTCAGACCGTGAAACGCCGGCAGCCCCTGCGGTATGCCGCCGAATTTGCTGCCTATGGTGGCCAGCGGCAGCTCGAACAGTGTCACGGTCAGCGTGGCCAGGATCAGCGCCACAAACGGCCCCGGCAGGGTTTTGCCCAGCCGCTTGGGCCAGAACAGGATCAGCAACAGCGACGCCATGGAGATGGCCAGCGTCAGCGGGTCGAACTGCGGCAGGGTCACGCGCAGCAAATCCATTACCGCAAAAAAGCCGGCCGGCATCTTGTCGATGGGCAGGCCGAAAAAGTCTTTCAGCTGGGTGAGGAAAATCAGCACGGCAATACCGTTGGTAAAGCCGGTAATCAGCGGCATGGGGAAAAACTTGATGACCTGCCCCAGCCGCAGCAAGCCCATGATCACCAGCATCACCCCCGCCATGAAGGTACAGATAATCAGGTTGGCCACGCCGTACTTCAGCACGATGCCGTAGATGATGACGATAAACGCCCCGGTAGGCCCGGTAACGCATAGCCGCGTGCCGCCCAGCGCCGAGGCCAGAAAGCCGGCAATCACCGCGGTAAAAATCCCCGCCTGCGGCGGCACACCACTGGCGATGGCAAACGCCATGGCCAGCGGCAGGGCGACAATGCCCACCGTGAGCCCGGCCATCAGGTCCTGGCGGAACAGCTGGCGGTTGTAGTGGCGCAGGGTATCCAGCAGCGTGGGGCGCAGCCCCGGCAAGGCAGTGAGCATGGCAGGCAGTCTTGTTCGAGTTGTATTGCCATCAGACTAAGCAATAAACCCTGCCTGTTTCAAGGGTTAACCGTGTTACAGCAACATGCTGTGCGCCAGCGCAAGGTTGGCCGCAACAGCTACCGGGTGCCGCGACTGCTTGGCGGTACCCAGCCAGCGCTATGCCTGAATATGAGTATTAGTCGCCCACGTAGACGAAGGGTGCCCAGAAAAACGGGTGTGCGCGGCTCAGGGCAATACCTTGCTGCTGCCATTGGCTGCGGCGCAGGGTGTCCCGTGCCGCCTCGATGGCGCGTGCGCTGTCATCGCCCTGGCGTAGCCGGTCGAAGGTGGCCACCATCAGCTCTTGCGTGGCCTGGCTTTCCACCGCCCAGTGGCTAACCAGCATGCCGCGCGCGCCCGCATACATGAAGGCACGGGCCAGGCCGGCGAAGCCCTCGCCGCTGCTGGCTGCTTGTTGCTCGCCTGCCGTGTTGCATGCCGACAGCACTACCAGCTGCGCCGATAGCTTTAGCTGCTCGGCGACTTCGGCGACGGTGAGCAGACCGTCTTCTCCTTGCAGGTCGCCACTTAAGGCCAGTAGCAAGGCCGGCTGTGGGCGCTGCGAAGCGGCGGCCTCGCTACCATCTAGCGCCGTCTTGATGGCGGCAAACTCGCCCCCCAGCAAGCCGTGGGTGGCAAAGTGCAGGTAGCGCGTGCCACTCAGATCCAGCTGCTTGAGGGTATGTTCCTGCGCAGCCTGTTCGAGGTAGATGCGGTTATTGCCACCCAGCAGCGCCGCAATGCTGCGTGCCTCCTGTGCCGTCTCGGGCAGGCGCGGAATCTCGATGCGCTGGTGTACCTTGCGGTAACTGCGCGATAGCAGGGTGTCCAGCCAGCCATTGGCCGGTGCCTGGCCCAGGTCGAACTGCGGGTCGGCAAAGGTCACCAGGCTGGTGTTGTAAGCGGGGGCGGCCGGCTGGTACAGGCGCTTGGATACCAGGGTGGACAGGCTGGGCAGGTAGGCAAAGTGGTAGCGTGCCTGCAGGTAAGACAGGGTGCCGTACTCCCCCAGCAAGGGCCCTTGCGCGCGGGCAGCGGCAAACGCCTGGCGGTCGGGCTCGTCCCAGCGGCTGACCAGCATTTCCAGCGGCAAGGTGTGCAAGGGGCCATCGCCTACCACCAGTACACGGCCACCCTGTGGCAAGGCGCCCTCCAGTGGCTGGATCAGCTGGCGGTAGGCTTGGTGCAGCAGGGCAGGGTCCAGCGTGCGTAAGGCCGCCATGCTGTCGCCACCGGCTTCTTCGGGCTGGCGGATGGCTGTGACCATCTGGCCCAGTGCCTCGCGGCCCAGTGGCAGGCTGAATAGCCGGAATTGTTTTTTGCTGACAACAAAGGCCAGGGTACGGTCTGGCAGTACCGCGTAGCTCAGCAGGGCTTCACCATCGCGCAGTACTTGTTGTTGCAGCTGGCCGACCGTCACGCTGCGTGGCTGCGACAGGTCCATGATGCGCGGGTAGCGTGCCCAGAGCTGCTGCTGGATGTTGTCCAGCTCGGCTAGCGCGGCCGGCATGGCTTGCCAGCTTTCGCGGCGTGTTGGGGCCAGGTTGGCCGCAGACGGCGCAGCGCCGGTTTCCTCGTCGTCGTCGGCCTCGTCCAGGCCGCCGCTATTGGCCAGTTGCAGCCGCAGCGCCTGCACGCGGGCCTGGGCTTTGGCTTGTTGCTGCAGCAGCGCCTGGTAGCCGGGTTCTGTCGACAGCCGGCTGGCATCGGCCTGGCGCATCAGCTCGCTGAACAGGCGGCTCTGGGTGCGGGAGACGACTTCCAGCATCTGCCGGTCGTAGCCTTTGTCTGGCTGGGCCGCATGCAGCTTGCCCAGCAAGTTCAGTGTCAGGGTGTAAAACGGTGCATACCGCTGGATGAAGCCTTCGCGCAGCCCATCGTCCATGCCACGGGTCTGCACGAACAGCTTGTCGATGGCGTTCAGCCCCTTGTTGGCCGCTTCCAGTGCCTGTGTCTGGCGGCCGCTATTCATCAGCAGCAATACCAGCTGGCGGCTGTCTGCGATAAAAGGCCCCAGGCTACCCAGGCGTTCGTGTTGCTGCATGGCTTGCCGTAACAGGGCTTCTGCCCGTTCGATCTGCCCGGCACTTTGCAGTGCGCTGGCCAGGTCGCTGGCGGCGCTGGCAGCAATGGGGTTGGTGGTGCCGAAGTGCTGTACCGCCAGCTGGTAGGCGTCCTGCAGCAAGGGTAACGCCGCTTGCGGCTTGTCCTGGCGCAGCAGGATGTCGGCCAGCGCGCCCTGGCTGGCGATGACATCGCCTGGGCGCATGGGCAGGGCTGCCTGATTGGCCGCCAGTGTCTGCGACAGCACTTGGCGCGCTTCTTCCAGCCGCCCAAGGCCGCGCAGGCAGAGGCCGCGCTGGAATTGGGTCTCGCGCCTAGCGCGGCTGACCCAGGCTTCGCCTGAGCGGTTGTCTCCGGCGTCGATGGGGGCGGCAATAACCGGGTACGCGGCGGCACGGTCCAGAATGGCTAGCGCCTGCTCCGGCTTGCCCAGCTGGCGCAGTACCTTGGCTTGTACATTCCACAGGTCCAGCATGCCGACGCGGTCCGGTGCCAGCTGCTGCATGCGGTTAAGCGCATCGTCTATCAGCCGCATGGCTTCGCCGTAACGGTTTTGCCGTACCAGCAGGCTGATAAGGTTTTGCTGGGCGTGTACTACCGGGCGCGAGATACGGCCATGCGCCTTTTCTACCAGCGGCAGCGCCTGGCGTGTTGCCAGCTCGGCCTCCACCAGCTTGCCCTGGCGCGTCAGCACCGAGCCCAGGTTGCGATAGGCATTGCCGATAGCGCGGGGGCGGCCGGTTTCCTGGCTCAGGCGCAAGCGTTCACGCGCGATGGTCTCGGCCTGGTCATAGTCCTCGGCCAACAGCGCGCGGTTAAAAGCCTCACCCAGTGCCATCATGGCACCGCCCTGGCCTGGCGCCCGGCTCTGCGCCCACAGCGGGGTGCTGCATGCTGCCAGCAATGCTAAGCCAAGCAGGCGATGCGGCCAACTACGGTAGAAAGCAGCCTGCATCAGGGTTTGCGCTTCAGCAGAACGCGGTCGATCACCGCACGGCCATCGTTGTCCTTGTGGTAGAAAATCGTGGCGTTGTACTGGCGGGCCTGGGCATTCATCATTGCTTCCCTGGCTTCGGCCACCATGTTGTACACCATGGGTAGCAGGGCAAACAGGCTGCGCTGGGCCAGGCGCGGCGGTTCGGCGGTTTCTTGCAAGGCCAGCGAGCCACTTTCGCCGATGATGCTCATCCAGCGGTCCAGCCGCGGCGAAAACTGGGTGAGCGTCATGGTGCCGGGCACCATGATTTCCAGCTGCGCTGGCTTGCGCGACAGTTCGTCGTACAGCTGGCCATCAAACAGCCGGGAGTCAAAAAATGTCATCTGGCGGGCTTCTGCTACCGGTTCTGTGGCCAGCTGGGCCTGTGCCAGGCTGCTGCACAGTAGCAGGCTTAACGCAATCAGTCGTGCTTTCATGGTGCTGTCTTTCAAGGTTGCTCGCGGATGGTCAGCAGGGCAGAGGCAAAGCTGTCATTGCACTGGCGGCCAAGCTGCAGATTGCGTAGCGGGCTAGCTGTGGCCTGGCATTGCGCGCTGGCGCTACCTAGCGCCTGCTGCAGCACGGAGCGGCCTTCGCCATCCAGCAGGGTGTGGACGAACGGCCCGGCGGCTTCGCCTTTCAGCTGCGCCAGATCACGCGGCGTGTCGCTCAGTATCACCAGCAAAGTATTTTCGCCGGCCGGCCCGCCAGCCGTGATGCGCCAGCTGGCGCGCGGCAGGTCGATGCGCTGGCCGGCCTGTACCCGGTTGTCGCCATCCAGCTGGTTGGGGTACAGCAGGTACAGGCTTTCACCATCGGAACCCGCCAGTGCCAGATACAGGTAACCGTCACGGTCGGGGGTAAGGTGCAACTGCAGCGCGTCCTTGCCTATGGTTAGCGCCGGTTTGTCCGGCATCACCACCAACTGGCGGCGGCCATCGCGCTGGGCGTGGATTTCGGCCAGCAGGGCGGCAGGCGGCAGCGGTTTACTTGCCACCGGTGTGGGGGCAAGCGGCGTGGTAAAGGCGGCCTTGATCCACGCGGGCACAAACTGGCTGTTGCCGCCCAGCGTCATGTGCTGGCCAAGTATGCCCGAGGCATTGGCCAGATTCTGGTCTAGCCGGGTTTGCGCGCAGCGGGTGATTTCATCAACGGTAATGGCGCCGCTGCCATCCAGGTCTTGTGCCGCGCCCAGCAGGCAGTCACGCCATGCCGTGGTGGCCAGGCCGCCTTCCTTGCTATTGTCGAACGATACTTCGTCGGGCCGGCTGGCCGCGATGTGTACTACGTTTTGTGCGCTATTGCCCTGCTGCTGCAACGCGGTGCTGAGCGAACGGGTGCGGAAGTTGCTGGGCTGGAAACAGGCGTCGGTATTGCCCTTGGTGACAACCTTGGGCGTCAGGTTGGCCGCACCCAGTTTCAGCGAGCGCGTCAGAAACGGTTTGCCCGCCACGCCGCCGGAAAAACAGGCATCGTAAAACACCATCATTTTGTCGGCTTTGGCGGCAATCGGCGACAGCAGCTGGCTGATCATCTTGTTACTCAAGACCTGGCCGTCGCTGGCCACCAGGCCTTCGGTGCATACGCCTTCCGCGGCGTCCGGCTCGTGCCAGCGTGTACCGTGGCCGGAGTAGTAAACAAACACGCGATCCCCAGCCACCAGGCGTTGATCCAGCGCCTTGATTTGGCTGGTGATTTCCGCCACGGTGGCGGCACCGTCCCGCACGAAGTGCATGTTTTCCGGGGGAATGCCCATGCTTTGTGCCATGCGACGGGCGCTTTCCATATCGTACTGCACACCGCCCAGCGAGCTGACCGCCGGGTTGCTGTATTGCCCGATGCCGATGATGAGTGCATGGCGGCTACCCTGGCTGGCAGGC
Organism: Vogesella sp. XCS3; assembly: GCF_020616155.1. Lineage (NCBI taxonomy): Bacteria > Pseudomonadati > Pseudomonadota > Betaproteobacteria > Neisseriales > Chromobacteriaceae > Vogesella > Vogesella sp. XCS3. The sequence continues at coordinate 1,300,798 of NZ_CP085530.1, read as the reverse complement.
AGCGTTTGGGCGAGGGTAGGCAGCGCCGGGATGGCGAGTGCACATACCGCTGTAAGCGTGGAAAGGCGGAGTTTCATGGCAGGCTCCTGTTTTACGGTGCCAGGTTGACGATGCGGACGCGACGATTTTCGGCCGCATACGGTTGCGATGGCAGCGCCAGCTGGCTGGCACCCAGGCCGATACTGCTCAGGCGCTCGCCCGCCACCCCCAGTGTCATCAGGACACGGCGTACTTCATCGGCGCGCGACTGCGACAACTTGCGGTTGTAGGCGGCCTGGCCCTTGGCGTCGGTATGCCCTTCAATGCGGAAGCGGTAATCCAGCAGCTCTGGCGACTGCAATGCGCGGGAAAGCTGCTGCAATGTCTGGTAGCTGACCTGGCTGACGCTGGCAGAGTTGTACTCGAACTGAATCGCCAGCGACACGCTGGGGGCTGCGGGAGCTGCCTCGACAGCCGGGTTGGCCGCAGGGGTGGCTGCCACAGGGGCGGGTGCCGGCAGCGCAGCACTATCTGGCTGGGCAGGCGTGGCAGGGGCGGCGGCTTGCGGGGTGGCAGCGGTTACGCCGGGTGCCACGCTTGGGGCGGCAGGTGATGCCAATACGGCAGGCGCAGCAGCGGGTGCCGCTGGTGCTGCCTGGATGTTGAGGTTACGCAATCCGCGTGTGGTGGCGGGTTTGAGCTGACGGATCAGGGCGTCGGCATCTGGCGGCGTTTGGGCTTCAGCCAGCGGGGCGGCCAGCAACGTAGCCAGTAGCAGGCACAATGTCGTTTTCATGGGTGGCGGGGTTTGTATAGAAGTGCTTTATGTTAGCAGAGTCGCTTTTGGCAACTGGCCGATTTTGTATAAGCGGGGCTTGGTACAGCGGCATAGGGCATAGATGCCGGCTTGGTCGCAACAGACGCTAGCCGCGAAACATGAAATACACCGCCCCCACCAGGCATGCCCCTGCCCAAACGTAGTCCCACTTGAACGGCTGGTTCATGTAGAAGATGGCGAAGGGGATGAATACCGACAGGCTGATGACTTCCTGGATGATTTTCAGCTGCGACAAGGTAAACGTGCCGTAGCCAATGCGGTTGGCAGGCACCTGCAGCAAGTATTCGAACAGGGCAATGCCCCAGCTGGCCAAAGCCGCCACATACCATGCCTTGTGGCTGGCGTCTTTCAGGTGGGCGTACCAGGCAAAAGTCATGAAGACATTGGACAGTACCAGCAGCACAGGGGTGGCCAGGTAAGGTGAGAGCAGGTTCATGATGAGCGTCGTGTCGGGTCAAGGAGAAACGGCCCCGCAGGGGCGCTGGGATTGATGACAAAGCCTGTTTGCAACGCAAACAGGCTTTGTCTTGTAAACAGGAAAGCTGCGGATGCAAAGGCTTATGTGGAGCGGCCCGGCTTTGCCGGGCCCGGTCAAACCTTGGTCGGTACTTTGTCAGCAGCCTGAGCGGCCCCGCAGGGCCGCTGTGGGTTACCACAGTATCTTCACGCTGTTGTCGCCCAGCCAGTCTTCCAGCGTCATCAGCAGCGCGTCGTCCAGGCGTACGCCCCACTGCGGTGGGAGCATCAGGTCACCCTTGGCTTTGCCGGTATGGTAGGTAATGCGTAGTGGGCAGCCGCTGTCTTCGCTGCGGTAGGGGGTGATGATGTTGCGCAGCGTGGCCACGTCGTGGCGCGGGTGCATCTGTACCGACAGGCTGCGCGCGTAGCGGCTGCGCGCCTCGCCCAGCTCGTACAGGTTTTCGGCGATGATGCGCATGCCGCCGCTGAAACGGTCTTCGCTGACCTTGCCTTCCACCACTAGTACCACATCGTCCTTCAGCTTGGTGCGGTTGGCGTCTACCGCCTCGGCAAACAGGCTTACTTCTACCTTGGCCGTGCCATCGTCCAGCTGGATGAAGGCCATCTTGCCGCGGTTGCCCACCTTGGTGCGGATGCCGGTGACAAAGCCGGCCAGCAGCTGCGGCTCGCGCCGTGGTGCCAGCTTGGCCAGCGGGGTGCGGATAAAGCCGCGCACTTCTTTCTCGTAGGCCGAGAACGGGTGGCCGGACAGGTAGAAACCGATGGCGATTTTTTCTTCGGCCAGCTGGATGGCAGCCGGCCAAGGCTTGCACGCCACCATGTCCACACTGGGGGCACTGTCGTCGTCGAACATGTCAAACAGGCCGCCCTGGTTGGCGTTGGCCGCTTGCTGCTCGGCGGCGGTCATCGCCAGGGCCACATTGCTGAACAGCAGGGCGCGGCTGGGCTCGATGCTGTCGAAGGCGCCGGCGCGGATCAGCGCCTCGATCACGCGTTTGTTGACGATTTTCTTGTCGGTGCGGTGGCAGAAGTCGAACAGGCTGGTAAACGGGCCACCCGACTCGCGCACTTGCACGATGTGCTCCACTGCCGACTCGCCGGTGCCCTTGATGGCACCCAGCGCGTAGCGGATGTGTTTACGGTCTACCGGCACAAAGCGGTAGAAGCTGTGGTTCACGTCTGGTGGCAAAAAGCGCAGGCCGTTCTTGTTGTCGGTGGCGTCGTCGTAGAACACCTTCAGCTGATCGGTGTTGTCCAGTTCGGTGGACATGGTGGCGGCCATGTAGGCGGCCGCGTGGTGCGCTTTGAGCCAGGCGGTATGGTAGGCCACCAGGGCGTAGGCGGCGGCGTGCGATTTGTTGAAACCGTAGCCGGCGAATTTTTCCATGTAGTCGAAGATTTCGTCAGCCTTGGCTTTTTCGATGCCCTGTTTGGCCGCGCCTTCTACGAACATGGCGCGCTGCGCCACCATCTCCTCGACTTTTTTCTTACCCATGGCGCGACGCAGCAAGTCGGCGCCGCCCAGGCTGTAGCCGCCGCACACCTGCGCCGCCTGCATCACCTGCTCCTGGTACACCATAATGCCGTAGGTGGGCGCCAGTACCGGCTCCAGCAGCGGGTGCAGGTACTCGAATTTGGCACCGTGCATACGCTGGATAAAGTCGGGGATCAGGTCCATCGGGCCGGGGCGGTATAGCGCCACGAAGGCGATAATCTCTTCGAACTTGCTGGGCTTGGCTTCTACCAGCATCTTCTTCATGCCGGTGGATTCAAACTGGAACACGCCGGTGGTGTTGGCGTTGGCAAACACCTTGTACGCCAGCGCATCGTCCAGCGGCAGCTTGGCCACGTCCACGTCTTCGCCGCTCAGGTCCTTGATGTACTTTTGCGCCAGCTCGATGATGGTGAGGTTGCGCAGGCCCAGAAAGTCGAACTTCACCAGGCCGATCTGTTCTACGTCGTCCTTGTCGTACATCGACACCGGTGCGGCACCGTCGCCACTGGCGATGTACAGCGGGCAGAAGTCGGTGAGCTTGCCGGGGGCAATCAGCACGCCGCCGGCGTGCATGCCGATGCCGCGCGTGAGGTCTTCCAGCTTCATGGCCAGCTCGATCAGCTCGCCGGCGCCTTCGCTTTCGATGGTTTCACCAATCTGCGCCTCGGCGGCCATGGCTTTTTCCAGGCTCAGCGGCTTGTTGGCCTCCAGCGGAATCAGCTTGGACAGCTTGTCGCACAGGCCGAAAGGCAGGTCGAGCACGCGGCCAACGTCACGGATCACCGATTTGGACGACATGGTGCCGAAGGTGGCGATCTGGCTCACGGCTTCTTCGCCGTATTTGCGGCGGGTGTATTCGATGACGCGCCAGCGGTTTTCCTGGCAGAAGTCCACGTCGAAGTCGGGCATCGATACCCGTTCCGGGTTCAGGAAGCGCTCGAACAGCAGGGCGTACTTCAGCGGGTCCAGGTCGGTAATGCTGAGGCTGTACGCCACCAGCGAGCCGGCACCGGAACCCCGGCCCGGGCCCACCGGGCAGCCGTTGGCTTTACCCCACTGGATAAAGTCGGCCACGATCAGGAAGTAGCCGGGGAAGCCCATCTGGATGATGGTGTCGCACTCGAACTTCAGCCGCGCGTCGTATTCCGGCCGGCGTGCTTCGCGTATGGCCGGGTCCGGGTACAGCTGCCCCAGGCGCATGTCCAGCCCGCGTTTGGCTTCGTATACCAGAAAGTCGTTCAGCGTCATGCCGTCCGGCGTGGGGAAGTCCGGCAGGTAGTTTTTGCCCAGCACCACGTTGATATTGCAGCGGCGGGCAATCTGCACCGTGTTTTCCAGCGCTTCGGGGATGTCGGCGAAGCGTTCCAGCATCTGCTCGGTACTAAGGAAGTACTGGCATTCGCTGAAGCTGCGCGGGCGGCGTTTATCGCCCAGCGTGTAGCCTTCGGCAATGCACACCCGTGCTTCGTGCGCCTTGAAGTCGTCCGGGTCCATGAACTGGATAGGGTGCGTCGCCACCACCGGCAGGCCGGTTTCGCCCGCCAGCCACAGCGTGGACTGCAGGATGTTTTCTACCTGGGCGTTATCAGTGCGCTGCAGTTCCAGATAAAACGCGCCGGGGAATAGCTGGGCCCAGTATTCGGCACGGCTGCGCGCCTCGTCGGGGTTGCCGTTGGCAAACGCCACACCCACGTCGCCCAGGTGTGCGCCGGACAAGCACAGCAGGTTGCTGTTGTCGCCTTCTTCCAGCCAGACGCGCTTGATTTCGGCACGCCCACGGTACTGGTTATGGGTAAAGGCGCGGGTCAGCAGCTCGCACAGGCGGCGGTAGCCCTCGCGGTTTTTTGCGGTGAGCATCAGCCGGAATGGCTTGTCGCGGTCCTCGCCGTTTTCCAGCCAGATGTCGCAGGACACAATGGGCTTGATGCCCTTGCCACGGCAGGCCTTGTAAAACTTGACCATGCCGAAGATGTTCATCAGGTCGGACATGCCCAGCGCCGGCATGCCATCCTTGACGGCGCGCTTGATGGCGTCGTCCAGGCGGACAATGCCGTCGGTAATGGAAAACTCCGAATGGAGGCGAAGATGGACAAAGCGGGGTGCGTTCATGGCGGGCATTTTACCGGTGCGGCGCGCGCTGTCCAAATGAAACATGGTTGGCCGCAGCGGCTGCGGCCAACCATGGCAGGGTGGGGCGGCCAATCATGGCCGGGCGGGTCGGCTTACTCTTTCGGGCGCAGCGCGGCGATGGCGGCTTTCTGCATTTCCAGGGTCTTGATTTGCATGGACAACATGCCGAGGTTCATGGTGAGCCAGGTTTCCACCACTTTGAGCTCGGCGATCTTGCGCTCGACTTCTTCCACGCTCATCGGCGGCAGAAAGGGCTGGGCACCCGGCGGCGTGGCGGACTGCATCATCTGGCGGAACAGGGCAAACGGGTCGGCGGGGTTGAATTCGGCACTCATGCTGGCTCCTGGTTCGGGTTGTTGTGGCTGTATCTTAGTGCAGAACGGGTGGGCGTACATGCCGCCGGCAATAAAAAACGGGCACCCGCAGGTGCCCGTTGTCATGCTGCCGTTGGCAGAGCAGGTCAGTTGCTGTTTTGTGCGTCCACGGCGGCCAGGGCCACCATGTTCACGATACGGCGTACCGACGAGATCTGGGTCAGGATGTGTACCGGCTTGGCCATACCCATCAGGATAGGGCCGATGGTCACGCCGTCAGAGGCAGAAACACGCAGCAGGTTGTAGCTGATGTTGGCTGCTTCCACGTTTGGCATGACCAGCAGGTTGGCCGCGCCTTTCAGCGTGCTGTCCGGCATGGCTTGCTGGCGGATGGCTTCTACCAGCGCGGCGTCGCCTTGCATCTCGCCGTCGATTTCCAGTGTCGGGTGAGCGGCCTGGATCAGCTCCAGCGCGTCGCGCATCTTGCTGGCGCCTTCGGTGTTCCAGGTGCCGAAGCTGGAGTTGGAGAGCAGGGCTACTTTCGGTGCGATACCGAAGCGGCTTACCGCACGGGCAGCCATTTCGGTAATGGCGGCCAGTTGCGGTGCGTCCGGGCTCTCGTTCACGTAGGTATCGGTGATGAAGATGTTGCCGGTAGGCAGGATCAGCGCGTTCATGGCGCCGGCCACTTTATCTTCACGGGCGTAGCCGATCACGTCGCGCACGATGTCCAGATGCTGGCGGTAAGTACCGTAGGTACCGCAGATCAGCGCGTCGGCTTCACCGCGGCGTACCATCAGCGCGCCGATCAGGGTGGTGTTGCCGATCACGCGGCGACGAGCCTGCTCCTGCGAAACGCCTTTGCGCTTCATCAGGTTGTAGTATTCCTTCCAGTAGTCGCCAAAGCGCGGGTCGGACTCGTTGTTCACCAGGTCGAAGTCTTTGCCGGCTTCCAGCTTCAGGCCCAGTTTTTCGATACGCTTGGCAATCACGGCAGGGCGGCCGATCAGGATAGGCTTGGCCAGGCCTTGCGATACGATTTCCTGGGTGGCGTGCAGTACGCGCTCGTCTTCACCTTCGGCCAGTACCACGCGCTTGGCTTCTTTCTTGGCCTGGGCGAATACCGGTTTCATGAACAGGTTGGTCTTGTACACGAACTGGGCCAGCTGGTCCACGTAGGCGTCGAAGTCCTTGATCGGGCGGGTAGCCACGCCGGAATCCATGGCGGCTTTGGCCACGGCCGGGGCGATTTTCACGATCAGGCGCGGGTCGAACGGCTTCGGAATCACGTATTCCGGGCCGAAGGACAGTTCCTGGTCGCCGTAGGCCGACGCTACTACGTCGTTCTGCTCGGCCATAGCCAGGTCGGCGATGGCGCGCACGCAAGCCAGCTTCATTTCTTCGTTGATGGTGGTAGCGCCCACGTCCAGCGCACCACGGAAGATAAACGGGAAGCACAGCACGTTGTTGACCTGGTTCGGGAAATCCGAACGGCCGGTGCCGATGATGGCGTCCGGGCGAACTTCTTTTACCAGCGGGGGCAGGATTTCCGGTTCCGGGTTGGCCATGGCCAGAATCACCGGGTAGGCGGCCATGGATTTCACCATGTCCTGGCTCACCAGTTTCGGGCCGGACAGACCCATGAAGATGTCGGCGCCTACCATGGCGTCGGCCAGCTTGCGTTGGCCGTTATCCGGGATGGCGAAGCGTTTTTTCGATTCGTCCATCTTGTCGTCGCGGTCCTGGTAAATCACACCTTTGGAGTCGCAAACGGTAACGTTTTCGCGCTTCACGCCCAGTGCTACCAGCAGCTCCAGGCAGGCGATGGCAGCCGCGCCGGCGCCGGAGGCCACCACGCGTACATTGCCGATTTCCTTGTTTACCAGGCGCAGCGAGTTCAGTACCGCAGCGGCGGCCACGATGGCGGTGCCGTGCTGGTCGTCGTGGAACACCGGAATGTTCATGCGCTCACGGCACTTCTTCTCGATGTAGAAGCACTCGGGGGCCTTGATGTCTTCCAGGTTGATGCCGCCGAAGGTCGGCTCCATCGCGCAGATGATGTCTACCAGCTTGTCCGGGTCGTTCTCGTCCAGCTCGATGTCGAATACGTCAACACCGGCAAACTTCTTGAACAGTACGCCCTTGCCTTCCATCACCGGCTTGCCGGCCAGTGGGCCGATATTGCCCAGGCCCAGTACGGCGGTACCGTTGGTGACCACGGCAACCAGGTTGCCACGGGCGGTGTATTTGTAGGCATTCAGCGGATCTTCCACGATAGCGTCGCAAGGTGCGGCTACGCCCGGGGAGTAGGCAAGTGCCAGGTCGCGCTGGGTGGCCAGCGGTTTGGTTGGGGCGACCTGGATCTTGCCCGGCTGCGGGAACTGGTGGAAATCGAGTGCGGCTAAGCGCAGTTGCTCGTCCATTCTGTTGGCTCCTGATTGTTATTCAGAGGGTGTGGAGAGGTCGGCCATTATAGGGCCAACCCTTGCTTATGGGTACGCGTGTCTGACAAAAAACGCGACGGAAGGGTTCCGTCGCGTCTTGTCGCCAGCTGGCGCGGCTTACATCATGCCTAGTGTTTTAGGCAGCCACAGCGAGATAGCCGGTACGTAGGTCACCAGACCCAGGAAAACCAGCATGGTGAGCAGCCACGGCCATACCGCGATGGTGAGTTCGGTAATGCCCATCTTGGTGATGCCGGATGCCACGTAGAGGTTCAGGCCGACTGGCGGGTGGCACATGCCCACTTCCATGTTCACCACGATCAGAATGCCGAAGTGCACCGGATCGATGCCCAAGGCTACGGCTACCGGGAACAGGATAGGGGCAAAGATCAGTACGATGGACGACGGCTCCATCACGTTACCTGCCAGCAGCAGAATCACGTTCACGGCCAACAGGAAGGCAATCGGGCCCAGGCCGGCGTCAATCAGCGAGCTGGCCATGGCCTGCGGAATACCTTCGCTGGTCATCAGGAACGAGAACAGCACGGCGTTGGTGATGATGTACAGCAGCATGGCAGACATACTGGCCGAGTCCAGCAGCACCTTGGGTACTTGCTTCAGCGTCAGGTCTTTATAGATGAACACGGCCACGATGAAGGCGTACACGGCAGACATGGCGGCAGCTTCGGTCGGGGTGAAGATGCCGGTGTAGATACCACCGATTACCACTACGATCAGCAATAGGCCCCAGATCGACTCGCGCAGTGCTTTCAGGCGCTGCTGCATGCTGGCTTTGGCCAGGCGTGGGTAGCCGAATTTACGGGCACGGTACCAGGTGGTCAAACCCAGGAAACCGGCCAGCATCAGGCCTGGAATCACGCCGGCCATGAACAGCTGGCCCACCGAGGTGTTGGTCGCTACCGAGTACATTACCATCACGATGGACGGCGGAATTAGGATGCCCAGTGCGCCCGAGGTGGTGATCACGCCTGCGCCGAAGCTATTGGGGAAGCCTTGCTTCACCATGGCGGGCAGCAGGATGGAGCCGATGGCCACCACGGTGGCCGGGCTGGAGCCCGATACCGCAGCAAACAGCGCGCAGGCCAGAACGCCAGCCAGACCTAGGCCGCCGTGCCAGTGGCCCACCATGGACGAGGCAAAGTTGATCATCCGCTTTGCCACCCCGCCGTGGGTCAGGAAGTTACCGGCCAGGATGAAGAACGGAATCGCCATGATTTCGAACTTCTCGATGCCGGTGAACAGCTTCAGTGCCACGGCTTCGATAGGCACTTCTGTCATGGTGAACAGGAAAGTCAGTACCGTCAGGCCCAGCGAAATGGAGATCGGCATGCCGGTCAGCATCAGTACGATCAGCAGGCCAAAAATGATGAGTGCGCTCATTTTTTGTCGCCTCCGTTTTTCAGATCATGCGGGTGCAGGTTGTCGTCCATGGCAAACCAGTTGCTGTCGTCTGCCACGTCTTCCATGCCTTCCACGTGGCTGTGGTCATGCTTGGGCAGCTCGCCGGTTTTCAGGAAGTTCACCATCACCTGCAAGAAGCGGAAGCTCATCAGGTAAGAGCCCAGCGGTACCGCCAGATAGACGATCCACATCGGCATTTCCAGGTCGGCCGAGGTCTGGTCGGTGTGGGCGATTTCCCAGACAAAGGTTGCACCCAGGGTGCCGACAATGCCGGTAAACAGGGCGCCAGCCAGCAGGCCGATGACGATGAACTTGCTGCGGTTCTTGTCCGACAGCTTGTTGATCAGTACGTCTACGCCCACGTGGATGCCGGTACGCACGCCATAGGCGGCACCGAATTTGGCCATCCATACAAACAGGTAGATAGTGAGTTCTTGTGCCCAGCTGGTGTGGATGTGTGCCAGATAGGGTTGAAGTGACTCGATGCCGCTACCGTAGCGGTGCACCACTGCAAAAAACGTGATCAGTGTTGCTACCGCCATCAGGGTTGCGATCAGCCACTCCTCGAGATGGTCGAGGAATTTCATGTCTTGACTCCGGTGGGAGGTTGGCCGCAGGGCTGCGGCCAACCTGGTGCGCTCAGAAAAGGCTTAGTTCGGGGTGTAGCCGGTCTGTTTGTAGATCAGCTGTACCAGGCCTTCGCCGATACGGTCGTCCATCTTGGTGTGAACCGGTACCAGTGCCTTTTTGAATGCATCGCGCTCTGCAGCGGTAGGGATGTAGATCTGGGTTTTGCCACTGGCCTTGATCTTGGCCAGATCATCGTCGTTTTCCTGCTTGGCGATCTTGTTGGCGTAGTTGGTAGCGTCTTTCATCGCGCCATCCAGAATGGTGCGTACGTCAGCCGGCAGGCCATCCCAGAATTTCTTGTTCACGATGACGGCGTAGCCCAGATAGCCGTGGTTGGTGACGGTGGCGTACTTTTGAACTTCGTGCATTTTCTGGGTCAGCATGTTGGATGGCGGGTTTTCGGTGCCATCTACCACGCCGGTTTGCAGCGCTTGGTAGGTTTCCGAGAAGGCCATCACTTGCGGCAGGGCGCCCAGGGAGCGTATTTCTTCTTCCAGCACCTTGGAAGACTGGATGCGCATCTTCAGGCCTTTGAAGTCAGCCGGGGATTTCAGCGGCTTGTTGGCGGAGAAAATCTTGAAACCGTTGTCCCAGTAAGCCAGGCCCTTGATGCCTTTGCTTTCCAGTTTGCTCAGCAGCTGCATACCGATCGGGCCTTGCGTTACTCGGTGCAGTTCGTCGTAGTTGTCAAAGATGTACGGCAGATCGAAGACTTCGAACTCTTTGGCACCCAGCGGGCCGAATTTGGCCAAGCTAGGCGCCAGCATTTGTACGGCGCCCAGTTGCAGGGCTTCCAGTTCTTCCTTGTCCTTGTACAGCTGGCTGTTCGGGAAAACTTGTACCTGAACGCGGCCTTTGGTGCGCTCTTCAGCCAGTTTCTTGAAGTATTCCGCCGCTTTGCCTTTTGGTGTGTCTTGGGCAACTACGTGGCTGAACTTGATCACGAAGTCGGCGGCGTTGGCGGCACCGGCTACGCCGAATGCCAGGCTGGCGATCAGGGCTGCGTATTTCAGTTTCATTTGTATACTCTCCAGTGTTTTGTTTGTGTTGCTTAGGCCCCGTTTGTTGGGTGGGGCTCATCGCAAACTGAACACTAGAATCAAAGCACTACTTTAGCCATTGGGGAATTCAGCATTGGGGATTTCCCTAATACCGATGGCGTGACGCTACCGGCACCTTGGCGCCCCGCGGCCAACCTTGATGACAACTTTATGATCCTGAGCGAACACCCTCCCAACGCTACACCCCGACGTTTGTGGGTGGCGGCGTCGCTTATTCTTATCGGCTTGCTCATGGCGCTGGGTGGCTTGTTCTGGGTGGTTTACAAGGACTGGCGGGACGAGCAGCGCGATGGCCTGATTCAGGAGCTGCTGTGGCTGGACCAAAGCCTGCGTTTGCATCTGGAGAATCACCAGCAGAGCGTGGAGGCCATGCAGCTGGATATGCCTCTGACGCGTACCCAGTCGCGCCGTTTTTTTGCCGCTGCCGCATTGTTGCAGCGCGAGAGCAAGGAAATCGAGGCGGTGCAGTGGGTTGGCCCGCGCGGGGCGGTGTTGCTGGATGCGCAAAAGCGTACCGGTTTGCAGCTGGGTGGGGACGCTTATGACGCCTTGTGGCGCGCCGAGCGCCTGGGCCGCTCGGCGTATAGCCCGCCGTATCTGGGGCCGGACGGCAAGTACCGCTTTGACCTGGCGGTGCCGGTGTTTGAATCCGGGCGCTACCTGGGTGGTTTGCGCTTGGTGTACCGCATGGATCTGCTACTGCAGTACCAGGTGCCTTGGTGGCTGGCCACCAAGTACCACATCAGCCTGGTGGATCTGGGCGGCAAGGCGCTGGCCAGCAAGTTTGACCAGGCCTCTCCGGTGGGGACGCTATCGCACGAGCTGAGCTTTGATCCGCCTGGCTACGGTGTCAGCCTGCGCGCCATTACTTATCGTGCCGGCGTGGGCTTCTCCTTGCCGGTGCTTAGCCTGCTGATTGGCCTGCTGGTGGTGGCTTTGTTATTCGCCCTGTGGCGCATACGCGGCCAGGTGCGGGTGCGGGCGCGGGCCGAGCGTGCACTGCAGCACGAAATGTCTTTGCGTCGCTCGGTAGAAGACAGTATGAAAAGCGGCCTCATCGCCTTTGCCGGCAATGGCCAGATACTGCGGGTAAACCGTGCCATGAGCGAGCTGACCGGCCTGTCTGCCGATGAGCTGGTTGGCCAGCAGCTGCCCTACAGCTTCTGGGCCGAAGAAGATTACCCGCTCTTGATGCAGGCCATGCAGGCCATGCTGGCCGGGCAGCTGCCCGAACACGGCTTTGAATTGCCATTCCGCCACCGCGATGGCGAAAAGGTAGAGGTGCGCTTGTACGCCACGCCGCTGTTGCTGGAAGGCGGGCGGCACGATGGCTGGGTGGCGTCCATGTACGACATTACCGAGCTCAAGAAAAAGCGTGTGGCGCTGGATGAGTCGCATCGGCGCTTTCTGGCGGTGCTCAATGGCCTGGAAAGTGGCCTGTGTGTGATTGATGGCGATACGCGCCAGCTGTTATACGCCAACCCGGCTTTTGCTGCCGGCTGGGCCAGCTTTGCCGTGGATGGCAGCTACTGCCCGCTGATGCCTGGCCTGCTGGGCGATGCGCACGCGACTGCGGCCAACCTGGAATGCTCGCCCGACAGTGGCCGCAGCTGGTTCCAGCTGCAATACCGGCGCATAGACTGGGTGGGGGGTGAGCCTGCGTGGCTGTGCATGTTGCTGGATGTCACCGATGCCCGTGCCCGGGCCGAGCGCGAGCTGGCGCAGGAGGAGCGCTTCCAGACCACCTCGCGCCTGATTGCCATGGGCGAGATGGCCTCGTCGCTGGCGCACGAGCTAAACCAGCCGCTTACCGCCATTTCCACCTACGCCGCGGGCCTGGCACGCAAGCTGCCTGCCGAGCAGGCGCAGGCGCGCGGGGTGGGGGAGGCGGTGCAAGCCATTGCCGACCAGGCGCGCCGTGCCGGTCAAATCGTGAACAGCATTCGGGCATTTGTGAAAAAGCATGCGCCCCAGCTAGAACTCAGCGACCCGGATCTGGCAGTAAGGCGGGTGCTGGCGCTGGCGCAGCCCATGGCCGACAAGCATGGCGTGCGGCTGGTGCTGGAGCCGGCGCGCGGCAGCTTGCGCGTGGAAATGGACCCGGTGCTGATCGAGCAGGTGCTATTGAACCTGATCAAGAATGCCATCGAGGCCATGCGCGAAGCGGGCAGCGTGCGGCCAACCATTCATTTGCGCAGTGCGACCGGCAAGCAATTCTGGCGAGTGGAGGTGAGTGATAACGGGCCGGGCTTGCAGGACGGGGTGAAAGAAAACCTCTTTACGCCGTTTTACTCCACCAAAACCGACGGTATGGGTATCGGTCTGAATATCTGCCGCTCGATTGTAGAATTCCATCGTGGCGAGTTTGGTGTGAGTACACCGTTGGCGGGTGGCTGTGTGTTCTGGTTCACGCTGCCGGTATTTGTGCCGCAGGGCTGAATGAAAAGGTTGGCCGCAGGCTGCGGCCAACCTGTGCTTGGCTTACTTTTGCGGCGTCAGGATGGTGTCGCTGCTTTGCGGCAGCGTTTCTGGGTAGTCGCGGCTAAAGTGCAAGCCACGGCTTTCCTTGCGTGCCAGCGCAGAGCGCACGATCAGCTCGGCGGTTTGCACCAGGTTGCGCAGCTCAACCAGGTCGTTGGTAATGTGGAAGTTGCTGTAATACTCGTCAATTTCCTCATTCAGCAGCTTGATGCGGTTCAGTGCGCGTTCCAGGCGCTTGTTGGTGCGCACAATGCCCACGTAATCCCACATCGCACGGCGCAGCTCGTCCCAGTTGTGCGAGATCACTACTTCCTCGTCGGTATCGGTGACGCGGCTATCGTCCCAGTCCGGAATGGCGGGCTGTTTCACCGGTGCCGCCGCATTGATATCGGCGGCGGCGGCTTTGCCGATTACCATGCATTCCAGCAGCGAGTTGCTGGCCAGACGGTTGGCGCCGTGCAGGCCGGTGCAGGCTACTTCGCCTACAGCGTACAAGCCTTCTACATCAGTGCGCCCCTTCAGGTCGGTAATCAGGCCGCCGCAGGTATAGTGCGCCGCCGGCACCACCGGGATGGGCTGCTGGGTAATGTCGATGCCCAGCTCCAGGCAGTGGGCGTAAATATTGGGGAAGTGCTCCTGGATGAAACTGGCTGGCTTGTAGGAGATGTCCAGGTACACGCAGTCCAGCCCGTGCTTTTTCATCTCGAAGTCAATCGCCCGGGCTACCACGTCGCGCGGCGCCAGCTCGGCGCGTTCGTCATGGTGTGGCATGAAGCGGGTGCCATCGGGCAGGCGCAGGATGCCGCCTTCGCCACGCACGGCTTCGGAAATCAGGAATGACTTGCTGTGCGGGTGGTACAGGCAGGTGGGGTGGAACTGGATGAATTCCATATTGCCCACGCGGCAGCCAGCGCGCCAGCCCATGGCAATGCCGTCGCCAGTGGCGGTGTCCGGGTTGGTGGTATACAGGTAAACCTTGCCCGCACCGCCGGAAGCCAGAATGGTATGGTTGGCCGCAATGGTCACTACCTGGTCTGCCAGCTTGTCCAGCGCATAGACGCCGTGGCAGCGCTTGCCTTCCAGCCCCAGCTTGCTGCTGGTGATCAAATCAACGGCAATGAAATCTTCCAGTACCGTAATTTGCGGGTGGGCTTTGATCTTCTGTCCCAGCGTGCTGGTGACGGCTGCGCCGGTGGCGTCTGCAGCGTGAATGATGCGGCGGTGGCTATGGCCGCCTTCGCGTGTCAGGTGAAAGCCGGTCTGGTGGCTGTCATCGCGCGTAAACGGTACGCCCAGGTCGACCAGCCAGTCGATCGCCTCTTTCGAGTTCTCTACGATAAAGCGCGTTGTCTCCTCATTGCACAGCCCCGCGCCGGCAATCAGGGTGTCGCTTATATGCTGTTCTACCGAGTCTCCTGTATCCAGTACGGCAGCAATGCCACCTTGCGCATAGCTGGAGCTACCTTCCAGTAAGTCGCGTTTGGTAATCAGGCCTACCTTGCGGGTTTCAGCCAAATGCAGCGCCAGCGTCATGCCGGCCAGGCCGCTGCCAATAATCAGCACATCAAACTTGAGAGTGGTCATTACCTTGGGTTGCGATCGTCGCATACAGTCGATAAACAAGGCCTAAAGGGTAGCAGAGCCCGGCCTTACTGTCTTTTACTGAAAGTTGGCCGCCCGCGGCCAACTTTTTTGCTTTTTGTGGCCGTTGTAAATCAACACTTTAAGCAAATACTTGCAGTTTATTGCGGGGTAAGTGTTGACGCCCTTTGGCTGTCTGGGTATAGTTCGCCTCCTCAGCTGACGACGCAAACGAAACAAGCAGTCAGCACCGCTCTTTAACAGACCAAATAACCGATAGGTGTAAGTGTCTGGCTAAGCCAAATACTTGCACTGCAAAGATTTAGAGAAACGATGTTTCTTTGAACTTGCGTGCCAAAAAAATTGCTTGAGATTGAACTGAAGAGTTTGATCCTGGCTCAGATTGAACGCTGGCGGCATGCTTTACACATGCAAGTCGAACGGTAACAGGGAGCTTGCTCCGCTGACGAGTGGCGAACGGGTGAGTAATGCGTCGGAACGTGCCGAGTAGTGGGGGATAACGCAGCGAAAGTTGTGCTAATACCGCATACGTACTGAGGTAGAAAGTGGGGGACCTTCGGGCCTCACGCTATTCGAGCGGCCGACGTCTGATTAGCTAGTAGGTGAGGTAAAGGCTCACCTAGGCGACGATCAGTAGCGGGTCTGAGAGGATGATCCGCCACACTGGGACTGAGACACGGCCCAGACTCCTACGGGAGGCAGCAGTGGGGAATTTTGGACAATGGGCGAAAGCCTGATCCAGCCATGCCGCGTGTCTGAAGAAGGCCTTCGGGTTGTAAAGGACTTTTGTCGGGGAGGAAATCCCCAGCGCTAATACCGCTGGGGGATGACAGTACCTGAAGAATAAGCACCGGCTAACTACGTGCCAGCAGCCGCGGTAATACGTAGGGTGCAAGCGTTAATCGGAATTACTGGGCGTAAAGCGTGCGCAGGCGGTTTGATAAGCCAGATGTGAAATCCCCGAGCTCAACTTGGGAACTGCGTTTGGAACTGTCAGACTAGAGTGCGTCAGAGGGGGGTGGAATTCCGCGTGTAGCAGTGAAATGCGTAGAGATGCGGAGGAACACCGATGGCGAAGGCAGCCCCCTGGGATGACACTGACGCTCATGCACGAAAGCGTGGGGAGCAAACAGGATTAGATACCCTGGTAGTCCACGCCCTAAACGATGTCAATTAGCTGTTGGGGGTTAGAATCCCTGGTAGCGTAGCTAACGCGTGAAATTGACCGCCTGGGGAGTACGGCCGCAAGGTTAAAACTCAAAGGAATTGACGGGGGCCCGCACAAGCGGTGGATGATGTGGATTAATTCGATGCAACGCGAAGAACCTTACCTGCTCTTGACATGTACGGAACTTGCCAGAGATGGCTTGGTGCCCGAAAGGGAGCCGTAACACAGGTGCTGCATGGCTGTCGTCAGCTCGTGTCGTGAGATGTTGGGTTAAGTCCCGCAACGAGCGCAACCCTTGTCATTAGTTGCCATCATTAAGTTGGGCACTCTAATGAGACTGCCGGTGACAAACCGGAGGAAGGTGGGGATGACGTCAAGTCCTCATGGCCCTTATGAGCAGGGCTTCACACGTCATACAATGGTCGGTACAGAGGGTTGCCAAACCGCGAGGTGGAGCTAATCTCTTAAAGCCGATCGTAGTCCGGATTGGAGTCTGCAACTCGACTCCATGAAGTCGGAATCGCTAGTAATCGCAGGTCAGCATACTGCGGTGAATACGTTCCCGGGCCTTGTACACACCGCCCGTCACACCATGGGAGTGGAATCCGCCAGAAGTGGGTAGGGTAACCGTAAGGAGCCCGCTTACCACGGTAGGTTTCATGACTGGGGTGAAGTCGTAACAAGGTAGCCGTAGGGGAACCTGCGGCTGGATCACCTCCTTTCTAGAGAAGGCAAGGTCAGGCACTTACAGCCTATCGGTTATTTGAGAGTTGAAAGGGCAAGTTGGCCGCAAGGCTGACAGCACAAACGGGGGTTTGTAGCTCAGCCGGTTAGAGCACTGTGTTGATAACGCAGGGGTCGTAGGTTCGAGTCCTACCAGACCCACCAAGGATAAAGCCGAAAGACAAGGCGCGAGAGAGCGACATGTACAAATGTACATGAGCGATCGAGCAACGATGTATTTCGGGTTTAGAGGGGGATTAGCTCAGTTGGGAGAGCACCTGCTTTGCAAGCAGGGGGTCGTCGGTTCGATCCCGTCATCCTCCACCACCAATGCAAACAAAAAGGCATTCAGCACGCTGAGTGAATTTCTGTTTGCGTTGTAAAACGCCCGATCTTTAACAAACTGAAGAAGCCAATTTACAAGCGGCGAGACAAAACGATAAGTTAATTCTTATGGTGATGAATCGTCGACTTGGGTAGAAAGATTGTATCGACTGTCGTATACGCCTTAGTGTGCGACAAGTCACCAGCGCGAAGCTCATCAGATTAAGGTAACTGAAATGATAGGGTCAAGCGACTAAGTGCATCTGGTGGATGCCTTGGCGATCACAGGCGATGAAGGACGTGCAAGCCTGCGAAAAGCAGTGGGGAGCTGGCAATGGAGCTTTGATCCACTGATGTCCGAATGGGGAAACCCCTCCGCAAGGAGATCCTGCGCTGAATATATAGGCGCATGGAGGCGAACCGGGAGAACTGAAACATCTAAGTACCCCGAGGAAAAGAAATCAACCGAGATTCCGTAAGTAGTGGCGAGCGAACGCGGAAGAGCCTGTATGTGTTATGGATTGAGTTAGTGGAACGCTCTGGAAAGTGCGGCCATAGTGGGTGATAGCCCCGTACACGAAAACCCATTCCAAGAACTAAGCATACGACAAGTAGGGCGGGACACGCGAAATCCTGTCTGAATATGGGGGGACCATCCTCCAAGGCTAAATACTCGTGATCGACCGATAGTGAACCAGTACCGTGAGGGAAAGGCGAAAAGAACCCCGGGAGGGGAGTGAAATAGAACCTGAAACCGGATGCATACAAACAGTGGGAGCCTGGAAACGGGTGACTGCGTACCTTTTGTATAATGGGTCAGCGACTTACATTCAGTGGCAAGCTTAACCGCATAGGGGAGGCGTAGGGAAACCGAGTCCGAATAGGGCGATTCAGTCGCTGGGTGTAGACCCGAAACCGAGTGATCTATCCATGGCCAGGATGAAGGTGCGGTAACACGCACTGGAGGTCCGAACCCACTAGTGTTGCAAAACTAGGGGATGAGCTGTGGATAGGGGTGAAAGGCTAAACAAACTCGGAGATAGCTGGTTCTCCCCGAAAACTATTTAGGTAGTGCCTCATGTATCACTTCCGGGGGTAAAGCACTGTTATGGCTAGGGGGTCATTGCGATTTACCAAACCATGGCAAACTCTGAATACCGGAAAGTGCAAGCATGGGAGACAGACGGTGGGTGCTAACGTCCATCGTCAAGAGGGAAACAACCCAGACCGCCAGCTAAGGTCCCAAATGATCAGTTAAGTGGTAAACGAGGTGGGAAGGCCTAGACAGCCAGGATGTTGGCTTAGAAGCAGCCATCATTTAAAGAAAGCGTAATAGCTCACTGGTCGAGTCGTCCTGCGCGGAAGATGTAACGGGGCTCAAACTGATAACCGAAGCTGCGGATGGGCACATTAATGTGTCCGTGGTAGGGGAGCGTTCTGTAGGTCTGTGAAGGTGGTGGTGTAAACCCTGCTGGAGATATCAGAAGTGCGAATGCTGACATGAGTAGCGATAAAGCGGGTGAAAAGCCCGCTCGCCGAAAGCCCAAGGTTTCCTACGCAACGTTCATCGGCGTAGGGTGAGTCGGCCCCTAAGGCGAGGCTGAAAAGCGTAGTCGATGGGAAACGGGTTAATATTCCCGTACTTTTATGCAGTGCGATGTGGGGACGGAGAAGGTTAGGTTAGCGGCCTGTTGGAATAGGTCGTTTAAGCCGGTAGGCTGGTGCGGTAGGCAAATCCGCTGCACCTTAAGGCCGAGAGGTGATGACGAGGATCTACGGATCTGAAGTAACTGATACCACGCTTCCAGGAAAAGCCACTAAGCTTCAGCTGCATAAGAACCGTACCGCAAACCGACACAGGTGGGCAGGATGAGAATTCTAAGGCGCTTGAGAGAACTCAGGAGAAGGAACTCGGCAAATTGACACCGTAACTTCGGGAGAAGGTGTGCCTCTGTTGGTGTAGGACTTCGCGTCCGAAGCTAGTAGAGGTCGCAGAGAATAGGTGGCTGCGACTGTTTAACAAAAACACAGCTCTGTGCCAACACGAAAGTGGACGTATACGGAGTGACGCCTGCCCGGTGCTGGAAGATTAAATGATGGGGTGCAAGCTCTTGATTGAAGTCCCAGTAAACGGCGGCCGTAACTATAACGGTCCTAAGGTAGCGAAATTCCTTGTCGGGTAAGTTCCGACCCGCACGAATGGCGTAACGATGGCCACACTGTCTCCTCCTGAGACTCAGCGAAGTTGAAATGTTTGTGAAGATGCAATCTACCCGCTGCTAGACGGAAAGACCCCGTGAACCTTTACTGTAGCTTTGCATTGGACTTTGAACAGACTTGTGTAGGATAGGTGGGAGGCTATGAAGCTGGAACGCTAGTTTCAGTGGAGCCGTCCTTGAAATACCACCCTGGTGTGTTTGAGGTTCTAACCTTGGTCCGTGATCCGGATCGGGGACAGTGCATGGTAGGCAGTTTGACTGGGGCGGTCTCCTCCCAAAGTGTAACGGAGGAGTTCGAAGGTTACCTAGGTACGGTCGGAAATCGTGCTGATAGTGCAATGGCAAAAGGTAGCTTAACTGCGAGACCGACAAGTCGAGCAGGTGCGAAAGCAGGACATAGTGATCCGGTGGTTCTGAATGGAAGGGCCATCGCTCAACGGATAAAAGGTACTCCGGGGATAACAGGCTGATTCCGCCCAAGAGTTCACATCGACGGCGGAGTTTGGCACCTCGATGTCGGCTCATCACATCCTGGGGCTGTAGCCGGTCCCAAGGGTATGGCTGTTCGCCATTTAAAGTGGTACGTGAGCTGGGTTCAAAACGTCGTGAGACAGTTTGGTCCCTATCTGCAGTGGGCGTTGGAAGTTTGACGGGGGCTGCTCCTAGTACGAGAGGACCGGAGTGGACGAACCTCTGGTGTACCGGTTGTGACGCCAGTCGCATCGCCGGGTAGCTAAGTTCGGAAGAGATAACCGCTGAAAGCATCTAAGCGGGAAACTTGCCTGAAGATGAGACTTCCCTGGAGGCTTGACCTCCCTGAAGAGTCGTTCGAGACCAGGACGTTGATAGGTCGGGTGTGGAAGCGCTGTGAGGCGTTAAGCTAACCGATACTAATTGCTCGTGAGGCTTGATCCTATCATTTGAGTTGCTTTGTTGATGATGAAGCGCTGGTTGATACAAGAAAATTCTACCGGCTGGAGATTTCCAGCCTGGCTTCTTCAAGTTTGTGACAGTTTATGTCTGGTGGCCATAGCGAGGTGGTCCCACGCCTTCCCATTCCGAACAGGACCGTGAAACGCCTCAGCGCCGATGATAGTGCAGATTCCTGTGTGAAAGTAGGACACCGCCAGACGCCCCATACCGAAGCCCAGCTCACACGAGCTGGGCTTTGTGCTTTGGTGCCGCGAAAACACCGCACGCACTCTGCGGCCAACCTTGGCCGCAGCCTGCCCGACCCAACATAAAGCCCGCAAAAGCGGGCTTTATGTTTCAGTTCGTGAGTCTGCGCCATCAAAGTTACCTGGCCTGGCGGGTGGTTTGCCAGCTTGCGTTATATGCGCTGGCCGCACGCAGACGCGCTATGTGTCGGCCCGTCCCAGGTGGCAAATAGCTTGCGTGGCGCTATAGTAGTGCAGGTGGCTAGCCGGCATAGCTCAGTTGGTAGAGCAGCGCATTCGTAATGCGAAGGTCGGGGGTTCGACTCCTCTTGTCGGCACCACGCTGGCTGTAAAAAAGCCCGATCAAGGATCGGGCTTTTTATTGGGTAACAGCTTTGACAGCAGCTTAAGCCTCGGGGACGTTAAGCGAGTTGATGCTGAAGCCGGCGTCCACGTAGGTGATTTCGCCGGTAATGCCGGAGGAGAGGTCGGATAGCAAGAAGGCAGCCGTGTTGCCTACTTCCTCGGTGGTAACGTTACGACGCAGACAGGATTGGCCGGCTGCCATGTTCAGCAGCTTGCTGAAGCCGGAAATGCCAGCCGCAGCAAGTGTCTTGATGGGGCCTGCGGAGATGCCATTGACGCGGATGCCTTCCTTGCCCAGGCTGGCTGCCATAAAGCGCACAGAAGCTTCCAGGCTGGCTTTGGCCAAGCCCATTACATTGTAGTTCGGTATGGCACGTACGGCCCCCAGGTAGGACAGGGTCAGCAGGGCGGCACGGCGGCCTTGCATCATCGGGCGTGCAGCTTTGGCCAGTGCGGCAAAGCTGTAGGCAGAAACGTCGTGGGCGGTGTGGAATGCTTCACGGCTGAGAGCATCCAGAAAATCGCCTTCCAGAGCTTCGCGCGGTGCATAGGCAATGGCGTGCACCAGGCCATCCAGCCCATCCCAGTCTTTGCCCAGGCTCGTGAAAAGCTGGGTGATTTCTGAGTCGTTCTGCACGTCACAGCGATAAACCAGTGTGCTGCCAAAGTCGGCAGCCATTTCGCGTACACGGTCTTCCAGCTTGTCTACCACGTAGGTGAAGGCGAGCTCGGCACCTTCGCGATGGCAGGCTTGTGCAATGCCGTAGGCAATGGAACGGTTCGAGATCATGCCAGTGATCAGAATCTTTTTGCCTTGCAGGAAACCCATGTTAAATCCTTTTCAATCTAAAGCAGCCCGGCATTATAACGGTCAATCGACCGACCGTCTTGTAAAGGAAAGGCATGGCTGGCTTTGTGCTGTCATTTAGGGTTGATGCAGGGAGGGGGAGTTGTTAACATCGCCTGTAAGCTGATAATCGACACCCAATCGAGAGGAAAACAATGAGCGACCTGATTCTGCACGTGACTGATGATTCGTTTGAACAACAAGTCCTGAATGCTGATGCCCCTGTGCTGGTAGATTACTGGGCTGAATGGTGCGGTCCTTGCAAAATGATTGCCCCTATCCTGGACGATGTGGCAAAAGAATATGAAGGCCGTCTGGTGGTTGCCAAACTGAACATCGATCAGAACGAGGCAACACCACCTAAATTCGGTATCCGTGGTATTCCTACCCTGATGCTGTTCAAAGGCGGTGAAGTGGCAGCTACCAAGGTTGGTGCGTTGTCCAAGACACAGCTGATCGAGTTCCTGAACGCTCACCTGTAATTGATTGACAGCTAGTGCCTCTTGGACTATCTTCCCAATAGTCCAGTACGCGAGCGGCCTTGGCCGCTCGTTTCATATTTCCCTTCTTTATTTCCTCAGTCTCGGTGCTCTTTGCCGCCTTGTTACATTCTTAGGCTGACCGTACACATATGCATCTATCTGATCTAAAGCGCCAACATGTTAGCGAACTCGTGGAAATGGCTATTTCCAACGAGATTGATGGCGCCAACCGCCTGCGCAAGCAGGACCTGATTTTCGCGCTGCTGAAAAACCAGGCGAAAAAGGGTGAAAGTATTTTTGGCGAAGGTACCCTGGAGGTGTTGCCGGATGGCTTTGGCTTCCTGCGTAGCCCCGATTCGTCATACCTGGCAGGCCCGGATGATATTTACGTCAGCCCGTCCCAGATTCGCCGTTTTAACCTGCATACCGGCGACACCATCGAAGGCGAGATCCGTACGCCTAAAGAAGGCGAGCGCTACTTTGCCCTGGTGAAGGTAGACAAGGTGAATGGTGGCCCGCCGGAGCAGGCCAAGCACAAGATCCTGTTCGAGAACCTGACGCCGCTGTTCCCGACCGAGCGTCTGCACCTTGAACGTGATATCAAGGCTGAGGAAAATGTTACCAGTCGCCTGATCGACCTGATTGCCCCTATCGGCAAAGGTCAGCGTGGCTTGCTGGTGGCACCGCCCAAGTCCGGTAAGACGGTGATGCTGAAGCATATTGCCCATGCCATCACTACCAACCATCCGGAAGTGGAAATGATTGTGCTGCTGATCGACGAGCGTCCGGAAGAAGTGACCGAGATGCAGCGTTCGGTACGCGGCGAGGTGGTGTCGTCTACATTTGACGAGCCGGCTACCCGCCATGTGCAAGTAGCCGAAATGGTGATCGAGAAGGCCAAGCGCCTGGTCGAGCACAAAAAGGACGTGGTGATCCTGCTGGATTCCATCACCCGTCTGGCCCGCGCCTACAACACCGTGATTCCGGCTTCCGGCAAGGTGTTGACCGGTGGTGTGGATTCCAACGCGCTACAGCGCCCCAAGCGCTTCTTCGGTGCCGCACGTAATATCGAAGAAGGCGGCTCGCTGACCATCATCGCGACAGCCCTGGTGGATACCGGCTCGCGTATGGATGACGTGATCTACGAAGAGTTCAAGGGTACCGGTAATATGGAGATCCATCTGGATCGCCGTATGGCCGAAAAACGTATCTTCCCGGCGATCAACATCAACCGCTCGGGTACCCGCCGCGAAGAGCTGCTGATTCCGCAAGAGCAGCTGCAGCGTATCTGGGTGCTGCGCAAGCTGCTGTACCCGATGGACGACCTGGAGGCGATGGAGTTCATGCTGGACAAGCTGCGCGCGACCAAGTCGAACTTGGCCTTCTTTGATTCGATGCGTCGCTAAGCGTACCATCAGGCAAAGTACACAACGCCAGGCCATGCGGTCTGGCGTTTTTCATGGCGATTTGTATGCTGGATTATTTACTGGATTTTGACGGTTACTCGGTAATCGGCACGGTAGCCTTTGCGGTGTCGGGCTATTTGCTGGGCGTGCGTAAGCACCTGGATTTGCTGGGTATTATCATCGTGACTCTGCTTACGGCCATTGGTGGCGGGGTGATACGGGATGTGCTGGTTGGCCGCATGCCGCAGGTGTTTCTGGATAACACCAACCTGATCATTATTGCGATCACCTTGCTGGTAGCTATGGCATCGCGCTTGCATAAGCGCGAGCACGAGCTGCTGGCCACGCTGTTTATCGTGGCGGATTCGATAGGGCTGGTTGCGTTCAGCCTGGCAGGGGCTAAATTGGGAGTGGAGTACCACATCAATGCGTTTGGTGTGATCCTGCTCGGTTTTGTGACTGCCGTAGGTGGCGGTATCGTGCGGGACATGATGGTGAATGATGTACCGTTCATCCTGCATAAAGATTTTTACGGCACGGTGTCCATTGTGGTGGCTGTGGCGCTATACGTGCTGGCCACCTTGGGGTGGGATCATATTCTGGCGGTGCAGCTGGTTTTTGTCTCCGGTGTGGCATTGCGTCTGGTGGCGCACTGGGGCGAGTTGTCGCTGCCCAAGATTGGTTCAAGTAAAAAAAGAGGCTAAGCCATGTTGCATGCCCGGGGTGAGGAGGAGTTGGCCGCATTGCTGGCCAGGCTATCGCGTGTGCCGCTAGCGGATGATGCAGAAGGGCTGTTGCCCCGAGATGTGGGTAGCAAGCCGGCGGCGGTGCTGATTCTGGTGTTATGGCAGCCCGATGGCTGGCATGTCGTCCTGACGCGCCGTACCGCGCACTTGCGTAGCCATGCCGGGCAGATCAGCTTTCCTGGCGGGCGGCTGGAAGAAGGGGACGCCAATGCAGCCATGGCGGCGCTGCGCGAGGCGGAGGAGGAGATAGGCCTGCCTGCCAGTGCCGTGCGTGTGGTGGCGCAGATGGGGCAGTATCAAACCATTACCGGCTATGCCGTCACGCCTGTGCTGGGGGTGCTCACGCAGCCGGTGGTGTTCCGGCCATCGCCCGACGAGGTGGACGAGGTGTTTACCTTGCCCTTATCGCTGGCGCTGGATACGCGGCAATACGAGCGCCATCATTACGAGCGCGATGGCTATCGCGGTCACTATTATTCGCTGACGCACGGCAAGTACTATGTCTGGGGGGCAACGGCAGCCATGCTGCGGCGTTTGGCACTAGCCCACGACCGTGAGCTTGCATAAGAAAACCGGCCATATGGCCGGTTTTGTTTTGTGCCGGAGCTTGGTGGTGCCGTGGCTCAGGCCTGGCTAAAGCGCATCGACAGGTCGATGGCGCGCACGTCCTTGGTGAGCTTGCCGATGGAGATGCGGTCTACGCCGGTTTCGGCAATAGCGCGCACGGTGCTGAAATCTACGCCGCCGGAAGCTTCCAGCAGGGCGCGGCCTGCGCTGAGGCGCACCGCCTCGCGCATGTCGTCCAGCGACATATTGTCCAGCAGTATCAGCGTGCAGCCTGCGGCCAAGGCTTCGTTCAGCTCGGCGAGGGTTTCTACTTCCACCTGAATGCTAACTTGCGGCGGGGCCAGCTCACGTGCGCGTTGCAGCGCCTGCGTGATGCTGCCGGCGGCCATGATGTGGTTTTCCTTGATCAGGATGCCGTCGTACAGGCCGATGCGCTGGTTGACGCCGCCGCCAACGGTCACCGCATATTTCTGCGCCAAGCGCATGCCGGGCAGCGTTTTGCGGGTATCCAGAATGCGGGCGCGGGTACCAGCGACCAACTCGCTGTAGCGTTGGGTCTCGGTGGCCACGGCAGACAGGGTTTGCAGCAGGTTCAGCGCGGTGCGCTCGGCGGTAAGCAGTGCACGGGCAGGGCCGCTGACGTGGCATAGCACGGTATTGGCGGCAACTTGCTGGCCTTCGGCGACTTGCCAGCTTACCTGGCAGCGTGCATCTACCTGGCGAAACGCTTCGTCGAACCAGGCTTGCCCGCACACGGTGGCGGCCTCGCGTGCTATCACCGATGCCTTGCCCTGGCTGTCTGCGTCGATCAGCAGCGCAGTCCAGTCCTGTTGGCCAATGTCTTCTGCCAGCGCCTGGCTGATCAGGTTGGCAATATGGTGGGGGGCAGGCAAGCTAAACATGACAGTCATCCGTTATAAGGTTGGCCGCATTTTACCTGATTGTGCCAGGCTGGGGTTTTTGTGGCGGTGGCGGGCTTTGTTATGATGACCGGTATATCGCTGAGCAAAATGGAGTAAGCATGAATTTTCTGGCCGGGCAGTTTGCGCTGCCCTGGGTGTGGGGGGCTAATAGCCTGTGGCTGGCCATGCTGCTGCTATGTGCCAGGCGCGTGGCGTGGCGCGCTTTGCCTGCGCAGGCGGTGTCTGCCTGGTGCGGGGCTTGTGTCGTGCTGATGGGGTTTACGCTGGCCAAGGCGGGTTTGCAGCCTGGCTTATCGTTTCATTTGCTGGGGGCGACGGTGTTTACCCTGCTAGCCGGGCCGTGGCTGGCGTTGTTGGCGCTATCGCTGGTGCAGGCGGTGCTGGTGGCGGCCGAGCTGATGGACCCATTGGCCATTGGCCTGAATGTGTTGCTGAGCTATGTGCCGGCGGTGTTGCTGACGACCGCCGTGCTGCACTGGGCGCGGCAGCGGCTGGCGCCGAACCTGTTTGTTTACGTATTCGTAAATGCTTTTCTGGCGGGGGCGGCAAGCTTGCTGTTGGCCGCAGCCGCCGGTTTGCTGGCGCTGGGGTTGGCGGGGGTGTATCCGGTAGATCATTTGCTGGGCGAAGTGTTGCCCTTTTACTTTTTACTGGCGTGGTCCGAGGCGTTTACCAGCGGCCTGGTAATCGCGATACTGATTGTGTACCGGCCGCAATGGGTGGCCACGTTTGATGACCGGCGTTATCTGGTGAACTAGGAGCCTGCCATGCAGTTTGCTTTCTGGGCGGTGTTGATTGCCGCCGTATTGCCCTTGCTGTTTGCTGCCTTGTCCAAGTCTGGCGGTATGAACAACCACGCCCCGCGTGCCGCGCAGGCGGCGCTGACCGGCTGGCGTTTGCGCGCGCACTGGGCGCAGCAAAACAGCTGGGAGGCTTTCCCGGTGTTTGCCGCAGCGGTGGTGGTGGCGTTTCTGAACCTGGTGCCGCAGGGTAAGATGGATGCGGCAGCCGCCGTATTCTTGCTGGCACGCGTGGCCTATGGCGCGTGCTATCTGGCCGATAAGCCCGGCCTGCGTTCCTTATCCTGGCTGGTGGGCTACGCGGCGGTGATTTACCTGTTCCTGGCCTCGGCGCACTTGTTGTAAGGTGGGTCTGGATAGCAAAGCGGCCAACCTTGTGGGTAAGGTTGGCCGCTTTTTCTTGTGTAGGCTTACAGCACGATGGGCTCTGGGTCCAGTACCACGCCGTATTGCTGGTAAACTGTCTGGCGCACCTTGCTAGCTAGTGCCCACATCTGCGCGCCGCTGGCCTGGCCGTGGTTCACCAGCACCAATGCCTGCTTGTCGTGCACGGCAGCATCACCGTCACGGTAGCCCTTCAGGCCGGCTTGTTCTATCAGCCAGCCTGCGGCCAACTTCACATTGCCATCGGCTTGCGGGTAGTGCGGCAGGGTGGGGTGCTGCGCCAGCAGGGTGTCGGCCAGCTCGCGCGGCACGATGGGGTTCTTGAAGAAGCTGCCGGCGTTGCCCAGTACCGCAGGGTCGGGGAGCTTGCTCTGGCGGATGCTGATGACGGCCTGGCTGACTTGCTGTGCCGTCGGTTCGTCGGCGCAGCCCATAGCGGCCAGGGCCTTGCTGATGTCGCCGTAACCGATGCGTGGCTGGAAGGTTTTGTTCAGACGGAAACGTACCGCCGTCACCAGGTAGCGCCCGGCCAGCGCCTGTTTGAAGATACTGTCACGGTAGGCAAAGTGGCAGTCTGCATTGCTCAGTACCACCTCGCTGCCACCGGTAGCCAGGTCGGCGCATACCACTTCGTGAATCAGGTCTTTGACTTCTACACCATACGCGCCGATGTTCTGGATAGGGCTGGCGCCCACAGTGCCGGGGATCAGGCTGAGGTTTTCCAGGCCGCTCCAGCCTTGCTGCAAGGTGTATTGCACAAAGTCGTGCCATACCTCGCCGCCGGCAGCCTGCACCAGTACGTGCTGCGCATCTTCAGAGATAAGCTGCACGCCTTTCAGGCAGTTCTGGATGATGACGCCCTCGAAGTCCTGGGTGAACAGCATATTGCTGCCGCCGCCCAGCCACAGCAGCGGGCCTTGTTGTACCACCGGCTGTGCCAGCAGGATGGGCAGCTGGGCCAGGTCGGTGAGCTGGCTGAAAAAGGCGGCTTTAACGTTCATGCCGAAGGTGTTGAATGCGCGGATGGGTTGTTCGCGATAAATAACAGGTGTCACGGTGTTCTTTCAGGCAGTTTGACGGTGCAGCCGGCGGCGGCTCTCGCGCGATAGATAGCTTACCAGCAGCAGGCCGGCCAGGCTCAGGCTGATCACCAGTGCCAGCCAGAAGCCATGCACGCCCATGGGCAGGCTCAGGCCGGGTAGTGGCAGGTGGCTTAGACCCAGCAGCGCCCCCAGCCCCAGGCCGACCAGCCAGAACGATACGATATGAATCACCATGGGCATGGTGGTGATCTTGTAGCCGCGCAGCGCGGCCGAGGCGATGGTCTGCATGGCGTCGGTCAGCTGGTAGAAGGCGGCAAACAGCATCAGCGACATGCCCAGGGTAATCACCGCCGGGTCGCTACTATAGGTACGCATGATGCCTTCGCGCCCCAGTAGTACCCATACCATGGTGAGGCAGGCCAGCGCCACGCCCATGGCCAGGCCCACGCCGCATACGGTGCGTGCACCGCGGTAATCGCCCGCACCCACGCGCTGCCCCACGCGGATGGTGAGTGCTACGCCGATGCTTTGCGGAATCATGTAAATCACGCTGGAAAAATTCAGCACCGCCTGATGGGTAGCTACTACCGTGGTGCCCAGCTTGGCCACCAGTAGCGCAATAAAGGAAAACAGGCTGACTTCCACAAAAAAGGACAAGCCGATAGGCAGCCCCAGCTTGATAAAGGCAGGAAAGCGCTGCCACTGCGGCCAACTGAAGCCGCCGGTCAGGCCGTAAGGCTGGTATGCCTGCTGGTATTTGATGACGGCAAACAGCGCGGCGGCGTTAAACCACATCACCATGCCGGTTGCCCAGCCGCAGCCGGCCCCGCCTAGTGCGGGCAGGCCGGCCAGGCCGTGGATCAGCGCGTAGTTCAGCGGGATATTGAGCAGCAGGCCGCAGATGCTGACCAGCATGATGGGGCGGGTATGGTTCAGGCTGGAGCTGAAGGCGTACAGCGCACGGTGCAGAATGGCCGCCGGCATGCCCATGGCGCTACCGGTAATGAACAGCATGGCCTTGTCTTCTACGCTGGCGGGCAAGTCCAGCCACAGACGCAGCAGCGGCTGGATAGCCAGCATCAGCAGCATGCCCAGCACGCCCAGTATCAGGCCAAACCACAAGCCCTGGCGCGCGGTGGCGCCGATCTGGTGCGTATCGCCGCGGCCAACTTGCTGCGACAGGATGGGGTTCATGGCCGAGGCGATGCCCATCAGCGTGACGTACACGGTAATGAATACGCTGGAGCCCAGCGATACCGCCGCCAGGTCATCGGTACTGACGTGGCCCGCCATCACGGTATCGACAAAGCCGGTGGCTACCTGGGCAATCTGTGCCACCATCATTGGCAGCGCCAGCTTGCCCAGGGTGTGGGCTTCCTGCCGCAGCGTTGCGGCGGGGGTTCGGTTCAGATCAAACAGCATGCAAGGTGCTAACGGGTAAGAGTAAAGGCGGCATTATACGGGTGCCGCCCCGGGCCGTGCGGCCAACCTTGCGAACGCTGTGTCAGCCAAAGCGCGCTGGCGGGTCGCGGCGCAGATGGCAGCTGATCAGCAAGTCGTGGCCGAAGCGCGCGTTGATATTGAGCGCTTCGGTCAGGCTGAGGGCGTGGATGGCCAGTGTGCCTTGCTGCAGGGTGATATCCAGCCCGCGCTCGGTGGCGTAGGCGGCCAGCTCGGTAAGTTTGTGGCGTGTGTCGGGGGTGGCGTTGGCCGTGAGCGAGCCGCTCAGGGCGGGGGCGTTGCAGCGCGGTGTGATGGCAAAATCGGTGTAGCGGTCTTCTTGGCAGTCGTACATGGCAGTCTCCGTAGCGTGTTGCGCGCCCGGCTGGCCGAGCGACGCTTTAGCAGAATTTCGAAAGCGCCCTGCAAGTTGTCGATTAACTCGGCGCGTAAAACGGTAGTGTGGCCTGGCTGCCTGCCAAAGAAAAACCCGCTGCAGCAATAAAGCGGTCAGCGGGTGATCTGCACGCTTTAGCTGGTATTTATCGGGCGCCCCGCAAGCAGTAACAAATCGGCGCAGGCTCAAAATTAGAGCAGTCTATCGAGACTGTCAAGTGCCGTCTTGGCACAATGCTGGAGAATGCGCAGAATATCGGGCTATAATCCCCCGCTTGAATCCGGCTAGCGACCGCTGCCTCCCACCTTCTTCCAGATACTGTTCCTGATGATTCGCAAACTGATCAGCCGCGTTTTCGACCTGCCAACCGGCATCGGCCGCAACAAACCCAAGCCGCGTGTGCTATCGCTGGCACAGCACGGCGTGCGCCGCGATGCCCTCAGCCATGCTGCCTTGCGTGTGGTATCGCGGCTGCAAGAATCCGGCCACAGTGCCTTTGTGGTAGGCGGGGCAGTGCGCGACTTGCTGCTGGGCGTATCGCCCAAGGATTTTGACGTGGCCACCAGCGCTACGCCGGAAGAAGTGCACCATATATTCCGCCGCTCGCGCATTATCGGCCGGCGCTTCCGTATAGTGCACGTGATGATGGGGCCGGAAACCATCGAGGTGACGACCTTCCGCGGTGGTGAAGTAGGCAAGACCAACGAAACCGGCCGCATCATGGCGGACAACACTTACGGCAACCAGTCCGAAGACGCCTTGCGCCGCGACTTTACTGTAAATGCACTGTTCTATAACCCCACCGATGAAACCATCATCGACTATCACCATGGGGTAAAAGACCTGCAGGCGAAAAAGCTGGTGATGATCGGCCAGCCGGCCCGCCGCTACCAGGAAGACCCGGTGCGCATGCTGCGTGCCGTGCGCCTGGCCGCCAAGCTGGGTTTCGAGATCGACGAACACACGCGCAAGCCGATTGCCTCGCACGCCCATCTGCTGAAAAACGAGCCGCCTGCGCGGCTCTTTGACGAGCTGCTCAAGCTGCTGCACTCCGGCCACGCCTACGCTTGCCTCAAAAAGCTGCGTGACGAAGGCCTGTCGCGCGGTATTTTCCCGCTGCTGGACGCGGTGATGGACGAAGAGGGTGGCGAAGCTTTCCTCAAACTGGCGTTGGCCAGCACCGACGAGCGCATTCGTGCCGACAAGCCGGTGTCGGTAGGCTTCATGTTGGCCGCATTGCTGTGGGCGCAGGTAAACAACCGCTGGAAAGCACGCACGGCCGATGGCGAGAAATCCATTGCCGCGCTGATGGAAGCCATGGCCGAGGTCGAATCGCTGCAGGATGAAGACTTTGCCATCCCGCGCCGCTTCTCCGCCACCATGCGTGAAATCTGGGCGCTGCAGCCGCGCTTTGACAACCGCAACGGCGCCCGTCCGTTCCGTTTCCTGGAGCAGCCGCGTTTCCGTGCTGCTTTCGATTTCTACTGTCTGCGCGCCGAAGTCGGCGACGTGCCACGCGAGATGGTGCAGTGGTGGGCCGAGTTCCAGCACGCCGACCACGCCGACCGCCAGCTGCTGGTAGAAGAAGCACGCCATGCGCCGCCAGCTGCCAATGGCGACAGTGCCGAGCGCAAAAAGCGCCGCCGTCGTCGCAAACCCAATGCCCGCCCCACCGAAGGTAGTGCCGAGTGAGCCGTGCCGTTATTGCGCTAGGCAGTAACCTGGAGAACCCGGTACAGCAAGTGGAGGCTGCGCTGGCTGCCATCGCAGCGCTGCCCGGTGTGGCTTTGCTGCGTCGCTCTTCCTGCTATCAGACGGCGCCGGTAGGTTATGCCGACCAGCCGGATTTCATCAATGCCGTGTGCGAAGTGGAAACCACGCTGGCGCCGCAGGCGCTGTTGGCCGCACTGCTGGAAGTCGAGCAGGCTTTTGGCCGCGTTCGCACCTTCCGCAACGCCCCGCGCGTGCTGGACCTGGACCTGCTGCTGGTGGAGGGCGTAGTGCTGGACACCGCCTTCCTGACCCTGCCGCACCCGCGTATGCATCAGCGCGCATTCGTGATGCTGCCGCTGGCGGAAATGGCCGCCGATATGCAGGTGGGCGTACACGGTGCCGCGGCGGATATTGCTGCCGGCCTGGACCCGGCGGGCGTAAAACGTTTGGCTTAGACAGGAGCTAGCTATGTCGAATTTGCGATATGTGGTGGTAGAAGGCCCGATAGCGTGCGGTAAATCCCTGCTGGCACGGCGCCTGGCAGACTATTGGCAAATCCGCCTACTGGCGGAGGACGCAGAGCAGAACCCGTTTCTGGAGCGTTTTTACCGCCACCCGCCGTACCACGCATTTTCTACCCAGCTGAGCTTTCTGATGCAGCGCGCCGACGCGGCGCAAGCCATGCTGCACGGCGATATGCTGGCCGCGCCCTTGGTGTCCGACTTCCTGTTCGACAAGGACGCCATGTTTGCGGCGCAGACGCTGGATAAAGACGAGCTGGCGCTGTACCAGCGCATCGTGCAGCGCTTCCTGCCCGAACACCCGGTACCCGACCTGGTCATTTACCTGCAGGCATCGCCCGAAACCGTCAGCAAAAGGTTGGCCGCACGTGCCGCGGCTGGCGAAGTGATTGCGATGCCGGAAGGCTACGTGCAGCGCATGCACGAAGCCTACAGTACCTTTTTTCACGCCTACGAGGCGGCTCCGCTCCTGATCGTCAACACCGACCATCTTGATCTGGTTGAAGGTGAAGAAGATTTCGGGCTATTGTTGCGCTGCATCAGCGAGATGCGTGGCCAGCGCAGTTACTTCAACAAGGGCATATAAAGCCCTGGGCGCGCCCGGCCACAAGCTGGACAACGCGCAACCGGAAGAAGCAACAAGGATAAAAGACATGAAAGTCACCGTTAACACCCTGCACAGCATGGCGGCCGAGGGGCAAAAAATCGCCATGATGACCTGCTACGACGCCAGCTTTGCCAGCCTGCTCGATAGCGCCGGGGTAGATATCATGCTGATCGGCGATTCGCTGGGCATGGTGATCCGCGGGGAAGGTTCCACCCTGCCGGTCTCGATGGACGAGATGGCCTACCACACCCGCTGTGTGGCTCGCGGCAGCCAGCGCGCCCTGATTCTGGCCGACCTGCCGTTTGGTGCCTATCAGGAAAGCCCGGCGCAAGCCTTTGCCAGCTCGGCACGCCTGATGCAGGCGGGTGCCCACATGGTGAAGCTCGAAGGCGGTGCCTTCATGGCTGAAACCGTGCGCTTCCTGGTGCAGCGTGGCGTGCCGGTGTGCGCCCATATCGGCCTTACCCCGCAGTTCGTCAACGCTTTTGGCGGCTACAAGGTACAGGGCAAGAGCGAGAGCGACGCCGAGCGTATTGTTGAGGAAGCGCGCATTCTGGCCGAAGCCGGTGCCAGCATGGTGCTGATGGAGTGCGTGCCTGCCGCGCTGGCCAAGCGCGTTACCGAGAGCATCAGCGTGCCGACTATCGGCATTGGTGCCGGCCCGGATGTATCCGGCCAGGTATTGGTGCTGCACGACGTGCTGGGCGTGTTCCCGGGCAAGAAAGCCCGCTTCGTGAAGAACTTCATGGATGAGGCGCAAAGCATCCAGGGCGCCGTCGGTGCCTATGTCAGCGCGGTCAAGGACGGCAGCTTCCCGGCTCCCGAGCACTGTTTCTGAGTTACACGCCAGGGCCCGTGCCGCAACGCCGGGCCGTGAGCCCTCACTGAGTGAGTACCATGCAAATCATTCGTAGCATCGCCCAGCTGCGCGCCTGGCGCAAAACCGCTGGCCGCCTGGCTTTTGTCCCTACTATGGGCAACCTGCACGCCGGCCATCTGGCCCTGGTAGAAGCGGCCCGCCAGCATGCAGACAAGGTGGTGGTCAGCATTTTTGTTAACCGCCTGCAGTTTGGCCAGGGCGAAGACTTCGACGCCTACCCGCGCACCTTCGAGGCCGACTGCGCCAAGCTGGAAGCCGCCGGTGTGGACGTGCTGTTCTTCCCCGACGAGCGCGAGCTGTACCCGCGCATCAAGCAAGACTTCAACGTAGAGCCGCCGCATATCCAGAACGAGCTGTGCGGCGCCTTCCGCCCCGGCCACTTCCGTGGCGTGGCCACCGTGGTAAGCAAGCTGTTCAATATCGTGCAGGCGGACGTAGCCTGTTTCGGCAAGAAGGACTTCCAGCAGCTGCACGTGATCCGTGCGATGGTGGACGACCTGAACATGCCGATCGAGATCGTGCCGGTAGACACCGGCCGCGCCGAAGATGGCCTGGCGCTGTCGTCGCGCAATGGCTACCTGAGCGCAGAAGAGCGCGCCGAGGCGCCGCGCCTGTACCGCCATCTGTCTGCCATCCGCGATGCGCTACTGGCCGGTGACAACCGTTACGCCGTGCTGGAAAAAGCCGCCGCCGACGACCTGGCCGCGCACGGCTGGCGTGTGGACTATATCGAGGTGCGCCAGGCCGATACGCTGGAAGTAGCCCACGCCGGCGAGCCGCGCCTGGTTGTACTGGCCGCAGCCCGTCTGGGCCGCACCCGCCTGATCGACAATATCGAAGTAACGCGCTGATCTAGCAGCGCCAGTAACAGGAAAAAACCATGCAGCGTTCCATGCTGAAATCCAAGCTTCACCGTGTTACCACTACCCATGCCGAGCTGCATTACATCGGCTCGTGCGCTATCGACGAAAACCTGCTGGAAGCGGCAGATATTCGCGAGTACGAAGAAATCCAGATCTGGAACGTGACCAATGGCGAGCGTTTTGCCACCTACGCCATCCGCGCCGAGCGTGGCTCGGGTACCATTTCGGTAAATGGCTCGGCCGCACGCCGCGCTGCCCCCGGCGACTTGCTGATCATCGCCAGCTTTGCGGCGTATGAAGACAGCGAGCTGGCCGGCCACAGCCCCAAGCTGGTGTTTGTCGACGAGAAAAACGTCATCACCGAAGTAAAAGGTGCAACGCCGGTTCAGCCTGCCTAAGGTTGGCCGCAGCGAAGCAAAAAAGACAGCCAGCGGCTGTCTTTTTTTATGGGTGCAACTTTATTGCATTGCATCACTTTTCCCGTACTGCCAGCTTGGCTATAGTGCCAAGTAGATGATTTTTCTGGAAAGGTGGCGGCTATGCAGGGACGATGCTTGTGCGGTGCGGTAAGTTACCGCTTTCGCGGCCAACCTTACCATGTCACCCATTGCCACTGCGCGTCGTGCCGCAAGGCTAGCGGCGCGCCCTTTGTTACCTGGTTTACCGTACGCAGTATCGATCTGCAATGGCAGGGCGAGTTGCGCTTGTACCATTCGTCGCTGGGGGTAAAGCGTGGCTTTTGCCCGCAGTGCGGTACCACGCTGAGCTACCGCCACGAAGGCTCCCCGGACGAGATCGACATCACGGCGGCCACGCTGGATCAGCCCGAACTGCTGGCACCGGAAGACCATACCTGGGCCGACCAGATGCTGCTGTGGGTGCGCGACAGCCTATCCCCGCTGCTGCCCGCGCACCCGCGTCACCGCCAGACGCAGCCTTATCAGAGCAAGGCGACAGGGGAGAGCAGTACGCCGTCTTCGTCGGCGTAGAGCCAGTGGCCAGGGGTGAAGTCTACGCCGGCAAAATTCAGCACCAGGCCGCGCGTGCCTTCGTTGCGTTTTACCGATTTTTTCGGGTTGGTATCCAGCGCACGTACCCCTAGCGGTAGCGCACCGATGGCGACCGAGTCGCGAATGCAGCCGTAGATCACCACGCCTTCCCACTGGTTCTTCACCGCGAGCTCGGCAATCTGGTCGCCCAGCAGGGCGCAACGTTTCGAGCCGCCACCGTCTACCACCAGCACCTTGCCCGCGCCGGGCTCGGCCAGCATCTCGCGTACCAGGGTGTTGTCTTCGTACAGCTTCAGGGTAACGATCTGGCCGCTAAAGCGTGGCTTGCCACCGTAGCTTTTCAGCATGGGCTCGAGTACGGCTACGCGGCCTTCGTGGGCGTCGTACAGGTCGGTTGTCAGAAAGCTCATGGTTTCTCCTTTGTTTCAAGCGCCGCCGTGTGGCTGGCCGTATATTCGGCCATACCGTACCGGCGTAAAAAAGCCGCCTGGCGGCGGCTGGAAATCAGTTCATGCGTAGCGGCACAAACAGCGTGCTGTCGCCACGTCTCACCAGCAGGGCAATATTGCCGCGGGCGTCGTTCAGGGCTTTCTCGAAACCTTTTACCGTGGTGACTTCTACCTGGTTCAGGCCAATGATGATGTCACCGTGCTGCAGGCCGGCGCGGGCGGACAGGCCCTGTACCTTTTGTACAAACAGGCCGCCACGAATGCCCAGCTCCTGCTTGTCGCTGGTGCTCAGCTCCGACAGTGTCAGGCCCAGCTTGCCAAACTGGTAGCTTTGCGGCACGTCCGGCTGGCTTTGCTCCGGCGAGGCCTGGGCTTGCTCGGGGGCCAGTTCGGCCAAGGTGGCGTCGATATTCTGCTCTTTGCCTTTGCGCCATACGCCCAGCTTGATCTGCGCACCTGGCGGCTGGTCGCCCACCATGCGCGGCAGGTCGCGCGAGCTTTCCACGTTCTGGCCATTCAGGCGCAGGATGATGTCACCAATCTGCACGCCGGCGCGGCTGGCAGGGCCGGATGGCTCCACGCGTACCACCAGCGCACCACGGGCACGGTCCAGCCCGAAGGACTGCGCCAGCTCCTGCGAGACTTCCTGGATATGCACGCCCAGCTGGCCACGGCTTACTTTGCCTTTGGCTTTGAGCTGGTCGGCTACTTTCATCGCCAGGTCGATAGGAATAGCAAACGAGATCCCCATGAAACCGCCGCTGCGGCTGTAGATCTGCGAGTTGATGCCGATTACCTCGCCTTTCAGGTTGAACAGCGGGCCGCCGGAGTTACCCGGGTTGATGGCCACGTCGGTCTGGATGAACGGCACATAGCTTTCGTCCGGCAGGCTGCGGCCTTTGGCCGAGACGATGCCGGCGGTGACGGTGTTTTCAAAGCCGAACGGCGCGCCGATGGCGGCTACCCATTCGCCTACCTTCAGCTCGTCCGGCGTGCCGGTCTTGACCGTGGGCAGGTTGGCCGCGTCGATCTTCAGTACGGCCACATCGGTACGTTTGTCCAGACCTACCAGCTTGGCGCGCATTTCACGCTTGTCGGTGAGCATGACCTTGATCTGGCTGCTGCCGGTGACGACGTGGGCGTTGGTGAGGATGTAGCCGTCATCGGTGATGATGAAGCCGCTACCGAAAGACACGCTTTCCGAAGGCTGCGGGGTTTCCTGCTGCTGGTTCGGGTTGGGCATGTAGCGACGGAAGAATTCGTAGAACGGGTCGTCTTCCGGTACCGGGTAGGGATTGTCGCTCTGGCTGGTGCGCGCTTCGGCACGCATGGCCTGGATATTGACTACCGCTGGGCCTTCGCGCTCTACCAGCTGGGTAAAGTCGGGCAGCAACATGGCCACGCTGCCGTCGGCCTTGGCCGGCACGGCGACAGGCGCACCCTTGTCGTCTTTGAACAGTGCTTCGATTTTGCCGCAACCCCCTACAGACAGGGCGACGGCGGTGATGAGGGCCAAGCGTGTGCAGGCGTTCACCTGGGCAATCCTTTTAGATTCGTTTATCGCTGGCGGGCAGCGATGACAGTAAAAATCAATCAACAGGCGATCATCATAGCGGTTTTGCCGGATATTCGCAGAGGTCTGCAATGACGCAGCGTTCGCAGTCGGGCTTTCTGGCTTTGCAAACGTAGCGTCCGTGCAGGATAAGCCAATGATGCGCGTCCTGTTTGTATTCGGTGGGCACAAAACGTAACAGTTTGTCTTCTACTTCGCGCACGTCTTTGCCGGGCGCCAGCCGGGTGCGGTTACTGACGCGGAAGATATGCGTGTCTACCGCAATGGTGGGGTGGCCAAAGGCCGTATTCAACACCACATTGGCGGTTTTGCGGCCAACCCCTGGCAGGGCCTCCAGTGCTTCGCGGTTTTCCGGCACCTCGCCGCCGTGCTGTTGCAGCAGGATGCGGCAGGTTTCGATAGTGTTTTTGGCCTTGGTGCGGTACAGGCCGATGGTCTTGATGTACTCCTCCAGTCCGGCCACGCCCAGCGAGTACATCTTGTCCGGCGTGGGCGCTACCTGGAACAATACGCGTGTGGCTTTGTTCACGCCCACGTCGGTAGCTTGCGCCGACAGCAACACGGCGATCAGTAGCTGGAACGGCGTGGCGTATTCCAGCTCAGTGGTGGGGTGCGGGTTGTGGGCTTGCAGGCGGGCAAAGATTTGCTGGCGTATGGTCTTGTTCATGGCGCGGGGCTCGCTTCGGTGTGAGGTGCAGGGTTGGCCGCAGCGGCGGCACGCTGCCGTGCACGGGCATCCAGTACGTTCTTTCCGGCAATCAGCAGCGCCAGCCCCAGGAAAGCGCCCGGGGGTAGCAGCATCAGCAGGAACTGGTAATCCGGCCCGGCCAGATGCAGGGTCAGCTGCTGGCCGGCGGGGCCAAGCAGCTTGTCGGCGCCCGCCAGCAGTGTGCCTTTGCCCAGCAGCTCGCGCAGCGCGCCCAGCGCCACCAGCACACCGGTCAGGCCCAGGCCCATCATGGCGCCGTCCCACGCTGCCTCGCGCACCGGCTGTCGCGAGGCAAAGGCCTCGGCGCGCGCCATCACGATGCAGTTGGTGGTAATCAGCGGGATGAAAATGCCCAGCACCAGGTAGAGTTCGTGTAGCCAGGCGTTCATGGCCAAGTCAACGCAGGTTACCAGGCTGGCGATGATCATGATGAACACCGGGTTGCGGATATCGCCGGGTACCCAGTGGCGTACGCTGGACACGGCAGCGCTGGATAGCGCCGTTACCAGCGTGGTGGCCAGGCCCAGCGCCAGCGCGTTGACCACGTTATTGCTGATGGCCAGCACCGGGCACAGGCCCAGCAGCTGTACCAGGCCGGGGTTTTGTTGCCACAGGCCCTTGCGGCTGATGTCTTGCCACACGGAAGGGGTGTTGCTCATGGTTGTCCTTGCAGCAGGCGCGCTTGCGCCGTGCGGTAGTAATCGCTGCAGCGGGCTACCGCCGCGCTGACGGCGCGGGCGGAAATGGTGGCACCGCTGACATAATCGGTATCGCCGCCGTCTTTTTTCACCGCCCAGCGGCTATCTGCCGGCTTGCCGGCAAACTGGCGCGCCCACGGGCTGACGGCCAGGTCGATGTAATCGCCCAGCCCCGGCGTTTCGCGGTGGCTCACGACGCGAACGCCTTGCACCGTGCCGTCGCGGGCGATGCCGACCAGCAGCTCGATGCGGCCGCCGTAACCGTTGGGGGCGGCGGCCTCCAGTACCACGCCGCTGAGCTGGCCGTTGCGGCGCGCCAGGTAGACGTTGGCCGCATCGCGCTGTGCCAGTTGCTGCGCGATGGCCGCCGGTAGCACTACAGCGCTGGCAGCCAGGTTGTTGTCGAAGCTGCCTGCTGGCAAGGCTTGCGCCAGCAGGGCGGCGCGGGTGGCCGCCTCGTTGGCGGCGACTTGCTGATGCGTGGCCAGCCAGGTGCCGGCCAATAGCAGGGTGGCGCTGGCGGCAAAGGCGGCCAGCGTCAGCGCACTGCGGCGTGCCTGGGTGGCGGCTTTACGCATGGCGGCCCCCTTTGCGGCCGAATACGCGCGGCTGGGTAGTTTGGTCGATAAAAGGCACCGCCATATTCATGATCAGTACGGCAAACGCCACCGCATCGGGAAAGCCGCCAAATACGCGGATCACCACTACCAGCACGCCCACCAGAAAGCCGAAGATCAGCCGGCCCAGCGGCGTGGTGCTGCCGCTGACCGGGTCGGTCACGATAAAGCCGGCCGCCAGCAAGGTGGCGCCGTTGAGCAGATGGAATAGCGGGCTGGCGTAGTGTGCCGGCTGCCACAGCCACAGCGGCAGGCTGACGGCCAGCACGCCGGCCAGCATCGCCAGCGGCGTGCGCCACGGGATCAGCTTCTGCTGCCACAGCCACAGCCCGCCCAGCGCCCACGCCAGCGCCACCCATTCGCCGCCAGCATTGCCCCAGTGGCCGAAGCGCGGCTGTTGCAGTAGCTTGCCGACAGTTTGCCCGCCCTGCAGCAGGCCGGTTTTCAATACGTCGAGTGGTGTGGCGCTGGAAATCGCGTCCAGGTTGCTGCCGGCCGGCAGCGTGTGGGTGAAGATCCACTGCAGCTGCGCGGCAGCGTCCAGCGTGGCTAACGGTGTGCCCCACGCCGCCATCTGCGCCGGGAAAGATACGATCATTACCGCAAAGCCGACCATGGCTGGGTTGAACGGGTTATTGCCCAGGCCGCCGTACAGCTGTTTACCCAGTACGATGGCAAACAGCGTGGCCAGTACGATCATCCACCAGGCACCCAGCGGCGGCATCGACAGCGCCAGCAGCCAGGCGGTGACCACGGCGGACAGGTCGGCCAGCGCCGGGGTAACCGGGCGCTGGCGCAGCCGCAGTACAGCGGCCTCGGCACCCAGCGCGGTGACAGTGGCCAGCAGCAGCTGCAGCAGTACGCCGGGGCCAAAGCAGTACACCGACACGGCGATGCCGGGCAGTAGGGCGGCCAGTACTTTTAGCATCACCCGCGAGACGGTGACTGGGCGGGCGATATGGGTAGCGTGAATGCTCATGGTGCGGCGTCTTTCTTGGCCTCGGCGGCAGCCGCCTTGCGGGCGGCAGCGCGGGCCATCGCTGCTTCGATGGCCGCCTTCTTGGTGTCGTCGATGCCGGTTTGCGACGCCGTGGCGGTGGCGGCGCTGTCGGGGTTGGCCGCAGCTGTGTTATCGGCTTGCGCGGTCTGGGCGGCGGCTTTGCGCGCAGCGGCGCGTGCCATGGCGGCTTCGATGGCGGCGCGTTTGGCGTCGTCCATGCCGGTTTGTGCCGGGGTGGCCGTGGTAGCACTGTCAGGGTTGGCCGCATCGCCAGCTTTTGCGGCGTCGGCGGCGGCTTTGCGCGCAGCGGCGCGTGCCATGGCGGCTTCGATGGCCGCGCGTTTGGCGTCGTCCATGCCGGTTTGTGTCGGAGTGGTGGTGGGGGTGCTGTCAGGGTTGGCCGCATCGCCAGCTTTTGCGGCCTCTGCGGCGGCTTTGCGGGCGGCAGCGCGTGCCATGGCTGCTTGTATTGCGGCCTGCTTGGCATCGTCCAGGCCGCTGGTGTGTTGTTCGGACAGCGGCTTGGCTTCTTTTTGTGCCGCCGCGCGCGCCAGTGCCGCCGCGATGGCCGCTTTTTTGGCGTCATCCATGCCTGTAGCGGCGGGGGCGGCGCTAGTTGGCACAGGGCTGGCCGCTTGGGTAGCTAGCTTGGCGGCCTGCTCGGCGGCGCGTGCCGCAATGCGGGCGGCTTTTTCCGATTTGTCGCGCTCTATGCGGAACTGGCGGAATTCGTGGCGCTGCCGTGCCAGGGTAGCGCTTTTCTTGTCGCGCTCTGCGGCCCATATCTCGCTCTTGGCAAAGCGGTAGTAGTCCACCAGCGGGATCTGGCTGGGGCACACATAGCTGCAGGCACCGCATTCGATGCAATCGAACAGGTGGCGTTCTTGAGCCTTGCCGAGCTGGCGCGACTTGGCAAACCAGAACAGGTCCATGGGCTGTAGCTCGGCCGGGCACGCGCTGGCGCAGTCGCCGCAGCGGATGCAGGCCTGCTCTGGCGGGCGTGGCGGGAACAGCGCGGTGCTCTTGGCGATCAGGCAGTTACCGGCTTTGGGCAGGCCGGCAGCCAGATCGGGCAGGGTAATGCCCATCATCGGGCCACCCATGATGACGTCGGTACGCGTGTCGGAAACGCCGGCCTGTTGCAGTAGCCAGCCCAGCGGGGTGCCGATGGCCACCTCGTAGTTGGCCGCACGGGCGACGGCGCCGGTGACGGTGACGATGCGGCTGAGCAGCGGTTCTCCGTGCAATACAGCACGGGCGATGGCGTACAAGGTGCCCACGTTCAGGCACTGCACGCCCAGGTCGGTGGCGCGGGTGCCGTGTGGTACTTCGATGCCGGTCAGGATGCGGATCAGTTGCTTGGCGCCGCCGCTGGGGTATTTGGTGGGGATGCTCACCACGCGGTAGGCCGTGCCGGCGCAGGCGGCCTGCATGGCGGCAATGGCCTGCGGCTTGTTGTCTTCGATGCCGATCAGCACCTCGCCGGCTTGCAGCGCATGCGCAGCGATGCGGATGCCATCGACAATGCCGGCGGCGCGCTCGCGCATCAGCAAGTCGTCGCAGCTGATGAATGGTTCGCACTCGGCACCGTTCACCACCAGCGTGGCGAGCTGGCCGGCGGCCAGCTTCAGGTGGGTGGGGAATACCGCGCCGCCCAGCCCGACTACGCCCATGGCCTGCAGTTGCTGGCGCAGGGTGTTGCCGTCGGCTTGCTGCCAGTCCAGCGGCTGGCGCGGCTGCCATTCGTCCAGGCCATCCGGCTGCAAGGTGACGGTGTCTACCGGCAGGCCGGACGGGTGGGCAAACGGGTGCGGGCCGATGGCGGTAATGGTGCCCGACGTCGGCGCGTGCACGGCGGCAGACAGGCGGCCATCCGGCTCGGCCAGGGTTTCGCCCTTGCGCACGCGCTGGCCCACGGCCACGGTTGGCCGCGCCGCATTGCCCACGCTTTGCGCCAGCGCGATATGCAGCAGCGGCGGCAAGGGCAGCGCCTGGATAGGGCTGCCGGTGGCGGCGTCTTTGTGCTGCGGCGGGTGGATGCCGCCGTGAAAGTCATAAAGCCGACTCATGGCTTTACCGCCTTGATGGGAATGGTGGGGTAGCGCCATTTCCAGTTGGTGAGATCGGTGCCGTGCGGAATCATGCGGATGCAGTCCACCGGGCAGGGGGGCAGGCACAGCTCGCAGCCAGTGCATTCGCTGGCGATGATGGTGTGCATCTGCTTGGCCGAGCCGAGGATGGCATCCACCGGACAGGCCTGGATGCACAGCGTACAGCCGATACAGGTGGCTTCGTCGATTAGCGCCACGGCTTTGGGTTTGGGCTGCGCGGCGCCGGCGTCGAACGGTTTGAAGTCCACGCCCAGCAGCTCGGCCAGCTTGCGGATGCCGTCTTCGCCGCCCGGCGGGCATTTGTTGATGTCTTCCTCGCCGCTGGCGATGGCCTCGGCGTAGGGGCGGCAGCCGGGGTGGCCGCACTGGCCGCACTGGGTTTGCGGCAGGATATCGTCGATTTTGTCGACCAGCGGGTCGGCGTCCACCTTGAAGCGTACCGACGCATAGCCGAGGATGGCGCCCAGTAGCAGCGCCAGCGCCACCATGACCAGCAGCGCGTAAAGCAGGGTTGTCATCGTGTCAGGCCTCCGAAGCCCATAAAGGCCAGGCTCATCAGCGCGGCAGTAACGAGCGCAATGGCGTTGCCTTGGAACGGCGCGGGGATGTCGGCGCCTTCCAGGCGCTCACGCATGGCGCCAAACAGGATCAGGATCAGGCTAAAGCCCAGCGCGCTGCCAAAGCCGAATACCAGCGACTCGGCAAAACTGTGCTGCAGCTGGGCGTTGAGCAGCGGAATGCCCAGTACGGCGCAGTTGGTGGTGATCAGCGGCAGGTAGATGCCTAGCACCTGGTACAGCACCGGGCTGGTTTTGTGTATCACCATCTCGGTGAACTGCACGATGCCGGCGATGATGACGATGAACGACAGCGTGCGCAGAAACTCCAAGTTGGCCGCGATCAGCAGCTGGTTCACCAGGTGGCTGCTGCCGGCGGCCAGCGTCAGTACAAAGGTGGTGGCGGCGCCCATGCCGATGGCGGCTTCCAGTTTTTTGGAAACCCCCATGAAAGGGCAAAGGCCCAGTACCCGAACCAGCACCACGTTATTGACGAGTACGGTGCTGACCAGGATGAGCAAATAATGTCCGAGGTCCATTAGGGGGGCGGGGTGGCGTTAATGGGCGAATTATCCTTGATAAGGCTGCCGCGCTTCAACCTTCATTCCTGCAGGGTTGGCCGCAGCGGGTCAGTCATGCCGGGCAGGCTGGCCTGCAGGCGTAAAAATGCCGCGCGGTGATTGCAGCACTCGCGCGGCCAAGGAGGGTAAAACAGTACATCTACAGGGAACCTGAAACCGGGTGGCTACCCGGTGCAGCCTGCG
This sequence comes from Vogesella sp. XCS3, assembly GCF_020616155.1. Classification (NCBI taxonomy): domain Bacteria; kingdom Pseudomonadati; phylum Pseudomonadota; class Betaproteobacteria; order Neisseriales; family Chromobacteriaceae; genus Vogesella; species Vogesella sp. XCS3. The sequence continues at coordinate 1,256,858 of NZ_CP085530.1, read as the reverse complement.
CCGCAGCGCAGGCCGTTTACGGCTGCAGATCAGGTAGCCGCTTCTTGCAGCTGGGCCAGGATCTGCGGGTTTTCAAGGGTGGAGGTGTCCTGGCTGATTTCCTCGCCTTTGGCAATGGAACGCAGCAGGCGGCGCATGATCTTGCCGGAGCGCGTCTTGGGCAGGTTCTCGCCAAAGCGGATGTCGTCCGGCTGGGCGATCTTGCCAATCTCGTGCGCTACCCAGCTCTTCAGCTCGGCAGCCACTTTTTTGGCTTCTTCGCCTTGCGGGCGTGCACCCTTCAGCACCACAAAGGCCACCACGGCTTCACCTTTGATGTCGTGCGGTTTGCCCACTACGGCAGCTTCGGCTACCAGTGGGTTGGCTACCAGTGCCGATTCGATTTCCATGGTGCCCAGACGGTGGCCGGATACGTTCAGCACATCGTCGATACGGCCCATGATCCAGAAGTAGCCGTTTTCGTCGCGGTTGGCCGAATCGCCCGCCAGGTAGTACTGGCCGTTGAATTCGTCCGGGAAGTAGGTTTTCTTGAAGCGGTCCGGGTCGTTCCAGATGGTGCGTACCAGCGACGGGAACGGTTTCTTGATCACCAGGAAACCACCACGGCCCGGCTCGACCTGGGCGCCGGATTCGTCGACGATGTCGGCGATGATGCCTGGCAGCGGCAGGGTGCAAGAGCCCGGCTTGGTCGGTACTGCGCCCGGCAGCGGGGCGATCATGGCGGAGCCGGTTTCGGTTTGCCACCAGGTGTCTACGATAGGGCAGCGGCCGCCGCCAACGACTTCGTAGTACCACATCCACGCTTCAGGGTTGATCGGCTCGCCTACGGTGCCCAGGATGCGCAGGCTGGACAGGTCGAACTGTTTTGGCAGGTCGGCACCCAGCTTGATCAGCGAGCGGATAGCGGTAGGCGCGGTGTAGAAAATGGAAACCTTGTGTTTCTCGATCATGCTCCAGAAGCGGCTGGCATCCGGGTAGGTCGGTACGCCTTCAAACACTACCTGGGTAGCGCCATTGGCCAAGGGGCCGTAGCAGATGTAGGAGTGGCCAGTGATCCAGCCCACGTCGGCGGTGCACCAGTACACGTCGTTCGGCTTGTAGTCGAAAGCCCACCGGAAGCTGTTCAGTGCGCCCAGCAGGTAGCCGGCGCTACTGTGCTGGATGCCTTTGGGCTTACCGGTAGAGCCGGAGGTGTACAGAATGAACAGCGGGTCTTCGGCGTTCATCCATTCCGGTTCGCAGTATTCGGCCTGGCCTTCGATCAGCTTGTGCCACCATACGTCGCGGCCTTCTGCCCAGTTGGCGCCGCCGTTGGTGCGCTGGTAAACCACCACGGTGCTGATGGATTCGCAGCCTTCCATGGCCAGGGCTTCGTCTACGGTGGCTTTCAGGGGAACAGTTTTGCCGCCGCGCAGGCCTTCGTTGGCGGTGATCACGGCTTTGGCGCCAGCATCCTGGATGCGGTCGCGCACGGCGCCGGCGGAGAAACCGCCAAACACCACAGAGTGGATGGCGCCGATACGGGCGCAGGCCTGCATGGCCACGATGGCTTCGATCACCATCGGCATGTAAATCACGACGCGGTCGCCTTTGCCGATACCCTGGCTCTTCAGGCCGTTGGCAAACTGGCACACGCGGCGGTGCAATTCGGAGTAGGTGACGCGGGTAACTTCACCGTCGTCAGCTTCAAAAATCAGCGCAATCTTGTTGGCGTTAACCGCCAGGTGACGGTCCAGGCAGTTGTAGGAAACGTTCAGCACGCCATCGTCAAACCATTTGAAGAACGGCGCATTGCTGTCATCCAGCACGCGGGAAAACGGTTTTTTCCAGGTAATCAGTTCGCGGGCCAGGTCACCCCAGAAGGACAGATAGTGATCGTCAGCTTGTTCGCACAGGGCGTTGTAGGCATCCATCCCCGAGACAGCGGCCTTGCGGCGGAAGTCTTCGCTGGGTGGGAAGCTGCGGGTTTCCTTCAGGATCGATTCGAGGGTAGACATAGTGGCTCCTTAATTATCTCTTTGGTTGGCCGCACCGCGAACGGTGCGGCCTTTGCTACGGGTAAGGCTTAGTGTTTCGAGGCGCCCGATGCACCGATACCGGTCATGGAGCGGACAAACTGTGCGTCAAACTTGGCTTTTTCTTCTTCAGCCGACTTGGAGGTATCCAGTACGGAGAACAACCAGGTAAAGAAGAAGGCCAGGGTCATGGAGAACAGGGCAGGGTTTTTGTACGGGAACGGTGCCGAACCTTTGGCGTGGCCCATTACGTCTACCCATACTGCTGGCCCCAGGATAATCATGACTACGGCCGACACCAGACCGATGGCACCGCCGATAACGGCACCGCGGGTGGTCAGGCCTTTCCAGAACATGGACAGGAACAGTACCGGGAAGTTGGCCGATGCTGCGATCGAGAAGGCCAGACCCACCATGAAGGCGATGTTCTGTTTCTCGAACACCAGACCCAGCACGATGGCGATCACGCCCAGTGCCAGTGTGGTGATCTTGGATACGCGCATTTCGTCAGCTTCGTTGGCTTTACCCTTCTTGATAACGGAAGCGTACAGGTCGTGCGATACGGCCGATGCGCCAGACAGGGTCAGGCCGGCTACCACCGCCAGGATGGTGGCAAATGCCACAGCGGAGATGAAGCCGTAGAACAGGTCACCACCCACAGCGTGCGACAGGTGAATCGCCGCCATGTTGTTGCCACCCATCAGCTGGGTCAGTGGCTTGCCGTCTTTCACGATGGTTTCCATGAAAGCCGGCTGGTTCAGTACCAATACGATGGCACCGAAACCGATGATGAAGGTCAGGATGTAGAAGTAGCCGATAAAGCCGGTAGCGTAGAACACCGATTTGCGGGCTTCTTTGGCGTTGCTTACGGTAAAGAAGCGCATCAGGATGTGTGGCAGACCAGCGGTACCAAACATCAGGGCCAGACCAAGCGAGATGGAATCGATCGGGTCTGCCTTGCCTGGGGACATGATGGCCAGGCCTTTGGCGTGGACTTCAGTGGCTTTCTGGAACAGGGTTTCCGGGCTGAAGCCGACGGAAGCCATGACCATGAAGGCCATGAAGGTAGCGCCAGACAGCAGGATGCAGGCCTTGATGATTTGTACCCAGGTGGTGGCGAGCATGCCGCCGAACATCACGTACATTACCATCAGTACACCTACCAGGATCACAGCTGTGCTGTAGCTCAGGCCAAACAGCAGCTGGATCAGCTTACCCGCACCAACCATTTGCGCGATCAGGTACAGCGCTACCACTACCAAGGTGCCGGTGGCGGCAAAAGTGCGTACCGGTGTCTGTTGCAGGCGGTAAGAAGCGACGTCGGCAAACGTGAATTTACCCAGGTTGCGCAGGCGTTCTGCTACCAGGAACAGAATGATAGGCCAGCCTACCAGGAAGCCCATGGAGTAGATCAGGCCGTCGTAGCCCTTTTCGAACACCATGGCGGAAATGCCGAGGAAGGACGCGGCGGACATATAGTCACCCGCAATAGCCAGGCCGTTCTGGAAGCCGGTAATGCCACCGCCGCCGGTGTAGAAGTCGGAGGCGGACTGGGTGCGGCGTGCTGCCCAGTAGGTGATGTAGAGTGTCCCGGAAACAAACAGCAGGAACATGATGATGGCCGTCCAGTTGGTGGCCTGTTTCTGCACGTCACCGTCGATCGCGCCTGCTGCCATGGCAACTGCCGGCAGCAAGCTCAGCGAGGCAAGTGCGGTGGATTTCATCCAGCTTTTCATTGTTTCGCCTCCTCGACAATCTGCTGATTGAGCTGATCAAACTCGGTGTTGGCTTTGCGAACATAGATGCCGGTCAATACAAACGCCGACACAATGATGAAAATACCCACCGGAATGCCAACTGTGGTGACGCCGCCAGACAGCGATGCGCCCAATGTGGCCGGCGAGAAGGCAAGTACCAGGATGAAGCCGTAGTAGATTGCCAGCATGACGATGCTGAGTAGCCATCCGAGGCTGGATCTCTTTTGGACCAGTTCTGCGAACTTCGGATTGGCTTGCACCCGTTTCAGGATGTCCTCGTTCATTGTTTCCTCCTTTGTTTGTCGCGAACTGCGGAAAAACAGTAATCGCTAAGGGGAAATTACGACTTTGGTGCAGGCGGCTGCTAATCGTTTTTTCTGATGTGGCAAATAAAGTTTGGCGTGTGCAATGGAAAAACATCATTATTAACAGGTGTTTGCAATCGAGCATTTGCTTTATTGATGCATGACATAAGCGATTTCTATGCATCTTTTTGAGACACAGCCCTTGTGGCGTAGCAGGGGCTTGTAGAGAATGATGGGCAGCTTATCGAAACGGGCTGAACCCGTGTGCGCGTGGCGCGCAACCTAATATAGAGGGCAGTACAGGGATGGAAATCTATCAGCTGAGGACCTTTGTGACGGTGGCGCAGCAAGGCCACCTGACACAGGCTGCTGAAGTCTTGCATTTGTCCCAGCCGGCGGTGACGGCGCAGATCAAGGCAATTGAAGAAGAAGTGGGTATGCCCCTGTTCGAGCGTACAGCCGGTGGGGTAGTGCTGACCCTGGCAGGGCAAGAGTTGTTACCACAAGCTCAGGATATTCTGGCGGCTGCGCGTCAGTTGTTGAATCATGCCCGGGGGCTGAAAGGCCAGCTTAGCGGCAAAGCACAGCTGGGTATTACCTTGACCCCGGATATCTTGCGTGTGGGGGAACTGGTGGTACGAATTGCCGAGCGCTATCCCTTACTGGAGGTGTGTTTGCATCAGGGCGTGACGGGCGACGTGCTCAATGCCGTGCGCAAAAAAGAGCTGGATGGCGGCTTTTATCTGGGCAAAAACCCCTATGCCAACGTACACACCGTATTGCTTGACCATCTGCCATTACGTATTGTCGCGCCGCCGGGCTGGCTGGCGCGTATCAATGCGGCCAACCCCAAAGAGCTTGGCCGTTTGCCCTGGGTGGGCATTTCCCAGTTTTCCAGCTTGTCCAAGATTGTCAGCGAGTTGTGGCGCGAGCTGAATATTTCTCCGAAGAAAGTGTCAGAGTGCGATAACCTCTTCACCGCGATAGAGTTGGTGAAGGCTGGTGTAGGCCTGTCGCTGATTCGCGAGCAGGACGCCTTGCAGGCTGAGGCTCGCGGCCAGCTTGAGGTCGTGCCGGATATCGTCAAGAGTGCCGAGTTGCAATTTGTGTTTTCGGCAGACAAGGCTGCTGATCCGGTACTGTCTGTACTGGTAGCCGAATTGTCGGCCGTGTGGCAGTTGGCTTGAGTAGGGTAACCCTCGGGTAGGAGTCGGTATGGTCAAGGTATTCGAGCAGTATCTGGATGTATGCCAGCGTGCGCAGCAGCGCTGGATGGCCGCTCAGGCAGACTATCTGCGTCATTTCTACCCGCGCGCACTGGACGATGTGCCGTTCAACCACCAGCAGATCAACCAACGGCTGGAAGATACCTTGCAGTCGGGTGCCGCCATGATGCAGGTGTCGGCAGACATCAACCACGAGTTGCTGGTATTGGGCGAGCGTTGGGTGGGTTCGCAGCAGAAGCAATGGCTGCAGTACCTGGACAAGACGCCGCGTGCACTGGCGCCGTGCTTCATGCCTCTGGATGCCGGCTTGTCCGGCTGTATGATTGCGAGCCGTGCCTCGCGCCAGATACACCATTTTGCCTCTACCCAGCTCAGCACTGCTCCGCTCAATGCAGTACGCGGTGCGCAGCGCGTTTACCGGCGCAGTATGAAATAACCCTGCACTTTGCTGGTGTTTCTGTTGTACAAGCCCCGTTAGAATACCTGACACTCAGCTTGCGCTTTGTCATTGGCCGCGAGCTGGGTGTTCCTTCTTATGCTTCTGTTTTTCGCCCTGCCACACTCCCCATGATGGCGCCGCCCAGAATCAGCGCGGCGGCTATCCAGCTGGTGCGGTTCATGGTGCCCAAGCCGCTGGCCGCCAGTGTCATGGTGGAAAGGAGCGGAGTAAGGTAAGACAAGGCGCCAATCTGGCGTGGGTCGGCCGACTTCATGGCGATATTCCAGAAAAAGAACGATAGCCCCAACGGCCCTATGCCCATGGCCAGCAGCGCCAGCCATTCTTGCTTGTCTGGCAGGATGGCCGGCTCAAAAGCCAGGTGACACAGGCCGGCCAGCAAGGCCGATGCCAGGCAAAAGCCGCCTACCGCCGCATTGGGGAAGGCAGGTAGCCTGCGGGTCTGCAAGCTATAGCACGCCCAGGTAAAAGCCGCTGCCAGGGCAAAAATAAATCCTACCGGCAACACTGACGGTAGCTGCAACTGCCCCTTGGTCACAATAAGTGCTGCGCCGCTGAAACCGCATAGCGAAGCCACAATATGCGGCCAACGTAGCGTGCCCAGCTTGAAAACGGGGCTGAGTAGCACAATTAGTAGTGGCCACAAGTAATTCAGCAGATTGGCCTCTAGCGCTGGCGCGGTGCGAAATGCAGTAAAAAGCAGGCAGTGATAGCCGAATATGCCGGCTACGCCAGTAATGAAGGTTTTTGCCGGAACGCGCCAGTGTGCAATTTGGCGGATGCTCAAGAGCGAGCCAATAGCCAGCGCGATAGCGGTTACCAGAAAAGGGGGTAATCGTTGGGTAAAGGTGCCCAAGCTCGCCAGCGACGACCACAATAGAATAGCCATCAGGGCATATACGAGCGGGTGTGTCGCGGATGTGTGTGTGTTCGGCATGGTTTTGTGATGGTTTTTTATTTGTTTCGGGCGACAGGGTTCAGGCATTCTGAATGCTGTGCCTGCTTAGATCAATATTTATTGAGGTGTGCGATGCAGCAGCTAATAGAACAATGGCTAGTAGAAAATCAGGGTGAAATCATCGAGGGTGATGAGCTGAGATTGCCGGCTTATGCACAGCAGTTGGCCGCAGTGGAGGCCGGGCAGGCTTATTCTTTGCTGAGCAAGTACGCCTTACTGCATATCCATGGTGACGACGCGACTACATTTTTGCAGGGGCAGTTTTCTTGTGATGTGGCGGCGATTGCGGCGGGCGGAGTGACATTGGGCAGCTATTCCAATGCGAAGGGTCGCATGCAGGCCACCTTTATTCTGGCCGGTGTGGATGGGCAGTATTATCTGCTGCTGCGCAAGGATATTGCCGAGGGTTTCCGCCGTCGCTTGAGTATGTTTGTTTTGCGCGCCAAGGTGAAAATTGACGCAGTGACAGAGCAGTATGCGCTGTGGCTGCAGCAAGATGCCCAGGCTGCACAGCCTGCCTTGATCGATGTGAGTGAACATGGCCTGCAGTTGTCGATAGGTCATGGCCTGATGTTGCGCCTGGTAAGTCAGCCTCAGGCCATGCTCTGGCAGCAGGGGCTGCAGGCGGTAGGGAGCATGGCGACTGATTATCTGTTTATTCGTGCCGGTCTGGGGTGGGTTTCGCAGGCTACGTTTGAAGAATTCGTGCCGCAAATGCTCAATTTGGAATTGCTGGGCGGTATCAGCTTCAAGAAGGGTTGCTATCCTGGGCAGGAAATCGTGGCCCGCACGCAATATCTGGGCAAAGTGAAACGCCGTTTGTACCGTGCTAATGTGCGTGGTGCCAGCGTAAAAGAAGGCGCGCCGATTATTACTGCGGCTACTGGCGATCAGGTTATTGGCCGGGTAGTGTTGGCGGCAGAAATGGCGGATGGCAGTGTAGCGTGTCTGCTGGTGCTGCAGCACACTGCCTGGGAAGGGCAGCCGGTGTTGCAGGATAATCCCGATGCTGTAATTGAAAAACAGCCTTTGCCATATAATCTGCCGGATGCCGATTGATTGTAATGGCTTGTTTGTGCAATATAAGCTTGACTAAAGTTACCTGGGTGACTAACTTAGTTAAAGTTTAATATTGTTCGTTCAAGGGGAGTTGTAAATGGAACTGTCTACTGTTGATTTTGCAGAACTGCTGCAACTGCGTGCTGATGTTGATGCTGAAATTCGTCGTCGCGAAAGCGAAGAAAAAGCCAAGGCTGCCAAGCAGGTATTGGAGCTGATCCGCACCCACGGCCTGGATATCGAAGATATCGCCAGTAAATCCGCCAAGCTCGGTTCTGCTCCGGCTGCTGGTACCCGTAAACCGGTAGAAGCCAAGTACCGTCACCCGGACGATGCCAGCCTGTCGTGGACCGGCCGTGGTCGCAAGCCGTTGTGGGTTGTGGCATGGCTCGACGCTGGCCATGCACTGGAAGCGCTGCAAATCAAATAAGGCTTGTTGTATTGCCAGACAAACGCCATGCAGATGCATGGCGTTTTGTTTTTTGTGACGGAATCATCGCGTATACTCAGCATATTGAATTCTGTGCAGCCGATATAGACGCTGGTGCGCAAACCTATGGTCAAGCTTGATTTTTTCTCTTTTGGCAGCAAAAAAAATTCGCATCCGCTTGACTCCGTCAAGCTGATTGGCGAGTGGTATGCGCCGCTTGCGCGTGAAACCGGGCCGGTAGCGCATGCGAAGGTGAGTGAGCTGCTAATGCAGTTTAACGCCCAAAGCGAAAACTATAGCCCCGAGGCGCTTGAGGCTGTACTCGAGCTGGACAGGCTGATTTCAGTGCATCATCAGCAGCTGTGCGAGCAGTATTTGCTGAATACCCGTATGCCCAAGGCGCTGGAGGCACAGCTGCGTGCGCAGATACTGGGTTACGGCCGGCAGATACTGGCGGCTTACCAGCGTTTCATGGGTTTCGATCCGGATGACAGTGCAGCGGCATCAATACGCATCCTGTTGCCGGTAGTCATTGCACGCATGATGCATTACCTCACCGAGTTTGCGCTCTGGCAATACTATCGGCACTTCCTGCCAGACGAGATGTTCTGGCGTAACGTCAACCAGCTATTTGCCTATGCCGAGCAGCATCATATTGATGCGGTGCCGGTACAGCTGTTTGGCGAGGGGGAGGTCACTACCATTCATGACCTGTATCTGTCGCTGATGATGGTGTCTACGCTGACCAGCGGGAATCTGACTACTCGGCAAATCCGCTTTGCCTACCAGTTATCTTTGCTTACCTCCAATACCATGGCCTTGGGGCAGGACTATCAGGGCGATGCCAGCTTCATGATTAACCTCTCGGTAGGTCTGCCGCCTGGTCGTGTTCGTGATGCCATGCCCAAGGGCAATATCCGTGTCTGGAGTACGGCAGAACTGGTCGATCAGCTGACAAACTGGGTATCGGTTTTCGAGTCCGGTGCGGTGCCTTCCGAGCTGAAAGCCATCATGACAGCCGGGGTGGATGCGGGCTTGTTGCGCTATCTATGCCGAGAATGGTCGGTTAGGCCCTATCTGTATGAGCGTGCGCAGCGTGTTCGGGTTGATAGCCAGCAGATCGAGGTGGCGCAGCGTTTTGCACAGCTGCACAAGCTGGTGCGCGAGCAGGAAGAAAAGGCTCGTGAAGATACGCGCCGTGCCGGTGGCAATGACGATAATTTCGATACCGCTGACGAAGTACGTATCTACGGGTTTGTGACCAGCCGTCGGCGCGAGCGGCAAGTCTTGCCGCTGCAGCAGCAACAGGCGGAGCAGTTTCCGTTTTGGGATGTGGATAATCGCAGTGAGACGGGGCTGGGCTTGAGTTTGCCAGCCCTTGGTAATGAATGGGTAGCGCTGGGTACTTTGCTGGGTTTTCGCCAGCGTGGTGATAATGACTGGTCGCTCGGGGTGGTAAGACGCTTGCAGCGCCCTGGTCAGGACAAGCTTTACCTGGGTGTGCACATTCTCACTAATCGTCCTGTTGCAGCGGCACTGCGCCACGAAGAAGGCCGCTCGGTAGACCCGGCAACGCCTAGTGATATGGTGTGGAATCAGGGCGAGATAGCCTTGTTTGTGCCGCTGTTGCGCGAGGGCAAGAAGCTTAATACGGTGCTGATTTCGATTGGCACCTATGCCATGGGCAAGCAGTACCAGATGGTGGCGCGCGGCAAAGTATTCCTGATCAGCCTAGGGCGGGTGGTCGAGAAGGGCACTGACTGGTGCCAGGCAGAAATTGAGCTGATCAAAACTTTATCGTAGTAACTCGGGTACAAAAAAAGCCGCATTATGCGGCTTTTTTCATGGCAGTTATGTTTAGCGTATGGTTTTGAGTACGCCATAAATCGCACTGAGCGTTGCCTCGCCCAAGCGCAAGCTGCGCTGGCCGTTCCAGCCGGTATCGTCGTCCGGCAGGTTGTCGTTGTCCTTGAACGGCATTTCCAGTGTGTAAGCCAGGCACTGGAACTGGTTGCCCACCCAAGCCGTGGCCATGGACAGGTTGGCCGCGCCCGGTTCGTCGCGCGCATAGCCGTGCTCGTCCTGAAAGTCTGGCGAAGCTACTTTCAGTTGCTGTTTGAAGTTTTCCTCCAGCTCGGCAATGCGTGGGCTGTAGCTGGGCACGCCTTCGGTGCCAGCCACGAAGACATAAGGAATGGCTTCGTCGCCATGGATGTCCAGGTAGAGGTCTACACCGGTTTCCAGCATCTTGTTGCGTACATGGTAAACCTCGGGGCTGGTCTCCGGGCTAGGGTTCAGCCACTCGCGGTTCAGGTTGGCACCTGCAGCATTGGTGCGCAGGTTACCCAGTACCGAGCCATCCGGATTCATATTGGGCACCACGTAGAAGGTGGCGCGGTCCAGCAGGGCGCGTGAGGTGGGATCTTGCGAATCCAGCAGGCGGGTCAGGAAACCTTCCACAAACCATTCGGCCATGGTTTCGCCCGGGTGCTGGCGGGCGGTAACCCAGATTTTCAGGTCAGACTCGACCTCGTGGCCGATCGTCAGCAGGTTGATGTCACGCTGCTGTACGGTTGAGCCCAGGTCGCTGACCTGGCATAGGCCAGAACTTTGCGCCATGCCGATCAGGTTCAGGTGCTGTTCGTGGGAGTAGGGCTCGAAATATGCGTAGTAGATGCTGCCTGCCAGTGGTGCGTGCTCGATCACCAGCTCATTGCCATCCAGATAGGTAGGTACGCGGAACCAGTTGACACGATCGTAAGAGGCGACGGCCTGATAGCCTTCCCAGCCTTTGGGGTAGGCGGTGTTCTGGATATCCAGAAAGCGGATGCGGCAGGTTTCGTATGCCGCGCCTTGCAGCCGGAAGTAAAACCATTGCGCAAAGTCCGAGGCATTGTCTTTACGGATGCGCAATTGAATGTCTTCAAATCCGTTGATGGCTACTACTTCGATGCTGCCTGCGTCGAAATTGCTACTGATTTTCATGCTGCAATGCTTCCAGTCGTTGGCTTGATGCTGCGCATTGTAACCCTTACGCGGGCAAGCTACTACGTGTGCGCTGCAAAGAAAAATCCCCGCCATCGGGCGGGGATTCTATAGGGTGTCTACCTGCGATCAGGCAGCAGGGCCAGTGCGTTTGGCCGCGGCTTTTACGGCATCGGCGGTGGCGCTGGTGGCAGCTTTTACGCTGCTGTCGGCAAATTCGGCTACTTGCTGGCCGGCTTTGCTCAGGGTGCTGAAGGCAGCAGCGCTGGCGGCCAGGCCGGATTTCAGTGCATTGACGGCTGCTTCGGAACCGGCCGGTGCATTTTTGGTCAGTGCTTCAACGTTGCCGATCAGGGTTTTGTTCAGGTCGGCGATGTTGCTTTCTGCTACTTTGCTCAGCTCGGTCTGGGTTTGCGACACGATGTCGTAAACGTTGCGGCTGTTGGCTACCGCTTGTTCCAGGTTTTGTGCGGCCAGCTTGTTTACGCGGGACAGGGCTTCTTGCGGGTCTTTCACGCTGCCCAGCTCGCGAGCCAGCTTCACGTTTTCTTCCAGAGTCTGTTTGGACAGCTCCAGGCTCAGTTTGGCAAAGCGCTCGGCGCTATCCAGTGTGATTTGTGCAACGCGGAAAGCGGCTTCGAAGCCATTTGCGGACAGTTTGGCGAATTGTTCGTTAGAAGTAGTCATACTGGGATCCTCGTAACACAATAGATGTTGATTGCATGGTTTGGCACAGCAATATTCTGTGGTCGCACCGTCTTGAAGCGGTGTTTTTGTGCGATGCACAATGATGATCGAATGTTAGCGTGGCTGCGGCTGGCTGACTAGGAGTTTTGCTCTAGGCTGTTGCATTTATGGTAATGTGGCGGCACACAACAAAACAGATAAGCTGGGAGAGTGTTTCATGAGCGTAGAAAAACGGGTGATCAAGAAGTACCCGAACCGTCGTCTGTACGATACTGCAACCAGTTCCTACATCACGCTGGGCGATGTAAAGCAGCTGGTGCTGGATAATGTGGACATTCAGGTTGTCGATGCCAAAACCCACGATGACATTACCCGTGGCGTACTGCTGCAGATCATTCTGGAAGAGGAGAGCGGTGGCTCGCCGATGTTCAGCTACGAAGTGCTGACACAGTTCATCCGCTTCTATGGCCAGGCCATGCAAGGCATGATGGGCCCCTTTCTGGAAAAAAACCTGCAGGTTTTTGTGCAGCTGCAACAAAAAATGCAAGAGCAAACCAAGGCCATGTACGGGGATAACCCGCTGCTGGGCGCCAAGCTGTGGGGCGATTTCCTGAATTTCCAGGGCCCTGCCATGCAGAACATGATGTCCAGCTACCTGGACCAGAGCACCAATATGTTCCTGGACATGCAAAACCGCATGCAGGAGCAAGCGCGTACCATGTTTACCGGCTTTGGCTTCCCCGCCTACCCGCCAGCGCGCGAAGACGGCAAGGATGAGCCGGGCAAGTAGTTTTATTGCGCAGAATTTTTTATAATCCACCCCATCTAGCCGGGCGCTCACTGCAGCGCCCGGCTTTCTGTCTTTATTGATCTACAGGGTTGACGTTTACATGTCGCACATTGCTCCAAAAGTAGGCTTCGTGAGTCTTGGCTGTCCAAAAGCCGCTTCCGATTCCGAGCAGATCCTGACGCGCCTGCGCGCCGAGGGTTATGAAATTTCCGGTACGTACAATGGTGCTGACCTGGTGGTCGTCAATACCTGTGGTTTTATTGATGCAGCGGTGCAAGAGTCGCTGGATGCCATCGGTGAGGCGCTCAACGAAAACGGCAAGGTGATCGTGACCGGCTGTCTGGGTGCCAAGGGCGACGTGGTGAAAGAAGCGCATCCGTCGGTGCTGGCCATTACCGGCCCGCACGCCACCGACGAGGTGATGACCCACGTACACACCCACCTGCCCAAGCCGCACGACCCGTTTGTGGACCTGGTGCCGGATATCGGCGTGCGCCTCACGCCCAAGCACTACGCCTACGTGAAGATTTCCGAAGGCTGTAACCACCGCTGCACTTTCTGCATCATCCCGTCCATGCGCGGCGACCTGGATAGCCGAGCCATCGACAGTGTGTTGTCCGAAGCGGCCAACCTGGCCAAGGCCGGCGTGAAAGAGCTGCTGATCATCTCGCAAGACACGTCTGCCTACGGTGTGGACCAGAAGTACAAGCTGGGCTTCTACAACGGCCGCCCGATCAAGACCCGCCTGCTGGAGCTGTGCGAGGAGCTGGGCAAGCACGGCATCTGGGTGCGTCTGCATTACGTGTATCCGTACCCGAGCGTGGACGACATCATCCCGCTGATGGCCGAAGGCAAGATCCTGCCGTATCTGGATATCCCGTTCCAGCATGCCAGCCAGAAGATCCTGAAGCTGATGAAGCGCCCGGCCAACAGCGAAAACGTGCTGGGCCGCATCAAGAAGTGGCGCGAAATCTGCCCGGACCTGGTGATCCGCTCCACCTTCATCGTGGGCTTCCCAGGCGAGACCGAAGAAGACTTCGAAGAGCTGCTGGCTTTTATCGAAGAAGCACAGCTGGACCGCGTAGGCTGTTTCACCTATTCGCCGGTAGAGGGCGCTGCGGCCAACGAACTAGCCGATCCGGTGCCGGAAGACGTGAAGGAAGCCCGTAAAGAGCGTTTCATGGCGGTACAGGCAGAAATTTCTGCCGCCCGCCTGGCGGCACGGGTTGGCCGCACGCTGACCGTACTGGTAGACGAGATTGACGAAGAAGGTACGGCTATCTGCCGCAGCTACGCCGACGCGCCGGAAATCGACGGTCTGGTGTTTATCGAGGACGCCGACGATCTGAACGTGGGCGACTTCGTGCAGGTCGAAATCGTGGACGCTAGCGAGCACGACCTCTGGGGCGAGCGCGTGTAAGCGCACTGGCAACCCAGCAAAAACGGCGCCTGGTAACCCGGCGCCGTTTTTTCATGCCTGCTGTGCCGAGACTCAGGCCTTGGCCAGCAGCACCGGTACGCCGCAATCGCGTAGCCGTTGCAGCTTGTGCGGTTCGGCGTCCGCTTCCAGAACCAGCTGACTGATGTCGGCCATGGCGGCTACCGAAAACGGGCTGGCGGTATCCAGCTTCTCGTTGGTGACGCACAGCACTACCTGGCTGCTGTGGCGTACCAGCTCGCGTTTTAGCGCGGCTTCTTCCGATAACGTGGTGCCCACACCCAGCTCGATATCCAGCGAGCAGGTGCCCAGAAAGCAGATGTCCGGCCGCAGCGTCTGGATTTCTAGCATCGCGCTGCTGCCCATGGTGCCGCCGATGCGGTGGTCCATGCGGCCGCCCACCACCAGTACCTCCAGCGCGCTGCGCCCCAGCAGGGCGGCGGCAATCGGGATGGCGTTGGTGGCAATGGTCAGCGGCAGGCCATCGGGGATGGCGCGGGCAATCTCCAGGTTGGTGGTGCCCGAATCCAGGAACACGAACTGCCCGGGCCGTAGCAGCTGTACCGCCGTTGCGGCCAACCTGGCCTTGCGCGCGATGTTCTCGTGGCTGCGCTGGCTGAAGTTGCCGGTATTCGGCGTCATGGCGATGGCGCCGCCGTACACGCGCTGGCAGACGCCACTGCTGGCCAGCTCGCGCAGGTCACGGCGGATGGAGTCTTCCGACACCCCCAGTGTTTGCGCCAGTTCGGCGGCGACGACGCGGCCATCTTGCTGCAGGCGCTGGCGGATATAAGTCTGGCGGTCGCTGGGCAGGCCAGGCGGGGCGGGCTGTGTCATGTTGGGCTTGTGGGGGTGATGCAAAGCGACATCGTGCAACATTCGGCAGGCTATGGTCAATATTTTGCCGAATGTTGCGGGATTTGACGCGGCTTTGCTTGCCTGTTTCTGCATGGTTGTGCACAATGGTGCCAGATTATTCGATGGGAGCTTGTTATGCTACGCGCCGTGATTACCGACCTGGATGGCACTTTCCTGGGGGCGGACTCGCAGCCACTGCCTGCCAATATGGACGCTCTGCGCCGTGCCGCTGCTGCGGGCTGCCAGATCATGGTGGCCACTGGTCGCCATTACCCCTTTGTGCAAGCTTTGTTGCAGCAGCTGGGCGTACCCGCCTGGGTGCTCAGTGCCAATGGCGCGCGCGTGCACGCGCCAGATGGCAGCGTGTTTGCTGCGGCCAACCTGGCGCCGGCGCTGGTACAAAAACTGGTACAGCCCGAGCTGGCCATGGGTGCGGAGATGGCCTTGTATCTGGATGATCGCCGTCTGGCTTGCCGTTATCACGGCGGCGGTCTGGACTGGTACGCGCAGGCGGCCGAGCAGCTGGACAGCCTGGCCGACTACCACGGCCGCGATGTGGCCAAGATTGTTTACTGCGGCGAGCCGGCGCTGCTGGCGCGCATCGAAGCCGATATCCTGTACCGCTTTGAAGGCCAGCTGGCGCTGACCTACTCGCAAGACTGCTATCTGGAGGCCATGGCACCCGGTGTGAGCAAAGGCAGTGCTTTGCTGAATGTATTGCAGCAACTGGATATCGACCCGGCCGATTGTGCCGCCTTTGGCGACGCACTGAACGATGCCGAGATGCTGGCGCTGGTGGGCCACCCGCACATTATGGCTAACGCCAGTGCGGCGCTGCGGCAGCGGGTGCCGCAGGCGCCGGTAATCGGCGATCACCGCGATGCCGCGGTGGCACAGGCATTGGCGCGCTGGTTTTGATGCAGGTTGCCCAAGGTTGGCCGCACGCCGCGCTGTGGCGTGGCTGACAACAAAAAGCCCTTGCCATCACGGCAAGGGCTTTTGTCATCTGGCGCTGTGGCGACGCCTTAGCTCGCAGCGTGCTCGCGCTCTACGGCTTCGAGCTCTTCTTGCAGCAGCATCCAGTCTTCTTCCACGCTTTCCAGTTGGCTGGCCACCTCGCCCTGGCGGCGGATGCTGTCGGTGAGCTTGGCCTTGTTGGCGTCGCTGTAGGCGTCTTCACTGGACAAGAAGGCGTCCAGTCCGGCTTTTTCCTTGCCTAGCGTTTCCAGCGATTTTTCTAGCTTGCCCAGCTTGGCCAGCAGCGGCTTCTTGGCTGCGGCCAACTTCTGCCGTGCCTCGGCCTCCTGGCGCTTCTGGTCTTTGCGGTTCACGGCTTGTGCATCGCCGCTGGACGGGCGGTTGGCCTCGGCCAGCTGCGCCAGGCGCCACTGGCGGTAGTCTTCCAGGTCGCCGTCAAACGGCTGCACCGTGCCGTCGGCCACCAGCCAGAACACGTCGGTGGTGGACTCCAGCAAGGAGCGATCATGCGACACCACTACCAGCGCACCGCCAAAATCCTGCAGCGCCAGCGTCAGTGCGTGGCGCATTTCCAGGTCCAGGTGGTTGGTCGGTTCATCCAGCAGCAGCAGGTTGGGCTTTTGCCACACGATCATCGCCAGTGCCAGCCGTGATTTCTCGCCGCCGGACATCGGGCCCACCGGGTCGCTAACCATATCGCCACGGAAGTTGAAGCCGCCGAGGAAGGTGCGCAGCTCCTGCTCGCGCACCTCGGGGGCGAGGCGCTGCATGTGGCGCAGCGGGGATTCGTCCGGGCGCAGCGTATCCAGCTGGTGCTGGGCAAAGTAGCCGATCTTCAGCGTTTGCGCGCAGATCAGCTCGCCGCTTTGTGGCGGCAGCTCGCCAGCTAGCAGTTTCACCAGCGTGGATTTGCCGGCGCCGTTTACCCCCAGCAGGCCGATACGGCTACCGGCCTCTACCGACACCGCCAGGCGGTGCAGGATGGTGGTGCTGCCATAGCCCACGTTGGCCGCATCCAGCCGCAGCAGCGGGTTGGGCAGGTTGTCCGGCGTATCGAAATGGAAGTCGAACGGCGAGGCCACGTGTGCCGGCGCGATGCGTTCCAGTTTTTCCAGCGCCTTGACGCGGCTTTGCGCCTGGCGCGCCTTGCTGGCCTTGGCCTTGAAGCGGGTGATGAACGATTCCAGATGCGCGATTTGGCGCTGTTGCTTCTCGTAGTCGCCTTGCTGGCGCGATAGCTTCTCGGCGCGCATCACCTCGAACTGGCTGTAGTTGCCGGTGTAGAGGGTGAGGCTCTGGCTGGATACGTCCACGATGTGGCTGGTGATGCTGTCGAGGAAGTCGCGGTCGTGGGAGATCACCAGTAGCGTG
The DNA here is from genome assembly GCF_020616155.1 of Vogesella sp. XCS3. Lineage (NCBI taxonomy): Bacteria > Pseudomonadati > Pseudomonadota > Betaproteobacteria > Neisseriales > Chromobacteriaceae > Vogesella > Vogesella sp. XCS3. The sequence continues at coordinate 1,239,544 of NZ_CP085530.1, read as the reverse complement.
CCCTCGTAGGCTTTCAGCCAGTCTTCCAGCCACAGCACCGTTTCCAGGTCCAGGTGGTTGGTCGGTTCGTCCAGCAGCAGCAGGTCGGAGCGGCACATCAGTGCCTGCGCCAGGTTCAGGCGCATGCGCCAGCCGCCCGAGAAGGTAGACACCGGGCGTTGGTGGCTGTCGGGGGCAAAGCCCAGGCCGTTCAGTAGCTTGGCGGCGCGTGATGGCGCGGCGTAGCCGCCGATGCGGTCCAGCTCGCCGTGCAGGCTGCCGATGGCGTGGCCGTCGCCGCTGGCCTCAGCTGCGGCCAACTTGTGCTGCAGGCTGCGCAGCTCGGCATCGCCGTCCAGCACGTAATCCAGCGCCGATTGCGCCAGCGCCGGGGTTTCCTGCGCCACGTGGGCCAGGGTCCAGTGTGGCGGTACGATGGCGTCGCCGCTATCGGCGTGCAGCTCGCCCTTCAGTAGCGCGAACAGGCTGGATTTGCCGGCGCCGTTGGCGCCGACAATGCCGGCCTTGTTGCCGGGGTTGATGGTGAGGTTGGCCGTCAGCAGCAGTTCTTTCAGGCCACGGCGCAGGGTAAGGTTTTTTAGCTGGATCATGTTGGCTTAAGGTTGGCCGCACGCGCTGCCGGCACGGTGCCAGCAGTGCGTGTGGTAGCGTGAGGGGTTATACGGCGGGCAGGCTGGAAAGCTCCCAGCGTGGTTTCACCGTAAAGCCGCCGGCTGGCGTGGCGTATTTCAGGCGCATGGCGCCGGCAAAGGCGATCATGGCACCGTTGTCGGTGCACAGCTTCAGTGGTGGGTAGAACACCTGGTATTTGCGGCGGCGGGTGGCGTCGTCCAGCGCGGCGCGCAGCTGCTTGTTGGCGCCTACGCCACCTGCAACCACGATGCGCTGCATGCCGGTTTGCTTCAGCGCCTTGATGCACTTGCTCACCAGCACCTCGACGATGGCTTCCTGGAAAGCGCGGCAGATGTCTTTGCGTGCTTGCTCATCAATGCTGCCGTGCTCGGCTTCCACCTGTTTGCTCAGCATCAGCACGGCGGTTTTCAGGCCGGAGAAGCTCATGTCCAGGTTGGCCGAGTGCAGCATGGGGCGCGGCAGCTCGAAGCGTGCCGGATCACCTTCTTCGGCCAGGCGCGACAGTAGCGGGCCGCCGGGGTAGGGCAGGCCCAGCAGTTTGGCGGTTTTATCGAACGCTTCGCCGGCGGCGTCGTCCAGCGTTTCGCCCAGAATCTCGTACTGGCCCACGCCGCGTACCGCCATGATCTGCGTGTGGCCGCCGGAGACCAGCAGTGCCAGGAAGGGGAAGTCCGGGCGCGGTTCGGCCAGTAGTGGCGATAGCAGGTGGCCTTCCAGATGGTGCACGGCAATCACTGGCTTGCCCAGGCCGTAGGCCAGTGCGTTGGCATAGCTGGCACCCACCAGTAGCGCACCCCCCAGGCCGGGGCCCTGGGTGTAGGCAATGGCGTCGATGTCCTGCAAGCTCACCCCGGCTTCGGCCAGGCAGGCGTCGGTAAGCGGGCGTACGCGGCGGATATGGTCGCGGCTGGCCAGCTCGGGCACCACGCCACCGTATTCGGCGTGCATGGCCATCTGGGAGTGCAGCTGGTCGGCAATCAGGCCGCGTTCGGTGTCGTACAGGGCGACGCCGGTTTCGTCACAGGACGATTCGATACCAAGAACAAGCATGTGTGTGCGCTTCAAAACTAAATAATCTTTTCATTTTACCGGTGATTCTTTGTCCGCCCAAATCGGCGATGTTAGGCTGATGCCCTGTTTCAATCGGAGAGCAAGCATGAAGGCAAGACTGAAGTGGGTGGATGGCGTGTGTTTCATGGGTGAAACTGGCAGTGGCCACGCCGTGGTGATGGACGGCGCGCCTGAAGGTGGTGGCCGCAACCTGGGCCCACGCCCGATGGAGCTGCTGTTGCTGGGCACGGCTGGCTGCACCAGCTACGACGTATTGTCCATCCTGAAAAAATCGCGCCAGGACGTGCGTGACTGCTGGGTAGAGATGGATGCCGAGCGTGCCGATACCGACCCGAAAGTGTTTACCAAGATTCACTTCCACTTTGTGGTAGTTGGCCGCAGCCTGAAGGCGGACGTAGTGGCGCGCGCCATCAGCCTGTCTGCCGAAAAGTACTGCTCGGCTTCCATCATGCTGGGCAAAACAGCAGATATCAGCCACGACTTCGAGATTCGCGAAGACGATTGAGTGGCTTGTTGTGCCGGTACAAGCGCCGCCTGCGGGCGGCGTTTTGCATGGTGCGGCAATAATTGCCGCAGGTTTTGCCGCTTGGCTGGCGGGGAAGGGCTGCCAATCGGCAGCAAGCCGGTTTTCTTGAGGCTTTTGACTAAAAAAAGCTGGCACGCTTTGTGCTGAAAAGGGCTGACTCAAGGAAACATAGCCATGCTGAACAAAATCTCTTCCCACCTAGACTTCCTCCAGCGTTCGCTGGATCTGCGCGCGGCGCGGGCAGAAGTCATTGCCAGCAATATCGCTAACGCCGATACCCCTGGCTACAAGGCGGTGGACTTTGACTTCGGCAAGGCACTGAAAAGCCAGACCGCCGCGCAGCAGGCTCGCGGTGTGGCCTTGGCGCAAACCGATAATCGCCATATGGCTGCCATGGGTAGCCGTGCGGTAGAAGGTGGCTTGCAGCACCGCAGTGCGGTACAGCGCAGCCTGGATGGCAACACCGTGGATATGGATGTGGAGCGCTCGGCTTTTACCGATAACGCCATGAAATATCAGTCCACGCTGACTTTCCTGAACAAGCGCATCAGCGGTCTGATGGAAGCCATCAAAGGAGGCCAGTAATCATGTCGCTATCTAATGTGTTCAATATTGCCGGCTCGGCACTGACCGCGCAGTCCATGCGCCTGAACCTGGTAGCCAGCAATATTGCCAACGCCGAAAGCACGGCATCGTCTACTGGTGAGCCTTACCGTGCGCGCCATGCCGTGTTTACGGCGGTGCCGGTAAGCGCCAATGCCCCCCAGGTAGCTGGTGTGCGTGTTACAGCCGTGGCAGAAGACACCTCGCCGTTTCGCATGAAGTACCAGCCAGGCCACCCGCTGGCGGATGACAAAGGCTATGTGCGCATGCCGAACGTGAACCCGGTAGAGGAGATGGCCGACATGATTTCGGCATCGCGCTCTTATCAGACCAACGTGGAAATTGTGAATGCTGCCAAAACCATGCTGCAGAAAACCCTGCAGTTGGGTCAGTAAGGCGAGGAACTAGATCATGGCTACCAGTATTGCATCGACCAATTTCGATTACAGCTCGCTGAACCCGACCGCAGCCACCGGTAATACGTCCACCGGTAACTCTTCGGCTGAAATCCAGAACCGCTTTCTGACGCTGCTGACCACGCAACTGCGGGCGCAAGACCCGATGAACCCGATGGATAACAGCCAGATGACCAGCCAGATGGCGCAGATCAGCACGGTAAGCGGCCTGGAAAGTGTGAACGCAGCGGTAAAAAGCATGACCGAGAGCCAGGCGGCCAGCCAGTCGCTGCTGGCTACCATGCTGATTGGTCGTCAGGTACTCAGCCCTAATAGCAAGCTGACGCTTACTGATGGCAAGGCTGTTGGTACGATCGAGTTTTCCAAGCCGGCCAGCCAGGTAGTGGTGACTGTTACCAATAGCAGTGGTGCCGTAGTCGATAGCTTCGAGATGGGGCCGCAGAAGCAGGGTCAGTTTGTCTTTAGCTGGGATGGCAAGGGTTCGGATGGTACGACCCAGGCTAACGGCGAATACAGCTTCAAAGTGGAAGCGACGGCAGATGGTACGGCGGTAGATGCCACCATGATGGCGCCAACCAAAGTGACCAGCGTAGCGTGGGAAAAAGGCGTACCGATGTTTGTGGTGTCTACCGGTGAGCGTTTGCCGGTAAGCAAGATCAGTCAGATCCTTTGATTTGCGGTGTGAGAGTTTAGGAGAGAATCATGAGTTTTCAGCAAGGTTTGAGTGGTCTCAATGCCGCAGCCAAACAACTGGATGTGATCGGTAACAACGTTTCCAACGCCAGTACTGTGGGTTTCAAATCGTCCCGTGCCGAATTTTCCGACCTGTACGCGACAAGCCTGTATGGCGTGAGCGATACCGAGTCCGGTATCGGTTCGCAAACCATCAAGGTGGCGCAGCAATTCCAGCAAGGCAACATTACGGCTACCAAAAACCCGCTGGATATGGCGATCTCGGGTGCTGGCTTCTTCAAGCTGTGGAGCGACCCGACTGCCACATCCACCTTCTTTACCCGCAACGGCCAGTTCAAGCTGGATAAGGATGGTTACTTCGTCAACAACGGTAACTTCCTGGTGGGTGAGCCTGTTGGCGGTGGTGATGATGCGCCGATCAAAATCGATCGCGCGGGTCTGCCGGGTACGCCGTCTACTGCGCTGGATTGGCAGTTCAACCTGGATGCCGACCAGAAGTCGCCGCTGATCGACTACACCGCATCCCCTGCTGCGCTGAAAGCGCCTGCGCCGGCGATTACGCCTACCGACGCGACTACCTACAACTTCACCACCAGTATGCGTGTTTATGACAAGGTGGGTAGTGCACACACCGTATCCCTGTATTTCCAGCGCCAGGCTGTGGCAGGTACGCCGCCAGCCGTTAACAATACCTGGAACGTTTCCTACAAGCTCAATAACAATGCCGTGCAAAACGTGGGCTCGGTATCGTTTACTGCAGACGGCAAGCTGACCGCGCCATTCTCCTTTACGGTGCCCGGTGGCGCTGCTGCGGCCAACCTGCCTGTACCTGGCCAGCCAAACCAGCTGGGTGATGCCGGTATTGTGGTGAACCTTGCTGGTACTACCCAGTATTCCGGTAGCTTTACTGTCGCCAAGGCCAAAGTAGATGGTAACGCCAAGGGTGAGCTGGTAGGGGTGGAGACGGCGGATGATGGCAACATCATTGCCAAGTACTCCAACGGGCAGGCGCAAAGTGTGGGGCGCGTCCGTTTGTATACTTTCGATAATGCCCAGGGTCTGCAGCCTAACGGTGAGAATAACTGGGCAGTGACCGCAGCATCGGGTGATGCCAAGCCGGGTTTCCCGGGTGAGGGTAGCTTCGGTAAGTTGCAATCGTCCGCCATTGAAGAGTCCAACGCAGATACCACTGCCGAGCTAATTAACATGATTGTGGCGCAGCGTTTTTACCAGGCCAACGCACAAACCATTAAAACGCAGGACGCCATCCTGCAGACCTTGCTGAACCTGCGCTAATTAATCTGAATAGGTAGTGTGATATGGACAAGATGATTTACCTGGCCATGACCAGTGCCAAGCACGTAGAGCTGCAGCAGGCTACGACGGCAAATAATCTGGCCAATATTCACACTACCGGCTTCAAGGCAGAATTGAACGCATTTCGTGCTTTGCCAGTTGTTGGCGACGGTGCGCCTACCCGTATATACCAGGTAGACAATACCGTTGGGCATGATTTGTCCCAGGGGGCGATGCAGCTGACCGGCAATAATTTCGATTTTGCCATTGCCGGTCCGGGTTTTTTTGCCGTTGAGGCGCCAAATGGTGGTGAAGCGTATACCCGGGATGGCGGTTTTCTGCTGGATTCGGGCGGTGTTTTGCGTACTAGAACTGGCATGGCTATTGCTAGTGATGGTGGCCAGCTGGTGATGCCAGAAGGCTCGTTGCCGGATTTGCGGCAAGATGGCACTTTATTTGCCATTCCTGCAAATGGCGGGCAGCCGCAAGAAATCGGTAAGCTGAAGCTGGTTAATCCGGCGGCAAACGAAGTATATAAAGGCGAAGATGGTTTGTTTCGTCTGAATAGCGGTCAAGATGCAGATGCCGACCCGGTGGTAAAGGTAAAGGCCGGCTATCTGGAAGGTAGTAATGTTAATGCGGTAGATAGCCTGGTTCAGATGATTAGCCATGCAAAACATTACGATCTTAGTGTAAAATTGATGCAAAATGCAGAGCAAAATGGCAAGCAGGCAACGCAGATATTGACTGTTGGCTAAATAAAAAACGACACCGGGTAGGTAATTAATTATGATGCGTTCGCTTTATACGGCCAAGTCAGGGATGGAATCCAGCCAGTTTCGCCTGGATGTGATTTCCAATAACCTGGCTAACGTAGGAACCAAAGGTTTCAAGCGTAGCGCTGCCGTTTTTGAAGATTTGATGTATCAGACTCTGCGCACGCCAGGCTCGCGTCTTCAAACCGGTGAGACATTGCCAACTGGCTTGACCGTGGGTCTGGGTGCTGCACCCATGGCGACTGCTCGTGTGCATACCGAGGGTGGCCTGAGTACCACTGGTAATGTATTTGACCTGGCTGTAAATGGTCGTGGTTTCTTCAAGGTACAAACGCCGGACGGCCAGACGGCCTACACGCGTAATGGCCAGTTTCAGCGTGGTGCTACAGGGCGCTTGGAGACAGCAGAAGGCTACCCGGTGCAGCCGGAAATTACGGTGCCCGATGGTACCGCCTACCAGGTTTCTGAAGACGGTGCAGTGTCTTATCTGGCACCAGGCGCTACCGAGCGTACCCAGGCAGGCCAGCTGGAGTTGTCCGACTTTATCAACCCGGCGGGGCTGGATGCGATTGGCGGTAACTTGTATCTGGAAACAGCGGCCTCCGGTGCGGCGGTAACCGGCACGGGTGGTTTGCTGGGCTTTGGTAAAGTGAAATCCGGCTTTCTGGAAGAGTCGAACGTAAACGTGGCGGAAGAGTTGGTGAGCATGATTCAGGCGCAGCGCGCCTACGAAATGAACTCCCGTGCCATCAAGACTTCTGATGAAATGTTGCAAAGACTGACGCAGCTTTAATGTGGGGGTGGGTATGACTAAATTGCTAGGCATGGCAGGCATGGTGTTCGCACTGTTGGGCCTGGCCGGCTGCAGTACGCAGTCTGCCCCGATTACCCATCAGCCGATGTCTGTGCGGCCGCAGCCTGCGCCGATGGCTATGCCGGCGGATGGCTCCATCTTTCAGGTAAGTAATTACAAGCCGTTTTTTGAGGATCAGACGCCGGTAAGGGTGGGCGACTTGTTGACGGTGCAGATTCGTGAAAGCACGACCTCGTCCAATAAAGAAGATTCTGCCGGGCAACGAAACTCGAAAATCGATGGCAGCATTGCGGCCAACCTGTCATTGCCGTTTTTCCCCGGTGCGCTGGAGAAAAAGCTGGGTGGTACCAGCCTGAGTGGTTCTGGCACGGCTAGTGAGCAAGGCAAGACCAGCAGTAATAACAGCAGCTCGTTCAATTCTTCGATCACTGTGACGGTGATCGATGTTTACCCGAACGGTAATCTGCTGGTAAGTGGCGAAAAACAGATGAAAATCAACAGCGAGCACGAGTTTATCCGGCTGTCTGGTGTAGTAAACCCGCGGGATATCAAGCAGGGTAATACAGTGGAGTCCACGCGTATTGCGGATGCGCGTATCGAGCAGCTGAATGAAGGCCGCGGCCGCGCGTATAACGATACCGCCTGGTTGCAAAAAATATTCTTGTCTGTGCTGCCGTTCTAGAACTGGGCCGAGTAATGAAACGTATCTGGCTGGTAGTGTGTTTGTCCTTGCTGGCTTCGCAGGTCATGGCGGCACAGCGCCTGAAAGAGCTGGTAAATGTGGCTGGCGTGCGTTCTAACCCCCTGCTGGGCTATGGCTTGGTGGTGGGTCTGGATGGTAGTGGTGATAAGGCCGGATCGTCGCCGTTTACCAGTCAGTCACTGGCCAGTATGTTGAACCAGCTGGGTGTGCAAGTGCCGGTAGGTACCAAGCTGGACCCGAAAAATGTGGCGGCAGTCACGCTGACGGCTACCATTCCGCCTTTTGCCAGGCGTGGGCAGGCGATGGATGTCACCGTGTCGTCGGTGGGTGATGCCAAGAGTTTGCGCGGCGGCACGCTGCTGATGTCCCCGCTCAAGGGGGCGGACGGCCAGATTTATGCCCTGGCGCAAGGTAATGTGGTGGTGGGTGGTGCTGGTGCTTCAGCTGGCGGTAGTAAAGCGCAGGTAAATCACCTGAGTGTTGGCCGCATTCCTGCGGGTGCGACGGTGGAGCGTGAGGTTCCGAATGCCTTTGCCAGTGGCGAGGTGATCGCCTTGAATTTGCAAGAGTCTGACTTCACCACGGCCAACCGCGTTGTGCAGGCGGTAAACAAAGAATTCGGCCCGGGTGTGGCCAGGGCAGTAGATGGCGGCCTGATAGAAGTACGTGCGCCGCAAGACAGTAATGCCCGCATACAGTTTTTGGCCAAGCTGGAAAATATTGCCGTTGAGCCGGCAGAAGTTTCACCGGTGGTGATCGTGAATGCCCGTACCGGGTCTATCGTGATGAACCGCGCGGTCAAGATCGAGCCTTGTGCGATTGCGCATGGGAATTTGTCGGTAACGGTAAATGGCAATAGCAATGTCAGCCAGCCGCCGGCCTTGAGTGGCGGACAAACGACTGTCACCAATCAAGCCGACATTTCGATCAAGACCGATGGTGGCAAAGTGTTGAGTTTGCCGGGCAGTGCTTCGCTGTCCCAGGTAGTTAGTGCATTGAATTCCGTGGGGGCAACCCCGCAAGATCTGGTTTCGATTCTGCAGGCGATGAAAACGTCTGGTGCCTTGAAGGCAGACCTGCAGATTATTTGACACAAGTTGATAGGCACTCCGTTATTTATGGAGTTTTGGTGGGCGATACCTTGGGTATCGCCCCTTTTTTTTGTGGTGCTGGCGAGCTGGCCTGATATTTGCTGCAATGGTGAATCGACAGAGGATTTGCCGCCATGATCAACCCCAACAGTACTGCCAATCGCTTGGCAATGGACCCGGAAGCAACCCGGGCCATGAGCGACCTGGCACGCAAAGACCCCAAAGAGGCAGTCAAGCAAGTGGCTGGCCAATTTGAGGCCATGCTGATGGGGCAGCTGATGTCCTCCATGCGGGCTTCTTCTTTGAGTGATGAAGACGATAGCCAGGAGATGGATACCTACCGCGGCATGTACGACCAGCAAATCGTGCAAACCATGGTGCAAGCCGGTGGCTTTGGTCTGGCAGATGCCTTGTCGGGTTATCTGCTGAAATCCCTGCCGGATGTACCGGCAGAGATTGCCGCCGAGCAAGCCGCGTTGCCAGCGGCACCGGTGGTCAGGAAAGCACTGGGGGCGTACGAGGCCGCCGCTACGGCCGCGGCGGCACCGGTGCTGACGGGTACAGAGCCTTTGCCGGGTAGCAAACAGTCGTTTGTCGACACCATGTTGCCGCATGCCAGCCAAGCCGCTGCGCGCTTGGGGGTGGCGCCAGAGGTGCTGGTAGGTCATGCGGCGCTGGAGTCTGGCTGGGGGCAGCGTGCTATCCGCCACCCGGACGGCCGCAATAGCTACAACCTGTTCGGCATCAAGGCTACGCCAGGCTGGAAGGGTGATGTTGTCGCCACCATGACCACGGAATACGAGGGTGGCGTGGCGCAAAAGCAGCTGGGTGCTTTCCGTTCGTATCCGTCGCTGCAGGCAGCATTTGATGACTATGCCCGCTTGTTGTCGGACAACCCACGTTATCAGCAGGCGTTGAACCAAGGCCAGAACGGCGCTGGTTTTGCTGCTGCCTTACAGCGCGGTGGGTATGCCACCGACCCTGCGTATGCGCAGAAGTTACAGGCTGTGATTCGCACTGTTGCCAGTATTTGATGCTTCATTAATTGGCAATCGGGTCGATAAACAGTATTAAGGAGAATTGACATGAGCGGTAGCATTTTCGGTATTGCTGTCACCGGCCTCAATGCGGCCAAGGCGGCGCTGGAAACCACCAGCCATAATATTGGCAACGTGAATACGCAAGGCTATACCCGTCAGACAACTACGCAGAAAGCAAGCGACCCGTTGTTTGAGGGGTATGGTTTTGTGGGCACGGGTGCGAACCTGACCGGCGTGAATCGTATTTATGATCAGTTCACTGAGGCACAACTACGGGACGTGAATGCCAAGGTGGCATCGCTGGATGCGCAAACACAGTCTTTGCAGGATCTAGATAACCTGATGGCAGACTCCAATGCGGGTTTGTCGTCGGTGATTCAAGGGTTTTTCAGCAGTATGCAAACGCTGAATACCCAGCCGTCTTCTACCGCAGCGCGCCAATCGGTGCTAAGCCAGGCTCAGGCACTGGCCGGCCGGTTCTCGGCTATTGGCAGCCGGGTGGAAGAGTTGCGGCAGGGCTTGTCCATTCAGGCAAACTCCAGTGTAGAGAGTATCAATGCGTACTCGACCGAAATCGCCAGCATTAACCGGCAGATTGCCACCCTGCAGCAGGGCGCCGGCCGGCTGCCAAACGATTTGCTGGACCGCCGTGATGCCCTGGTGCAGAAACTCAATGGCATGATCAAGACCGATGTGGTGGTGCAGGACGATGGCAGCTACAGTATTTTCGTTGGCCAAGGCCAGGCTTTGGTGCTTGGCGATCAGGCCGGCAAAATGGTGCTGGAGCGCGTGAACCCGGATGATCCGGATGCCATTTCGATTGGCATTTCCATTCCTAACGTTAGTGGCACCATTGCCATCGACCCGTCGCGCATGGGCGGCGGCAAACTGGAAGGCATCATGGGTGTGCTGGGTACCGACGTGCGCCGTATCCAGACAGATCTGGGCCGGATGGCAGTAGAGCTATCCGATGCGTTTAACCGGCAGCACTCGCTGGGCTATGACCTGACCGGCCAGCCCGCTACCGGTGCCCTGTTTTTTACTGATCTCACCGCTGAACGTACTGCAGCAGAAGCGACCGGCGCCAGCCCGGACAAGCAGGCGTTCTTCATGCGCCAGGCGTTGGACAAGTTTGCTGTGGTGATTGCCGACCCATCCAAGATTGCCGCATCGTCTGCTTTGCAGGGTAAGAACGTGGCCGACCCGGTGGCGGGTAAACCCAGCATTGCCTCGATCTGGCAAACGGCCAACCTGCACCAGTCAACTACCCCGGCGCTGGACACCAACCCCACGCTTAACCAGGTACTGGCTCAAGCTACACCGGCGGTACCCAGTCTGAATCTGCATTACAACCCGGCGGCTGCGGGTGTGCCATTTTCCATCACGGCGGTGCCCGGCTTGACCATCAGCGCAGTAACGCCATCCACGGCGCAATCGGGTGTGTACGAATTTACCGTGCAAAGCGGTAATGACAAAGTCAATATCCAGTTCAAGCCGGAGGGGGTGTCAACTACGGCGCAAGACATTACGCTGAGCACCAAGCCGGTAGGTACGCTTGCGGCGCAAGATAATGCCAATATGCTGGAAATGTCGCGCTTGCAGACTAAGCCGCTGGTGCGGCCAACCCCTACTGCAACATCAAACCTGGTGCCGCCGCTGACCGATAAACCGACGACAAACCTGCAATCTTTTTATGGCCAGATGGTGAGCTACGTAGGTAACCGTGCCAATGTAGCCAATATTGCGCTGACGGCGCAGGAGGCCTCGCAGCAGCAGGTGTCGCTGAATCGCGAGGAAATTTCCGGCGTAAACCTCGATGAAGAAGCGGCCAACCTGATTCGTTTTCAGCAGGCCTACCAGGCTTCCAGCCGTGTGATCCAGGTGGCGCAGGATATGTTCAAGAATTTGCTGGAGCTTCGCTAAGCGAGGAGATGAACCATGCGAGTAAGTAGCTATTCCCAGTACATGCTGGGTACTTATGGCCTGCAAACCAAGCAGGCACAGCTTAACCATTTGCAAGAACAGCTTTCCACCCTGCGTCGTGTGGTGCGCCCATCCGATGATCCGGTGGCAGCAACCCAGGCTGTGTCGGTGGCGCAGTCGCAGTCCATGAACGAGCAGCAGATCAAGAATGCCGGCATGGCGGCCAGCCAGCTGGCGATTACGGATACCGCTTTGCAGAGTGCGTCGACGACGATTGCCAATATCAAGACGCTGGCGATCCAGGCAGGTAATGGTGCTCTGAGCAATGATAACCGCCGGGCCATTCAGAACGAGATGCGCGAGCGGGCGAAAGAGCTCATTGGCTTGGCTAATACGTCGGATGGTTCGGGTAACTATATCTTTGGTGGTACGCGCAAGGATGTGGCGCCGTTTGTGCAGACGGGGGCGGCAGGTGCGACTTACCAGGGCGATCAGCAGCGCCAGGAAGTACCCATTGCCTCTGGCCGCGAGCTACCGATTACCGAGGTGGGTAACGATATTTTTACGCCAGGTTTGTGGACGACGCTGGCTAACCTCGATACCGCATTGACGCAGGGGCCTGGCGGGTCGCCGACGTATAGTGCCGACTTGCAAGCGGTGCTGTCCGGCCTGGATCAAGGCCTTGCCACGCTGTTGGCCGGGCAGGCCAGTGTGGGTGGCCGTCAGCAGGAAATCGACTCACTGCAGCAGCTGGGCGAGAGCATGTCGGTACAGTACGCCAGCCAGATGAGTAACCTGGTAGACCTGGATTTTGCCAAGGCAACATCGGAATTCCAGATGGCGATGACGGCTTTGCAGACCAGCCAGAAAACCTATGCCCAGATCGGCCAGTTATCGTTATTCAACCATATCTGATTCCGCTTTGCGGCCAACCCTGGCTGCCGTACAATAGCGCCCCTCATCACAGGTAGGCGCTATTGTTTTGTCTACCTTTTACGCGGAGTCATTATGGAACCAGTACGCTTGTCAAAACGCATGGCCGAGATGGGTTTGTGTTCCCGCCGCGAGGCCGATAGCTATATCGAGCAAGGCTGGGTGCGCGTTAATGGCGAGGTGGCCGTGCTGGGGCAGAAAGTCACGCCCGCCGACCAGATCCAGCTTGATGATCGCCTGGGCAAGGCGCAGGCGCAGCGTGTGACCATCCTGATCAACAAGCCTATGGGTTATGTGTCCAGCCAGGCGGAAAACGGTTATCAGCCGGCCGCAGCGCTGATTACACCGGATAACCATTGGGTAGAGGACAAGTCGGGTATCCGCTTTACCCGCGATCACATGAAAGGCCTGGCACCTGCCGGGCGTCTGGATATCGATTCGGTGGGGCTGCTGGTGCTGACGCAAGATGGCCGTATTGCCAAAGAAATTATTGGCGAGCGTTCGGATGTGGAAAAGGAGTACCTGGTGCGGGTAGAGGGTAACCTGACGCCCGAAGGCCTGAAATTGCTGAATCACGGTTTGTCACTGGATGGCGAGGCGCTGTTGCCGGCCAAGGTATGGTGGCAGAACGAAGACCAGCTGCGTTTTATCCTGAAAGAAGGCAAAAAGCGCCAGATTCGCCGCATGTGCGAGCTGGTAGGCTTGCATGTCGTGGGCCTGAAGCGCATTCGTATCGGCACCATCATGCTGGGTGATCTGCCTACCGGCAAGTGGCGCTATCTGTCGGCAGAAGAGCATTTCTCCTGAACCTGTCTGCGCCATGAAAAAGACCCGCGTAAGCGGGTCTTTTTGTATGTAGGTGTAATGTCAGGTATTCCAGATTTTCAGCAGGAATGCCGGGCGCACGCCGGCCTCTTTCAAGGAGATAGGCTCCGTAATGCTGTGCTCGGTGGTGCGGGTGTTGCGTGGCAGCGGTTCGCCGTACATTTCCCCGCTGGCCGAGCGGATGGCGGCGACCTTGGGGTGTTTGGTATTGCTGTCGCTTGGCCGGTGCGTGACAACGGCAATCTCGTGATTGGCCAGTCGTACAAAGCTGCCGGGCGGGTAGATACCCAGCTCTTTGATCAGCAGGGCAACAAAACGCGGGTCGAACTCGCTGAATTCGCCTTTGAACAGCCGCCCCAGTGCAATGGATGGCAAACGGCCAGCACGATGCGCCTGCGTAACCAGCAGCGATGTCAGGACATCGGTCAGGCGGATCAGGTGGGCACCCGGGTCAATCTCTTCTTTCTTCAGCCCGTAGGGGTAGCCCGAGCCGTTCCATTCTTCGTGGTGCTGCTGTACCAGTAAATGCCAGCGCTCATCATCTACTCCCAGGTCGCGCAGGATGGCAGAAGACAATAGCGGGTGTGCGTACATGTCCGATTTCTGCGAAGCATCCAGCGCAGTCTCTTGCTTGCTCAGGTCGGTGTGCAGCTTGGTGGCTGCAATATTCATGGTCAGCGCGGCGCACAGCAAAACATGCATTTCCTTGGGCGGCAAATTCAGGCGGCGGCCCAGAATGCCCAGCATGGCGGCGGTGTGCAGGCTATGCATGCTGCCATAGTCGTTAAATGGTACCAGCAGACAGGAGGCAATCAGCCCGTCAGGCTGCTTTTCCGCCAGCGTGAGCAGGCGGCTGGCTACGTGGTTTATATCGCTGCAAAAGTGCTGGGAATGGAAATAACGGTTCAGCAGGCCGTTGACCTTGTGCGCCAGCTGATCCAGCTCAACCAGCGGGTTGAGTACCTGATTCGCCGCCTGGCGCCGTTCCTGCTCTTGTCGCTCGCGACGCTCACGCAGCTCTTTTTCCACCAGCGCAGCTTTTGCCGAGTTATCAAGTTGGCCGTGTTCTACCAGCTTCCGCTTTTGCTCCGGCGTCAGCACGTAATGCCCCTGCTTTACCAGCAGCATGCCGCTACGGTGGTATACGTCGACGGGCAGTTGCTTGCCCACCAGGATCATGTCGGCCGACAGCTTGCTTTTCTCGGTCATGGCATTATGGTTTTACGAGTTGCGCATATAAATACAGTGTATCACTTGTTGGCTCATTTATAAGTCGAGCTTCCAGATCGATGCCTTGCCCAGAGGCTGGCCAGATATTGCGGGCGAATGCCAATCTGTTTCTGGTCAATGGCTTGCAGGATGCGGTACTCGTGCGCGCTAGCCTCGCGCAGCTGTGGTTTGTTGTACGGCGCACCATCGTTGCGTCGCAGCACGGCTACGCAGGGTTCATCGGCACGTTCGCGCCGGCTGAGAACCACGCCCATTTCCTGGTTTGCCAGCTGTACAAAACTGCCCGGCGGATAGATGCCCAGCTCTTTCACCAGCAATGAGGTGAAGCGGTAGTCAAACAGCGCATTCGCTTCCATGAAGATTTGCGCCAGCGCGGTATTGGGTTTCATGGCCGAGCGGTAAGTGCGCGGCACCAGCTTGGCGGCGGTGACGTCGGCCAGGTGCAGCAGGTGAGACAGCGACTCGATGTTTTCTTTGTCCAGCCGGTAAGGGTAGCCTTTGCCGTCCCATTTTTCATGGTGGGTCTGTACCAGTAAATGCCATAACTCGTCTGTAATGCCCAGCTCGCGCAACATGGCGGACGATAGCAGCGGGTGGCCTTCTATCAGGTTGCGCTGTTCCTGGCTTAGCGGGCTGCTTTGGTGGTGCAGCTCGTCCATCAGGCTGGCAATGGACAGGTTCATGGTGAGCGCCGCCGAGATCAGGCTATTGCGTTCGGGCTGCTCCAGCGACAGCCTGCGGGTCAGCACCGCCAGGATGATGCCAACGTGAATACTGTGCGCTGACGAGTATTTTGCCAGTGGCACCAGTAACAGCGAGGCCAGCATGCCATCCGGGGCTTTTTCGGTAAAGGCAATCAGGCGGTTGGCCAGCGCCCGCACACGCTGCTCGAAGCCGCGTGCCGACAGGCCTGCGCCCAGCAGGTAGTCCAGGTGGCGCGCGGCATACTGGATTTCTTCAAACGGGCTGAATTCGCCACTGATACGGGCAAGATCGCTTTCAACCGGCGGTAGCGCGCTGGCCGGGTGGGTCATACCCAGGGCCACCAGCCGTTCGCGCTGCTTTTCGTTCAGCACATAGTGCCCCTTGCGCAATAGCAGCAGCCCGTTGGCCGCATAAATGTCGGCCGGCAGGGTTTCACCTACCTTCAGGATGCTATCGAGGGGCGCTTTGTGTTCTGTGCTTTGCATGATGGGCAGACGCGAATGAGCTTATGCAGAATTCTGGCACAAATCGGTTACGGTGGCTGGCAAGCATGGCAATAAAGCCGGCCAGCCTGTACCGAGGTGCTGTTTTTAGTCTGCCACGGCATGGTGCCGAGGCAGTTCGGGGCTTAGATGCCGCGTGGCAGCTCGCTCCACAGCTTTTCCAGGCGCTTGCCGGACACCGGGTACGGCGTTTTCAGCTCTTGTGCAAACAGGCCCACACGCAGCTCCTCGATATGCCAGCGGAAGGCCTGCAGCTGCGGCGAAGGTTGGCCGCGTTCGGCTTCTTCTGCCATGCGGGCTTCCCAGCGCGCCCATAGCTCGCGGATTTCGGCGCCGCGCTGGCCATCGCGCTGGGCGTTGGTCGGCTGTTTATCCATGCGCAAACTCATTGCCTTCATATAGCGAGGCAGGTGGGGCAGCTGGCTCCATGGTGTGGCGTACAGAAAGCCTTTGTACACCAGGCGTTCCAGCTGCTGTTTCAGTTCGAAACCCAGTTTGTGTTTTTGCAGTTTGGCGCTGAGCAGCCCGTACTCGGCGGCAATCTGGTTCAGGTAGCCGGTTACCGCCTGTGTGACAGCTGGCAGACGGGTGCGGGCGCGGGCTTTCTGATCATTAAACGCCTTCTCTGTGCGCGGCACGTCGTCGTCGCCGATAAAGGCACGGTCGCAGATAGCGGCGATGGCGTCCTGCAGCAGCTCGTCCACATTGCACACATTGCGCAGCTGCAGGCCCAGCTGCGTCATGCCCGGCAGGCCCTTGTTCATCTGCTTCATATGCTCTTTGAGCTGGTACTGCAGCAGGCGGATTACCCCTTTGCGGTGCGCTACGTTGGCCGCACCCTCGGTGTCGAACAGACGGATAGCTACGTGCTCGCCCTTGGCGTCGGTTTCGATGGTCAGTGCCGGAAAGCCGGTAAGCTGCTGGCGGCCACGGGCAAACTGTATCGCCTGCGGCAGCTCGCCAAAGTCCCACGCTTCTACGTGGTCGCGCTCGAATTCGGCGCTGGTGTCACGGAAGGTCAGCTGTGCCGCCTGGCCAAACTGCTTTTGCAGCGCCAGGAGGTCGCGGCCCATGCCGATTTCCTGCTTGCCATCGTCCACAATGCGGAAGTTGAACAGCAAGTGCGCTGGCAGCTCGATGGCATCAAAGGCCAGAGGCTCTACTTTTACGCCGCCGGTATGGCGCAGGATGAAGTGCGCCAGCTGCGGGCCGATCGGCTTGGCGGTGTCCGGTTCGGTCAGCAGAAACTGGGTGACAAAGTCGGGTACCGGCACGCAGCTGCGGCGTAGCTGCTTGGGCAGGCCTTTGATCATGGTCTGCAGTTTTTCGCGGATCATGCCCGGCACCAGCCATTCGAACTCGGCTGGCTGCAAGGTATTGAGCACCGCCAGCGGCAGGTCGATGGTGACGCCGTCCAGCGGGTGATTGGGCTCGAAGCGGTAGCGCAGGCGGCAGCGGCTTTCTGCCAGCTCGCGCCACTCGGGGAACTGGTTTTCCGACACGTGCTCGGCGGCATGGCGCATCAGCTCCTCGCGGGTGAGGAACAGCACTTTCGGGTTGGCCTGCTCGGCGGTTTTGCGCCACGCCTCAAAGCTGGCGGCGTCTACCACGTCGCTGGCAATGCGTTCGGCGTAAAAAGCGTACAACGCCTCTTCGTCCACCAGCACGTCCTGGCGGCGCGCCTTGTGCTCCAGCTGCTCCACTTCGCGGATCAGCTGCTGGTTGCGCTGGAAGAACGGCGCGTTGCTCACGTATTCCATGGCTACCAATGCGCCGCGGATAAACAACTCGCGCGCTTCTTCGGGGGCAATGCGGCCGTAGCTCACCGGACGGCGTGCAATCAGCGTCAGGCCGAACAGCGTCACCCGCTCGCTGGCCACCACTTCGCCACGGGCTTTTTCCCAGTGCGGCTCGAAGTGATGCAGGCGGATCAGGTGCGGCGCCACGGCTTCCACCCATTCCGGCTCGATCTTGGCTACGCAGCGGCCGTACAGCTTGGTGGTTTCTACCAGCTCGGCCACGACCACCCATTTGGGGCGCAATTTTTTCAGGCCGGTACCGGGGAATACCAGAAAGCTGCCACCGCGGGCGCTGGTGTAGTCGTCGCTTTCCTGCGACTTCATGCCGATATTGCCGATCAGGCCGGTCAGCAGCGCCTTGTGCAGCCTTTCGTACGCCACGGTGTCGGCCTGGGCGCGTTTCTTGGCGCTGGTTTCCAGGTTGGCCTGGACCGGGGCCGGGGCGTGGGCCTTGTCCTTGTCGATCAGGCCCATCTCGGCGGCAATGTCCACCAGCTGGGCGTGCAGCTCGCGCCACTCGCGCATGCGCAGGTGCGACAAAAAGTGCTCGTGGCACAGGTTCACCAGCTGGCGGTTGCTTTGCTTGTTGGCCAGCGCGTCGGCAAAGAAGTCCCACAGGTGCAGCCAGGACAGGAAATCGGACTTCTCGTCGTTAAAGCGCGTGTGTGCGCGGTCGGCTGCCTCGCGGGCTTCGAACGGCCGCTCGCGCGGGTCTTGTATCGACAGGCCGGCAGCGATGATCAATACCTCGCGCACGCAACCAAAGTCGCGGCCGGCCAGCAACATGCGGCCAACCTTGGGGTCCACCGGAATGCGTGCCAGCTCTTTGCCCACAGCGGTGAGCGTCAGCTGTTCGTCCACCGCGCCCAGCTCTTGCAGTACCTGGTAGCCGTCGGCAATCAGTCGGCTGGACGGCGGCTCGATAAAGGGGAACTGGTCAACCACGCCCAGCTGCAGCGCAGCCATGCGCAGGATCACCGCTGCCAGGCTGCTGCGCACGATTTCCGGGTCGGTAAATGCGCTGCGGGCGTTGAAGTCGGCCTCGTCGTACAGGCGTACGCAAATACCGGCCTCGACACGGCCGCAACGGCCAGCGCGCTGGCGCGCCGCCGCCTGCGAGATTTTCTCTACCTGCAGCTGTTCTACCTTGGCGCGCGGGCTGTAACGCTTGATACGCGCCAGGCCGGTATCGATCACGTATTTGATGCCCGGCACGGTGAGCGAGGTTTCCGCCACGTTGGTGGCCAGCACGATGCGGCGCCCGCCGGATGGCTTGAAGATTTTCTGCTGGTCTTCGTTGGACAGGCGGGCAAACAGCGGCAGGATCTCGTAATGGCGGATGCCGCTGCGGCGCAGCTTGTCGGCGGTGTCGCGGATTTCGCGCTCGCCGGGCAGAAACACCAGAATATCGCCAGCACCGTGGCGCGAGATTTCGGACACCGCCTCCACGATGGCGTCTTCCATCTCCATTTCACGCTCGTCCTCGTCGCGCTGCTTCAGTGGGCGATAGCGCACCTCTACCGGGTAGGTACGGCCGGACACTTCTATCACTGGCGCGTTGTTAAAGTGGCGGGCAAAGCGGTCGGCGTCGATGGTGGCCGAGGTGATGATCACTTTCAGGTCGGGGCGGCGTGGCAGCAGCTGCTTGAGGTAGCCCAGCAGAAAGTCGATGTTGAGGCTGCGTTCGTGCGCCTCGTCGATGATGATGGTGTCGTAGTTGCTCAGGTAGCGGTCGGTCTGCGTTTCGGCCAGCAGGATACCGTCGGTCATCAGCTTGATGACGTTGCGCTCGGACTGCTTGTCGTTAAAGCGCACCTTGAAACCCACATGGGTGCCCAGCTCGCTGCCCAGTTCCTGTGCGATGCGCGTGGCCACCGAGCGTGCGGCCAACCTGCGCGGCTGGGTATGGCCGATCAGCCCGTACACGCCACGGCCCAGCTCCAGGCAGATCTTGGGTAGCTGCGTGGTTTTGCCGGAGCCGGTTTCGCCGCAAATGATCACCACCTGGTTGGCCGCAATCGCTGCCTTGATATCGTCCAGCTTCTGGTTGACCGGCAGTGCGTCGTCAAACGTTGGCCGCGGCAGGTGCTCGGCGCGTACGGCGGCGCGGCTGGCGGAGCGGGCAACTTGCGCGGCGATGTCGGCCAGCAGCTTGTCGGCAGGCTGCTGCTTGCGCACGCGTTGTTCGGCGTCCTGCAGCTTGCGTTTCAGGATGTGGCGGTCGCGCAGCAGGCAGGTGGAGAGGGCGGCTTTGAGTTCGGGCAGGGTGGGGGTGGTCATGCGGGCTTAAAGAGCAAAATTCGACAAGGCGGCAGTATAACAGAGCGCAGGCAGCAAAAAGCCCGCCTAGGCGGGCTGGTTGGCTTGGTGCCGGGTGGCGTCAGGCGCTGGTGTTGATGCTGGTTTGTGCTTTGCCGGTGTCGGCGCTGTCGGCTTTTTTCAGGCTGACGGCGTCGCCAGTCGGGATACCTTCTTTTTCCCAGCGGTCGAACTCGGCCATGATCACCTTGCGGGTGTCTTCGCTGATCTGTGGCAGCTTGCCGCCCAGCATTTTGGCGGCGTCGTCAAAGCCTTTCTCTACCGCCTTGCGGAACGTGGCCAGTTTTTCCGGGTCATCACCTATACCCATCTTGGCAAAAGTCAAAATGCGCTCGGCGGTCTTGCGCACGCCGAATTCACCGTCCTCGGACACGGCTTCTTTGGCCTTGGCAATGGTTTCGGCGTCGGCGCTGAGCTTCTGCTCGCCGCTGACCAGCTTGCTCCATTCCAGGCCTTGTTTTTCCACCATGCCACCGAGCAATTGCATGAACTCGTCTACCTTGCGGTTTGATTCGTCCAGCATGCTTTGCAGGTCCGGCTTGTCTTTGGCTGCGGTTTTGCGTGGGTCGCCGTAGGTTTGGGCCTCGTCCAGCTGGCGTTGGCCCAGTTCTACTTTTTCCTGGGCTTCGCCGGGGCTGGTGTCGGCACTGGCCTGTGTTTTGGTATTGGCAGGCACGCTGGCAGGCAAGGCCGGGCGGCTGCTGATGCTGCTGATGTCCATGATGGCTCCAGTCAGAATATACGGATAGGCATCTGCTTTATCGGCAGTTTTGGCCAGAAGGTGAAGGGTTTTTCCGTGCGCCGGATATAAATGATGTATCTGTGGATGCGTGCGGCATTTTTGATAAGATGCTGTAATATTTACGCGAATCAGAGAAGAAAGGGCCTGATGCCGGTGGCCGGTCACCCCGGCGTGGCCAAACTGGTATCTTTCTGGATTTTTCTTTGCAATAGCTTTCAAATGAGCTGTTAAACTGTAAATAGATATTTACTTATATGTTGTCCTCTGGAGCCTGGCGTGTCCCTATCGCATACCGTTGAAAGCATTGTGTCCCGGAATGTCCTGTGTTGCCCGCCCACCCTGTCGGTGGCCGAGGCGGCGCGCGCCATGTGTGACGCTTTGTGCGGGTCGATTGTGGTGGTGGACGAGTCCGGCGAGCCGGTAGGGATCTGGACCGAAACCGACGCGATCAAGCTGGACTTGCGCCAGGACGATATGGCCAGCCAGAGTATGGGCAGCATGATGAGCTCGCCGGTGCTGGGTATTGCATTGGATTGCCCGCTGCAGGACGCGACGCGCGTGCTGATGGAAAACAATGTACGCCACCTGATCGTGCGTGATGAACACGGCAAGATGGTGGGCGTGGTGTCGGCTACGGATATTCTGCTCAATCAGGACGCCGAGCTGTTCCTGCGCATGAAGCGGCTCGATAGCCTGGCGCGCGAGTCGCTGGTGGTGATCTACGCCGAAGCGCCGGCGGCAGAAGTCATGCAGTGCATGCGGGACTTTTCGGTAGAAGCGCTGGCGGTGCGTTACCCCGATGGCAGCTGGGGCATTATCACGCGCCGTGACATGGTGCGTTTTCTGGCGCAGCCGGACGAAACGCGCTGCGCGGCCGACCTGGCCAGCTACCCCTTGCGTTCGGTGCCGGCCACGCTGACCTTGCTGGCGGCGCGCAAGGTATTCATGGAATACCAGATCCGCCACCTGGGTGTAGTGGCTGACGACGGCAAGCTCTTGGCCATCATCAGCATGGCGGACATTCTGGCGTCCATCGAGCAGGAGTATTTGTCCGAGCTGCGCGCCGTGCTGCGCGAACGCGACGAAGCGCTGCTGCGCTCGCGTGAGAGCCTGCAACTGGCGGACAAGGTGTTCGAGTCCACTATGGAAGGCATTTTGATCACCGACCAGAACGGCATTATCCAGTCGGTCAACCCTGCTTTCAGCCGGATTACCGGGTATACGCGGGACGAGGCAGTCGGGCAGACGCCTGCGCTGCTCAAGTCCGGCCGCCAGGGCGATGACTTTTACCAGCGTATGTGGGGCCAGCTCAAGCAGCAGGGCATGTGGCAGGGCGAGGTGGTTAACCGCCGTAAAAGTGGCCTGCTGTATACCGAGCACCTGACGATCACCGCCATACCCGACGGCCACGGCGGGGCGCGGCACTACGTGGCGGTGTTTACCGACATTACCCAGCGCAAGCAGGCAGAAGAGCGCCTGCATTTTCTGGCCAACCACGACGCGTTGACCGGGCTGCCCAACCGCACGCTGTTTGGCGAAAAGCTGCAGCTGGCGGTAGAGCGTGCGCTGGAGCAAACGCAGCGGCTGGCGCTGATCTTTATTGACCTGGACCGTTTCAAGCTCATCAATGACACCCTGGGTCACCAGGCCGGCGACGAGCTATTGGTCAAGATAGCCTGCCGGATCCAGAACCAGCTGCCTGCCGGGGCGGTGGCCGCCCGCCTGGCGGGCGACGAATTTACCGTGCTGCTGTCTGGTATCGCGCAGCCGAATGCCGTTGCCAGCCTGGCGCAAACCATGCTGGAAAGCATCACCGGCGAGGTGGTGCTGGGGGCGGGTAACAAGGTATTCGTGTCTGCCAGCCTGGGTATTGCCATGTTCCCTGACGATGGCAATACCGCAGAAAGCCTGCTGGTGAATGCCGATGCCGCCATGTACCGTGCCAAGAGCCGCGGCAAGAATACCTTCCAGTTCTACACCGCCGATATGAACGCCAGCGCCATGGCGCGTCTAAAGCTGGAGTACAGCCTGCACCGCGCGCTGATGAAGCAGGAATTCCAGGTGTGGTACCAGCCCAAGGTAGAGGTGGCCAGTGGCCGCCTGGTGGGCATGGAGGCGCTGATACGCTGGCACAATCCGGAGATGGGCATGGTGCCGCCTGCCGAATTTATCCCGGTGGCGGAAGAGTGTGCGCTGATCGTGCCGCTGGGTAGCTGGGTGTTGCAAGAGGCCTGCCGTTTCAGCAAGACGCTGCTGGACGAGTTCGGTTTTGAGGGCAAGGTGGCGGTCAACCTGTCCGGGCGGCAGCTCAAGTTTGGCCAGATCGTGGATAGCGTGCGC
This sequence comes from Vogesella sp. XCS3, assembly GCF_020616155.1. Taxonomy (NCBI): domain Bacteria; kingdom Pseudomonadati; phylum Pseudomonadota; class Betaproteobacteria; order Neisseriales; family Chromobacteriaceae; genus Vogesella; species Vogesella sp. XCS3. The sequence goes on along the minus strand of NZ_CP085530.1, from coordinate 1,216,563 downwards.
GAGATACTGGCTGATACCGGCTTGCCGGCGTCCTGCCTGGAGCTGGAGATGACCGAGAGCACGGCGATGGATACCGACGTGGAGGTGATGAAAGCGCTGGAAGGCTTGCGCGATATCGGTGTCACGCTGGCGATTGACGATTTCGGTACCGGCTACTCCTCGCTGGCCTACCTCAAGCGCTTGCCGGTGCAGGTGTTGAAGATCGACCGTTCCTTCATCAAGGACCTGGATCACGACCGTGACGACGCCGCCATCGCCTCGGCCATTATTTCCATGGGCCGCAGCCTGGGCTTGTCTATTGTGGCGGAGGGGGTGGAGCTAGCTGCGCACCGTGACTTCCTGCAAGCCGAGGGCTGCCACATGGCGCAGGGCTACCTGTTTGGCAAGCCTATGCCAGCCGAAGCTTTCCGTAGCATGTTGCAGGCCGAGCTGGCGCACTGAGCCTGCGTTGTGGCTGGCAAACAAAAAGCCGATGCATATGCATCGGCTTTTTGTTTGCCAGGTTGGCCGCATGCGGCCAACCCTGTGCGGATGGGGCTTAGCCGCCGATCTTGTCGCGGCCACCCATGTACGGGCGCAGCACTTCCGGGATGGTGACGCTGCCGTCTGCGTTCTGGTAGTTCTCCAGTACTGCTACCAGTGTACGGCCCACTGCCAGGCCGGAGCCGTTCAGGGTGTGTACGTAGCGGTTTTTGCCATCGGCGTCCTTGAAGCGGGCCATCATGCGGCGCGCCTGGAAGTCGCCCATATTGGAGCAGGAGCTGATCTCGCGGTAGGTGTTCTGCGCTGGCAGCCACACTTCCAGGTCGAAGGTCTTGTGGGCGCCAAAGCCCATGTCGCCGCTGCACAGCGCCATCACGCGGTACGGCAGGCCCAGCTGCTGCAGGATGACTTCGGCGTGGCCCACCATTTCGTCCAGCGCGGCAAACGAGTGCTCGGGGTGGGCGATTTGTACCATTTCCACCTTGTCGAACTGGTGCTGGCGGATCAGGCCGCGAGTGTCACGGCCGTAGGCGCCGGCTTCGGAGCGGAAGCAAGGCGAGTGGGCGGTAAACTTCAGCGGCAGCTCGTCGTGTTTCAGTACCGACTCGCGCACCATATTGGTCATGGTGATTTCCGAGGTGGAGATCAGGTACTGCGCCTGGGCGGCAGCTTCGCCACCACGCTCGACGCGGAACATGTCTTCGGCAAACTTCGGCAGCTGGCCGGTGCCGTACAGCACGTCGCTGTTGACGATGTACGGGGTGTAGGTTTCGCTGTAGCCGTGTTGTTCGGTATGGGTGTTCAGCATGAACTGCGCCAGCGCGCGGTGCAGGCGGGCGATGTCGGCGCGCAGCACGGTAAAGCGTGCGCCGGACAGCTTGGCGCCGGTTTCGAAGTCCAGGCCCAGCGGGGCGCCCACGTCGACGTGGTCCTTGATGTCGAAATCAAAGCTGCGCGGGGTGCCCCAGCGGCGCACTTCCACGTTGCCGCTCTCGTCTTCACCCGCCGGTACCGACTCGTGCGGCAGGTTGGGGATGGTGAGCAGCCAGTTGTCCAGGCGGCTTTGTACCGCGGCGAAGGCGTCTTCGGCGGCCTTCAGCTCGTCACCCAGCGAGGCAACCTGCGCCATGATGGCGGACACGTCTTCGCCGTTTTTCTTGGCAATGCCAATCTGCTTGGAGCTGCTGTTGCGCTGGGATTGCAGGTCCTGCATGCGGGTTTGCAGGGATTTGCGTTCGGCTTCCAGGCTGTTGAAAGCGTCTGCTTCCAGGGTGTAGCCACGGGCGGCCAGGCGGGCCGCCACTTCTTCGATATTGCTGCGCAGCAGTTGAATGTCCAGCATGTTTCAGTCCTGTTTCTTGGTATTGGCTTCGTCATCCAGCTGGCGTAAAAAGGCCAGCTTGTCGGCAATCTTGCCCTCCAGCCCGCGCGGCACCGGCTCATACCAGCGCACATCTTCCAGGCCTTCCGGCATATAGGTTTCGCCCGCCGCATACGCGTGCGGCTCGTCGTGGGCGTAGCGGTATTCGTGGCCGTAGCCCAGCTCTTTCATCAGCCGGGTAGGCGCATTGCGCAAGTGTACCGGTACCGGGCGCGAGCTGTCGCCTGCCACGAAAGCACGGGCAGCATTATACGCCATGTAGCCGGCATTGCTCTTGGCCGCTATGGCCAGGTAGATCACCGCCTGGCCCAGCGCCAGCTCGCCCTCGGGGCTGCCCAGGCGCTCGTAGGTGGTGGCGGCGTCGTTGGCGATCTGCATGGCGCGCGGGTCGGCCAGGCCGATGTCTTCCCACGCCATGCGCACGATGCGCCGCGCCAGGTAGCGCGGGTCGGCACCGCCGTCCAGCATGCGTGTCAGCCAGTACAGCGCGGCGTCGGGGTTGGAGCCGCGTACCGATTTGTGCAGTGCCGAAATCTGGTCGTAGAAGGCGTCGCCACCTTTGTCGAAACGGCGGGCGTTAACGCTGAGTACTTCGGCCAGGAAGGCGCTGTCGATGCGGGCGGTTTTGCGTGCCAGCGCAGCGGTGCGGGTTTGTTCCAGCAGGTTCAGGAAGCGGCGTGCGTCGCCGTCGGCGTAGCCGGTGAGGGCGGCGCGGGCGTCGTCGTCAAAGCTCAGGCCGTCCAGCGCACCGTTGGCCGCAGCCCGCTCGAACAGCGCCTGTAGCTCGTCGGTGGCCAGCGACTTCAGCACGTACACCTGGGCGCGCGACAGTAGCGCGGCGTTTACCTCGAACGAGGGGTTTTCCGTGGTGGCGCCAATGAAGGTAAGCAGGCCGGATTCCACAAACGGCAAAAACGCATCCTGCTGGCTTTTGTTGAAGCGGTGGACTTCGTCCACAAACAGGATGGTGCGCCGCCCGCTGCGCTGCAGCGTAGCGTGGGCGCGTTCTACCGCTTCGCGAATGTCTTTGACGCCGGACAGTACGGCCGATAGCGGAATGAAATCGGCATCGAAGGCATTGGCCAGAATGCGCGCCAGCGTGGTTTTGCCCACGCCGGGCGGCCCCCACAGCATCATGCTGTGCGGTACTTGCGCCTCGATAGCCATGCGCAGCGGTTTGCCGGGGCCGATCAGGTGCTGCTGGCCTATCACGTCGTCCAGTGTGGTGGGGCGCAGCGCCTCGGCCAGTGGCTTGTGCGGCTCGCGTGCAAACAGGTCCATCGCTTACTCGCTGACCAGGTCTACGCCCTTGGGCGGGGTAAAGCTGAAGTTGGCCGCAGGCAGTGCCGGGTTTTTCTTGATGTCGCTAAAGCGGATGCGGGTCTGGTTGCCAAAGCTGTCGCTCAGCTCCATTTCCACCAGCTGGTTGTTGCTGAAACCCATTTTGATGGACTCAAAGGTGTTGTCGGCTTTTTTGGGGCTGGCAGCCAGCCACTCAACATCACCCTGTTTGCCCATTTCGCGCAGCAGGTAGTCGCGCTCGATGGCGTTGCTGCCGGCCAGCAGGGCGGCCGGGCTGCTGCCCAGTGCGCCGGCCTGCTTGCGCTTGGTGATTTGTGCCAGCTCTTTGTCGTAGATCCACAGCGTGTTGCCGTCGCCCACGATCAGCTGCTCGAACGGCTTGCTATACGCCCAGCGCAGTTTGCCGGGGCGTTGCAGCTCCATGATGCCGCTGGCGGTTTCCTGCTTGCCTTTGCTGCTGACGGTCTGGCTGAAGCTGGCAGACAGGGTTTTGGTGCTGCTGACAAACTGTTTGAGCTGGGCAATGGCGGCGGCGTGGGCCGGTGCGGCCAGGGCAAGGCAGAGCAGGGTGCTGGCGATGATCTTCATGGTGTTCCTTGTGTGGGGTCCTGGCAGTGTGACCGCCTGCGCGGCGGGGGATTCGCACTGCTTAACAAGGCTTAACACTCTGGCGGGCAGTGCATGCCGCCAGCGAGGTGCGGCCAACCCTGGCAGGTTGGCCGCAGCGGCGGCTTAACTGAAGCGGTTGGTAATGGGGTAGCGCCAGTCCTTGCCGAAGCCGCGATGGGTAATGCGCGGGCCCACCGGTGCCTGGCGGCGCTTGTATTCGTTGATCTTCAGCAGGCGTACCACCTTGTTGACGTCGGCTTCGGCAAAACCGTCGCGGATGATCTCGGCGGCCGACATATTGTGCTCCACGTAGCGCGCCATGATGGCGTCCAGCACCTCGTACGGCGGCAGGCTGTCCTGGTCTTTCTGGTCCGGGCGCAGCTCGGCCGACGGCGGGCGGGTGATGATGCGCTCGGGGATGATGTCGCCCTGGGTGTTGCGCCAGCGGCACAGCTCGAATACCAGGGTTTTGGCCACGTCTTTCAGCACGGCAAAGCCGCCGGCCATGTCGCCGTACAGCGTGCAGTAGCCGGTGGTCATTTCCGACTTGTTGCCGGTGGTCAGCACCAGCTTGCCGGTTTTGTTGGACAGCGCCATCAGCAGGGTGCCGCGAATGCGCGCCTGCAGGTTTTCTTCGGTGGTGTCCATGGCCAGGCCGTCAAACGACGGTGCCAGCGCGGCCATGAAGCTTTCGTACATCGGCCAGATTTCGATTTCGTCGTACTTCACGCCCACGCGCTGCACCATGTCGCGGCTGTCGTCCACGCTGATGTCGGCGGTGTAGCGCGACGGCATCATGACCGCGTGCACGTGCTCGGCGCCCAGCGCGTCCACCGCGATGGCCAGCGTGAGCGCAGAGTCGATACCGCCGGACAGGCCCAGCAGTGCGCCGGGGAAGCCGTTTTTGTTGATGTAGTCGCGCACGCCTACCACCAGCGCGCGGTATGCGCTTTCCAGCTCGCCGGGCAGGGTGGCCTGGCTGGCCGGGGCGAGGTCGCCGTCCTGGTAGTCCAGCAGCAGGAGCTCGTCGTCGTAGGCAGCGGCCTGGGCCACCAGCTCGCCCTGTTTGTCCAGCGCGAACGAGCCGCCGTCGAATACCAGTTCGTCCTGGCCGCCGGTGAGGTTGACGTAGGCGATGGGCAGGCCGGTTTCCTGCACGCGGTAGCGCAGCATTTCATGGCGGGTGTCGATCTTGTTGCGGTGGAACGGCGAGGCGTTCAGCGACACGATCACATTGGCGCCGGCGTCGGCGGCTTCGGCAGCCGGCTCGATAGACCAGACGTCTTCGCAGATCAGCACACCGACCTGCACGCCGTTTTGTTCGAATACCAGCGGTGCCGCGCCGGGGGTGAAGTAGCGGCACTCGTCGAAGACTTCGTTATTGGGCAGCAGCATCTTGTGGTACTGGCCTAGACGGTGGCCATCGCGCAGCACGGTGGCAGCGTTAAAGCGTTCGTTGCCCAGCTTGGCCGGGTGGCCAATCACCAGCGTAATGCCGTCCAGCTGCTCCAGCTCGTCCAGGCCGGCGGCAATGGCGCGATAGAAATGGTCGCGCAGTAGCAGGTCTTCCGGGCTGTAGCCGGTCAGCGCCAGCTCGGGGGTCACCAGGATATCGGCCCCCTGCGCCATGGCTTGCTTGGCCAGGGTCAGGATTTTCTGGGTATTGCCGGTGATGTCGCCAACAACCGGGTTGAACTGGGCTAGGGCAATGCGCATCGTGTTTTCACGGGGTGTGTTTTGCAATGCCGCAATTCTACCTGAAGCCGCGCAGGCTGGCTGCTGGGTGCGAGCCTGCGCCGGAATGCGCAATGCGATCAAGGGTTTGGCCGGGCCGGGTGTGGCTGGCAGGCACGGCCAGTTGGCCGCAGGGCAGGGCAAGTATGCATTTTTTTGTAAAAAAGCTTGCCAAGGCGGGGGGGCTTCACTAGAATGCGCAGCCTCTGACGACAAAACGCCGCAAGGCCGGTCGAAGAGAGCCATCTGGAGAGGTGGATGAGTGGCTTAAGTCGCACGCCTGGAAAGCGTGTTCAGGGTAATACCCTGACGGGGGTTCGAATCCCCCCCTCTCCGCCAGTATTTACAATCTGCGCCCAGCCGGAGATTGCCGCAGCCCAAGCTGCCAGCAACACATTCTGGAGAGGTGGATGAGTGGCTTAAGTCGCACGCCTGGAAAGCGTGTTCAGGGTAATACCCTGACGGGGGTTCGAATCCCCCCCTCTCCGCCAGAATCAAAAAGCCCTGCGCATTAGCGCGGGGCTTTTTGTTTTGCTGCCTGGCACTGGCAGGGCTATCACGAATGACCCGGCCGCCCGCTGCGGCCAACCTTGCAGAAAGCCCGCCATGACCCACCCCGTAGACGCGCTGATTGCGGCGCTGCCCAAAACCGAGCTGCACCTGCACATTGAAGGCACGCTGGAGCCGGAGCTGATGTTTGCCCTGGCCGCCCGCAACGGCATCACGCTGCCGTACGCCGATATCGACACGCTGCGCGCCGCTTACCAGTTCGACAGCCTGCAATCGTTTCTGGACCTGTACTACGCCGGTGCGGGTGTGCTGCAAACCGAGCAGGATTTTTACGACCTGACCTGGGCCTACCTGGAACGCGCGCACGCCGACCGCATCGTGCACACCGAGATTTTCTTCGACCCGCAAACGCATACCGACCGCGGCATCGCCTTTGCCACCGTCTACCACGGCATTCGCCGTGCGCTGGACGCCGCCCAGGAGCAGTGGGGCATGAGCTCGCGCCTGATCATGAGCTTTTTGCGCCACCTCAGCGAAGAGGCCGGCATGGCGGTGCTGGATCAGGCCGAGCCGTTCCTGGCCGGCATTGACGGCTTCGGGCTGGATTCCAGCGAGCTGGGCCACCCGCCGTCCAAGTTTGCCCGCCTGTTTGCCCGTTGCCACGCGCTGGGCTTGCCTTGCGTGGCGCACGCCGGTGAAGAAGGCCCGGCGGCGTATGTGCTCGAGGCGCTGGACTTGCTGCAGGTATGCCGCATCGACCACGGCGTACGCAGCCTGGAGGACGAGGCGCTGGTGCAAAGGTTGGCCGCAGACCGTACGCCGCTTACCGTGTGCCCGCTGTCCAACCAGCGCCTGCAGGTCACGCCAAACCTGAGCCAGCACCCGCTGCGCCGCATGCTGCAGGCCGGCCTGGCAGCCATGGTGAATTCGGACGACCCGGCTTACTTTGGCGGCTACCTGAACCAGAACTTCTACGCCTGCCGCGAGGCGCTGGGCCTGACGGCAGAAGAAGTGGTACAGCTGGTGAACAACAGCTTCGAGGCCAGCTGGCTGTCAGCGCAGGACAAGCAGCGCTGGATGGGTGAGGTTGGCCGCATCCATGCGCAGTGGCAGGCGGCGCAGGCGGGCTGATTGCCGGCTCTGGCTCCATAAAACAACAAGGCCACGGCTATGCCGTGGCCTTTGCTTTTGCGGGGTCGCTCAGGTCGGACGCAACGACTCAGCAATGCGGCCACCGGTAAAACCTACTGGCAAGCCGATAGCCTCGACGCCGCCGGGCGCGCCACCCGCCAGCTGTTTGCCGGCGGCAGCGTCGCCGTCAACCGCGTGTACAACAACCGCGACCGGGTCGAGCTCGTCGATGCCGGTGCCGCCTTCTAGGAACGTTACCTCTACGACAGCGTCGGCAACCTCAAAACGCGCAACCTGAAGATCACCGCCGGCACCCCGTACCAGTACAACGAAAACTTCAGCTACGACGAGTTGAACCGCCTCACCAAGGCCAGCGGTGGCAACTAGGTCAGCACCCAGGACATCGTCTACGACGAACTGGGCAACATCACCTACAAAAGCGGCGTTGGCAGCTACAGCTACCCCGCCAGCGGCCCCGGCGTGGTACGCCCCCATGCCCTGACCGCCCTCAAAGGCGTAGACGGCATCGAGCGCGGTTTCGACTACGACGCCAACGGCACCCTGGTTCGCAATGAAAACCGCCTCGCCAGCTGGGCCAGCTACAACCTGCCCAAAACCCTGGAAGGCTATGGGCGGCGCGAAGAATACTGGTACGACGCCGAA